>CAYNEY010000008.1:18297-25926 GCA_964396375.1 uncultured Polyangiaceae bacterium | reverse complement strand
TACCCTCGGAGCCGCGTCGCGAGGCTCCCCGCGAACGGCGGGGGTTGTCCGAGCTCGATGTGCCCGCTGTGCTCGGCCCTTTCGACGTGCTGCGGAGTCTTGCCCGCTGTGTGAGGAGGCGCTTCACCGGTGCGCTCGCCATCGAGGACGAGAACGGCATTCGTCGGGTGGTGTTCCGTGACGGCGACTTCGTGATGGTTGCCTCGGCGATCGACAGCGAGTCGTTGGTGTCTTACCTGATCCAGCGCGGGGATTTGCAGACGGAAATGGTGCGGAGGGCTCGCACCTTGCCGCAATTCGGGAGGCATGCCGGCGCGGCGCTGATCGCGCATGGATACCTCCGCCAGGATGAACTCTGGCCGGTGCTGCGCGGTCACGCCGAGTGGCTGCTAGGCCACACGCTCGCGATCTCCCAGGGCTCGGCGGGGCTCGAGACCGAGTTGCCCGCGCGCCTCCTCTCCGAGCCCGCCGTTTTCGGTGGCGCGGCGGGGGCAGAGATCCTGCTCGAGGTGCTCCGCCGTCAGATCCCGCCCGAGGCGGCGAGCGCCGCGCTCGGCGGTTCGCGGGTGCGCCTCGCAAGGGGGCCCGAGTCTCGACTCCTGTCGGAGTGCGCGCTTTCACCGAGCGAAAGCCAGCTGGTCGAGCGGCTCTCGGGCCAGACCCTGGTGGAGCTCATGACCGAGATCTCCACGCCGGATTTCGTGGCTGCGCTGCTTGGCTTGGTGGAGCTGGGGGTGCTCGAGACCCTGGCCCCGAGTCAGAGTGAATCGGGACCACCCAGCGTACCCGTGCCCCGCGATCCGCTGGATGATGGTGCGATCCGGGCCAGCGTGCTGCGGCGTCGAGCGCTGGTCGACGAGGGAGATTACTTCGCGATTCTCGGCGTAAACGCCGATGCGACCAGCTACGAGATCCGCCACGCGTACCTCGAGCTCCGCCAGAAGTTCGATCCGCGGAGCCTTCTGACCGCGGCTACCGCCGACCTGCGGGAGGATCTCGAGCTGTTTCTCGAGGTGCTCGACGAAGCCTTCGAGGTCCTGAACGATCCCACGCGGCGAGCCCGCTACAAGCGAGCGCTGGGGGCGGGAGCTGTGCCCGGGCGCTAGGTGCTCCTACGGTCAGCCCGAGAGACCCGCAGCTTCGAGTAGGATGAGGGCGATGGCCGCGAAGAACGCGGCGGCGGGGAGGGTGACGACCCAGGCGATGACGATCCGGCGCGCCACACCCCAGCGCACCGAGTTGATGCGCTGGCTGGTGCCCACTCCCATGATGCAGGCATTGATGCAGTGGGTGGTCGACACGGGCACTCCGAGTGCTGACGCGGTGAGGATGGTGACCGTTCCAGCCGTCTCGGCCGCGAAACCCTGGAGCGGGGAGATCCGGATGATCTTCGAGCCCATGGTCTTGATGATGCGCTTGCCTCCGGCAGCCGTGCCGAACGCTATCGCGGTGGCGCAGGCCAACATCACCCAGGTTGGGACGTCGTAGACGGTACCGTGTCGAATCGGCGCGATGTGTGCGGGGAGCTGTGGCGTGGCCCCGGAGCTGAGGTAGGCGACCAAGGACATGGTGATGATACCCATGACTTTCTGGGCATCATTGGAGCCGTGCGAGAAGGCCATTGCGCAGGCTGACACGAGCTGAAGGCGTCGCGAATTCTGCACCACGGGTCGGTGGCGCATCCTCCGCACCGTCCACAGAATCCCGACCATGAGCGAGAGGGCAACGACGAAGCCCATCAGCGGCGACAAAACGAGTGGCGCTAGCACCTTGTCGACCAGGTTGCCCCACCGAAATGCCCTCCAACCGGCATGCACCACCACCGCGCCTGCCAAAGCTCCGATCAGTGCGTGCGAGGAGCTGGAGGGGATGCCGTACCACCAGGTGATGAGGTTCCAGAGGCTAGCCCCCAGAAGGACCGCCAGGACCATGGTCTGGGTGACCTGGCTCGCATCGGTGAAGCTACCGGCGATGGTCTTTGCTACCGCGGTTCCCGTCAAGGCCCCGATGAAATTGAACAGGGCCGCGACCAACACCGCGGTGCGCAACGGAAGGACCCCTGTTGCCACCGAGGTGGCGATGGCGTTGGCCGCGTCATGAAACCCGTTGATGAAGTCGAACACCAACGCGAACAGTATGACCGCCACCAGCAGACTAAGCATTCTTCACCGCGACGTGCATCAGGATCTCGGCTACGGCATCACAGCTGTCGATCGCGATTTCCAGGTGGTCTAGAACGGCTCGTGCTCGGAGGATCTCCTTCGCGTCGATCTGCTCGTCGTGAAAGAGTCGACTCAGCTCGTGGCGAAACACGAAGTCCGCCTCCTTCTCCAGGGTGTGCACGTGGCGACACCCAGCGATGATGGCGGCGTAGTTCTTCTGGCGGAGGTAGGGCATCACTTCGACCAGAACCGCACAACTCTCCCTAAGGAGCCGGAGCTGCTCGACCATGGGAGGGGAGGGGCTCGAAAGTGCAAAGATCACCAGCGAGCGAGCGGCCAGGTTCACGTAGTCGAGGATGTCGTCGAGGCGCTTCGAGACCTCTTGGAGATCTTCGCGATCGATGGGGGTCACGAAGGTGTTCTGCAGGGCCTTCAGCATCTCATCGACGATCCGATCACCCTCCTTCTCGATGGTGGTCACCTGCTCGCGGATGCCCTCGTAGTCCGCCCCCTCCTCGACGAACCGACCCAGGATTGGGATCGCCATTTGTGCCACCTCCACCTGCTTCTCGAGCAAAAAGAAGAAGTGGTCTTCGCGCGGCAGCAACCAATCGATGAGTCTCTGGAAGCGCATGGCGGGCCAGGTAGTCCTCTCGCGAGCCGCGACCGGGGCTCAGCGAGGCGCATCATGGTTTCTTCAGGGACAGTTGTCACCTGCTTGTCGCACAAACGACACCGAATAGGGTGTCGCTGTCACTTGTGCGTAACCGATTTGTCACAATTCGACCGGTCGGTTCCCGCACGCCGCGGCGCCGAGCTGAGGCGGAACGTGAAAATGCCTGACCGCGGGGCGACCGGGACTCAGTAGCGGTAGTGAGAAGGCTTGTACGGGCCCATCTTCGGGATCCCAAGGTACTGCGACTGCGCGTCGGTGAGCACTTCGAGTTCCACGCCGAGCTTCGCGAGATGGAGCCGTGCCACCTTCTCATCCAAGATCTTCGGGAGCGTGTAGACCTGCCCACGCTCGTAGCTGACCTGGCCCGAGATGGTTGGCTTGCCCTGAGCGGCCAGCCAGAGATCGATCTGAGCGATGGTCTGATTGGTGAAGGAGTTGCTCATCACGAAGCTGGGGTGTCCGGTGGCGCAGCCCAGGTTGACCAGGCGCCCCTCGGCCAACACGATGATCGAGCGCCCGTCGGGCCAGGTCACCTCGTGCACCTGCGGCTTGATCTCCTGCCACTTATGCTTCCGGATCTTCGCGATCTCGATCTCGGAGTCGAAATGGCCGATGTTGCAGACGATGGCGCGGTGCTTCATCCGGTCCATGTGGTGCTCGGTGATCACATCCGCGTTGCCGGTGGTGGTGACGAAAACATCACCACGTTCCACTGCTCGTTCCATGGTGGTCACCTCGTAGCCCTCCATGGCAGCCTGCAGCGCGCAGATCGGATCGATCTCAGTGATGATGACCCGGGCACCCTGGCCGCGCATCGCCTGGGCCGAGCCCTTACCCACGTCACCATATCCGGCGATGACCACGATCTTCCCGGAGAGCATCACGTCGGTTGCACGCATGATGCCGTCTGGCAGCGAGTGCCTGCAGCCGTAGAGGTTGTCGAACTTGGACTTGGTGACGGAATCATTGACGTTGATAGCCGCTAGCAGAAGCTCATTCTTCTCGGCCATTTGGTACAGACGGTGCACGCCGGTGGTGGTCTCTTCGGAGACTCCGACGATGTTCTTGGCGGCCAGGGTGAAGAAGCCCGGGCGCTCACCGATCGCGCGCTTGATCAGGGCGTACAGGATGCGACCCTCCTCGTGGCCTGGATCCTGCTCGAGGAACGACGGATCGCGCTCGGCGCGCACGCCAAGGTGCACGAGCAGTGTGAGATCGCCCCCGTCGTCGAGGATCAGATTTGGGGTCCCGCCGTCGCTCCACTGCAGCACTCGCCACGAGTAGTCCCAGTATTCGGTGAGGCTCTCGCCTTTCACCGCGAAGACCGGCACGCCACGATCAGCGATGGCAGCTGCGGCATGATCCTGTGTGCTGAAGATGTTGCAGGAGCACCAGCGGATGTCGGCTCCGAGCGCGGTCAGAGTCTCGATCAGAACTGCAGTCTGGATGGTCATGTGCAGCGAGCCGGCGATCCGCGCGCCAGAAAGCGGCCGCTGTGAAGCGAACTCCTCTCGAGTGGCGAGCAGTCCCGGCATTTCGGTCTCAGCCAGGTCGATCTCTTTTCTTCCGAACGCCGCCAAGGACAGGTCCCGGACCAGGTAGTCGGGTTTGCCGTCTTGGGTGTGAGGGGCCTTTCGGAAGCTGGTGACGTTCTCGGACATACGGGACTCCTCTGAATGAGACGGCCGGCTCAGACACCGAGCCCGGCGCCGCGGCTACGATCTAGCACGGGATGGGCGATTGGACCCCGATCGGCAGCTCCGCTCGCCCAAGAACCCCTAGTTTGTTGGAGCTGGCTCAGGGCCGCATGCTTCCGGTCCTGAGGTACCGGCTGTGGAAGGCGAAGGCCTCGTCGATGAGGTGGGGGGAGTGCCGGCCGGCGCTCGGGTGGGTGAAGGCGCGCCGGCAGTAGTCGTGGAGGATGGGGCGGAACTCCGGAGCCGCGCACTTGTCGATGATCTCCTTGGCCTTCTGCTTCGGGCTCCTGCCGCGCAGATCGGCCAGCCCGTGCTCGGTGACCACCGCTGAGACATCGTGCTCGGTGTGATCGATGTGTGAGGCGAAGGGAACGATCGCCGAGATCTTGCCGCCCTTGGCGGTCGAGGGTGACATGAAGATGGTGTAGGCTGCGTTGCGGGCGAAGTCGCCCGAGCCGCCGATGCCGTTCTCGATGCCCTTGCCGATGATGTGCGTCGAGTTGATGTGGCCGTAGATGTCCGCCTCGATGAAGCCATTCATGGATATGCAGCCGAGGCGGCGGATCACCTCTGGGCTGTTGGCAATCTCCTGGGGACGCAGGATGATCTGCTTGCGATAACGCTGGATGTTGGCATTGAAGCGCTCCTGACCAGCGGGGGAGACCGAGAAGGCAGTGGCCGAGGCCACGCGAAGCTTGCCGGAATCGAGCAGATCCAGCATCCCGTCCTGGATCACCTCGGTGTAGCTGGTCATGTTCTCGAAGTGGCCTTCGTTGAGGCCCACCAGCACCGCGTTGGCGATATTGCCAACGCCCGACTGGATGGGTGTGAGGCAATTGGGAAGGCGCCCGGTCCGAACTTCACCGTCCAAGAAATCGAGGATGTGTTGGGCGATGCGCCGATGCATCTCCTCCGGTTCCTTGAAGGGGGTGTTGCGATCGGCGTTGTGGGTCTCCACCACGGCCACTACCTTGGACAGATCGATCTTCTGATAGGGGCTCCCGACGCGATCCTCGGCGGCGACGATCGGAATCGGCTGACGCGTGCCGTGACGACCCGACACCGAGTACATGTCGTGAATGCCCTCCAGACGCTCATCCTGCCAGGAGTTGACCTCGAGGATGATCTTGTCGGCATGCTCGAGGTAGACGTTGTTGGCGCCGCAGGAGGAGGCAAACACCACCCGGCCGTCGTCGAGCACCTTGGTGACCTCGATCACCGCGAAATCAATGGTGCCGTAGTATCCGTAGCGTACCAGGGTCCCGACGTGGGAAAGATGCATGTCCTGATACTCGATCAAACCCTGATTGATCTTCTCGCGGGTGGTGGCATCTCCCTGGTACGGGAAGCGGAAGGCGGTCGCTTCGGTGAGCGACATGGCTGTGTCCTGCTCCGGTCCGGTCGATGCTCCCGTAAGGCAGTTCACTCGGAAAGTACGCCCATGCACGCGCTCGTCGAGGGCGCGCTTTGCCAGCGCGGTCGGGATGGCCTTCGGGTAGCCAGCACCGGTAAAACCGCTCATGCCGACCACAGCGCGGTTCGGGATGAGTGCGGCAGCGGCTTCCGCGGGCATGATCTTCGATTTCAAGGATTCGTTCAGGATGCGACCGGACATCGGGGCAGATCTCCTTCTGGACGGGGGAGCGTCGAGGGTCCCCCTTTAGCCTCTCCTTCGCCGGTCGACCAGGCCGGTTCGTGGGTGTTCTGCGGACTGGTGTCGGCTGGGGTGGTCCACAGGCCAAAATTACCTGATCCCTGTCGCCAAGACCGAAACGCACCTTGCCCCACACCGGCTGTTCAGCTCGGCTTTGAGGAGGAGCCTCTTCCGCTCAGGCTGTCACGTCGCGGATTTCGTTCTCGTAGCCCACCCCGACGTGTACCCTGAAAGGACAGGTGTGAGGTGGGACGAGACAAGGTCGAGATCAAAGGTCACCACCTGCGAGCGACGCAGGTGCTCGTGGCTGAGTTGTGGGGCGCGCAGGTCCACGAGTCGCTGGTCGTCCTTTACACCGAGCGGTTCCGTCGAGCTCTTCTCTCGGGGGCGTTGGTCAGCAGCGGTTGGTATCCGATCGACTGGCTCGGTGAGGTCTACGAGGGACTGGGCAAGCTGCCCCCCGGCGAGTCGGGTGTGCCCGAACGCATCGGTCGCGCAAGCGCCGAGAACGATCTCACGGGGCTCTACCGCTTCATCCTCAAGCTTAGCTCACCTGAGCTCATCGCGCGTCACTTCGACAAGGTTGTGTCCGCATACTTGCGTGGTGGCACGGTCGAGAGCAGGGTCGAGGGATGCACGATGCGCGCTGAACTCCGCGGCTGGAGCGGCGTGACATGGCCGATCTGGCAGGCCTGTTTGAGTGGCTTCGAGGTGGTGCTGAACACCACGGGGATCCACAACCTCGCCTCGCAGATCCGCGAAGCCGGACCTGGCTGCCTGATCGGCGACTTTCGATGGGAGAAGCTCGATTGAGGGCGGTGGCCCGTCTGCTCACAGGAGTTCAGAAGAAGTTCTGAACGCTCCAGACCTCCCCGTCAGCCGTGGTGAAGAAGCCACAGGCTACCTCAGTGTAGTCACCCGTCATGTTGATGAAGTGGCCGTGGGTCTGGTAGCACTCCCCGGTGCACTCCTCAGTGGGAGGAGGTCCCTCGTCGAACATCATCTGCAGGCAGCCATCGACGATTTGGTCTTCGGAGCCCCAACCCGGACACTCGTTTTGGGCCCAGCCACGCGGCTCACAGATCCCGTCGCGGAACCCAGCGTGGGCTGAGCCGAGCTCCGCGTCGTACTCGGCCTGTTGATCCGCACACGACTCCGCCTCGGTGTTGCGACCGAGGGGTTCCAGGCACATGCAGGCACGGAACTGATTGACCCGCGCTACGCAGTCCGCATAGGGGTCACCGGTTGCGCTCGTCGCGGGTTCACAACTTGGATTGGGGACACAACCCGTTGTACCTCCTTCCCCCACGACCGCGCCGCCCTGACCCGGTGCGCCGCCCTGACCCGGTGCGCCGCCCTCACCGGGAGCGCCGCCCTGACCCGGTGCGCCGCCCTGACCCGGTGCGCCGCCCTGACCCGGTGCGCCGCCCTGACCCGGTG
>CAYNEY010000008.1:0-18197 GCA_964396375.1 uncultured Polyangiaceae bacterium | reverse complement strand
TGACCCGGTGCGCCGCCCTGACCCGGTGCGCCGCCCTGACCCGGTGCGCCGCCCTCACCGGGAGCGCCGCCCTCACCACTGTGGTTGTCCGTACCGCCACCCGCGCCGTTCGTTCCGCCCGGTGCGCCGCCTCCGATGGACGCCGACTGCCCGCCCTCAGCCTCGGTGTCATCCGAGGATGATTCAGCGTTCTGGCAGGACAGGGCGAGGGGCATCAAGCACACGGTGACAGCGAATCGGACAGTTTTCATGGACAACCTCCACGACCATGTCGGTCGAGTAGGATGATATCAGGCACCGAAGCGCCTAGATGCTTACGAGATAGGCGTACTGGAGTTTCGGCATGTTATGTGCCGAGGGGTAGTATCGGAGGCTGTGCAGGAGAGCAATCGCTAGATCGTCCGGACCCAGCCCACGAACCTGGTTGACTCGAGTGTGTCTCTCGGTGACGGTTCCTTGGTGTGGTTGGCCCAAGCTACCATGCCGTCGTCCAAGCGCCCGCCTTCTGCGGGTCAGGGCTCCGCCGGGCGGGTGAACAGCAGGGTGCCGAATCCCGGGTGATCCCCGTGAAAACCCTCAGGGCGGAGGGCCTCGGCGAGGGTTTGGGTGAAGGGAGCTGCGAGCCCACGTCGGCTCGTGTAGTGATGGAGGACCATCTCGTAGATGGGGCGGCGCTGTTCGCGGTTCAGCGCAGAAATCTCGGTGTGTGTGCGGCTCTGATCCGTGTACGTCGTGAAGGGCACATCGTAAAAAAGCAGGTACTTTGCCGTGTATTCGAAGCCTCGGAGCAGGCGGTTTCCGTCGGCTCCGTAGAGATCGTCGCCTTGGTTCTACGCGGTTTCGCACAGAGCCGCGAGCAGGCCGATGCCGAGTTGAGCATGCGCCTGGTCGCGACCGCTCTCTTGGAGCTGTCCTGTTTCTCCGTCAAAGACGGCTCTCATGATGTTGCCGTTCCCCGGACCTTCGTAGAAGTAGTCGACGGCTTCCTCGTAGAGGGCGCGCTGGTCGGAGAACACGCCGATGCTGGCTATGTTGACCATCTGCGCTGCGTCCCAGTTGGCGTAGTGATGATCGACTCGGGAGCCAGCATGGGTCTCCAGGAACTCGTGACTCAGGGGATAGAAGATCTCGGTCAGCATCCTCTCGAAGCGCTCGGCGTCAGTCACCGACCAGCCAGGGTAGGTGTGTCGGAGCAGCTCCCCGGCATTGGCGAGCAGGTTGCCGTAGAGCCCGGCAGCCAGGAAACGATCCGTGTCCCCCTCGATCGCCGTGAGGGTGCTCGACCACGCGTTCAGGATCCCCGTGGCCGTGCGGGCGTAGGCTTCGTCACCGGAGACGAACCACGCTACGGCCGTGAAGAGAGCGCGGGCGGCGTCGTCGCGCAGCTCGGTGTTGCCCTCGCCCGTCCCGTCGGAGTTACGGGTCACGATTGCGAAAGGTGTTGCCTGGTAGTCGGCTGACGCGCGACTCTCCCCGCGCAGCCGATTCCAGCCGGAGAGATAAGGCTCGGCGCCCAAAGCTACCTGCGAGCGCATCCGCTCCAGGTCTTCCAGGGTGAGAAGGAGTCCCGGATGACGAAACGTGCTCCCCTCCGAACCTCCCGTCGTCGAGCCTCCGATTGTCCCATCGTCGCCGGCGCTCCCCGTGTTGCCGGCGCTTGCCGTAGAGCCAAGCCCGCCGGTCGCGTCGCCAGCGGTTGACCCCTTCTGGGAGCAGCCGAGCGAGAGGAGCAAGGAGCCAATGGCAGCAAGGCACAGGAGGTTGACCATGACACTCTCCGGAAAGAGCCTACCAACCTACCATGCTGGCACAACCTGTCTGGTTCATCCAAGCAGGGAGGCGTGCCCAAGGTCAGCGCGCACGTTTTCGGAGCTTCTGGAGCCCGAGGCCGAGCCCCACGATGGCCAGCAACGTGACGGCTCCACCGACCAGACCACTCACCGAGGTGCCGAGCTCAGGCGACGCCGCCGATGGTACCGAGTAGTCAGGTAGGAGCGAGGTGTTGGCTTGAAGATTTGCGAGCCAACGGCTGAGTCCCGAAGCACCGGCAGAGGCTTCGGCGCCTCGGGTGGTGGCTTCGAGGGACCACTCGAGACCGTCCGGATGAGACGACGCAAACCAGCTCAGTGCTCCCCCGACCAGCACCGTCGCGAGCGAGAAGGAGAGCAAGAGGCCGCGCGAGGCCCCGCGCTCCGTCAAGGGCTCCTCCACCAGTTCCGGTCTCACCCGGAGGAGATACCCGAGGATCCCGGCGGTGATCAGTCCCTCCACCAACCCGATCGCGAGGTGGATGGGCGACATGAAAGTGAGGAACGTGGCGAAGGGCAGCTCCGAGATCCCGGAGAGCACTGTCTCCAGCACCACGAACAACGCTCCAATCTGAAGCCCCACGGTCACGGCCAAGGTCGTCACCACGGTGAGCCGCAGGCGGGACGAAGAACCCTTGACCCAGGGCCGCATCAGCCACGGATAGGCGACGAAGCAAGCGAAGAAGCCCAAGTTCACCGCGTTGCAGCCGAGCGCGAGCAGTCCCCCATCGGCGAAGATTAGAGCCTGCACGGTGAGGATCGACATCATCACGAGGAAGCCCGCATGAGGACCCAGCAGGACCGCGAGCAGAAGACCGCCACCGATGTGTCCCGAGGAGCCGGTCCCCGGGATCGCGAAGTTGATCATCTGCCCCGCGAACACGAACGCGCCGAGCACACCCATCAAGGCTGGGCGCGTAGTTTGGGGCGAGGTCGCGAGGTGGCGTGCGGAGTGTCCGGCGAGGGCGAGAGCTGCTGCCCAACCGACAGCGCCGACCGCCGGCGAGACCAGAGCATCGGACATGTGCATGGGGTGAAGACCTGGAACGGGCTGAGCGCAACGGGAGGATCTCCAGCTGGCCTACGGCAGGTAGCACGAACTTATATTGTCGTGCTACCCGAGGTGACAGCTGGCTGCCTTCCTTAGGTGGCCGATGGGCCGAGCGGCTACTCGCAGGAGCCACTCGCCGACAGCAGGCTGCCACAGGAGCCGCTCGAACAGGAGGAGCTGCAAACTGACTGACAGGATTCGCAGCCCAGGCTGTCTCCAACGCAAGTACGGGTAACGTCCATGCTGCACGAGGTGCAGGTGCAACGGCACTCGCAGGTCGTGCTCGGCGGGCCACAGACTCCGCTATTGCACTCCTCGGTCGCATCGCAAACCTCGACCAGGCTCCCCTGGCGCCCGCAGCTGTCGAACCAGTAAACACCCTGGCCCCCACAACCCAGATGGTCGTTCTCGACGCAGTCCTCGCAGGCACCATCGACACACTGTTGGTCATCTCCGCAGTTGCCGATCGCGAGATACCCTGAGCCATCGCCGAGGCATTCCCCAAGTGTGCTGGTCGAGGCGCACCCGAGGCTGCAGGGCACACAGGTCAGATTGTCGCGGGCGTTGTCGGCGATCGAGAGCCCGTACAAATGGCCGTCCCCAGAGGGCAGAAAGACCATCTCATGGAGGCCGAGTGCCGGGGAGCCCACATATCCGTCGGTCGTGACGGACCAAGCGAGGGAGCCGGTTTCTGCATCGACCGCGTGAAGGCTCTGGTCGTTCGGAGAGTACACGAAGCCGTCGGTTCCCACGGCAGGAGTGGACTCGCCGTAGAAGCCATCCCAAAGTAGGCTGCCAGTTCTCTGATCGAGACAACGGAGCGTCCCCTCGCGAGCCACGAACACCACCGAATCCTGACCCAGCGCAGGGGACATCCCCGTCATGCCGAAGGTTCCCGTGTCGTACGACCAGAGCTCCTCACCGCTTTCGAAGTCGAGCGCGGCTACCAGTCCCGCACTCGACGTGTAGTAAGCGTTGCCACCTGGATCGATGGCAGGGGGTCTCCCCACCGATGTCCCATCATCGAAGTCGTGGGACCAGAGCAACCCGGCGTGGGTGGGCTCGTAGGCCCTCACCTGCTCGACCATACTGGCCGAGAACACCGCCAGGGTGAGCTGTGTCTCCGCGAGGTTCAGCACCGGGGCGCTCCCGCCCATGATGTCGAGGGTCACAGCGTATAATGTCGTGCCATCGCTCGCCTGCACTCCCACCAAGTTGTTCCCGGCGACCAGGTACAAAAGGCCGCTCATGGCACTGACCGCCGGCGTCGTGACCTCACCGAAATCGGTATTGGTCCAGAGCTCCTCGCCCGTCACGGGATCGAGCGCAATCAGACCGCTGCCGTCGGTCGGGAGGAAAATTGTCCCATCCGTCCCCTCAGAGACCTTCAGCACTGGGCTGGTCGCGGTGTACGTCCAAAGCGGGACGTCGCTCCCTGGGGACAGCGCAAGCAGGGTGTTTTCACCGCTTGGCGACAGGTACAGCGTGCCGTTCGAGCCCACGGTCGGTGTGCCCGGGAAGGCACCCACCGCGTAGGTCCACGCGACGCGGGGCACGACGCTCGGTTCGCACGCGGGACGTCCACCGGAGCCACCCTCGGCGCTCGCGGTGCTACCCGCCGTACCGCCACTTCCGAGTTCGCCACCTACGGCCTGTCCCGTTGCACCACTCGTCCCACCCCCGCCGAAGTCGGCACCGGCCGCCCCTGCTTGTGCGCTCGTGCCTGCTTCTCCCCCACGGTTGAGCTCGCCACCGAGGCCCGTCTCGCCACCGAGGCCCGTTTCGCCGCCGAGGCCCGTCTCGCCACCGAGGCCGATCTCGCCACCGAGACCCGTCTCGCCACCGAGGCCGATCTCGCCGCCCGTTTCAAGGCCTCCCTGACCATCCGCGCCGCCCTCTTCCACCGTTGTGGTGCCAGCCTGTCCGGCCTCCGTCCCCTGGGAGGAGCCTGCCCGGGCAACGCCCGCTTCCCCGGAGGAACCGGCGCTGGATCCCGTGGGCTTCGTGGCACCGTCGCCGCTACCCCCACAGCCCGCAACCAGGAAAACGATGGTGGAGAGCAGGCTCTGGCAACGCAGGAGGGCCGAGGCATTCATAGAAGTGCCCTTTTTTAGTGCGCTCGGACTTCATCCGCAATGACTCCTCTGGGGAGTTGCGATTTCGAGTCTGTCACCGAATGAGGCCAATCGCAGGACCAGCGCCATCAAGGATCGGCACTTAGCCCAAGCACCGAGGAGGATGGGCCGGCTGTTCTGTTTGGTGTCCCAGGCCCTTCGGACTAGCTCAGACAGGAGCCCGCCGTGGTGGCCCTGTGCCACGCTCGGGGGGTGAGCCGAGCCTTTGATCGCGCCCTCTCCCAGGTCACTCGTCTCGACGAGCTTGCTCGCCATGACTCTCCGCTTGGACGCGTGGAGGCGCGCGCCAAAGTGATCGCTCTGATCGCTTTTTTGATCGTGCTGATGTCGTACGCTCCGACCGAGCTCGTCGCGCCGTTGCCACTCGCCCTTCTGGTCGTGCTCGGGGTGGTGTTCGGAGACGTGCCACTCGGATTGCTCGGCACCCGGCTTCTCTTCACCGCTCCCTTCGCCCTGTTCGTGGCCATCTGGAATCCGGTGTTTCAGAGGACGCCGGAGGTGGTGCTGGGGCCATTGACCCTCTCCGCCGGATGGATCTCGTTTTTTAGTGTGGTGATGCGCTTCGTGCTCGGAGTCTCGGCGGTATTGCTGATCGTGGCCACCACCGGGATCGATGCGCTGGCCAACGCTCTCGGTCGGCTGGGGCTTCCGAGGATCCTTGCGACGCAGCTGCTCTTACTCTACCGCTACATCTTCGTCCTCGGTAACGAGGCAGAACGGATGCTGCGCGCCCATCAGGCCCGCGCTCCCTCTCTCTCGCGTCCGAGCTTGAGCATCGCGGGGTCGATGCTGGGCAGCCTCCTCGTGCGCTCAGTGGCGCGTGCCGAGCGGATCCACACTGCGATGCTGGCGCGCGGCTTCGAGGGTGCGCTCGGCCCGGGCTCGACGCGGCGCTTCGCGCCCCGCGACGCGGTGTTCGTGGGTGCAGTCGTTCTGTTCGTGAGCTTGGTGCGTGGGTTCAACCTACCGAGAGCCCTCGGTGCGCTTCTGTCGTGAGTGATGCCGGGTGTTTGCTGCGGAGGCGCGAGCCCTCACGCTGGGAACGCGAAGTGTGGCGCTGCGCTTCGCATGGCATTGACTCGGCTCAACGGATCGCTATGGTCAAAGCCTGGCGACGGCCGAGAGCCGGTCGACTCGAGCCGGTCCCGTCATGAACACCTTCTACCTCGACCCCAATGCCGCCATTTTGCTCGCGCCGGAGGTCCTCGTTGCCATGCACCCCTGGCTGACTCGGGAGCATGGCCATGCTTCGAGTCTTCATCTCTGCAACACTTCGAACGTCACGTTTGCTCAGCTCGAGAGCTGGCTTCTGTTGCCATGGCTCGATCTGCTCGGGATCGTCGCCTTGAAGGGGGCTGCCGGCAGCACCACGAACGACGAGCCGTCCCAGGCTCTTTTGGCCATGGGTAGGGACGAGGGCAAGGCCAGGCTGAGCCTGCGCTTCTCGTTCGGGCGGGACACCAACCAGATGGAGCTGGGCCGAGTGGTTTTCGGGGTGGCGACGCTGATTCCGGAACCGTGGGGGCAGCTTTGACCACGCCTGAACTCGTGGTGGTGGCCATGAGTGGAGGCGTGGACAGCAGTGTGGCCGCAGCTCATCTGATCGGCAGCGGAGCGACGGTGGTTGGGGTCACCTTGCGACTCCAGGATGGCGATGATTCGAGTGAGAGCCGTATCGGCTGCGGCAGTGATGGTGTGGCGCGGGCGCGAGAGGTGTCCGCGCAGCTCAACCTTCGCCACTACGTTCTCGACGCCACCCGCCATTTTGCAGAGCAGGTCCTTCGGCCTGCGTGGCGCGACTATGAACACGGGCGCACTCCGAGTCCGTGCCTGCTCTGTAACGAGAAAATCAAGTTTGGCCTTCTGCTCGAGTGGTCGAAGGCGCTCGGTGCGAGCTGTTTGGCGACTGGCCATTACGCTCGATTGTTCACCGATCCTCTGGGGGTTCCGAGGCTGCTTCGGGGACAGGATCAGCGGAAGGATCAGTCCTATTTCTTGGCGGGGCTCACCTGTGAGCAGCTGAGGTTCGTCCGGTTTCCGCTCGGGGAGCTCACAAAACCACAGGTGCGCGAGCATGCTGCCGCCCTCGGCCTTCACACCGCCGAGACCCGGGAGAGTCAGGACGCCTGTCTGGTGGGCCAGGGAGAGTCGTTCGCGGAGACGCTTCGCTCGCGCTTCTCGGGCTCGCGCCGGATCGGAGCTTTCGTGGACGAACACGGACAGGTCCTTGGTGAGCACCAGGGGCTGCACCTCTACACCATCGGTCAAAGAAAGGGGCTCCCGCCGTCCACCCGTGGTCCACGCTTCGTGACACGGCTCTCGGTGCTCGACGACACCGTGCACGTGAGTCACGATCCGACGTCGCTACTCTCGACTCGCCTCGTGGCGAGCGAGGTGCATTGGCTCGCCGAGCCCCTCGATGAGCACCCGCGCCCCTGTCTCGTGCAGGTGCGTGCTCACCAGACGCCGGCGCCGGCCGCGCTGGTTCAGAAGGCGTCGGGGGTGGTCGAGGTAAACTTCTCGATCCCGGTGCGGGCGGTGGCGCCTGGGCAGGCTGCGGTCTTCTACGACGGCGAACGTGTGCTGGGACGGGGGTGGATCGAGGAGCCGAGTGGTGGCCGAGCGGCATCGGCCCCATGCGATGACCGCGAAGACGGTGCTTGACCCCGAGCCACGGACCATGATGATGGAGGGGTGGCTCGTCACCCAACGCCGTCCGCCTCCTCCTCGCGGCGCATCCCCTCGAAAACCAAAGCTCTGCCCGGTGCGCCGAGCTCGGGCACCGAGGCTCATCTCCCCGCCCTCGGAGCCACCCTCCGCAAACTGCGCACGGAAAACGGTTTATCCATGGACCAGCTCGCCACCAAGTCGCAGGTGAGCCGGGCCATGCTGAGCCAGATCGAGCTCGGGCGCAGCGCGCCGACCGTGACCGTACTCTGGAAGATCGCGACTGCTCTCGGGGTTCCGTTCTCGGCGCTGCTCGGCGGGGAGAGCCCCGCGCAACCCATCGTTCAACGCGCCGCGCGTTCCCACATTCTCACCTCAGCCGACGGAAAGTTCAGCACCCGGGCGCTCTTTCCCCTCGATCGGCCAAGAAACGTGGAGTTTTACGAGCTTCGGCTGGCGGCCCTCGGCACCGAAGAGGCGGACGCCCACGCCACGGCTACCACCGAGAATATCGTGGTGGTGACCGGAGTCCTCGAGGTGTCTCTCGGCGGGCACACCGTGACCTTGGAGGTTGGGGACTCGGCTTTCTTCGTTGCCGATCAACCCCACGTCTACAGAAATCCCGGCAGGACGCCGGTGCTCGCCTATCTGGTCATGACCTACGGTGCTCGCTGACCGAAGGCGGACGCGCTGTGGTTTCTCTCAGCGGGGTGCGAGGGGGACCAGGCCGGTCACCGCCAAGAGTTCTTGGTCGCTGCCTGGCTCCGGGTTGGGTGTGGTGAGCAGCTGGTCTCCGTAGAAGATGCTGTTTGCGCCAGCGTACAGGCACATGATTTGGCCCTCACGGCCCAGCTGCTTGCGTCCAGCTGCCAAGCGGACCAAGGATGACGGACAGCAGATGCGGGTCACCGCGATCATGCGCACGACCTCCAGCGGATCGAGCCTGGGCTGGTTCTCGAGGGGGGTGCCCGCGATGGCGACCAGGCTGTTGATGGGAATGCTCTCGGGTGGGGGATCGAGGTGTGCGAGCTCGAGGAGGAAACGGCACCGGTCGTCCAGCGACTCACCCATTCCGATGATGCCGCCGCAGCAGACGTCGATCCCCGCGCTGCGTACCGCGCGGAGGGTTTCCAGCCGCTGATCGTAGGTACGGGTGGTCACCACGTTCGGGTAGAACTCCCGCGACGTGTCGAGGTTGTGGTTGTAGGAGTCGAGCCCTGCCTGTTTGAGCTGCTCCGCCTGCTCGGCGGTGAGCATGCCGAGCGTGACGCAGGCCTCGAGTCCTTCGGCCTTGACCCCTCGGACCATCTCGAGCACGCGCTCGAAGGCGGGCCCATCCTTTACGCCGCGCCAGGCGGCCCCCATGCAGAAGCGGGTGGCCCCATTGTTTTTGGCGCGCCGTGCGGCTGCCAGCACGCCCTCTACGTCCAGCATGCGTTGGGGCTCGACGGGGCTCTTCTGGTGGCGGGAAGACTGTGCGCAATAGCCACAGTCCTCGGAGCAGCCCCCCGTCTTGATGCTGAGCAGCGTGCAGAGCTGGAGCGTATTTTTGGGGTGATGGGCGAGGTGGACACTCCGCGCGCGGTCGATCAGCGGGAAGAGTGGGAGCTCGAAGAGGGCACGGATTGCTCGAAAATCAAGGGTTTTGAGGGGAGAGGGCGACGACACGGGTCGGCACTCTACCTCAGTCGTCCGGTTCGGGCCACCCGCCATCGGCGGCTCGGGGCGAGGTTCGTGGGCCGTGGCCCGCATGCGGTCGAGCTGGTCAGATCACGTAGTCGATGGGAGGCGTCACGATCACATCCCTCAGATTCAACGTTACCCGATCGCCGCTGACGAAACCATGGGCCTTCACTTCGTGATCACGGAGTTGAATCACGAGCGTGTCGCCGTCAGAAAGAAGAAGCGAGAGCTTCACCATGCTGCCCACCGGTGTGATCCGCGTGATCACCGCGGTCGTTGCCAACTCCTGCCCGGGCCGAGCCCTCTCGAGATGCACGTCATGGGGCCGCACGAACGCCTCCACGGTGGCCCCGTCGACCTCGTCCACCTCCGCGTTCAGGCTCTGGTGCGCGAAGCTGGCTCGGCCGTTGTGCACGCTTCCTCGAAAGACCTTGGCGCCACCGAGGAACGCGGCCACGAAGCCGTTCGTCGGGTTGCGATAGAGTTCGTCGGGTCGCCCCGATTGGACGACCGCGCCGTTCCTGAGCAACACCACGTGCTCCGAGAGCTCGAGCGCCTCCTCTTGGTCGTGGGTCACGAGCAGGGTGGTGACGTGAGTCTGATCGTGGAGCCGGTGCAGCCAATCTCGCAGCTCGAGACGGACCTGCGTGTCGAGTGCGCCGAACGGCTCGTCGAGCAAGAGCACGCGCGGCTCGGGGGCGAGTGCGCGCGCCAGCGCCACCCGTTGCCTCTGGCCACCAGAGAGTTGTCGCGGAAGTCGCGCAGCATAGTCGCTCAACTGAACCAACTCCAGAAGATGCTCCACCCGGTCTCGCACCTTGGCGTGTCGGTCCCCGCGTGTCCGCAGGCCGAAGGCTACGTTGTCGAACACAGACATGTGGCCAAACAGGGCGTAATTCTGGAAGACGAACCCAATGCGACGCTCTGGTACTGGGACGGAGGTGATGTCCACGTCGTCGATGACGATCCGTCCTGAGTCGGCCTGCTCGAGTCCGGCGATCAGGCGCAGTAGGGTCGATTTTCCCGAGCCCGAAGGGCCGAGCAAGGACGTGATGCGATGGGATGGGGCCGAGAACGAAACACGGTCGACACCCACCACCTCACGGCGCAAACCGTAGTGGCACGTGAGATTTGAGACGCAGACGCTCATCGGGAGCACCTCTGAGGGAACGGGCCTTTGGTGTCAGGTGGGCAAGGAGGTGTGGCAGTGCGGAGCTTTCCCAGCTCTCGCCACTTTCCCCACCGCTTCAAGACCAAAGTGAGGATGGCGACCAGTAGCAGGAGCGAGGCCACCGAGAACGCCCCTTGAGTGTCGTATTCTCCGTAGAGGATCTCGATGTGAAGCGGTATGGTGTTGGTTTCCCCGCGAATGTGCCCAGATATGACGCTCACGGCCCCAAACTCACCCATGGCACGGGCGTTGCACAGGACAGCTCCGTGCAAAATGCCCCATTGGGCCTTAGGCAGCGTTACCTGCCGGAAGATCTGCCACCCGTTCGCGCCCAAGGTCAGCGCGGCCTGCTCCTCTTGATTGCCTTGGGCTTGGAGGACGGCGAGGACTTCGCGAGCCACGATTGGGAAGGTTACGAACACGGTTCCGAGAACGATCCCCGGTACGGCGTAGATGACTCGGATGTCCAGGGAGTCGAGCAGCGGTCCGAGCCAGCCGTTCTTGCCGAACAAGAGAACGAAGATCAGCCCCGCCACGACCGGAGACACGCTGAACGGCAGATCGATGAGAGTGACCAAGAGGCCCTTGCCGGGGAAGCTGTAGTTG
This sequence comes from uncultured Polyangiaceae bacterium, assembly GCA_964396375.1. GTDB lineage: Bacteria > Myxococcota_A > Polyangia > Polyangiales > Polyangiaceae > FEN-1139. The sequence continues at coordinate 7,076 of CAYNEY010000008.1, read as the reverse complement.
GCGATCAGCCAGGCCGCACTGATCCCGAAGAGGGTGTTGAGCGGGACGGTGATCGCGGCCGTCAAGAGCGAGAGGCGAACGGCAGAGAGAGTCATCGGCTCGAGCACCGCCGCGACGAACCGGCCGACACCGTTCGAGAAGGCCATCTGAAGGACTATGGCCACCGGCATCAGCAAAAACACGCCCAAGAACGCCAGCGAGACACCGATGAGCGTGATCTGGATCAGCCGTGACGGACCGCAGCTTCGAAAACGATTGGAGATACCCAGCGTGGCGCTCATGATGCTCCGTGCTCCGCCCTGCGCTGCAGTAGATTCACGACGAGCAGGGTCGAGAATGAGACCAGCAGCAGCACGAGGGCGATCGCCGTGGCTGCCGGAACTTGATACTGCTCGAGCTTGGTGACGATAAGAAGTGGGGCGATCTCGGTAGAAAACGGGATATTGCCCGAGATGAAGACCACGGAGCCATACTCGCCGATGCCTCGGGCGAAGGCGAGGGCGAACCCTGTCAGCATGGCGGGCAGAAGGGCGGGGAGGATGACGCGCAGCAACACCCGGACCCGACCCGCCCCCAAGAGGGCGGCGGCTTCCTCCTCGGTGGGATCGAGGCTTTCGAGCACGGGTTGTACCGACCTCGTCACGAAGGGGATCCCCACGAAGGTGAGCGCAAGGAAGATCCCGAGTGGGGTGAAGGCAACCTCGACACCAAGCGCGGCGAGTGGGGCCCCCAACCAGCCGCCCTTGGCGTAGAGCGCGGTGAGGGCGACGCCCGCGACTGCCGTGGGGAGCGCGAAGGGGAGATCAACGGCTGCGTCTGCCAGCGCACGACCCGGAAATCGGTAGCGCACCAGCACCCAAGCCAGCAACGTGCCGAAGACCACGTTGGTGGCCGCAGCGGCGAGCGAGAGAGAGAAGCTCAGGCGGTAGGCGGCCAGTGCCTGCGGTGCTGCCACGATCCGAAGGGCTTCGGCCAGGCCGAGCCCGGTCACCTCGAGGAGCAGGGCCGCCATCGGCAGAAGTACGATCAGGCCAAGGTAGGCCATCGAGAACCCAAGGGTGAGTCCAAAACCCGGTAGGACACCAGGATTGTGACTCACGGCCGCACTCCGCGACCAAGCGATGCTGAGATGCGATCGAAGCTGCCACCTTCACTGAAGTGCTGCTGGTGGGCGGAAGCCCATCCGCTGAATCGCTCGTCGACCGTGAAGACTTCGAGCCGTGGGAAGAGTTCGGTCTGGTCCCCGAGCAAGGCGGTGTCTTGTGGTCGGAAGTAGTGACGCAACCCGATCTGCTGACCCTGCTTGGTGTACAAGAACTCGAGATAGGCACGAGCAAGAGCGCTGCTGCCGCGCCGCTCGGTGACCCCGCGCACGACCGCCACCGGGGGCTCAGCCATGATGCTCAGCTGGGGAACGACCACCTCTACCTGGGTTGCCCGAAGCCGCCGCGCGGCCAAGAGTGCCTCGTTTTCCCAGGTGAGCAACAGGTCGCCGAGGCCGCGTTCCACGAAGGTGGTCGTGGCACCGCGCGCCCCGGAGTCGAGCACCCTGACCTGGGAATAGAGCTTTCGCACGAACGCCTCGGCACGCGTGTGGTCACCGTCGTTTCTGGCCAGCGCGACACCATAGGCTGCCAGGTAGTTGAGCCGGCCACCGCCCGAGGTCTTGGGGTTCGGGGTCACGACCTCGACGTCGGGTCGCGTCAGGTCATCCCAGTCACGAAGCTGCTTCGGATTGCCCTTCCTCACCAAGAACACCACCGTGGACCAGAAGGGAACGCTGCGATGAGGGAGTTCCGCTCGCCAGTCCAATGAGAGCAGCTTGGACTGTGCAGCGATGGCGTCGAGGTCGTATCCGAGAGCGAGGGTCACCACATCCGCGTGTAATCCCTCGATCACGGCGCGGGCTTGCTTGCTCGAGCCTCCATGGGATTGCTTGATGATGATCCGCTGTCCCTGTTCCTTCCACCACATCTTCCCAAAGGAGCTGTTGATGTCCGCGTAGAGTTCACGGGTCGGGTCGTAACTTGCGTTCAGAAGCTCGGGTGAGCTGCCCGGCGTATTTCTGTGTGCAGTATCGGTGGCGCAGGCCTGCAGGGCCAGTAGCACGGTGGCGATGCTGAGCCCTCTGAGCCTGACTGCATGTGGTCGTGAACCTACCGTCACGGAGCGACCCTAGCGCTCTGCACGGGAGGTGTCAACGATAACGACGAGCAGTCTGTTATAGTGGAGAGTGGATAAGTGCCGGAAAAGTGCTACAATTATCTAACAACTGGGCGAGTTGATGCCTTGCGCCCTCGATAGGTCCAATATCAAAGAATCCCCCGTGGGGCATCCGGAGCCCCACCGCCGGTTGTCGGTCGAAGAATGGTCCGCAAGCGAGCTAGGCTGGACGAATCGCGAACGACAACGCGTCGTTGGAGATGTCTACCCAGAGTCGATGATCGCTTGGGAGCTCCCCCTTCAGGATTGCATCCGCGAGTGGTGCTTCGATCAGCCGTGCGATGGCGCGCCGCAGAGGGCGTGCTCCGAGGGTCACGTCGTAGCCTCCGTGATCGAGCAACCAGTCGATGGCTGCGGGGCTGAGCGAAAGACCAAGCCCGCGTGGACCGAGAGTGGCATCGATGCGCCCCAAGAGAAGAGCTGCGATGCGTCGCACCTCCGCCCGTTCGAGGGGTGCGAAGACCAGCACCTCATCCAAGCGATTGTAGAGCTCCGGAGCCAGATGGGCGCGGGCGCTCGCGATCACCGCGTCGGCTAGCGCTTGGGGCGGCTCCGTTTCTGTGACTCCAAAACCCACGCGGCGTTTTCGCTCGCGGGTGTGCTCGGAGCCGAGGTTCGAAGTGAGCATCAGGATGGTGTTGGTGAAATCAACGGTCCGACCGCGACCGTCGGTCATGCGACCTTCGTCGAACAGTGCCAAAAACGCCTGCAGGACTTCGGGGTGGGCCTTCTCGATCTCATCCAGCAGCACGATCTGGTAGGGACGCCGCCGCACGGCCTCCGTGAGCTGTCCGCCGGCGTCATGCCCCACGTAGCCGGGGGGGGCACCGATCAGGCGGGCCAGGGCGTGTGGCTCGGCGTACTCGGCCATGTCCAGGCGCACCATGGCGTGCTCGGAGTGAAACAGCGCTTCGGCGAAGGCCTTGACGGTTTCAGTCTTGCCGACCCCAGTCGGTCCCAAAAGAAGGAAGGTTCCGAGGGGGCGCCGCCCGACCAGGCCCGCCGCGTTGCGTCGCAGGATGCGCGCGATCCGCGAGATCGGCTCTTGGTGTCCGATCACGCGCTCGGCGACCGCGGATTCGAGTGTGAGGAATCGTTCAGCGTCGGTCTGCTGCACACGCTCGACCGGGACGTCAGCCATTTCCGCGACCGCCTCGGCGATCGCCGGTTCTGCGACGCGTGAAAGGCCGCGGCGCTGGCTGCGCGCTCCCGCGAGATCCATGACCGCTATGGCCTTGTCGGGAAGGAGACGGCCGGGGAGGTAGCGATGACTGAGTGCCACGGCCTGATCGAGGGCCGAAGGCTCGTAGGAGACGTGGTGAAAGCTCTCGAGGCGCGGGGCCAAGCCTCTCAAGATGGCGCGGGCGTCTGTGTGGGATGGCTCATCGACCTCCAGGGGAACGAAGCGACGCGACAACATCGGATCGGCCTCGATGACGCGGCGGTATTCGACGCCGCTGGTTGCGCCGATACAGGACAGTTCGCCACGGCCGAGCGCTCGCCGAAAGCCGCTCGCCGCTTCGTCGCTGGTCTCTCCCGAGAACAGTAGGTGGATCTCGTCGATGAACAGGATCACCCGGCCATGGGTCTGCGCGAGCTCCTTCTCGAGCGTGCCGAGTCGCTCGGCGAGGGCGCCGCGGACCGGTGTGCCCGCCAGGAGTTCGGGCACCGAGAGTTCGATCAGCACGCGTTGGTCGAGCCCACCGCTCGCACCCGCTTGGACCAAGTGTTCTGCTAGGCCGCGGACCACGGTGGTCTTGCCCACCCCGGCACCCCCGATCAGGATTGGACTATTGCCCTCGCGCTTCGCGAGCACGTCGAGGAGCCGTTCTATCTCGAGGGTGCGACCAATGACGGGATCGAGCTGCCCCTCACGTGCCAAGGCGGTCAGGTTGCGGCCGAACTGGCAGAGGTTCGGGAACCGCTTCGGGCACAGATCGAAGGGCGAGGAGGGCTGCTTCTGCAGTCGCTTGGGTGACGGTGCTCCGAGGGCCTCACGCCTTCGTTCGAGCAGAGCCGGCGCGGAGGTGGGGAGTGAAGGAATGACCGGCAGCGGTGTGGCAGCGTGGGCCGGCGACGGAGTGGGTGCGAGGCTCGAGCGCCGGCCTGGCTCCGGCTCACCTTTGGCCGTCCATCCCTTCGGGAACAGCGGGATGGTCACACCGGACGGGGCTCGTGCTACCGGAGCGCGGGTGTCAGAAGGAGGCAGGCTCGGCCTCTCCAACTGCGGGGCCAGCCCACGTTCGGAACGAAGAGCCGCGTGTGGGCGGGTGACCATCCCGGAGTTCCAGGCGGCTCCACGAAGCTGAGCGATGTCGACTCCGCGTTGCTCGAGGAGACGGCGCGCCGCCGAACCACTGTCTGACAGCAGGGCCTTGAGCAGATGCGCGGCAGTGGGAGTGAGGCCGAGAGTGCGGGCGAGCTCGGTAGCGCGGTCGATGGCGCGGGCAAAGCCGCCCTCCTGGGCATCTCGGAGTGTGCGGCAGAACTGGAGGATGCGCTCCCTATTGAGTCCGCGATCTTGAAGAGGACACCTGAGTTCGGGAAGCCTGCTGGTCAACACCGCCAAGAGGTGTAAGGTGGTGGGAGGTTCTTTGCGTTGCCGAGACAGGTCGTGGCAGAGCTGCACGATGGTGTCGAGATCGCAGGGTGAGGGAGAGGGGGCGGGTTTGCGCATCGTGGCCACCGTGACGTGAGCCCGGACCTTGCCCGGGAATCTATCGGTGTTGCAAGCGATGCGCTGAGCCAAGAGAAAACTTGGCCCACCCCGGTCTGGTTCCGTAAACTACCCGCTGGGCGTGATTTGGGCCGTGAACAGCAGCTTTGCGAGCGCGTGGTCGAACACGGTGACCGTGCTTTGGGTGCGCACACCAACCCACGGTCGGTGCGCGTGCAGTGCGAGGTCCACGTCGAGATCACCGAAGGGCGTTGGCGAGCCGAGCGAGAGTTCGGTGACGAAGAGTTCCTTCCCTTTCGACTCAGTCACGGTCAACCGAAGCGTGGTAGGTGATGACTCGGTGCCTGGCACATTGAGGTAAGCGAGCCGACCCCCTGCTTCGACGAGTTCGAGGGGCGAGACGCCGAGCGCACGCTCGGCGAGCACGCGGGCCGGATCTTCGAGGGAGAAGGTGCGGATCCGGCCCGCTCGGTCGATCACGAGGTACTCCGTCTGCGTGGTCCCCGCGCAGACTCGAAAGACATTGTGGGAAGCGGGGAGCTGTCCGCGTGGTCGCATCGGGAGGCCCGGGTATCCCGCGAACACGCCAGACGGTCCGACACACATGAGTGAACCATCCCGGAGTGTGCTGCACGCGGCTGTGTTCTTCGCTCCGAGGTGGGCTTCGGAAAGCGGCAGCAAGATCCCACTCTTCGAGGCTTGGTCGACGCGGTAGGCCCCTACCGTGCCGAGGGTCGGGTGAAGCAGCGAGAACGCGCTCGGGTGGCGTGGATCGGCGAGTATTTGGACGTCTCCCAAGAGCGGCAGATGTGGGAGCCGTTGAAGAGAGGGCTTGTCGATCGGAAGATAGAAGGTGTGTCGTGAGTCAAAGAGTAGGGCGCCGCCGTCGAACAACGCGACAACTCGCGAGAACTCATCGAGGGGAACCAAGATTGATTCGGCGGCAGACAGCCCCGGTGTGCGCGGCGGCGCCAGGGCGCGGACTTTCATGCCACCGGCGTCGAGATAGGCGAGGCGATGTCCGAAGAGAGCGAGCCGCTGTCGCGCCCAGGGCTTGTGTGGCCACCGTCGGGATGATGCGGCGTGACGCGCGAGTTCGGAGCGTGTCTGCTCGGATATCACCGAAGAGGGCGACGTTTGGGCGAGCCACTCGAGAAGCTGCGCTTCGGAGGTTGTAGCTGGGAGGGGTGACGGAGTTGGGAGGGGGGGATCCGGTGGCTTGGGCTCGTCGCATGCCGCGAAGAGGAAACACGCGCAGTGAAGAGCGAGCAGCGAGAGCGCCCGGGATTGCCGATGGGGAGGCTCGGGATCTGGCGAAGAGGGAGAGACGGGCAGATGCACAGCGGCCCTCCCATCTTAGACGAGTGGCAAACACGGCCACTGCAAGGTGAGACGACCGGTGTCGGTCGACAAGCCGACGCGACCTTGCGTCAGAGAACGCGAACCGCGTCGGTCGATCTCAACCTGACGAACTTATCCGGCGCGCCGAAAGGCCGAACCACGAACTGACTGTCGAGCCGGCAGCCGCGTGATGGTCGAGCGTTTCTGCGAGGCCACTGGCTCATCGCGCCGCACCAACCATGAACGGGCATCACTCACCTTCTCGAATCGTTGCCAGTTGGGGCTGAGCGCCGGCGCGGGGAGCCCGGAGCTGCCCACCACCTCTGCTACTTTGACGGCCCCGCTCTCGAGAAGGAGCTGCTGGACGTGAGCCAGCCAGCGGTCATTCGCTGGGGTCATGAAGCACGCGAGGGCATGGTCGAAGAGCACCACACGGCCCATCAGTGCGCTGTCCATGATGCACTCGCGCAGCTGCGCGGTGAACTCCTCCAGTTGGGCTTCACCCTGGGACCGACTGAGGAAAAGCTCCGCGCTCTGATGCATGACGTCGATCTTGATGAAGAACACGAGCAACCTCCGGGCTACCTTCCATCAGTTGCCGCTCCGTTCGCGCGCCGTGATCTTTTCTGCGCGCCCACCATTGGTGCCATAAGGCGAACAAAAGGCGGTAGCGGCGGAATTTTGGCACCGAGCGCTCTCGGGCCTGGGGCCGATTCCGCCTGCGGCACTGGCTCTGCCGCGGTCATCCATATTAGATTTCGGGGGTTCGGGAGAGACGCAATGGGAACGGTCACGGCGTGCAAGATGGACATCGTGACCGAGGTGTCGGGGCACC
>CAYNEY010000007.1:0-140678 GCA_964396375.1 uncultured Polyangiaceae bacterium | reverse complement strand
CTCTTGGACCAAGCTGAGCAGTTTGCAGCGAACGCGGCGCACGAGCTTCGCTCCCCACTCGCCCGGATCTCAGCCCGACTCGAACTCTGTGCCGAGCGTCTAGAAGAGCCGGCGCGTGGAGAGGTGGTCGAGGCAGAGCGACAGGTTGGTCAACTCTCGGCGTTGGTCGAGCGCCTGCTGGTCCTGGTGCTCCCCATCGAGAATCTGGCGGGTGGTTTTGAGGCGGTTGCTCTGGATGAGGTGATAGGCGAGGTCTTGGATTGCCTGCCCGTCGAGCAGAGGGTTCACACTGAATATTGTTCGGGCCCGGAGGGGCTGATCTTCGGTGATCCGGAGCTCTTGGCAACCCTGATCCGAAACGCCCTCGACAACGCCCTCTGCCACGGGAAGCCCCCGGTTGTGATCTGGCTCCGCGAGGGTGAACAGCGGGTTGTCCTTTGTGTCAAAGATGAAGGCCCTGGGATTTCTAGCCACCTCAGAGAGCGGGTGTTTCGGCCGCTCGTGCGTCTCGGCAAGAGCACCGGGGCGGGTCATGGCCTTGGACTCTCCCTGATCGACCAGGTGGCTCGAGCGCACGGAGGTTGTGCAGAGTTCGTGGAGTGTTCCGGTGGGGCCTGTCTCGAAGTGGTGTTTCCTGCCTGGAGCCCGGAGGCCCGTGGCCGCGAGAAGCCACGAGACTCTTCGAACGGCTAGGTAAAGAGAACGGGACGTCGTCCAGGCGCTTCGTCTTGAGCCAGCCCTTGTGGACCGAACCGGACAGGTGAATGGTGCTGCCTGTGGTCGCTCTGGCTACTTGAGCTCGATGAGAACCGGAACATGGTCTGAGGGGCGGGTCCCCGAGCGGAGATCGCGATCGATCGAGGCGTTGTCGAGGCGGTCACGCAGCCGCCGATCCACGAGCAGATAGTCGAGGCGCATCCCGTGATTCTGCCGCACGCTTCCGCCCCGGTAATCCCACCAAGAATAGGCTCGCTCGGTCGGGTGAAGCTCACGGAAGGCGTCCAGTAGGCCAAGAGCGAGTAACCGGTTCAAGGCTTCGCGCTCACTCGGGTGAAAGTGGATCTGACCGTCGCGCTGCTCCGGATTGAACAGATCGAGTGGCGTGTGGGCGATATTGAAGTCGCCGCCGACCACGAGCGGCGCTCGCTCCATCTCATTCCGAAGGGTGGTGCCAAACCGGGTGAGCCAGCTCAGCTTCTGCGGGAATGCCGGGAGTGTCACGTCTTTGCCATTGGGAACGTAGGCGCAGACGATCCGCAAACCCTCGATGGTCGCGCGGATGATGCGCTTCTCGGTCGGATCGGGCTCATCGAAGAGCCCGAGGGCCACCTCCCGCATCGGAAACCGAGAGAGAATTGCTACTCCATTGTAGGTTTTCTGGCCCGAGAAGGCCGTGCCGTATCCGCGTCGGGTGAACTCCTCGCTCGGAAAGTCTTGGTCGACCACCTTGGTCTCTTGCAGGAGCACCACGTCCGGCTGACGTCGTTCGAGCCATTCGAGCAGGGCAGAAAGCCGCGCACGTATCGAGTTGACGTTGAAGGTGGCAATCAGCATGGCGAGGGCTGACAGTATAGGGGCGGCCCCCACCCGTCGGCAAGGGGAGGGCTGTCACGGCTCGCAGTTGTGGGTGAGGGTCACACCACACTCGAGCAGGGTCTCAATCTGTCCAAGCGAGATGCTGTCCTCTGCGTCTGATTCACATCGAGCGTGGTGGTCGTAGGTCCGATGAAAATCGAATCGAGTAAGGTCGCGCCGACCACCTGCTCCGACCTCCTCGGAGGTGATGTCGCCGAGGCTGGCGGAAAACGTGGGGGAGCCTGGGTCAGCTCTGGTGGCTACGTGGCTGGGAGAGATGGTGGCAACCGGCGGGACCGAACTTCTCCAGAGGATGCTGCCCGTGCACGGCGAACTCGTGCCGTTTTTGTACTCGCGGGCAGCAGAAGCCGTCGTGTCGCGTTCGACCGGGAAGGAGGGCATGCGCGCACACCGGCGGTTCCACCGCATGCGGAGATCAGCATTGCAGCCTCGGTGGGGTCTCCCAGGGTCATCGGTCCTGGCCCAAATCCGTGGGTTCGGGCTGGTAGCCTTGTCACGGCCGAGGGGGCGCGATAGGACGCGTTTCAGACCATGTCGCGACGTCACCTCGAGTCCCGAACCCTTGGCTGGTGTTCTGTGTTCTTTGCCCTTCTGGTGGCGGTGCCTGCTGTGGCCCAGTTCCAGCAGGTCCCCGAGCAAGGGGCAGAGCCGGCGGCGAAGCCGACGGTCGTCCCTCCCCGGCTCGTTACCTTCCAGGCTGCGGTCTATCCGAAAGAAGCAGAGCAGGCGGGGTTGACGGCGGACGTCGTGCTCAGACTCACTATCGACGCCACGGGCAGCGTGAGCGAGGCTGAGGTGGTTGAAGCTGTGGGCAATGGGTTCGACGAGGCGGCTCGGGCAGCCGCGCTGAAGTTTGTCTTCGAACCGGCCACGCGGGACGGGGTGCCGACGGCGGCCCGCATCCTCTACCGGTATTCCTTCACGCTGACCACCGTGGAGAAGGCTCCTGAGTCAGCTGCCACACCCACGCCTCTTGCGACCGCTCCCACCGCGGGCAACCTGGAGGGGACCTTGACCGTGCTCGGCACCGACCTTCCGTTAGTTGGCGCCCAGATTCGAATCAAAAAGCCTGACGGCACCGAGCTTGCGCTGGTCAGCGACGAGAAGGGTCAGTACCGTCTGGAAGGTGTGCCGGCCGGTGCCTACCAGGTGACCATCGTCGCCGATGGCTTCTTGCCCACTGAGGCGGAAGAGGCCGTTCTTGCCGGGGAGGTCACGGATGTGACGTATCGGCTTGTCCCGCAACCAGAAGACCAAGGCGAGGTCATCGAGGTAACAGTCGAAGGCGAGCGGCCACCTCGGGAAGTCACCCGGCGCACCATCGAACGCCGGGAGATCGAGCGCATCCCGGGTACCAGCGGTGACGCGATCCGCTCCATCGAGAGCCTTCCTGGTGTGGCACGACCACCTGGGCTGGCCGGGTTGCTGTTGGTCCGTGGCTCCTACCCCGAAGACACCCAGGTGTACGTGGATGGCAGCGACATCCCGCAAATCTATCATTTTGGCGGACTTCGCAGTGTGCTTCCGACCGAGCTCGTGTCACGCATCGATTTCTACCCTGGCAATTTCGGGGCGCGTTTTGGGCGCGGAATGGGTGGTGTGGTCGACGTCGGGCTCCGCAGCCCGGACACCCAGTGCCGTGGTGACTATGGCAAATTGACCGAGAAGGGGGGGTGCTTCAACGGACTCGTCCAGATGGACCTCATCGAGGGGCGCGCCCTTCTGCAAGGCCCTTTGCCCATGAAGGATTGGAGCTTTGCTGTCGGTGCGCGCCGAAGCTGGATCGATGCCTGGCTGGGTCCAGTGTTGGAGCAGACAACCGCCAACATCACCACTCTCCCGGTCTTCTACGACTACCAGGTGATCGCCGAGCACAAGACCAGCGACGACTCGCGGCTTTCCTTGCGTTTCTTTGGTGCAGACGATCGTTTCGCGGCGGTTGTCGACCCATTCGCCGAGGAGCCTGGTTTCGGCGGTAACCTGCGCTTCAGCCAGACCTTCATGCAGGGGCAGGTGCTCTACGAGAAGCAGCTCACCCGCCAGGTCAGCTCCGCCAGCATGGCTTCGGTGCAGAAATCAAGCATCGGGTTTGGTATTGGCGTGTTCAAGTTCGATCTCAACAACTACCCAATTTACTTGCGTCAAGAGTTCGGTTGGAAGGTCTTGTCCGGGCTCAAGATCAACACCGGACTCGACTACCAGCTTGGGAGCTACGACATCGCGGTGCGCGTTCCGAACCCGCCGCGACCGGGAGAGCCCGACTCGGGTCCTTTCTCGACTCGGCCTGCGCTCGAGGTGGTGGAGGAGGGCACGTTGGTCCGTCAGGGCTGGTACGTGGACGCAGAGGTGGTGCCGAATGACCGCCTGCGGATCGTCCCCTCTCTGCGCCTGGATTACGCCAAGGACTCGGGGGGTAGCGATGTTAGTCCGCGCGTCAACGCCCGCTACGATCTGCTGAAAGGGGGTGTCGATGAAGATGGCGCCGTGCTCCGTCGCACGACCCTCAAAGCTGGGGCTGGCTACTACCACCAGCCTCCACAGTTCCAGGAGACGAACCAGGTCTTCGGAACTCCAGGGCTGAAGTCCAATCAAGCGATCCACTACGCCCTCGGTGTGGAGCAGGAGTTGACCCAGCATCTGGACGTGGGGGTCGAGGGCTTCTACAAGGATTTCGACGATCTGGTGGCGCCGGCACCGGTTACGGTGGCCGAGCGCTACACCAATCTTGGGACGGGGCGGGTGGTGGGGCTCGAGACCCTGTTGCGCTACAAGCCCGATCGGCGCTTTTTCGGTTGGGTGGCGTACACCATCTCGCGGAGTGAGCGGCAAGATTCGGCCGAGGAAGACCCCTATCTGATTCAATATGATCAGACCCACAACTTGACCGTGCTTGGCAGCTACCGCCTGGGCCGGGGTTGGGAGATCGGTGGGCGCTTCCGCCTGATCAGCGGCTCGCTTGAGACTCCGGTGCGTGGAGCGCCAAACTTGCCGGCCCTGTACGTGGGGGAGACCGGGAGCTACGTGCCGATGCAGGGTGCATTCAATAGCCAACGCCTGCCGCTCTTCCATCAGCTAGATTTCCGGATCGACAAGCGGTTCCAGTTCCGAACCTGGAGACTTAGCTGCTACCTTGATGTGTACAACGCCTACAACAACCCCGCGATCGAGGGGATCTCCTACGATTTCAACTACGCCAACAAGATCTACGCGACGGGGGTACCGATCCTGCCGAGCCTCGGCGCGAAAGGAGAGTTCTAATGTCGCGTATGTTTCGCCGACTTGGCCCATCGATTCTGGTTGCAGTTCCCGGGTTGCTCGCGTGCAGTCCCGAGTTTACGCCGTCGAGTGAGCTTCGGAGTCTGCGGGTGATGGGTGTGAAGAAGGACGACCCCTACCTGCGCCCCACCCCCCCCGAGCCGTCGGGGGAGAGCTCGGGCTACCAGCCTGACAATGTGCTCGAACTCACCATGGCTTGGGAGGATGCACGGGAACCGGAGGAGCGGTCAGGACCGATCGAGCGCCGCTGGTTCGCGGGTTGCAACAACCCGGTGGGTGACAACTACTTCTCGTGCCTTCTCAACGTGTGGCTGGGTTTTCGAGCTCAGCAGGCGCTTGGCGGGGGCGAGCTAGAAGATGGGCAGAGCTTCCGATTCGCCGACGTCGATGAGGCAGACCAGCTTCGGTTTCTCGAAGAGGTGGTGCCCGAGATCCCAGCGGAGGTGCTGGCTGCGGCGTTGCCGGAACTCGATTCGCTCGCGGTCGGGGCTGGTGACCGCTTCAGTCTGACCGTTCCGCCCGACCTGATCCTCGCTCACGCACCGCCGACCGATCCGGACGCGGCGGCGTACGGTGTCGGTTTCGTGTTCTTCACGTTGTGTGATGGTCGCCTCGATCTGAGCGAACAATGGGCTGGCGATATCGACGTGATGGAGGTGCTCACCGACGCGACTCGGGGCTTTCCGCTCGCCTGTTACGACCGGGACACCGGCGCGGTGCGTGATCCCGACCACTACGTCGCGGGGTATTCAAGCTACTATGCGTTCGAGCAGTACGCGAACCAGAACCCGGTGGTGCGAGGGCTGATGGTCGACGGTCGGGAAGTGCCTGAGGACCATCTCTGCATCGGGGAGTCCTGCACACACCCGGATGATGAGGACACTACTGAGTCGGACGTGTGTGAGGACCGGAACGCCATACGTCTGTCGCGTTGCACTGAGAAAGACGAAGAAGACTGTCCGACCATCGAAGTCATGGCATTGCTCGATGAGTCCGACCACGCCGAGATCGACCGAGCGGCCACGGATCTGGAAGCAGGTGGTGGCGAACTCTTCGAGCAGATGTGGATTCGGTACTACTCCGATGGAGGTAGCTTCGAATCACAGGTACGGCGACTCCAAGACGCGGCGAGCGGTTGGTTTGCCGACCATGAGTCGCGATTCCGGCTCCCGAAGCGAAGCGGTCCTCTGGTGCTTTGGGCGGTGGTCTATGACAACCGGGGAGGCATCGACTGGGTCCGCAGCCGTGTATGTGTCGACTGACCGACCAGTGTCAGCTCCCCTCCCACTGAGGGCCAGAGTCCCGGTCGCATCACCGTTTGATCCGGGTCGTTGCGTGTTTCCCAAAGATCGACGACCCTAAGGGGCTGAATTCCGCCTTGCCACCCAACCCGCCGAAATCCCACGATGCAGCCCAAAGGTAAGCCCCCTTCCATCGGGGAGGGGACGATGGTGAACGATCGCTACGAGATCAAACAGAGCCTCGGAAAGGGAGGCATGGGGGAGGTGTTCCTCGCCTACGACCGGACCACCCAGCAGATGGTCGCCATCAAGGTGGTACGGGAGGAGTCCCGGATGCCTGGTGACGACGAGGCACTGCGCCAAGAGCTGGTGTTGGCGCGTTCGGTGAGCCATCCGAATGTCTGCCGTGTCCATGATCTGGCCCCCAGCCTCTGGGGACCAATCCTGGTGATGGAGCACATCGCCGGTCAGACCTTGCACACGTACATCCGGCGCAAGAAGGGTCAAAATGGCTTCTCGGCGGACGAGTTCCGGAAGATCGCGAGTGAGATCGGGGGAGGGCTCGCTGCCATCCACGCCCAGGGGCTGGTCCACGGGGATTTGAAGCCTGGCAACGTCATGGTGACCTCGGATCGAGCCATCATCCTCGATTTCGGCTTCGCCCAAGAGAGGGCGCGTGTCAGCTCACGTCGGGCTCCCAACAGCCCCCCCGACGGTGGGACGCCGCACTACATGTCTCCGGAGCGCTTACGCTACGGCGGAGCGAGTCCCGAGGACGACATCTACGCGCTTGGACTCACGCTCTGGGAGATGTGGTCCTGCAAGGTTCCAGAGCCTGGATACCAGCCGCGGCAGAAGCCGATGCGTGAGCAGATCCTGTTCGACGTCCCGAGTAGTCTGAGCGGGGATGAAGTAAAACAGGTGTTTCGGTGTCTCAACGAGAACGGTGCGCTCCGGCCGCATGCACGCCACCTGCGGTTCTTCAACCCGACCACTCTAACCACCAGCCAGGCGCAGGTGCCACGGGAGCGCCTCTCTCCTGGGCCGCCGCAGAGCCGGTTTTCGGTCGAGGCTTTCACTCCCGGAGCGCAATCCTGGCTGATCACCTACGCGACCAACGCTCCGCACTCGGAAGGCACGCTGCTTCCCCTCGACAAGCCTGCCCTCAAGGTGGGGCGTCGTGCTGGTCAAGACATTGTGCTTGCCGAGGCAACCGTGTCGGGCAGTCACGCCACGGTGCGTTGGGAGTCGGGCTCCTGGGTGGTCGAGGATGCCGGAAGCACGAATGGTACCTACGCAGACCACAGCTACGAACGGAAAAAGCAGGTGTCGCTGCTGCACGGTGCTGAGGTCCAGCTCGGGGAGTGTCGCTTGAAGCTGGTGAGTTTCCAGGCTGGCAGCGCGCAACACCAGCGAGCCCGGGCCTACCTGGAGCGCTACGACGGGTTGACCGGGCTGCTCAAGCGTGACCGGTTCACGGAGGCCCTGGCTGATGAACAGGCCTTTGCGAATTGGACGAGCGTCCCTTTGTGTGTGGCGCGCTATGGGATCCGAGGACCTGCGCGCACGGTCTCGTCGCGCCCCACCATTCTCGAGATGCTGGCGCTGCGGCGGGTTGCACCGCGGATCGTCGAGTTGACTGAGATGATGCTGTTCAGCATCGTGCCGGTCACCGCCGGCGTGGTAGCACCTCTCGGGATCGCTGTGGCGATGGTTGGCCCCAGTCCGGCTGAGTGTTGTCAGGTGGTCGAGCAGGTGATCTCGCAGATCAGAGGGCTCCTACCGGAGTCGTTGGAGCTGGTCTCATCGGTCGTGAACCCGGAGCCCCACCAGTCGATTGAGTCGCTGTGTCTCGATACCTGAGTCCACTCACGCTCTCCCACCCATGGCAGGCTCTCGTCCCCCATTCCCTTCTGCACCCAGTGATCCCAATCTCCGAAGATTGGGGGTTGGGAGTGGTGTTGGTCGGGAGCGACCGGTGCGTGCGCAGCTGGTGGTGGCTCTGGTGGTGGCGGTGATGCTCACCGCGGTACCACTCTATCTCTGGCGGCGGCCTTCTCTATCGCCGCCCACCGCGCCGTCGGCGAGTGCCAGCGCAGCGCTCTCGGCACAAGCCCCGGTGGCGTCCTCGCTGCCGCCGCCGAGCGATGCTGGGAGCCTGGAGCCAGCTCCCGTCAGCTTGGGGGGGCTGAGGAAGGTGCGCTGCGGACAGTCTTCGCGTGTCTCCACCGAGGAGGCTTGTGATGAACTCCCAACTTTTGAGAAGAACCTCCTGGACGCGGTTCGTGGGACGGTCGATTGCGCTCCGAAAACCAAGAAGGGGGGCTCCATCAACTACGTGCTCGAGGTGGACTTCGGCAAGAAGTCATTACACGTCTTCCCGGGGAAAAGCGGCGAGCTTCGGGGGCCTCTGGCGCGTCGCGCCGCCAAGTGCGTGCTCGCGGCGCTGCCCAAACCCGACTGGGAAACTATCCCTCACCGCCATCGGTACTACGCAATGGCCGTGCTGGCCACCTACCCAGGGCGCGCCGAATAACTCGTTCTAAGTCAACCACTCTCGATGACGAGTGGAGCGGTCTCGAAGACCAGTACCCGTTCGGCCTCTCCCATGCGCTGTAGGAACAAGCCTGTGAACGCGCCGAACAGTGCGTCCCCCGGGGCTGAGCTGTTTGGCGGGCGGCTGACCCAACGCGTGATCTTCTGCAGCAGATCCTCGTCGACCGGGTTGACCAACACTCGGCCTCGCACCACGAGCGCTGCATGCGCCGAGATCCTCTCGCTGAGCGGCACCCCGAGCCGTCGTGCCTCCGCGCATCGCCGTAGCACGCCCTCGGTGGTGGCGGTCCAGCGGGCCTCGGTTGGGCTACCTGGACGCGCGATCTCGACGCGGTATGCCTCTTCCCAGACGTGCCAGGTGACCCGGCAACTCTGCACTGTGGTGCCCACCGTGCGGCTGGAGCCGGCGGCGAACACAGCGGCAGACAGGACGATAGTGGTCGGCAGCCCGCGCGTCAGCTTCTCCTCGATCCGGGCGTCGATCACGTCCCGGAAGCTGAAGCTGAGCGCCAGTCTGCGATGCTCTGGGTCATCCCAGAACAATCGCGCCTGACGCGGGGCGATTCGCGGTGGATCGGCGCGAAGACTGCGCACCGGCATCACAAGTGCGCAACCGACGATGAGCCAGGATGCGAGTCGCCGAGTCCGTGCTGCTCGTATCACCGTTAGCTCCCCCCACGGAGCGGAACGAAGCCGAGCACGTTGGAGAAGGAGAAAACCAGACCGCCCGCGCTGGTGTCGAGACGAAAGCCCAGGTTGGCGGTCAAATCGACCGGGATCTGAGCAAGCCCGGTGTAGCCACTGACAGGACGCTCGAGGTCACGTCGGTGCGCTACGCCATAAATCCCGGCTCGTGCGAACAGATCGATCCCGTACACGCTGCGCTTCCCGCGATAGACCGGGATGCGATACTCGCCCGCAAGCTCGCCCGCGTAGTGTCCATAGCGCACATATTCGATGGCGGTGCCGAGGAAGTTGGGGGGTGGGCGCCGATCGAAATTGAGCCCGAGCACCCGCGGTGGCAGAAAATCGCTGAAATCACCGACGTAGTACTGCTCAAAGAACGGAACACTCCCGGACATTGCTCCGAGGAACAACTGGAGGCGAAAGACGTGCCGAGTCGACGGAACTCTCCACCAGGTCGAAGCGGTGACGTCGAAGCGATGATAATCGTAGTCGCTGCCGAGAGGTGCAAGCCCAAACTCACCGTAGGTGGTCAGAAGTGAGCCTTCAGTCGGCAAAAATGGGTGATCCCGAGTGTCGACCTGCAAGGAGGCGCGCATCGTGGACAAGATGCTCTTGCCTCGCACTATGTCGAAGACGATCGGCTCGGTGGCGTTCCCGCGGCGTTCCGAGGCGAGCTCTGGCAGACTCGCGTCCGCAGTCTCGAGCCGGTAGTGAAGCCAGAGTTGCGAGCTGACTGACAGGTCGCGTCCGACCCCGAAGCTGCCGCCGAACCGTCGGTACCGGACGATCGCATACTCGGCGAGCGAGGACTCGTCGGGAGCGTCCCACAGGACCTGACTTGCTCCGAAGAAGTCAGTGGCGCGGTTGTGCAGTAGGCTCACACCGAGCATCCACGGTGTGCCGGCGAACGCTGGATCGAGGGCACGCACGCGCAGCGCGAGTTGATCCTGCGCCAGCCCCACGGCGGAGCCAAGGTTGATCCCGGTCCCAACCAGGTTGTTCTCTGAGACGTCGACACCGCCAAAGGCGGTCAATGGTCGCGGTTCACCGTCGGTGTCGGCATCTGCCGAGAGCCCCAGCCAGAAGCCGTTCAGGACCACCGTGTTGCGCTCGACGACTTCGACCACCAGCACCACCTGGCCGCGTGTGCTGCCCTTCTTCAGGGAGAACTGGACGTCACGGAAGTAGCCAGTGCCGAGCAATCGGTATCGGGCAAGGGTGACCTCAGGACTGTCGACGTCGAGCACATCGCCCACGCTGAAGGGAAGATAGCGCAAGATGACGCGCGCCCGAGTTCGTGTGTTCCCGACGACTTCGATGCGTTCGACGGTGTAACGCAGATTTCCGAACTCCGAGAGGAGAGCCGCGTCGAGATCGCAGCCGGTGGTGGGCATCAGCGGAAGGGCGGCAGGCGCGTCGGGAACCGCAGGCGCGTCGGGAACCGCAGGCGCGTCGGGAACCGCAGGCGCGTCGGGAACCGCAGGCGCGTCGGGACCAGCAGGCGCGTCGGGACCAGCAGGCGCGTCGGGAACCGCAGGCGCGTCGGGAACCGCAGGTGCGTTGGGCTGCTCGGTTGAATCCGTGGGTGGATCGGCAACGTAGGGCTGCGCGAGTCCACGCGCGGCGATCGAGAGGACCAGTGCCGCAACCGACAGCTTCACTCTTCGACCGACGATCGAGGGACGTACGGTATTCAAGGCAGCTCCAGGCATCGAGGGGAGGGTGCCGACACCGCGGCAGGCTAGCACGGCAGAACCCGTCCTTTCGCCATCGTTTTTGGCTAGGAGAGTCGGGCGCTTTGTCCTATGAGAACTGAGCGCGGGAACCCCGGAGGACCACGGCCGGCGCGTGCCCCTTGCCACCCAGATGCCATGAGATCGAGCCCTGAAGCGCGCGAGACTGGTATAGCTGATCCCGGACCGGACAAAAGTCCGGGCATGGCTGTCAGGGATGGTGTTCGTGCCTCAGGGGAGGGGGTGGACCGGGGGGCCGCGCAGGGAGCTGGCGCACAATCACCGTTTCTCACAGCTGCCGACTCGAGTCTGAGTCAGCAGGAGCAGGGCTACTGTGCCCCGCCTCTCTTCCTCGAAAGGTACTTGTCATGCAGCGTTTGTTGGCCGTGATGTGCGCAGGGGG
The DNA here is from genome assembly GCA_964396375.1 of uncultured Polyangiaceae bacterium. Taxonomy (GTDB): domain Bacteria; phylum Myxococcota_A; class Polyangia; order Polyangiales; family Polyangiaceae; genus FEN-1139. Next base: position 129,186 of record CAYNEY010000007.1, on the reverse strand, counting down.
CCTCGGTTGCGGAGCTCGCTACCTGGTTGGTGTGGCTGCGGAGGCGCGCTTCGGATCAGCGTTTCCGGCAGGTACTTTGTTCGTGAACCTCCTCGGTTGCCTGTTGATGGGGTTCGTGACGCGGGTGGCCTTGGATGCCAGCCTTCTCTCACCGGTGATGCGGATCGCGCTCACCACGGGGTTTTTGGGAGGGTTCACCACCTATTCGAGCTTCAATCTGGAGTGTACGCGACTGCTTGGTGAGGGGCGAGTGGGGCTGTTCGCGCTCAACCTATTCGGAACCTTGATCGGCGGTGGCACGATGGGCCTGCTTGGCCATGTCCTCGCGGGTCGTCTGTTTTCGACCTGAACGTTGGCTCAGCTCAGCGCTCGCGCTCGGTTGCGCTCGTGAGTCCGGCGAGTTCGCCGAGGACAGTGTCCTTTAGCTCGCCGGGAGTAAGCCGGAAGAGCCAGTTGTTCGCGACCGTTCCTGGCACGTTCATTCGAGCGTCGCTAGACAGACCGAGCAGATCTTGAACCGGGACGATCGCGGTGTTGGCCACCGACTGAAAGGCTGCACGTATCAGATCCCAATGGAACCGATGCCCATCCGTGCCGAGGTAGCGGAGGGCACGAGCTCGGCAGGCCGCGTGCCATGCCGCTTGCTCTGGGGAGGGAGCAGGCATGGTAAACCAGCCGATTGCGGTATCGTTGTCGTGGGTGCCAGTGTAAACTGCCGTGTTGCGCTCGTAGCGGTGCGGGAGGTAGTCACTTCCATTGGGGTCGTCGAACGCGAACAACAGGATTCGCATGCCAGGCAGCGCGAAGCGATGTCGAAGGGCATGGACCTCTTCGGTCACGACCCCCAGATCTTCGGCCAAGAACGGCTGGAACCCCAGGTCGCCGAGGACAGTTTCGAGGAAGCGTTCCCCGGGTACTTGGAGGTAACGACCCTCCTTGGCGGTGGCGGCGTGCCCAGGAACCTCCCAGTAACGCACGAAGCCGACGAAGTGGTCGAGCCGGAGGCAATCGAAACGGCTGAGCGCCACTCGAAAGCGTCCGATCCACCAGGCGAACCCGGTTTCTTCGAGGTGACTCCAGCGGTAGAGGGGATTGCCCCAGAGCTGGCCGTCCGCGCAGAAATAGTCGGGCGGCACGCCCGCCACGACCCGGCGACGTCCGTCGGCATCCAGACAGAAGACCTCGCGATGTGCCCAAACGTCCACACTGTCGTGGGCCACGTAGATGGGCACGTCTCCCATCAGGCTGATTTTGTGGTGCGCACAGTGTTCACGCAAAGCCTTCCATTGACGGTCGAGGAGGAACTGGACGAATCTGTGAAAGTCGATCTCCTGCCGCAGCTGCCTTCGTGCTCGTGTGAGAGCCCCGGGTTCACGATCGCGCAAGGACGGCTCCCAATCCACCCAAGAGCGGTCGAGGTGATGGCGCAGCGCCTCGAAAAGTGCGTGATCCTCAAGCCAACTCGACTCGCGGTTCAAGAAATCCTCGAACTCGTGCGCGAGGTCCGGTCGTCGACCTGTCCTGAGCGCTCGGTGGGCACCCTCGAGCGCACGCTGTTTCAAGGCTGCGGCGTCAACGAGCGCGGCATGCCGTCTGTTCTCGAGCGTTTGTGGGATGCTGAGTGCGTCGAAGCTGATGAGGCCGTCATCCGCCAGATCCTCGAGGCTGATGAGCAGTGGGTTCAACGCTGATGCGGAGGGACTATCGTAGGGTGACGGTGTCGGACCGGTGGGGCACACCGGCAGCATCTGCCAGTAGGTCTGCTGGGCATGAGCGAGCTGCACCGCGAAGCGCCGCGCCTCCGGACCGAGATCGCCCACATGGTGCCCCCCTGGCAAGGAGGTGGGGTGCAGGAGTACACCGCTTCGGCGACGGTCGAAGGGGCCCCGGGGGGGAGCAGAGGAGGTGGGGCGGGCGGAAAGTGTCATGGAAATACGGACCCAAGCGGGTCCTAACACGCGGCCTTCCGCCATGCCACGGCGTGTCCAGGGCTCGGGCGATCTCGAGGGATTGCGCCACCCTGACCCAGGGTTTACCCTCGCGCGCCGTGTCTCTTCCAGCGTCTCTTTCCACCTGCACGCGTCATGCGATTCGGGTTCGCTTCGCCGACACCGATCTGATGGGGATCGTGCACCACTCCTCTTATCTCGTGTACTTCGAGGCGGGGCGCGTCGAGTACATGCGTCAGCGTGAGATCAGCTACGCAGCGTGGGTTGGCCGCGGCGTGCATCTCCCGGTGGTCGAGCTCAAGGTCCGCTATGCCCGTCCGGCGCGCTTCGACGACATTCTGATCGTGGAGACCACGGTCGGCAAGCTCACCGCACACTCGGTGCGGTTCGACTACCGGTTGCTTGGGGTCGACGAAGGCGAAGAGCAGCTCAGAGTGAGCGGGCACACCCTTCTGGCCTGCGTCGATGATTCGGGAAAACTCCGTAGGATGCCTGATGAGCTGACAATCAGGCTGCGTGGCCCGGAGTCCTCACCACGGGAGCTCGATCGCGTCTGATCACGAGGTGGAAGGACGACCGGGGTTGAAGGATGACCGGTAGGCGAGGTAGGGTGTCTTTTGTCGGCCGCTCGAAGGTCGCGCTCCGGTCGGTGAGGTACGCATGACATCCGAAGATATCCCCAACACCAGTCCGTCGAGTCCCGAGCCGATCTTGGCCGCGCCCGCCATGCCCACGGTGCCAACCCCGGCCCCCTACGGGGTGCCACTCTGGGTGGTCGTTACGGTGGGCCTCGTGTGCCTGGGGCTTGGGCTCGGCGTCAGTTTCATGCTGAGACCAACGGCTCCAGCCGCCGAGGCGAGCGGTCGTCCGAGCGCGAGTGCTCCCGTCGATCCGCCGAAACCGGAGCCCACGTTGCTCGAGCGCGCCAGCGAGGGTGATCCGAAGGGGATGGAAGAGCTGAACGCTATCGCGCTGGAGCAGCGCACCATCCCCCAGATGGTGGCGCTCGCGCGCGGGCGCGGTGTGGAGAAGCGCCTGGCACTCGACCACATGAAGAAGACGGTGGGTGACACCCCCGACAAAGAGTCCGCCAAGAGGCTGATGCAGTTCGCGCAGGATGGTGAGACGGCGCGGGAGGCGCTGGCGCTGATCGCCTCGCTGCCCGGTTCGGTTGGGGTGGACATGCTCTTCGAACTCTCCAACGCCAAGGCCACTCCGGCAGAGATGGCGCTCTTCGCGACCCAGCTCCTGTCGACCCAAGAGGTCCGAAAGAAGGCCTCTCCGGCGCTTGCCTTGGTCTTCGACATGAAAGAGGCTGCGGACTGCGAAGCCCGGAAAAAACTGCTGGAAAAGGCCATCGAGGTCGGCGATCGGCGGTTGGTCAAGCAGGTGGTCGCGCTCACCAAGAAGACGGGTTGCGGCGACAAGAAGACCGACGATTGTCACCCGTGCCTTCGCGACGATAACTCGAAGATCATTGTGGACAGCCTGATCAAGATCCAGAAGCGTAAGCCGCCAGCGTTCTGAGCCTCTGCGGCTTGGGCAGCGCTGTCAGCCTGGTTCGAACGCCGCGCTCTCGAGCCTGTGTTTCAGCGCCTGGTTCATGCTCGCCATCGCACGCGAAAAAGCGAGCATGCGCCCAGGGCTCGGTCGGACCAGAAGGCCGCGTACGTTTTCTCCCGTGCGGAGGCGGGTGTGACCTGGGCTAGTCTCCGAAAGCTCGAAGAACTGTTCACTCGACAGCAGCCCCAAGGGACCGCTCGAACCCGCCCAGGCGAGCCGGCGCGGCGGTTCGAGGCGCACCACTCGGCGTGTCCAGCTCTCCTCTTCACCGCGGGCAAAGCTCGCGACGAGTTTGAGCTTGGCGCGCATCTGGACCACCCCCTTGGCCGCTACCAAGTAGGGGTTCCATTCGTGATAACGCGGTAGATCCACGAGGACGGCAAAGACCGTCTCCGGGTCCCGTGCGATCTCCACCTCCGAGCGGAGCTCGAGGCGCTCACCGAACATACTAAAGCTCATGATGGCTCCAAAGCCGCGGGGCAGAGTGTTTCATAATCCGAGCCTCCTTCCGTCTTCTACCCGCATCCTCCACCTCCGCTTGGCTGTCGTTGGACAGCTCTGCTCGGATGATTGGCCGAAGGCGCCGATTCACGAGATTGCGCGACTCGCTCCTCGTGGGGTCACCGGCGTACCTGTCGTGGGGATTTGCGTATGGATTGACGGTGAAATCCTGTAGTGTCGGGAGAGAAGCGGCAGATTCTGGCGGATTGTGGAGCTTTCTTTCTCTGAAAGACTTTGCCTCCGGCAACTAGCTTGGTATTGACCAACCGAGCTGGAACCTCTAATGGTGCTGGCGACTGCTTTTCAACCGACTCTCAGCTCAACCAGGGAAATGCCGATGCGCAGATTGACCCCTCCGCTCTTCCTCCTCAGTTTCATGGCGGCGTTGCCGGCCCTCGCACAGGGCGTGCAAGCCGAAAACGTGCAGCTCGACGACACGTCCGGAGCGGCTCCTGCCGCTGCGCCCGCAGCACCCACGGATCCGGCCGCCGCTCCGGCTCCGGCACCCGCTCCGGCACCCGCCCCAGCGCCCGCCCCGGCCACGGCTGACGCCAGCGCCAGCCTGTCCCTCGGTGGCGGAGGCGCCGCCGTGGCAGCCGACGCTGACGCAGGCGGGGAGGCTGAAGCTGAAGCTGAAGCGGAGGGTGAGCGCGGCGTGGGCAGCTACGGTGGGCCGATCTCGGACGACACTCAGCAGTGGAAGTTCGGCTACAGCGGTTACTTCCGCGCGCCGATGCGCATCGGCATGGGTACCCGGGACACGCTGGTCAACGGTCAGAAGAAGCCTAGTACCCAGAGTGGCACCACCTTTCATACCCCGCTCGTGCCCGACGACCAGTACCTCTCATGGCAACACACCAACCATTCCCGACGGGATTGGGCGGAGATGTTCTTCAGCTACGGCAACAACTGGGCGAAGGGCGTGTTGGCGGTCCAGGGCTTCAATTTCACCGACTCGTCCACCGCCCTCGACGGCACCCAGTTCGGGATCGGGCAGGGGTGGATCGAGATCACGCCTGACATGCCCTGGGAGAACATCCGCCTCAAGGTGAAGGGCGGCAGCTTCTGGAACCGCTACGGTTCGGCGGGGCGTTGGGACGCAGGTGAATACGACACCTACGTGTTCGGCCGCACCCACGCCATGGGCGAGACCATCCGCCTCGAGATCGACGCGGAAGACCAGCCCATGACCTGGGGTATCGAGCACGGTATCGGCACCAAGCGCCCAGATCCGTCGATTTACAACTCGGCGCGCTTCACCATGCTGCACCACGCCCACTTGGATCTGACCTACGACCAGTCGATCATGTTCGGGGCCCACTTCCTCCACAGCTGGGCCTCGGAAGAGGCGCGCTTCATGGGGCCGCAGCCCACCTGGGTGCAGTCGAACAACCGCATGCTCGGCTACCAGTCGGAGTCGCAGCCCGACGGCAAGATGATGATCTTCGGCGGTGAGGTGAAGATCGACCGCCCCGATCTCTTCGGCTACCTCTACCTTGGCGCCTCTTACATCACCCTGAAGGATGCGGTCACCGTTGCCCCGGCCGTGGAGGTGATCCACTCCTTCGGCGGTGGTGAGTTCAACATGGGCGTCACCAGCAACTACCTCGACAGCGACCAGTGCCGCTGGGGCCTCCCAGGGGCAACCTGCAGCAACGGCAACGGCAATGTGTTTACAGTGGCGGGTCAGTACGAGCACAAGCTGAGCGACATGATGGGGCAGACCATCGGTGATGGCATGGATCTCACCATGAAGCTGTACGGCATGTGGCACAAGGTCGGTTCCGACGACGAGTTCAACGACGGCATCACCAAGATGAAGTTCGGCACCGACTTCCTCTTCGACATGTTCCCGGTCTTGGCCCTCGGCACCCGGTTCGATTACCTGGCCCCGAACTCGCGGCGCACCAAGCAGAACTTCATGATCCTGTCGCCGCGGCTGGTGTTCCGCTCCCAGCTCGTGACCCACGAGCAGATCACCCTGCAGTACTCGCGTTACATGTACGCCCAGCGTGAGTGCGAGGGCAATCCCTACACCACCCCTGCGGACATCCAGGCCAGCCGTAACGACGGTGAATCGTTTATCCCGAGCGTTCCTGCCGCTGCCGGCGCTCCGCCGTCGACCTGGGTCTACGGGGCGAGTGAAGCCGAGATCGACTGCGTGCAGCCGCCGCCCTCGGCAGTGACGCCGGATGGTTGGGGCGCGAACTCGGAGAACCAGGGCAAGCTGCTCCGAGGCTCGCCGGTCACCGGTGCGTATCTGCGCCCCGACGTGAACGTGATCTCCCTCGAAGCCGGCATGTGGTGGTAAGCCGAGAGTTCGTCGGCGCGTCTGCGCGACGATAAGTCACCGAAGCCGTCGAGTTCTCGCTCGGCGGCTTCGGCCATTTTGTGCTTCGCCGACACGCTTCAGAGCAGGCAAAAACGGGGTTGGGGTCGCGTGTGGAGGTCGGCGCGCTCCGGTATTGCGCGGGGAGGTCGGTGCGTGTGCACAAGCTGCGAAGCCGTGCGAGGTGATGCCGAGTGGAGGCTCGCGGTGTTCACGCAGCCTTCGAGCGAAGGCTTGCACGTGTGTGGAAGCTGCGAAGGCCGTGGGGTGATGCTGCTCCGTTTGCTCCATTCGTGGCGAGGTTCGGGCGCGAGCCACGACCGCGGAGGTGAACCAAGAGCCCCTCCCCTGGGTATTTCGCGGGAAGAATATGCCGGAACGTCAAAGTTGTACCAAGTAGTACCCCCGCGCCTGCACTCGGGTCAGGATTAGACTCGGACAGAGCGCGTGAGCACCCAGATCGGGTCTCCGCCCCACGCACCGTGAGATCATCATGAACCCAATCCGAGTTCGTTCCCTCTGCCTTCTGCCTTTGGTCTTTGGTGTGGGCTGTGACCCTGGAGGTCGAGAGGCCCCGCGCAGCATCATCTCGAATGGCGGTGAAGGCAACGAAGTCATTTACCTTGTCTGCGACGAGGGAGAGACCCTCTACGAGGGAGAGTGCTTGGTCCCCGCCGAGATCAAGCTAAATACGGTGGGGTATCTCCCGGAGCGGAAGAAGGTGGCAAGTGTGCCTGGGAGCGCTGGTAGTGATGAGTTCCGAGTCCGCAATGTCGACAATGACGAGGTGGCCTTCACCGGCACTCTGGGCCCTCTTGTCGACAACGTTGACAGCGACGACCAGACTCGCGTGGCGGACTTCACCGAGCTCACCGAGCCCGGCACCTACCGGATGGAGGTGGAGGGCCTTTCGGATTCCCCCGAGTTCAAGATCGCGCCGGATGTATTCGAAGAGCCCTTGCGGGCCGCCATGCTGGGCTTCTACGGCCAACGCTGTGGTGAGGAGGTGTCCTTTGATTACCAAGGGAACCACTTCGAGCACGCGGCTTGTCACCTCGAGGATGCGCTCACCTTGGAGGGTGAAGCTCGCGACGGACACGGTGGATGGCATGACGCCGGCGACTACGGCAAGTACACCGTCAATGCGGCCTTCTCGCTTGGCTTCTTCTTCAAGGCCTGGGAAATGTATGCCCCCGCCCTCGAAGACTTCAATCACATCCCCGATTACACCGAGGAGCTCCCGGCGTGGCTCGCCGAGGCCAAGGTCCAGGTGGACCAGCTGCTTTTGATGCAGAACGAAGACGGTGGAGCTGCGCATATGATAGGGCCCGCCTCGTTTCCTGGGTTTATTCGCCCCGAGAGCGATCGGGGTGTACGGCATTTCTCGGGCGTGGGCACCGCGGCCACCGCTGATCTGGCCGCGATAGCGGCCATCGCGGCCCGCGTCTACGAGCCCTTCGATCCCGACTACGCTGCGGAGTGCTTGGAGACGGCGCTGCGTGCCGAGGAGTTTTTGACCGCCAATCCGGAGGTGATTCTGCCAGATTTCTCCCAGTTCACGCACTCGGCCTATGGTGGTGGTGGCGACTCGGACGATCGCTTCTGGGCCATGGTCGAGCTCTGGCGCACCACTGGTGATGACAGTCGACTGGCGGCACTCGAAGCTGCCATGCCGACCAGCGTCCCCATCAACTGGGATTGGGCAGGGGTGCACCCCCTCGGGGTGTTCGATTATGCGATGTCGGATGCTGCGGCGCGGGACCCAGAGCTGGTTGCTTCCATCACCGACCTCATCGTGACTTCGGCGGACACCCTCGTCACCAACACCAACCTGCACGGCTATGGTCGCGGGCTTGGCACCATGTACTACTGGGGGGTAAACGGTGTGATAGCCCGGTCGGTGATGAACCTGATGGTGGCGGACGCACTGGTTCCGAACGACGCGTATGTCGATGCGGCGATCCAGCAGATCGATCACCTATTGGGGAGGAATCCATTCGGGCGGTCCTATGTCACCGGTGTCGGCTACTTCCCGGCGAATTTCCCCCACCACCGCCCGTCGGCGGGCGATGGATTGAAGATGGCCTGGCCAGGACTCCTCGTGGGTGGTCCGAACCCGAACAACGATTCGGGATGTGAGCTAGCCGATGGGCTCTGCTGGCTCGACACAACTGACGACTTTACGTCCAACGAAGTGGCGATCAATTGGAACGCTGCCCTGGTGTACGCGTTGGCCGGGATGATACCAGAATAGCGATGGAACCGGCCGGTTTGACAGGATTCCAATCAAGAAAGAAAGTTCCTTAGAAGAAGAATGTCGGTGGGGAGCTGAGGCTGTATTTTCATGACCTATCGGCTAGTATCGTGGCCCGAGGGGCTCGATAAGGCCCACGCGGCCCCCGCGACCAACGACTGCGAACACGAGGTGGGTGAACCCTCCCCGCTCTTTGTGACGACTCTAGAAAGGATGCCATGAACCGTAGAGCACAGCTAACTGCACTTACCGCAACTTGCCTCGTGGGCGCGATCGCCTGTGGTCCTGCTCCGACCGATCCTTCGATCGAACAGACGGATGAGGGCAGCCCCTGCCCGGCGTCTGCCTTGATCGATGATGGCGAGGATAACAACAACCAGGTGATGGTCCAAGACGGCCGGAGTGGGTATTGGTACACCTATGTCGACAAGGAAGGTTCGACCGTGGATCCTCCTGCTGGTGAGACCGGTGGAGTCTTCGCGTTTGCGCCTGGTGGCGTGAACGGTTCCGCCTACGCGGCCCGCATGAACGGTACCATCGGCAAGGCCAACATCGTCTACGCCGGAATGGGCTGCAACTTGGTCGATCCCAAGGGTGGTTACGACGCTTCGAAGTACGGTGGCGTATCGTTCTGGGCGAAGCGCGGTGCGGACAGCACGGCCAAGGTCCGCTACAAGATGCCGGACGTGGCCACGGACCCGGATGGTGGGATCTGCTCTGCGTGCTTCAACGACTTCGGGATGGAACTGAAGTTGACTGAGGAGTGGACCAAGTACGTGCTTCTCTTCAGCAAGATGAAGCAGGAGCGCGGCTGGGGCACACCGCATCCGAGCGGGATTGACAACTCGCAGGTATTCGGCATCCAGTTCCAGGTGAACGACAAGGGACAGAAGTACGACATCTGGGTCGACGACCTTGGGTTCACTGGCTGTGGAGGGGGAGGCGCTCCGGCAGGGGCACCCGCCGCTCAGTAGGCAGGGAGAGAACACGCGGGCCCAGTCGAAAGACTGGGCCCGTCGCGTATGTGCTCGACCGTTGCCCGTTTTGACCAGCTCTGGTATTGCGGAAACTTAGGTGACAAAAAGACCTCGTCACCGTGACCCGAAGCGAGACCCCATGACACGTTCATTTGTCGAATCTCGATCCGTACTTCTGGTGACCGCTCTTGTGATGGGCGGAGTTATGGCAGCAGGTTGCGTGCCGAAGAGCCGCTCGCGCAGCAGTTCGAGCGCCAATGCGTCCACGCCGACCAGCACCCCCACCGCTGCGGTCAACAACAGCATCACCATGCCCTCACCGCCTCCGCCCCCACCAGCGGCGCCGGTGCCGCCGATTCAGAAGACTGGGAACACCAACCTGGACCGGTTCCTCGCGCTCTGGACCGACATCCACAACATGGGCAATGGCTACTTCAGCCCCGAGGGTGTTCCCTACCACTCGATCGAGACACTCCTAGTGGAGGCACCGGATCACGGCCACACCACCACCTCGGAGGCCTACAGCTATTGGATTTGGCTCGAGGCGATGTACGGCAAGGTCACCCGGGATTGGTCGCACCTCGATCGCGCGTGGAAAAACATGGAATATTACATTATTCCGACCCACGCGGATCAGCCGACCAACCACGCCTATGGACCGACCAAGCCGGCGACTTACGCTGGCGAGAACGATCTGCCGAACCAGTACCCGTCACCGCTCGAGGGGTCGGTCACGGTTGGCAAGGATCCGATCGGCAAGGAGCTTCGCGACACCTACGGTACGGCGGACGTCTACGCGATGCATTGGTTGTTGGATGTGGACAACTGGTACGGCTTCGGTAAGCGCGGCGATGGTCAGAGTCGTGTGGCGTACTTCAACACCTTCCAGCGCGGTCCGCAGGAGTCGGTGTGGGAGACGGTTCCTCAGCCTTGCTGGGATGATTTCGCGTTTGGCGGCAAGTTTGGCTATCTCGATCTCTTCGTGAAGGACGCGAAGCCCGCGAAGCAGTGGAAGTACTCGAACGCGCCGGACGCCGACGCCCGTGCCGTCCAGGCCATCTACTGGGCGAAGAAGTGGGCGGACGAGCAGGGGGGCAACCAGGTCGTGGACGGGTTGACCAAGAAGGCTGGCATGATGGGCGATTACATCCGGTACTCGCTCTTCGATAAGTACTTCAAGAAGATGGGCTGCCAAGAGAAGAGCTGCCCACCCGGCACCGGGCGTGATGCCGCTCACTACCTGCTTTCCTGGTATTTTGCTTGGGGCGGCGCGATTCCTGGCGGTGGCGTGTGGGCCTGGCGAATCGGCTCCAGCCACAACCACACCGGCTACCAGAACCCGATGGCCGCGTACGCGCTGGCCAAGGAGCCCAGTATGCGGCCGATGACTCCCACCGGCCAGAGCGACTGGGAGACCAGCCTCACCCGGCAGCTCGAGTTCTACCGCTGGGCACAGTCTGCCGAGGGCGCGTTTGCCGGTGGCGCCACCAACAGCTGGAACGGGCGCTACGACAAATTCCCGCCCGGTGTGAAGACCTTCTACGGCATGGCCTACACTGAGGCCCCTGTCTTCCTCGATCCGCCGAGCAACGAGTGGTTTGGCTTCCAGGCGTGGTCGGTGCAGCGCGTAGCGGAGTACTACTACGCGAGCGGCGATCCCAAGGCCGAGGTCATGATGGATCGCTTCGTCGATTGGGCGAAGAAGAACACCAAGCTTACCCCGGATGGCGGCTATCAGATCCCTGCCGTGCTGAAATGGACGGGGCAGCCGGCACTGGACTGGAACGAGTCGACTCAGCACTGGGACGGCAAGGACAAGAACTACAACAACACCCTGCATGTCCAGGTCACGGCGCACACCGACGACGTGGGTACTACGGCTGGGCTGGCGCATATCTTGACGTTCTACGCGGCACGTAAGAACGATAAGGAGGCGAAGACCCTGGCGCGGGAGCTCTTGGACCGGATGTGGGCCAAGTACCGCGACGACAAGGGGCTCACCACCAACGAGGCCCGCGGGGATTTCAAGCGCTTCAACGATGCCATCTACGTGCCCCCAGGGTGGCAGGGCAAGATGCCGAACGGAGATGTGATCGACAGCAAGTCGACCTTCCTCAGCATCCGCTCCAAGTACCGCCAGGATCCCTCGTTCTCGAAGGTGGAGCAGGCGATCAAGACCGGTCGGGCACCGGAGTTCCGTTTCCACAGGTTCTGGGCCCAGGCCCACATCGCGCTCGCCTACGCTACCTACGGCTGGCTGTTTCCAAAATGAGACGTTGACTGGCCCGAACTGTGGCGTGGCCCCGTTGGTCGGGGCCACGCCACAGTTCGGACCTCCTTCGCTCCGCTGCCATGAGGTGCGTGAGCAGCCTTTTGCGCTTCGAGTTCGGACCTTGTTTACCGTCCCGCCCATCTGACCCTCCGTCGGCTCCCACAACGAAAAGACCAGAAGATGCCTCGTTCGACCCGAATCGGTAGTATCGCCTGTGTATCGCTCCTCGCCGTGTCCTTTGCCCTCGGTGGCTGCGTCTCGAAGAAACGGGGGCGCCCCGGCCAGACGCAGGGAGGCGGGTCCGGTAGTCCGGACGTCTCCCACACCCTCCTCGGGCAAACTGACTTCAATGACGGCACCAGCCTGCCCTGGACCCTGTCGTTTACGCCGCCTGCCAAGGGATTCGCGGCGGTCGAGAACGGTGCCTACTGTCTGCACGTAGAGAATAAGGGCAGCGCCAAGTGGGATGCCCAAGTGCGGCACCGAGAGATGACCATCGAGAAGGGGCGGACCTACTCGCTCGCCTTCAAGATTTGGTCGGACAAGCCCACCCGTGCCAGCGTCAAGGTTGGGATGATAGGCCCGCCCTACTCCGAGTATTGGGTCAAGGTTCTGGATATCGGTCCCGAGCCGGTCACCGTCACCGATTCGTTCACGATGACCAAACAGACCGATCCCACTGCGGAGTTCGCGTTCCATTACGGCGGGACGGTGGCCAAAGCCACCGAGCCCTTCGTGATCTGCATCGATGACGTGATCCTCTCCGATCCGCAGTTCACTCCTCAAGCCAAGCAGAAGGCAGCGGCGCTGCCCAAGGTGGCGGTAAACCAGGTCGGATACTTCCCTTACGCGGCGAAGCTTGCGGCCTACGCGAACCCCGGAACTACCCCGCTCAAGTGGGAGCTCTTGGATGGGAGCGGCCAGGTCGTCGCCTCAGGTGACACCTTCCCCTTTGGTCAGGATCCGGCGGCGGGGGAGAACGTGCACGTGATCGACTTTAGCTCGATGACCAAGACCGGAAAGGGTTACAGCCTGCGTGTCGGGAGCGACACCAGTTACCCCTTCGACATCGATGCTGGGCTCTTCAGCACGCTGAAGTACGACGCGCTCCACTATTTCTATCACAACCGAAGCGGCATCGAGATCAAGATGCCCTACGCTGGTGAGCAGAAGTGGGAGCGCCCGGCTGGGCATCTCACGAGTGACAAGGCGGTGGCTTGTGCTCCGGACGCACCCTGTGACTACAAGCTCGACGTTACCGGTGGTTGGTACGACGCGGGCGATCACGGAAAATACGTGGTCAATGGTGGCATCAGCGCGTGGACACTGGTCAACCTGTACGAGCGCACCAAGCACAAGGGAAGCAGCATTGGGGATTTTGCCGATGGCAAGATGAACATCCCCGAGCACCGCAACCGGGTTCCAGACCTGCTGGATGAGGTCAAGTGGCAGCTCGAGTGGATGATGAAGATGCAGGTGCCAGACGGCAAACCGAAGGCCGGAATGGCGCACCACAAGATCCATGACTCGAACTGGACGGCACTAGGTATTGCCCCGCACGAGGCCGAGAAGAAGATGCAGCGCTTCCTTCGGCCGCCGAGCACCGCCGCTACCCTCAACCTGGCGGCCACGGGCGCCATGTGCGGACGGATCTTCAAGGGTGTCGATGACGGCCTGGCGACACGGTGCCTGGTTTCGGCGGAGAAGGCGTGGAATGCCGCCAAGGCGAACCCCGCTATCTTCGCGGTGGCGGCTGACACCAACGGCGGTGGTCCGTACGACGACGCGGACGTGAGCGATGACTTCTACTGGGCGGCGGCCGAACTCTGGATCACCACCCAGAAGGACGAATACCGCAGCTTTGTGACCAGCTCGCCGCACCACGGCAAGTTCACCATGGATGCGGGGGGCGCGACCTCCTCGATGACCTGGGGACAGACCGCGGCCCTCGGCAAGATGTCGATGGCGATCGTTCCCCGCGGTGCTGACACGCAGACCGTGAACCAGATGCAGCTCCAGATCACTGACGCCGCAGATGCGTACCTGAAGATGATCTCGGAGACTGGCTACAGCGTGCCCTTCAAGGGGGAACCGAGCGGCAAGTACCCTTGGGGTTCGAACTCATTTGTCATCAACAACATGATCGTGCTTGCGCTGGCGGGAGATCTCACCAATCAAAGGAAGTACTTCGACGGGGTGATGAACGGCATGGGGTACCTGCTCGGGCGGAACCCCCTGGCTCAGTCTTACGTGTCGGGCTACGGCACCAACACGCTCCGGTACCCCCACCACCGCTTCTGGGCCAATCAGGTGGACAAGCGTTTCCCCGAGGCTCCGCCCGGCTGTCTGTCCGGTGGTCCCAATTCCGGCCTGCAGGATCCGTACGTGCAGGCGGCGGGTCTCAAAGGTTGCGTGCCGCAGAAGTGTTTCATCGATCACATCGAAGCATGGAGCGCCAACGAAATTACCATCAACTGGAACTCCCCACTGGCGTGGATTGCGGCTTACCTGGACGAGGTGGGCAGCAAGTTGAAGCCGGTTGCAGCGCCGAAGGCCGGCGCTGCCGGTGGGAAGTCATCGGGGAAGAAGGCCGCGCCCCAGAAAAAGAAGCGCAAGTGACGGCTGACAGAGCATGACAGACCAGCTATGGTCGGCCAAACCTCCCTTTTCGCACTTACGGAAACGCCCTCGGCCTTCATCCCCTCCCGCGGGGGCATTTCATCTTGAATATCGCCAGCCTGGAGACTAGCAACGATGCGTTTCGGTCACTTCGACGACGAGCACAAAGAGTACGTCATCAACACGCCGCTCACCCCCTATCCCTGGATCAACTACCTGGGATGTGAGCAGTTCTTCTCGCTGATATCCCAACAGGGAGGCGGGTACTGCTTCTATCGGGACGCGCGCTTGCGTAGGATCACGCGCTATCGCTACAACAACGTGCCCACCGACGCTGGGGGCCGGTATTTCTACGTTCGGGAGGAGAACGGAGAGTACTGGACGCCCACGTTCGGGCCGGTGAAGAAGCCGCTCGACTTCTTCGAGTGCCGACACGGCCTTGGTTACACCCGGATCACCGGCAAGCGTGCCGGGTTGAAGGCGGAGGTGTTGTACCTGGTGCCGATGGGTACCAACGCCGAGATCCACCAGGTCACGCTGACCAACGAGGGCACAACCCCCCGCAAAGTCAAGCTGTTCTCCTTCATCGAGTTCTGTCTATGGAACGCGATGGACGACTTCACCAACTTCCAGCGCAATTTCAGCACGGGTGAGGTGGAGGTGAAGGGCTCGACGATCTTCCACAAGACTGAGTACCGCGAGCGAAGGAACCACTACGCATTCTACCACGTGAACGCGCCGGTGGCCGGCTTCGATACCGATCGCGAGACCTTCTTCGGGCTGTACAACGGGATGCACGAGCCCCAGGTGGTGGCAAGCGGGCAGTCCAAGAACAGCGTTGCCCACGGCTGGGCGCCGATCGCGTCGCATTGTCTCGAGGTCGAGCTGGCTCCCGGACAGAGCCAGTCCTTCGTGTTCATCCTCGGCTATGTGGAGAACCCGGTGGAGCAGAAGTGGGAGAGCCCTTCGGTCATCAACAAGGCACCTGCTCAGGCGTTGATCGCTCAGTTTGGAAGCCCCGCGGCGGTTGCCGAGGCCATGCAGAAGCTGGCCGCCCACTGGGAGGGTCTGCTCAGCAAGTATGTGGTGCGCTCCTCGGATGAGAAGCTGAACCGCATGGTGAACGTGTGGAATCCGTATCAGTGCATGGTCACCTTCAACATGTCGCGCAGCGCCTCCTACTTCGAGACCGGGATCGGTCGTGGGATGGGGTTCCGTGATTCGAATCAAGATCTGTTGGGCTTCGTTCACCAGATCCCGGAACGAGCACGGGAGCGCATCATCGACATTGCCTCCACGCAGTTTCCGGACGGCAGCGCGTATCACCAGTATCAGCCGCTCACCAAGCGCGGCAACAACGACATCGGGAGCGGCTTCAACGACGATCCACTGTGGTTGATTCTGGGTGTCGCCGCCTACATCAAAGAAACGGGTGACTACGCGATTTTGGACCAAAAGGTCCCGTTCGACAACGACCCGAACAACCAGGCCACGTTGCTCGAGCACCTCAAGCGCTCCTTCGACCACGTGATCAACAACCTGGGTCCGCACGGGCTCCCGTTGATCGGTCGTGCCGATTGGAACGACTGCCTCAATCTGAACTGCTTCTCAGAAACGCCAGACGAGCCCTATCAGACCACCGGGAACCGTGTTGGTCGCACCGCCGAGTCGATCTTCATCGCCGGAATGTTCGTAGGGATCGGCCCGGAGTACGCGACGCTTTGCGAGCGCAAGGGGCAGGCCGAGGAGGCCCGTCGGGTGCGCACCGAGGTCGCGAAGATGGAGAAGACCGTGCTCGAGCACGGCTGGGACGGCGAGTGGTTCCTGCGTGCCTATGACTTCTTCGGCAAGAAGGTCGGTAGCCGCGAGTGCGCGGAGGGGCAGATCTTCATCGAGCCCCAGGGCTACTGTGTGATGGCAGGGATTGGTGTCGCGACGGGTCAGGCCAAGCAGGCGCTCGACGCAGTCGATCAGCGGATGGCCACCAAGTACGGCATCGTGCTCCAGAACCCGGCCTATCAGACCTACCACGTGGAGCTCGGGGAGATCTCCTCCTATCCCCCTGGATACAAGGAGAACGCGGGGATTTTCTGTCACAACAATCCCTGGATCATGATCGCGGAGACAGTGATCGGTCGTGGCGACAAGGCCTTCGACTACTACAAGAGGATCGCTCCAGCCTACGTGGAGGACATCTCTGAGGTCCATCGCACCGAGCCCTACGTCTACTCGCAGATGGTGGCCGGGAAGGATGCCGCAGGGCTGGCGGGTGAGGCGAAGAACTCCTGGCTCACTGGGACCGCTGCCTGGAACTTCGTAGCGATCTCCCAGCACATGTTGGGGATCCGTCCCGAGTACGACGGCCTGGTCGTTTCGCCATGCATCGGCACGGAGATCGGTGAGTTTGAGGTGACACGCAAGTGGCGTGGGGCAACCTACGTCATCCAGGTGAAGAACACTGGAAAAGCCTGGGGTAACCCGAGCCTGACCGTTGACGGTAAGCCTATCTCGGGTTGTCTCGTGCCCATCGCGCCGAGCGGTGCCACGGTCCGGGTGGTCTGCACCGTCTAGTTTGTGGGCGAGATGGTACGAGGGCGGACGTCACCGTGGCGTCCGCTCTCCCCGTGCCGCCCCGAACTCGCAGGGATACGGGTCGCGTTCGTGCCAGCCGAGCCATATTGTCGCTTGGTTCGAGGCGTGCTGAAAAAACCGTGCGGGCCCTATCGGCCTGGTGGCTTGGGAGGGCGAGAGGTGCTCCCATCGAACCTCCACAATCGCAAGAGATCAGTGGTACGCTCGGTGGCTGATGCGTCACGCGTGGAACCTGCGAGGACGAGCAACTGCCCATGAGTGCGTGGTTCTCGAACGGATATGGAGGGGACCACTGTGAGCCTGGCGGGTGTCACTTTGTCGCTGCCTTCCGGGCCTGGGGCAGTGCTGGTGGTGAGTGCCCTCCGGCGCTTCGTCGTCGATGCCCTCCGTCACTTCATCGGGGATGAGGATCGGATCGCCGAGATCGCGATCGTGGCGCACGAGCTGTTCGAGAATGCGGCGAAGTACGCGAACAGCGGAGCCGCAGAGCTCACCTTCGAGCTTCTGGAGGAATTGGGCGGGCAGGGCCGGATCCGCGTGCGGACCCGGAATCGCGCTACACTGGAGGAGCAGCGATTGCTCGACGAGGTTCTCGGAAGGATTGCCGCTGCGGGTGATCCCGTGGCACTGTACGATGAGTTCATTCGGGACAGCCTCGCCAGGGAGGGATCGGGGCTTGGTTTGGCACGGATCCAAGCGGAATCGACCATGAAGCTCACTTGGAAGATCGAGGGGGAGACGGTCATTCTTTCGGCCGAGGGACTCTATCCGCTGACGGAGGTTCGATGACCAACGTCGCCGTCACACCCATCGTTACCGCGGCCTTCTCCCTCAAGGTATCGCTCGAGGGGGCACGTATGCGGGTGGTCCTATCAGGGAGCGCAGACGCTGAGGTGCAACCTCTGCTCCCACCGACCTTCCGGAGCGTACACGCCGAGGCGCAGCGCCTCACGGTACGGGAGGTGCTGGTGGATGTGCATGAGCTCTTCTTCATGAGTTCGAGCTGTTTCAAGGCCTTTGTGCTCTGGATGGATCTGCTCAATGGGCGAACGGCACCTTCTTACCAGGTGCGCTTCGTTCGGCACCCAAACCTGAGCTGGCAGGCGCGAAGCCTGGACGCGCTGCGCAGGATGGCGCTCGCGAGTGTGGTGGTCGACACGCATGTCGAGGGGCGGCCATGACCCGGCGGATACGGCGAATTGGCCTTCTGGTGGATTGGCTGGAGGACGAGTACCAGAACAAGGTGTTGGCTGGGGTCGATGCTGAAGCACAGGCCAATGGGGTCAGCCTCTTCTGTCTTACCGGTGGCGTGTTGCGCTCACCGTTCCGGTTTGGCGCGCGCCGGAACTTCATTTTTGAGCTCGCCGGACCGGAATGTGTGGACGGGCTGGTGGTGATGTCGGGGACACTTGGCAACTATGTAGGCCCGAGCAAATTGGCACGATACTGTGAGCGCTATCGGCCGTTGCCGATGTGCAGCATCGGTGTGCCTCTGACCGGGATCCCGAGTGTACTGGTGGACAACGCGGCGGGAATGCGAGAGGCCATCGTGCACCTGATCGAGCACCATGGTTATCGCCGTATTGCCTTCATTCGTGGTCCGGGCGTGAACGAGGAGGCCGAGGACAGGTATCGCGTGTACCGAGAAGTGCTGGCAGAGCACGAGTTGCCGTTCAATCCGGATCTGGTGTCGCTCGGGAACTTCCAGGCGTCGTCGGGGGGCGAAGCAATCCGGGTCATGCTCGATGAGCGCCATGTCTCGTTCGACGCGGTGGTGGCTGCCAATGACTTCATGGCCATCGGTGCGCTGGAGGCGTTGATGGCCCGTGGCTATCGGATCCCGCAGGACATAGCCATCGTGGGCTTCGATGACATCCGGGAGGGGCGCTTCTCCCCGGCCCCGCTCACCACCGTGCGCCAGCCGCTGGATCGACAGGGTAAGCAGGCGCTCGAACTCGTGCTTGCCCAGTTGGAGGGCGAGGTGGTGGAGGACCATATTGTCCTTCAGACCGAGCTGGTGCGTCGCCAGTCTTGCGGCTGTTCGTCCCACGAGTTTCCAGAGCGGCCGATCCCGGAGCTTTCGGGTCAAGATGTGACCATCACCGAGGTGTTTGACCTGTGCCATGCCAACATCTTGGCGGATGTGACCCAGGCGATCTGGTCTTCGTCGCCGGATCTCGATGTCAGTGTTGGAACCGACATCGTGAACGCGTTTCGGCAGGATCTGGAGGGAGGCGACGCCGGACGTTTTTTGTCAACCTTGGACAGCGCCGCTTACAGCGCGGGTGAGACGGGCGGCAACGTCGATGCTTGGCAGGCGGTGGTGTCGATTCTGCGTCGTTATGTGATGCCGGCGCTCGAGCAACGCCCAGCGGAACGGCGGCGAGCAGAGGAGATCTGGCACGATGCGCGGGTGTTGATCGGTAGTATCGCCGAGCGCGCCCAGGCAAGAAAGCGACTGCAGGCGGAGCAATGGTCGCGCGCGCTCAGAAAGTCAGGCGAGGTCCTGTTCACCTCACTCGATGTCGCGTCGGTGATGACCACCGTCGAAGAGCAGATCCCGAAGCTTGGGATCCACAGCGCCTATCTGGCGACCTTCGACGAGGGACTGGAGCGCGCGCGGTTGATGCTTGCCTACGACAAAGAGGGACGTGGCGTAGAGCGGCGAGTGGGTGAGGTGTTCCGCGCGAACCGGCTGGTGCCCGAGGATCTGCTCGCCGAAGACCAACGGCAGACCTTCGTGGTCGAACCCTTGTTCTTCGAGAGTGAGCAGCTGGGGTATGTGCTGTTCGAGATGGGGCCGAACGAGGGTGTGGTCTACGAGACACTGCGTGACCAGATCGCGAGCGCACTCAAAGGCGCCTTGTTGGTCCATCAATTGGTCGAGGAGACGGCGCGGCGCGAAATGGCCGAGCGCGATCGGCTCCAGAAGGAGATGGAGATCGCAGAGCGGATCCAAACCTCCATTCTCCCGAAAAACGTCCAGATCGCCGGCTTGGACGTGGCCGCGGTCATGCTCCCGGCGAGCGAGGTGGGGGGGGACTACTACGACGTCATTCCCTACACCGATGGCTGTTGGGTCGGTATTGGGGACGTGGCAGGGCACGGGCTCAGGACCGGGCTGGTGATGATGATGATCCAAGGCGTGGTGGCGGCGCTCGTTCACAACGATCCGCGCGCGCAGCCACGTGACGTGCTTCGGGTCGTGAACGAAGTGATGTACCAGAACGTTCGAGAGCGGCTCGGACAGGACGAGCACGCGACCTTGACCCTGATGCGCATCGAGCGAAACGGTCGAATGGTTTTTGCAGGTGCCCACGAGGATATGCTCATTTACCGCGCAGCGACCGGCAGGGTTGAGGTGGTTCCGACTCCAGGTACCTGGATCGCGGCGGTCAAGAATATCGACATGGGAACCATCGACACCGAACAGTGGCTCGAGAAGGGCGATCTCCTGGTGCTGTACACGGATGGGGTGACCGAAGCGATGGACGAGGGCCAGCGGCAGTTTGGTCTGGAGCGCCTGGCGAGGGAGGTAGAGTCAGTGGCGACGGACGGGGTGGAACAGATCCGCGACCATCTGGTTGACGCTGTGCGCAAGCACATGGCCCGGCAGGACGACGACATCACCGTCTTCGTGGCGCGCTATCTCGGCTAACCCGGAGGGCGGTGGAACTCTCCAATCTTGTTCCACCCGCACAGAAATGCGCTGGCTGCGTCCGGATGGTGAATGAGGACTGTAACAGTCGCGTCGGGTCGTAGCGGCAGGGCCGGGGATCGCGGTGGTGGAGCTCTCGGCTCGAAGAAGCGTGGAGGGCACCGGACCCGAAGCGGCGCTGAGGGCCTCGAGTTCGAAGGGGCGTAGAGCGCCCCGAGAACGAGGGACCACGGACAGTCCCGTTCCGACACGAGGGGAGGTTGGGGGCCGATCGGGGCGAGCGGGCGCAATTTCTCGAGCTTTGCCTGACAGGGGGAAGTGAAGTGCGCTAGGCTTTCGCCAGTGCCTCGCCGGGCTAGGTTCACCGCGAGACGTGAGTGCCGAAGAACCGTTGTCGCTCAGATCGGATATTCTGTAAAAGGTCACAGCCATGTCACGACTCTTGTCTTTCTGTAGCGGGCTTTCAGGATTCTCCCTTGTTGCTCTCGGTGTCATCGCTTGTTCGCCGGGTGGCACCTCGATCGACGATCCTGGTGGTACGGCTGCCGGTGGCACTGCAGGTGCGACCGGCGCAGGCCAGGGCGGTTTGGTTGCTCAGGGTGGTGGGTTCGTTGCCCAAGGTGGAGGGTTCGTCGGACAAGGCGGTGCGATGGTCGGCCAAGGCGGCGCGATGGTCGGCCAGGGCGGTGCAATGGTCGGCCAAGGCGGCGCGATGGTCGGTCAAGGTGGTGCCACGGTTGCAGCCCAGGGTGGTGCCACGGTGGCTGCCCAAGGTGGTGCCACGGTAGCAGCCCAAGGTGGCGCAACGGTTGGTCAAGGTGGTGCCACGGTTGCAGCGCAAGGTGGCGCGACGGTTGCAGCGCAAGGTGGCGCGACGGTGGCTGCCCAAGGCGGTGCCTCGGTCGTCGGTCAGGGAGGTGCCACCGTCACTGGGAGTGGCGGAAGTACCGTGACGGCGGGCAGCAACCTGCTGATGCTCACCAGCGCAGGTTCCTACAACTGGATCGAGGGTGACACGGCGACCAGTGTGCAGGGGGCAGTGTACGGCTACGGCGACGGGACCTCGTGCACGGTCTCCGACAGCGTGAGCGTCTGCACCACGCAGTCGAACTGCTGCATCTCCGGGGCAACCATCGTCGATTCCACCTATGCCGCCTACGGTTGCGGCATTGGCGTCTCGCTGAACGACGCGGGCGGGACGGCCACCAAGGCCGCCTACGCGGGGACCGCGGTAGGTTTCCGCGTCACCATCACGGGCAGCTTCACGCAGGAGCTCCGTGTCGGGTACACCTCATCGGCGGACACCTCTGGACAGATCTCTCCCTTCAAGGGTGGCTCTGCCCAGGCGAGCACCATCACCGCGCCTGGCACCTACACGATCCTCTTCACCGACGTGAGTTGTCCACCTGCCGCTTGGGGCACATGCAACCCGCTTGCCGGTGGTCCCTTCGACTTCCAGGCGCAGATCGTTGGAGCGGCCGTGGCGGGTGCCTATGAGCTCTGCATCACGGAGCTCTCTGCCGTGACCGGCTAGGAGTGCTCTGCACCACACCGAGCGAAGGAGCGGCATCGGCCAGGTGGCCGGTGCCGCTTTATGCTTGTCGGAGGACCCGCGGCTTTCCTACCCTGCAGCTCAGGATGACCACGCTCGAGAGGATCGGAATTCTGGCTGCCGGAGGCCCTGCCCCCGGCATCAACAGCGTGATCGGCGCGGCGACCATCCGCGCCTGCCTGGCCCAGGTGGAGGTACTTGGGATCCACAACGGGTTCCAATGGCTGCAGCAGGGCGAGACCGCGCGGGTGAGCCCCCTCACCATCAAGAACGTAGCCGCCATCCACTTTCGCGGTGGCTCCTTCATCGGGATCTCGCGAGCCAACCCGGCGCGGGACGAGGAGTCGCTCGAGCGCACCTTGGACGCGCTGCTCGGCCTCGAGCTCGACGGTCTGATCACCATCGGTGGCGATGAGACCGCGTTCGCGGCCATGCGTCTGGCCGAGATCGCCGGTGGGCGCATCAAGTTCGTTCATGTTCCGAAGTCGATCGACAACGATCTGGCTCTGCCCAACGGGATCCCGACCTTTGGCTACCAGACGGCGCGCCATGTGGGGGTGGGGATCGTCAAAGATCTCCAGGTGGACGCGGCCACCACCTCGCGCTGGTACTTCATCATCACCATGGGGCGCAAGGCAGGACACCTGGCGCTGGGCATCGGTAAGGCCGCCGGCGTTACCCTGACCGTCATCCCCGAGGAGTTCACGGGACCCACCGTTCCGCTCCGCGCGGTGGTGGACGTGCTGTCGGGCGCGATCATCAAGCGTCAGTGTTACGGCAGGCGCGATGGGGTGGCGATCCTCGCCGAGGGGATCGTCGAGCGCATCGATCCCAAGGATCGGGAGCTGTTCACCGAGACCGGCATGGACCCCGAGAGCAACCGTCGGATCTCCGAGGTGCGGTTTGGTGAGCTGTTGCGGACCGAGGTTACCCGTCGACTCGAGAGCTTTGGCCTCGAGGCCACCATTGTCGCCAAGAACATCGGTTACGAGCTGCGCTGTGCGGATCCCATCCCCTTTGATATGGAGTACACCCGCGATCTCGGCTACTGCGCTTCGAAATACCTGCTCGAGGGCGGTTCGAACGCGCTGATCAGCATCGATAACGGTCAGTTCCGCCCCATCCCGTTCCGCGATCTGATCGATCCTGTCACCGGCCTGGCGCGGCTGCGCACCGTGGATATCACCACCGAGCACTATGGCATCGCACGCCGGTACATGCTGCGACTGCGACGGGACGATTTCGACGATGACGAAGAGCTCGCGAAGCTCGCAGCGACCGTCCGGTTGACCCCCGAGGAGTTCCGCCGCGAGTTCGAGTATCTGGTGGCCGACGAGCCGCCGCCACTCCACTTCGATCGCGGCTGAGTCCAAGATCCTTCCGCAGGATCCAGCCCAACCATCGCCTCGAGTTCGCTGATGCCGACCAGGCGCGACCGGTGTGGCGCTGGGCGACAAGGTAGCCAGGCGAAGGTGTGTGTGTGGGCCGTCCTTACATCCGCACTATTGGAGACAGAGCGGTTGGAGAGCAGGTCTGGGGGAGCCCGCAGTGGGCGCGCGGCCGCCGAAGTCCCCCGAACAGCGAGAGCGCAGAGGGGCGGCACGACCGTTGCTAATCCTGGCGCGCGGTGTGTCAGACACGCGGCTAGGCGTTCCCGCGATTGACCAACACCATGATGTCTGGCTTATTTGACAGGGAGCGGGCCGGCCAAGGTCGTCTGACGGATGGTTCTCTTGCACGAGCGTGACTCCCAGAGCCGCCTTCGAAGATGGAGGCGTTCTCCCGTTGTTTGCTGGTTGCCCGATGCTTGCCTGCCACCGAGATCCCCATCCGATCTAACCCGATGGAGAGGGATAGCTCACGTGGCCGTGAACTTCTGGGTCGTGACGGAGGCTCGGTTTCTCTGGTAGACTGAAGAGTTGGCGTTGACCTCGTCCCTGCCCCAATCGAGTCGTCCGCACACCGTCCCCCGGCCCACCCTGGGTTTGTTCTTGGACTGGCTGGAGGACGACTACCAGACGGCAGTGCTGTGCGGCGTGGCCGATGCGGCCTCCGGCCACGATGCCAACGTGCTGTGTTTCGCCGGAGGAGGGCTGCGCTCCCCGGATCGCTTCCATGCTCTCCGAAACCGGATCTTCGAGCTTGCGAACTCTCACAACATCGACGCCTTGATCGTCCTCTCCGGGACGCTCGGCAATCAGGTCGGGCCTGCGGGGCTCGCCGGATTCCTCGACCGCTTCCAGGGGATCCCCACCTGCAGCATCGCGGTGCCGCTCGAAGGCACGCCGAGCGTCCTCGTGGACAACGCTCGCGGGATGCGTGACGCGATCGAGCATCTGATCCTCGTGCACGGGTACCGGAACATCGCCTTCATTCGCGGTCCGGAGGCCAACGCCGAGGCCGAGCGGAGGTTTCGTGTCTATCGCGAGGTGCTCTTGGCCCACGGGATCCCGTTTCAGCCAGAGCTGGTGGCGATCGGGGATTTCCATCGACTCTCCGGGATCGCTGCGGTCCATCAGCTGATGCGGGAGCGGCGGTGCCGTTTCGACGCGATCGTGGCGGCCAGTGACTACATGGCGCTCGGCGCCATCGACGCCTTGGTCGCGGATGGGGTACGCGTGCCCGCCGACGTGGCGGTGGTCGGGTTCGACGACGTTGACGAGGCTCGCTTCGCCTCGCCCGCGCTCACCACGGTGCGCCAGCCCTTGTATGAGCAGGGACTCCAGGCCGCCAACATGGCCCTGGCCATGCTCCGGGGCGTCACCGTCGAGGGGCAGCTCACCCTCCACACCGAGCTGGTGCTGAGGCGCTCCTGTGGCTGCTTCTCGCAGACCGAGTCCCTCAGAGCGCATCCGTCCGCGTCGAGCACGGAAGGGTCGCTGCGCCCGATTCTGGCGGAGCACAGCGAGCGCATCACCGCCGAGCTCGAGCGCTCGCTCCGCGGGACCGCGCGCGCTCTGCCTTCGGACTGGCACGTGCGCTTGCTCGAGGCCTTCGTAGACGATCTGGAGGAGGGGGGAGACACTCGGTTCATCGACACTCTGGAGGACGGCCTCCGCACCGCGACGGCGAAGGGCAGCGACGGCAGCGTCTGGCAGGACACCATCGGGAGCCTGCGCCGGCAGCTTCTTCCGTGTATCGCCGATCCGCGGACGCGCGCTCGAGCCGAGGAGATGTGCCACAAGGCGCGGCTGGTGGTGGCCGGTGTGGTGGAGCGGGTCCAGGCGCAGCTGCGCCTGGAGGCGGAGCGCTGGGTGCGTGTTCTCAGTCAAACCAACGAGCGGGTCATCACCACCTTCGACGTGGTTTCTCTCGGACAGGCGGTGGCCGAGCACCTGCCGCGGCTCGGGATCCAGAGCTGCTACTTGGCGCTCTACTCCGAGCTTGCGACACCCTCCCCCGAAGCTCGCCTCATCCTTGCGCACGACGCCCGTCGTCGCGTTTTGCCCGGGGTGTCGGAGCAGAGCTTCCCCGCCACATCGCTGCTTCCGGCCGGCGTCTTCCCAGAGGATAGGCGCACCACCTTCATCGTGGAGCCGCTGTTCTTCGAGGAGCAGGAGCTCGGTTACATGCTGCTCGAGATGGGGCCCCGTCAGGGGGTGATCTATGAGGCGCTCCGCGATCAGATTTCGGCGGCGCTCAAGGGGGCGCTTCTGGTGCAGGAGGTGGTGGACAAGGATCGAGAGCGGCAGCGCCTGATGCAGATCGTCGAGCGCCGAGCCGCCGAGCTCGAACAGGCCCTGATCGAGCTGCGCCGGAACCAAGAGATGCTGCTGGCCACCGAGAAAATGGCCAATATCGGCCGGTTGACTGCCAGCATCGCCCACGAGATGAACAGCCCGGTGGCGGCCGTGCGCGCGGCGCTGGTGGAGCTGTCGAAGCGGGTCGAGGAATACGCCAAATCCGTGGACGATCCAGAGGTGACGCCCGATGACCATCGCGAGATCGCGCGCGAGATGCAGGACGCCCTCCGTCTGTCGATGGGGGCTGCGACTCGGGCGGCCGAGTTCGTGAGCAGCATCAAGAACCAGACCCGAGACACCGGCAAGAAGGAGAGGATCCTGTTCGATACGGTGGCGAACGCCCGTGAAACGCTGCTCTTGCTCGGACACTCGCTGCGAAAGCACAATTGCCGCATCGATCTGCGGAGCAATCGAGACTCGGTGGAGGTGTACGGTACCCCGGGAAGGTTCGGCCAGATCGTCACCAACCTGGTGACCAACGCCATCGACGCCATGGCTCCAGTCGGGGGCGGGACCATCGAGATCGGCATCGATCAGCAGGAGCAGGAGGTGGTGCTGCAGGTCGCTGACCGTGGCTCGGGGATCGACCAGGAGCTGCTGTCCCGGATTTGGGAGCCGTTGTTCACGACCAAGCCGTTCGGTCACGGAACGGGGCTTGGCCTCAGCATCGTGCGTGACATCGTCTCAGCCGACTTCGGGGGGACCGTGGCGGTGGAGCCGCGGCCCGAGGGTGGGGTGGTGTTCACCGTGACCATGCCGAATGACGCCCACGGGGAGGCAGAGTGAGTCGAGTCCATCGCGAGCTCGGAGCAGCTTGTCTCTCGGTCCTTCTGGTCGACGACGACGAGGACTATCTGGAGGCGACCCGGCTCTTGCTCTTGTCCGAGGGCTTCTCGGTCACGGCGGTGGCCTCCGGAGAGCTGGCACTTCGGGCGCTGTCGGAGGGGCGCTTCGATGTGGTGTTGGTCGACTATTGGATGCCGCAGATGCGGGGCGATCGGCTGATCCAAACCATTCGTGCCGTCGATCGCCAGGTGCAGATCCTCCTGCAAAGCGGCTATGCCAATGAGCAGCCCCCGAGGGTGCTCCTGAAGACCCTGGATGTGCAGGGCTACGTCGACAAGAGCGAGGGGCCGGAGCGGCTGTTGCTCTGGATGGACGTGGCGGCAAAGGCAGCGCGAGCGCTCGGGCGCTTGCGGAACGCCGAGCGGTCTTTGGACGCCGTCTTGACGGCGTCGGCGCGGCTGCACCGCCTGGGACCGGTCGAGGATTTGTACGGGGAGGTGCTCGGCACCGCGGGCGCACTGCTCGGGCTGGAGGGAGCGGTGCTCGGGCTGTTTCCCGACGCGATCGGTGAAGAGGACGATCTGCGGGTGGTCGAGGAGGCTGCGGGGGCAGCCAGGCTGATCCGCGGGTGGGGGAGTTGTGCACTCGGGGGAGAGACCACGCGGGTGCTGAGCTTGCCCGCACTGAACTCGGTGCGGATGGCGCTCGAGACCAGAAGAACCAGCCTCGACTATCCTTGGCTCACGCTGCCGCTGACGGTTGGGGAACACGTGCTCGGCTTCGTGGCCTGCCGGCTCCGTGAGCAACCCACGATGGAAATGGAGCTGTGCGACGTGTTTTCCCAGCAGATCGCGGCCGCGATCCAGAACGCCCTCTACTACCAGATGGCGGCGCTGGATCCGCTGACGGGCGTGCATGCTCGACGCTTCTTCGAGGGGTGGACACGAAGGGAGCTCCGGGCTGCGCTGCGCAGTGGGGTCCCGCTCTCCCTGCTTTTGGTGGACATGGACCGGCTGAAGTCCATCAACAGCATCGGTGGACATCGCGCTGGAGACGCCGCCTTGGCTCGCCTCGGTGCCGTGCTGCGCGACGCGACGCGAGAACATGATCTGGCGGCTCGCCTGGGGGGCGACGAGTTTGCGATGATCCTCCCGTCGACGGAGGCGGAGGGTGCCCGGTGTGTGGCGGAGCGCATCCTCGAGCGGATCGCGGCCGTGCACCTGGGGGACGAGGGAGCCTCGGTAGAACTCGGGGTGAGCATCGGGGTGGGCGTGATCCACGCCGCGGGTCCCTGTCCTGCCCTGGTGGGGCGGACGCTCTCCTCGTCGTTTTTCGACGAGATGGTCGAGAGACTGCTGGGGCGTGCCGACGAAGCCATGTATCGCGCCAAGCGCGACGGTGGTAACCGGCTGGTGGTGGCCGAGCCGATCGTCGTCCCGTGGATCAGCACCGAGCGTCCGAATGCCGAGGGCGAGGAGTCCCTCGCCTGAGGCGCCGAGCCGCGAGAGCAGACGGAGGGTCTCGGGCCGGGCGTTGGGGTGCGCTCTCGACTCAATCTGGCTGACGGGACGAGCCAACCGGCGTAGACTGAAAGTCGTGTGTGCCTTCCTGGGGCGGCCGTTGGTCGCGCGGCGAAGGGACAGGAACGGAGCTCTTGGCACGTAAGCACCGCGCGGTTACCCCGTCGGGTCATTGTATCCTTCTGGTCGACGACGACGCCGACTACCTCGAGGCCACCTCACTTCTGCTCGAATCGGAGGGACATCGGATCCTCACGGCCGCAAGCGGAGCCGAGGCCCTGCAGCTGCTCGGGCAGACCCGGGTAGATCTGGTGTTGATCGACTACTTCATGCCGCAGATGACGGGTGAGGAGGCGGTGGCGAAGCTCCGCGAGTTCGACAAAACCGTGCAGGTCATCCTGCAGACCGGGTACGCGAGTGAGCGACCGCCGCGAGACATGCTACGGCGCCTGGACATCCAGGGGTACTACGACAAGAGCGAAGGCCCCGAGAAGCTCCTTCTGTGGGCGGACGCTGGCCTCAAAGCCGCCGAGGCCATCGATCGCCTGGAGCGAAGCCGCCGGGGGCTGCGGGGGATCCTGGAGGTGAGCCCGTCGTTGCACCGGATCCAGCCGCTCGGCGACCTCTATTCCGACGTGCTGGCGCAGGCGCTCAAGCTAGTCGGTGGCACAGCCGGGTTCCTCGCCACCGTGCCGGAGGCGGCTGCACCGGCCAACGAGGAAGGGCCGTCGCTGGTGCTGGCCGAAGTGGGGAGGGAGCCGACCGCGCTGGTGGTCCAGGTCGGGTGCGGGCGCTTCTCCATCGAGGGAGAAACCCAGCCTTTTGGTGAAGAGGTACGGGAGCAAGTCAAGGAAGGGCTGAGATCACGGGGAGCGCTCGAGCACTCTGCGGGCACAGTGATGCCCATGTGCGTGGGTGAGCTCACGCTCGGAGTCCTCTACCTCGACCATGGGCGGCAGAGCCGTGAGACCAAGGATCTGCTGCAGGTGTTCGCGAATCAAGCCACCGTCGCCGTACAGAACATGGTCCTCTATGAGATGGCGGCGCTCGATCCCTTGACTGGGGTGCACGCCAGGCGGTTCTTCGAGAACTGGATGCGTCGCGAGGTACGGACCGCGTTCCGCGCCCGGCAAACCGTCTCCTTGCTCATGTTGGACATGGATGGCTTAAAGGAGATCAACGACAGGGCGGGCCACCTGATTGGTGATCAGGCGCTCTCCATGGTGGGCAAGGTGCTCAGGATGGCCACCCGTGAGAACGACGTGGTGGGCAGGTACGGCGGCGACGAATTCGCCGTGGTCTTGCCGCAGACCGACGCCGAGGGTGCGGCGCACGTGGGGCACCGTCTGGTGGAGCTCCTCGCTGAGCGCAGTGTGCCCATGCCAGGTGGGTCGCGGGCGCTGTCGGGCAGTGTCGGGATCGCCACCTTGCTGCCCCATGAGTACCGCACCACCGGGCTTGTCGGACCGATTCCGGCGCGCTACTTCCAAGACACGGCGACCGCCCTGATCGAGCGCGCGGACCAAGCGCTGTACGTTGCCAAGGAGCGCGGCAAGAACCGGGTGTGCTCGGCGGAACCCGTGGATTGGGTGAGACCGGTCTTCGAGTGAGGCACAAGAGGGGGAAGTATGGGTGAGCGGGAGCGGGCAACCAGACCCATGGCAGAGCGGCTGAGCGAACTCTCGGTGCTGCGCGGGGTTGAGCCGGTGGTGTTGCAGCACATCCTCGCCGGGTGTGACAGACGTCAGGTGCCGGCGGGTCAGCGTCTGATCGCACGCGGCGAGGCGAACCTGCATTTGTTTCTGGTGGTGGATGGCCGCTTTGGAGTGTTCCTGGGTGAGGCAGAAGAGGAGCCCGTGGCGGTGCTCTCGGCTGGCCAAACCTTCGGCGAGATGAGCGTCCTCGATGGCAGTGTTGCCTCCGCTTCGGTAACTGCGCTCGAACCGTCGTTCGTGCTCCTGCTGGACGCCGAGCGCTTCTGGCGGTTGGTGACCAGTTCCCACCAGTTCGCGGTGAATCTGCTGCTGTTGCTCGCGACTCGTATGCGCGACAGCAACCGCAGCCTGCGGGAGGCTCAAACCAGGAGTGTGGAGCTGCTGCGTGACGCGAGCGTGGACGCGTTGACCGGCGTACCGAACCGACGGAGTTGGGACGAGCGCTTCGCGCGGCTGGTGGCGCGCGCGGGGCAAGCCAAGGAGCCGCTCTCGTTGCTCTTACTCGACGTCGATCACTTCAAGCGCATCAACGACACCCGAGGACATGTGACTGGAGACCGGGTACTGGCCGAGGTGGCGCGCAGGATCGTGGAACACCTGCGTCCGACCGATCTGGTGGCTCGCTACGGCGGTGAGGAGTTCACGGTGGTGCTCCCGAACACCGAGCTCGCGGGAGCTGCGGTGGTCGCGGAGCGACTCAGGGAGGCGGTCGCGGCCTCAGGGTTCGAGGTGGAGAGCCCAGGCGGGCCCCAGAAGGTCACGGTGTCACTCGGAGTGGCGGTGTTGGAGGGCGTCGAGGCCGCGGAGCGGCTCTTCGAGCGCGCCGACCGAGCGCTCTACCTCGCGAAACAACGGGGTCGCAACCGCGTATGCTTCGCGCCGACGTCGTTTCGCGGTGACGTGACGGCGGTGGATTGACCGCCGGGTGAGGCGAAGGTCGTGTGCTTCGCGCCGACGCTATCTCACGGTCATGTGACGAAGGTCGTGTGCTTCGCGCCGACGTCATTTCGCAGCCATGTGACGACGCTGGATTGACCACTGCGCGAGAAGAATCGTGCCTGCTCACGTTTCGCCTCCCGTGACGAAATGCACTGAAAAATCCCCTGGTTCGTGGCAGAGGAAGCTGGGATGATCGGGCACGCCAGCTCGAACGATTCGCGGTCACGCGCCCACGCAACGCCAATCAGCGCGAGCCCGGAAGCCGGTCGAGGGAAGAGCAAGGCGAAGGAGTGTCGTCATGAAGAACTCACGCGGTGGTACCCAAGTGATCCTTTTGGCCTGTGCGAGCCTTTGGCTGATGCCCCTCGCATGCGAGGGAGACGAGGGCGGAAGCGATGATGCGGTGGGTGGCAACCTGGGCACGGCTGGGGTTGCCGGCTACGTGCCATCCGGGACCGGGGGGCGCTTCGGCGCCTCGGGCAGCGGCTCCCTCGGCGGCACCGCCGGTGCCCAGGGACTCGGCGGTGCGACCGTAACCGCCGAGGACTGCCTGCTGCTCGAGGAATGCACCGAGGACTGCACGGCCCTCTGCCCCAACGACGAGAGCCTCACCTACACCTGCAGCTGCGACGGGGGTGAGCTGGATTGCCGGGGTGCGATGGACAGCTGCACGGCGACCACGGATGTCCTGTGCGAGCGGGGGCTCGAGGATGGCGACGACTGCGAGCCGGGCACTGATGACACCTGCACCGTCACCTTTGGGCAGAACGTGGGAACCACCTGCACCTGCGATCCGCAGACCTCCACCTGGTCCTGCGAGGCCAGTGAGGAGCTCACCTGCGCAGAGGGCACGGAGTCGGGGGACGCCTGTGACTCTGCCAGCGACACCGTGTGCACGACCACCGGCGGTGGCGGACCGGGTGGAGGCACCACCACGCTCTGCGCGTGCAACCCAGAGAACTCCGAGTGGGAGTGCGTGAGCGGCTGACGGGGCTCACGCACCAGAGTCGCGTGCCGGGCCGCGTCGGTAGGTGATCACGCAGTACAGCCGCGTCTCCGAGGCCGAGGCGTTCTGGTAGCGGTGGCGCCGATCGGCGGGGTAGGTGAGGGCATCCCCCGCCTGAAGCGTCACCTGCTCGGCTCCCGTCGTCACCACCAGGCTGCCGCTGGCCACCACGATGCTCTCGGTCGTGCCTGGGTCGTGCGGCGCGTACTTCTGGTCGCTGCCCGGCGCGAACCACAGCTCGTAGAACTCGACTTCCCCGCGCCGCCCCGGCAGAAATAGGGCGCGCGAGGCGTACTGTCCGTCGCGCGAGCGGATCCACTTGGCGTCGCGGGCCCGCAGGAGCTGGCTCTCCGTCTCGGGCTCACCGAGCAGCGCCGTGAAAGGCACGCCGAGGGCCTGGGCGATCTTCCAGACCACCGTGACCGTGGGAGTGCTCCGCCCGAGCTCGATCTGATTTAGCATCGCGCGGCTCACCCCCGAGGCCTGGCTGAGCTCCTCGAGGGAGAGCCCTCGCTCGTGGCGCAACCTGCGCAGGGCTGCTCCGACCTCGGGCGGACCGAGCTCACCGCCCGGTGAGGCCGGGGCTGGCGGGGCGGCCCGCCGCCGCTTCTCGGCCACTCACGCCCCCGCGAGGGCTTGATCGATGTCGAGAAGGATGTCGTCGATGTTCTCGATGCCGATGCTGAGCCGGACGAAGTCGGGAGTGACGCCGGTCGCCAACTGCTCGGACTCGGTGAGTTGTTGGTGGGTGGTGCTGGCGGGGTGGATGGCGAGGGATTTCGCGTCCCCCACGTTCGCCAAGTGCGAGAGCAGCTTCAGCCCATCGATGAAGCGTCGACCGGCCTCCGCCCCACCCACGATCCCGAAACCGAGGATCCCCGAGGCGCCCTTTGGCAGGTAGCGGCCCGCCCGCTCATGCTCCGGGCTGTTCTCGAGCCCCGGGTAGTTGACCCAGGCCACCTTCGGGTGCTTTCCGAGGTGCCGCGCTACCCGAAGAGCGTTCTCCGAGTGGCGCTGCATCCTGAGGTGCAAAGTCTCGAGCCCCTGCAGCAACAGCCACGCGTTCATGGGGGCGAGCGCCGGACCGAGATCACGGAGCAGCACGGTGCGCGCCTTGATGATGTAGGCGATGTTCCCGAGTGGGCGCAGCGCCTCCACGAAGTCAATGCCGTGGTAGCTCGGATCGGGGCCGGCGATGGTCGGAAACTTGCCCGATTCCCATTTGAAGCGCCCGCTATCGACGATCACCCCGCCGAGGGAGGTGCCGTGGCCACCCAGGTACTTGGTGGCAGAATAGACCACGATGTCTGCGCCATGGGCGATGGGTTGGAGCAGGTACGGGGTGAGGGTGTTGTCGATCACGAGCGGGATCCCGTGCCGCTTCGCGATCGCCGAGAGCGCGGCGATGTCCGCCACATCGAGCTTCGGGTTACCGAGGGATTCGGCGTAGAGCGCTCGAGTCTTCGGGGTGATCGCTGCCTCGACGGCGGCCAGATCCTTGGACGGCGCGAAGCGCACGGTGATGCCAAAGCGCGCGAAGGTGTAGTGAAAGAGATTGTACGTGCCCCCGTAGAGGTTATCCAGCGAGACGATTTCGTCGCCGGCCTGGGCCAGGTTGAGCAGCGCCAAGGTGATCGCGCTCTGGCCGCTCGCCACCGCAAGCGCGCCGGCCCCGCCCTCCAGAGCTGCCACCCGCTTCTCGAACACGTCGGTGGTGGGGTTCATCAGGCGGGTGTAGATGTTCCCGAACTTCTTCAAGCCGAACAGCTCCGCCGCGTGTTCCGTGCTGTCGAACAGATAGGAGGTAGTCTGGTAGATCGGCACCGCGCAGGCGCGGGTCTCACTCTTGTCGTAGCCGGCGTGGAGGAGCTGGGTCTCGGGGCGAGCGTTTTCGGATGGCAACATGACTGATGTATATCTGTTATAACAGACGGCCGCAAGGGGGGGCAGGGGAGATTTCTGGGGCTGGGCCCGTTGAAGGCAGGGCATCCCAGATCCCTGGACCGGCCGGTTCTTCGGCACGATGCGCCGGAGAGGCAGCCGACACGCGTTGCGGTGTAGTCTCGCTCCATAGTCGGAGAGATGGGGCTCTTGACGCCGGTCCCTCGCGGAGACTGCGGGCGCCTCTGTCCCGCCCAGTCGGGACTCCGGGCGACACGAATTCGCAACATGATTCTGGTTGCGTCTTCTGGCCCCAATCGGTCAGCACGATCGGGGACCTGCCGCCATGCGCGGCTCCGTGCCGCAGGTCTTGTGCTCCCCTTGACCGTTGTTGCAGGCACGGCCCGGACTCGAGAGCCTCATCGGGTCAGAGAGCGATGGCGTGATCTCGCTCGACGTTGGTGCCGATGAATCTCTCTGGTCTGGTGGAACTGAAAGGACCCACCCGTAGACCTGAGGTGACCAGGAAGTCGGACGTCACCCTAGCAGACTGATAGGTCGACCAGCTCGCGTCGCTTCGCTCCGTTCACGATGCCCGAAACACGTGTTCACGATGCCGCGAAATGGTTGTTCACGATGGCCGCAATACGCACTGGTGGCAAGCAAGGACGCATTGACAAGACTCGCCTACTTCTGGTAGAGAGGCGCAAACGGGTGGGGTGAAAGTGCGCCCATTCCGCCCAGAGGACCAATTTCATAAGGCGCGATTGGGAGGGTAACGTGAACAAATTGCTCGTGAAGCTGGCTGGCTTGTATGCCGCGTCGTTGGTTTTCGCTGTGGCCTCGCCTTCAA
Source organism: uncultured Polyangiaceae bacterium (assembly GCA_964396375.1). GTDB lineage: Bacteria > Myxococcota_A > Polyangia > Polyangiales > Polyangiaceae > FEN-1139. The sequence goes on along the minus strand of CAYNEY010000007.1, from coordinate 94,477 downwards.
TGGCGGAGTACACATTTGGGAGGCTTCGAAGCGTGGCTGGTGGCGTCCTGCAGAAGGATGAGTCGAATGCACCATCGTCCTGCTCGCAACTGGTTCAGGACAATCTCCACGTCAAGATCAGCACTAGCACCAAGGTTGGTCAACACTGGACTGACTGGTCGGTGACTTCGGACGCGTGGGGCCCGAGCGCGAAGGACGCGCTTGTACAGGTTGGCCTTCCTGTCACCATCAGCGACTCTGGCGTCAACACGTGCTCGTACTACAACAACAATCCTGTCGTTGCGACTTCGTTCATCAAGCTCTGGTTCAACAATGGTTCCAAGCCAGAGTTCCGCCCGAATCAGAGCTATGGTGTCTCCTACGTCGCGACTGTTGGGACCAGGGGCTACACACTCGTGAAGACCTCAATATGTGCCGGCCACAGTGCGTGGCGGTTGAATTGGGGGACTGGTGGGCCTAGTTGGAGGGTCAAGTACGAGGTTGACTACTACAAGTCTTGGTTGCCGCAGTAGTTAGGCTCGCGCCGCGGGGTGGACCACGCCCGCTCGGGTTGGGCGTGGTTCTGCCCGGGCCGCTTCCTGTTCGCGTGGCCTGCCGGCGGTCTCGACTCGACTGCTCGGGCGGTCAGGATCCCGGTAGCGCGCCAGCGTTGCTTGGGTGTGTCTTGAGGGGCTGCGCCACCGGCGGGCATTTGTAAGTTCTGGTGGCAGGTTGGGTGGGCTCGGGTGCGAAGTCGCGAGGCGCTGGTACGTGCAAGCTTCTGCCAATTCGTGGCTGCAGCGCGCAAGGGTTACACTTCATGCTGGGAGGGCGTGCTTCCAGGCGAGCGCTCGCGAGTGCGTTACGGGACGTTGTGGTGTGGTGGCAGGTCCCGAAGGTGCCGCTGAAGCAAATAGGCAGAGGGTCAGAGAGCAACGTAGGAGAAGCCTTCGCTTCCTTTGACTGGGATGCGTTTCGCCGTGTCGGCGGCTCAAGCAAGAAGAGGCGCCCCCGGAGGGACGCCTCTCTTCTCACACCCGAGCTTTCGAACTCAGCTGACGGGGGTGATGTCGGTGATGCTGAGCGTGTAGGACGCCACCGTCCCGGTCGGCCCACCACCGCAGATCTGGAACTGGAGGTCGTAGGGGGTGGTGGTGAGGGGGTTGCAGGTACCCCAGGTGCTGGGCGGGCAGGAGACGTCAGAGAAGAGCACGGTGTAGGTGCCGGGGCCGGCGATGGTGCTCCCCTGATTGGTGCCACCCACGAAGGGGGAGACCTGACCAGTGGTGTCCGCCGAAGATGTGTAGCTGACGCGAAGTTCTTGAACAAACGAGCCGCCGATGGTCACCTGGAACCCGTTGGCGTTGCCCGCGTAGGGGCTCTTGACCGAGGGGCTGCCGCCCGAGTCATTGAGCGAGAGGCCGATGCCGCAGCCCCAGGCGCTCCAGTCCGTATCCTGGACCGTCGCACCGCTGATCGTGCACACGCCGCCCGAGCAGGGGTTGTTGTTGGCCGGCAGGGTGCAGGAGGTGCCGTCGCCGTAGGCGTAGAGGGCACCCTGAACGCCGCAGGCGTTGTCTTCGGTGCTGGCCGGATCGCCGCCGACCCAGTTGCCTTCCGCGCCGAGTTCTCCGGCGAGGATGTTGGTGCCGCAGGGAGTGCCGACGTTGGTGCCGGTGCCGCCGCCCTGACCGGGGGCAGCGCCACCTTGGCCGGTAGCCAACCCGGTGCCGCCGCCCGCCGCGACGAGGGTGCCGCCACCCTGGCCGGGACCGACGCCCGTACCGCCGCCGGTGTTGTCGCTGTCGCTGCTGCTGTCGTCACAGCCAGCGAAGCTAACCATCAGAATCGCGCCAAGAGCTAAGGAGCCGAGCTCGATCATTCGTTTCATTGCAGTGATCCTACCTTCCAGGAAGTGAACATCGTGGCACGCCGGGAGCCGGCGCGGCCATTTTTCCTCGCCTCACCGGGAAGCCGGCTCGGCCACTTTTGGGGAGTCTAGCCGGGCGATTTCTGCTGGCAAGACTGATTTCTCGATCATGGGGGAGCGTCAGCCCCAGTTTGGGAGGAGGCAGACCAGCCAGGCACAAGCGGGATTGCATGAAGTGATGCTCGCTTGCACCCGGCTCGGCCGGGCCCCTTGTGATTCCATCTAGCCGGAATTGTTAGAATCCAGAGGGATTCAGCAGCGTTCGAGGAGAATCGTCTCCGAAGGCCTGTCACAGACCTCGCTCGGACCAAAATACTGGATGGGCCCCGGGTACTGGTAGTCGTCCTCCTTCGCCCAGCGCTCCCGGTTCTCGAGCAGGGTGCGGAAGGGCTTGCCGTCGAGCTCGACCAACGCCTTTTTGATCACCGGCTTCTCCTTACCGTGCCGGCGCTCCAGGTTCATCATCATGGTGAGCGGGATCCCACCGGCGAGCCACTGGCTGGCGGGCTTGGTCAGGTTGCGCACCGAAGAGAGGTAGCCGGTCTTCTTCGCACCCAGCAGGGCGGCGGCGGTGGTGCCGAGGCTGTAGCAGTAGTCCGCGTCGAAGTTGGACGGGGCCGCGCAGCGCCCCTCGTAGCCAAAGAAGTGGTTCTGGGCGGAGAACTTGCCCTTGTAGGTGCCCTTGGCCTTCCACTCGCGGAGCGTGTCACCAACCAGATCGATGAGGAGCTTCTCGCTCTCGATGCGGGAGACCTGGACATTGCCATGGGGATCACGATCCATCATGAGCTGCCGCTGGATGGCGTGGGGGAGACTAGAGAAGGCCTGTGCCGAGGCCGCCGTGAGCTTCTTGCTCAAGAACTGGTGCTTGTCATCATCGTCGGTGAGCTGGTTGAAGTACGGATCGGACATCAGCTCGTTGAGCTCGGCGATCATGAGCTTGAGCTCTGGGACGAACTCGATCAGCCCTTCGGGCACCAGCACCACGCCGAAATCGCGGCCGGCCTCGGCGCGCTCCTTGACCACGACCGCGATCTGCTCGACGATCTGGCGGAGGGTCAGCTGCTTTGTCTCCACCTCTTCGCTGATCAAGGTCACGTTGGGGTGGGTCTGGAGCGCGCACTCGAGGGCGATGTGCGAGGCCGAGCGACCCATCAGCTTGATGAAGTGCCAGTACTTCTTGGCGCTGTTGGCGTCACGCTGAATGTTGCCGATCAGCTCGGAGTAGACGCGGCTCGCGGTGTCGAAGCCGAAGGAGGCCTCGATCCACTCATTTTTGAGATCACCGTCGATGGTCTTCGGGCAGCCGATGACCCCGATCCCGGTGGCGTTCTTGGCGCAGTACTCGGCGAGCATGCAGGCGTTGGTGTTGCTGTCGTCCCCGCCGATCACCACCAGGCCGGTGATGCCGAGCCGTTTCGCGTTCTCGACCACCGTCTGGAACTGCTGCTCTTTCTCGAGCTTGGTGCGTCCGGAGCCGATGATGTCAAAGCCCCCGGTGTTGCGGTAGGCGTCGATGGTCGCATCGTCGAAGCGGAGGTACTTGTTGTCGACCAGCCCGCTCGGACCGCCGAGGAAGCCGTAGAGCTCGCTCTGCGGAGCGATGGCCTTGAGACCGTCGTAGAGCCCCGCGATCACGTTGTGGCCACCGGGCGCCTGGCCTCCGGAGAGGATCACCCCCACCTTGAGCGGGCTGCGGGGAGCGCCGCTGCCCTTCTCGAAAACGACCACGGGCAGGCCGAAGGAGTTCGGGAAGAGCTTCTGGATCGCCTCCGCATCGGCGACCGAGGTGGTGGGCTCACCGACCTTCGCGACCACGTTCTGTCCGTTGTCGGCGAAGACCTGGGGCAGCTTGGGGCGGTAGGCGGCGCGGGCCTTTTGCAGGGGGGAGACGTTCTGGGTCATGGGCGTGATGGGCTCCTTCGGGGACGGGGCATAGCCCGAGTGAGCCCACCTGCAAAGGTTCCGTGAACTGGGCCCTTGGCCGAACTCGGGCAGTCGCGGAGGCAGCGGAAATCTGCCAAGCTCTGGAGCGAGATGACCATCCTTTCCCGCTCGTTTTGGACCCTTGGACTCGCATTTCTGGTACTTGCTTCGGCCTGCAGCGCCTCGGACGAGAAGAAGGCGATAGGCAGCTCCTCGGGAGCGGGTGGGGGAACCGGGGTCCCTCCGGCTGGCTCGGGGGGCAATGGCGGGGCGCTGGTCGTGGACACCACCCCGACCGAACTCTTGGACGGTGGGCGGCCACCGCGCTGCGACGCGGCGGGCAACTGCACCTGTATCGCCATCGGTTCGCTCGGCAAAGTGGCGCGTTACGGCAGCCCCGAGAACCAGGACAGCACGGATGCCTTCGTGCAGTGGATGAACACCAAGAGCACCGCCGAGGTGTCGCTGCTCACCGAGCGCACCACCATCACCGCCGAGCTCCTCGCCAACTACGACGTTTTGATCCTGCAGCACCTCACGGACAACCGAGATCAGCCAGCGTGGACCTACACCCAGGCAGAGATCGACGCGGTGTCGACCTGGCTCAATGCGGGCGGGGCCATCATCGCGCTCACCGGCTACTACAGCAACAATAGCTACGAGATTGCACCTACCAATCAACTGCTGTCGCCAAGCGGGATCTCCTACAACGGCGACGACGTGCTGGGTGGTGATGCCTGCACTACGACCTGCCCTGCCAATCCGAACTCTCCCTGCTGCTACTGCTGGGGGAACTCGATCCCGGTTACAGGCTGGGATCCTCTGCATCCGGTCTCGAACGCCCTCAGCCAAGTGCCTGCCTTACGGGGGCGCACCATCAACGCGCCGGCGGACGCGCAGGTGGTGGCCACCGAGGCGGGGCTGGTGCTTGCCGTGGCAAAAGAGGTGGGGAGCGGGCGTGTGTTCGTGTTCGGGGATGAGTGGGTGACCTACACCAGCCAGTGGACGGGGACGGGCCAGGAGAACGGTGAGGCCTCCGAGTACAACCCCTGCTACGACTGGGAGGCAGGGCAGTACCGGACGGCCGCCACTGTCTTCAATCTCCCGCAGTTCTGGTATAATGTGATCAAGTGGGTCTCGCCGCTCTCTACCTGCTTTGACATGCCCGATGAGGTGATCGTTCGGTAGACCGGCGTGGGGACTGTCCCCAAGGCCGCAGCCAGGTCGGGAATTTCGCAGGTGACACGAGGCGGGGCATTTGCGACGATGCCCGACATGCTGCGCCTCGAGCTCTCCCGTCGCGTCACCCAGAATGAAAGTGCTCAGCACCTGCGCCTGCTCGGGGAGCTCGAGCGCGAGAAGGGGCCCGTCGAGCTCGATGCTACCAAGACCGAGTCCTACGGACCGCTTGGGGTTGCGTTGCTTGCCTCCGCTTTTGGGGTGCGTGCCCGGGATGGCCGGGAGACCCGGCTGATCCCGCCGACCGATCCGGACAAGCTCCAGCTATTCGAGGAGACTGGGTTGCTCGAGTGCGTTGCCGGAGAGCCAGCCCCTGGTCCCGAGTCCGTGCGCGTCGCGTCGGCCTTCACCATCGATGACGCGCTCATGATGGTGCGGGGGATCGCCGAGAATCGCTCGTTGCGCGACGGCACCGCGGCCGTTCTCGAGATCGTGGTTCGGGCGCTGTTTGGCAATGCTCTCACCTGGGCCGAGTCAACGCGCGGACTCTGGTGTATGGGTCGCTACGTCGCGAAGAGTCGCAGTCTGCGCTTTGCCATCGTCGATCGGGGGATCGGCATTCCAGCGGCGCTGCGCCGCGCCGAGATCGGCAATTTGCGGCGCTCGACGGATCCTGAAGTGATGCACGCCGTTTTCGACGATCCGAGCGCCAGTTCGAAGAAGGACGCCGGGGAGAGTCGAGGTTTGCTGCGGGTGCGAACTGCCGTCGAGCAGCACAAAGGGAGATTGCTTGGGCTTTCCCTGGCTGGCCGGGTCACGTTCCAGAAGGGACGCTGGGCCACCTCGACCACGCCCCCATTCCACGGCACGGCCTTCGAGGTGGAGTTGGGGAGTTAGGCCACTCCCGCGGCACGGCCTTCGAGGTGGAGTTGGGGAGTTAGGCCACTCCCGCGGCACGGCCTTCGAGGTGGAGTTGGGGGGTTAGGGCACTCCCACGGCACGGCCTTCGAGGTGGAGTTGGGGGGTTAGGGCACTTTCGAGCGAGGGTTGGCCTCGTGTCGTCAGTACTCGCCCATCCACAATTCGCGACGGACGGTCGAGGTTCCTGAGGTGGGGCGATGAGGGTGGCTCTGAGGACGACGAAGGGAGGCGCTGGGCGCCGCGGTTGGCGTGGCGGAAAACGTGGGCAAAGGGGCGGCACTGGTCTGGCGGGGTCGTCCAGGCGAGTGACTCGCCGCGGGGCGAACCGGCGCGCCCGGACCCGGGGGGGCGGGGTCGTGCGCACCGAGTAAGCGCAAGGTCAGCAGCATGGTCGCGACCACCACCAGGGAACCGCCAAGGAGCAGCGCGATGCGCCGGGTCAATCGCCCCCGTTCGTTGTTCGCACTCGGCTCCGGCTCTGGCTCCGGCTCTGGCTCGGTCCTCGGGATGACCAGGGGCAGGGCGACTGTCGGCAGGGACTCCAACATTGGCGCTGGCCTGGGGCTGTTCGGGGGTTGGGAGAGCCGCGGGGGAGGCCGGCTCGTTCTCGGCCGGTACTCGAGCTCGAGGCTGGTCAAGTCAGCGAGCAACGCATCCGTGTCAGGATGGCGAGCGAGAGGCTCAGGTTGCGCTGCGTGCTCGATGACCTGCGCGACAGGTAAAGGGACGTTGCGCTCGACCAGCAGAGTGTGGAGCCGTTCCCGAAAATCTCCCCGGTAAAGCCCATAGATTTCGCTTGGACCGAGCAGATCGAGCTTGCCCCAAGTCCTGGAGAGCGGATGGGTCCCGAGCACCATCTCTGCCAGCATGAGGCCGAGGGCGAAGACGTCGGTGGCTGGCGTGACCGAACCCCGCTCGAATTGCTCACGCGCCATGTAACCTGCGGTGCCCACGATGTGGCGGGTATCCTGGGAGGTGACGTCGTTCAAGGTCTTCGCGACGCCGAAATCGAAGACACAGGCCCCGTTGTCCGTGATGGCGATGTTGTCGGGCTTCAGATCGCGGTGGATGGCTGAGGCGAGGTGTCCGGCCCGCACCCCCTCGGTGATTTCCACCATCAGCTGCAAGGCATGACCGATCCCTAGCGGCTGGCATTCGCGCAGGAGGTGGCGCAGGACCACATCCCCCACGTACTGCTCAGCGATCCAGAACACTCCGAGCTTGGGATCGATGTCGGCGTCGTAGATGGTCACCACCCGTGGATGCTGGATGCGCGCCAAGATCCGAGACTCCTCGAGCCAGTGGCGGCGCAGTCGCTCGAGGGAGAGCCCTCTCGGCCACAGCACCTTGAGGGCAGCCGGGCGCCCCAACACGGGATGCTCCGCGAGATAGACCGTCGACATCCCGCCGGCGCTCAGTCGGCGCGTGATCACGTAGGGCCCCAGGCGAGAGCCCGGCCCAAGCTCGGTTTGGACGGAGGACGGCAAGGACGCTGCGTTCACGAGTGCGCGGCGAGCTGTCCCCCTCCTTTGAGCGTGCGGGAGAGACCGCTCAACGAGGGGCAAGTATGGCTCATCTCGCCCCGCTCCGCGGCCAGCTTTTCGACGGGGAAGGTCGCCCGGCCGAGGGGGGGGCTCGTCCCTCCCTGACGAGAGGGGCACAATCGTGGCAGATTCGGGCGCCGAGGCGTTGTGACCGAAGACCAAAAATCCGCGCAGCACCCCGCCGACGGTGCTGGGGAATGTGGGGGCAGCACTTCGCCTGCTCCTCATAAGCGACAGCACTCTGATGCAGAGCCGCTCGAGGCGGTGGGGCTCGAGTCGTTCACCATTCCGCCTGCCGCGATGGAGATCGTTGCCGGTCGTGACCACGCTACCGTCGAAGACCCGGCGGATGTGGTCGAGGATGCAGGGGCTGTCGGCGCAGGGGAAGGAGAGGCGCGGCGCAGGGCGGTCGAATCCACAGCCCCTCGGGCCCCGGTCCACGCCAACCAGCGCCGGCGAAAGCTGGTCGGTTTCGTGCTCTTCTGCATGCTGCTGTCCGTCGCGTTGATCGTCGTGGCGGCGTTCAGCCGAGCGCGGCGCGAGTCGTCGGGGTGGTCGGCAGCATCGTCCCCGCCCGCCTCATCGAACGCCAAGCCATCGGCGACGAGTAGCCCAGAGATCGAGGAGCTTCGACGGGCGCCAGCGGCAAACCGGAAGAGCGCCGAAGTGGTCTCACCGGTTCGGACAGCATCTTCTTTGGCACCGCCGGGCCAGGCCCCACCTGCCTCGGCCGCGTCGAGGACGGATTTGGTGTCGACGCCCACGGCCGGGAGCGTCCCCCGCAGCAATGAGCGCCGGAGCTCGCCTGCCCCCTCGGCACGAGGGCGCCGTGACTTCCTTTATCAGAACGGTTACCCCGATCTGGGAGATTGAGGTACGGCGGTGCGTTACAGAACCACCCTCCCCGAGACGCAATGACGGTGGACTCGACTGCGGGGTTGGTGAGGACGATGCTCCCTCCGAGCGCCTGCACGACAGGCGTGGTGCTTTCCCAAAGGCACCCAACGACCGGCTCTAATCCGCGGCTTTTCTGCAAAATGGAGACAATTGTCGGTTCGCCTGGCCGGCGTAGGCCAGCAATACGCCGGCCAGGCCCCGGCCAGGCCCCCATCCCAATTGGCAGAAGCTCGTGCTACCGTCCCGCGGCGTCATGCAGAGCGAGTCACAGCGCGGTTGGAGAGGTCCGGTTGGTCGCGGTGTCGCTGCCATGTCGCTCATGGTGGCAGTCTTGGGAGGAGCACCCCACGCGGAGGCACAGGCCGAATCCTCACCGCCCACGAGCGCGGCCACCGAGAAGGACGCAGCCAAGCTGTACAAGGCGGCCCAGACAGCCTTCGCCGCCAACCGGCTCGAGGAGGCCAAGGCCCTCCTCGAGCAGGCCTATGCGATCCGGCCGAACCCGGGGGTGCTCGCCGTGCTCGGGCAGGTCGAGTTCGAGCTAGGCTCTTTTGCTCGGGCCGCGGGACACCTCACGGAATCCCTGCTCACCATGGAGCATCCGGTTCCGATCAAGCGCAAGCTCGAGGAGATGCTGAATCGCGCCACCGAACGGGTGGCGACGATTGTCGTCGATGTATCCCCCCCGGATGCCAGCGTCAGCGTCGACGCCACCGATGGCGCGCCAGGCACCGCGGTCGTCCGGGGCAGCCAACTCTTCGTCGAACCGGGGGTGCACGAGCTTCGGGTGGAGAAAGCTGGATTTTTGCTCCACACCCAGCGCCTCGAGACCCGCGCTGGGGGCGCTTATCCGGTGACGGTAACCCTCGAGCCTTCGCCGCCTCCTCCTCCCGTGCACGTGGTCAAGCTCACGCCACCGCCGACCCCGGCGCCGCCGGCTCCCGACCCTCCGCCACCCAGCAAGCGCGTGCCCACGGTGGTCGCGCTGAGCGGCGGAGGCCTGACCGCAGCACTTCTGGGCACCGGGCTCGCCTTCCACCTCTCGGGCAGAAGCTCAGCGCGTGACGCCGAGCAGCTTGCCGAGCGGGTGGGTGACTGCAGTGGCGAATCATCAGCGGATTGCGAGCGACTCGACGATCTGCTCGCCGAGCGCAACTCGGACTACCGCACCGCCAAGATTCTTTATGGCGTGTCTGCGGGTACCGCCCTCCTCACCACGGTCCTCACGGTGGTGCTGTGGCCGCGTGAGAAGAGCTCGGTTGCGGTCTGGATCACGCCCCACATGGTGGGTCTGTCCGGGGAGCTTCGATGACGGTCGAGCTGGTGCGCCGGCTCCTCGACGATCGATTGGTCGCCCGCGGTGACCTGGGGCTCGCGCTCTCGGACGCGGTCGAGCGCGGGGTCCCTTTCCTGCAAGTCCTCGAGAGTCGAACGCCGGGGGTGCGCGAAGTGCTCGAGAGCCTGTTCGACCACTTCGAAGGCCCTTTCCGTCATGTCCTCGAGATAGATCTGGCGCTCGCTCGCACCCTGCCGATTGGACTCTGCGAGCGACTGTTGGCGCTCCCGCTGTGCGGCTCCGACGAGCTGCCGGTGGCGATTGCCATGGTGGATCCCTTCGATCGTCATGTGCTCGAGGAGTTCGCGTTCCATCTTGGGCGTCAAACTCGAGCCTGCCGTACCTCCTACTCGTTGCTGCGCCGCGCTATCGATCGGTTCCGCGCCGAGAGTTCGCGACGGAGCGAGCGTTCGGGTGCCCTCGAGGTGAGCGAGATCACCACCCCCCCGCTCGGCACCGCCGTCCCCATCATTCCCGGGATTATCAGCGCGACGCACACCGGGCGGCGTTCGAGCCAGGCCCGGGTGGTCTTCACGCTGCCTCCCTTGGTGGAGAAGGAGCTCCCGAGCGATCCGCCGATCCCCTTGGTGCGCCAAAGTGGGCCGCTTCGCCTGGGTGCACCGTCGATACTTCCTCAACCCCGCCACACCCTACCACCACCACAGGTCGTGATAGCGGACCAGCCTGCGCCGCTGCCATCCGCGGCGGGTGAGCCAGCTCGCGAGGGCGAGGTTTCGGCAGGGGGCGAGAGTCCGATGCTCGGCGCGTCGAACATGCACGAGGGGGCGGCTCGCGCTGTGGCTCGAAAGCAGCTGTCGGAGCCAGCGCCGGTCCAGGGTGGCGAGGCCTTTCCCTCTGCACCTCGGCTGCCAAGCAACCTCGATCTTGCGCCTGCCGAGCCGGAGAAACTCGATCTGTCGTCGGCTCACAGTGTCGCGGAGCTGGTGGTGGCGCTTCTGCCGGTGCTCGAGAGCATCTCCGCCCGCTACGCGGTGTTTGGGGTCCGGCACGACGCCTTCGTGCTCGAGGCACAGTCTGGTGCTTTGCTCCCGCTTGGGGAGAGCCAGGTGCCGGTGGCGCCGAGCGTGCTCGAGACCGCCTGCCGAACCGGGTATTTCTTCGGCGTGTTCGGGCGAATGACCGATGGTGAATTCTTGGGTCGTGCCCTCGACGTCGCGCTCACCGAGGAGATCTACGCTCTCCCGATCACCGTCCAGCGGCGGCCGGTGCTGGTGCTGGTGTGTGCAGGCTTCGACGACGCGTTCTCGGCCACCCGAAGGCTGGACGAGTTGGCTCCGGTAATTGGACTGGTGCTCGAGCGAATCGTGCGTGAGAAAAAGACCCGCCCGAACAGGATCTAGAGTCGTCCCTGTAGTCCGAGTTCAAGCTGCATGTTGGCGTGGATGGCCCTCAGGACCCCCATGGTCAAACCACCCGTCCCGTACAGGCCGAGGCCACGGCCGAGCTCGAACTGCGGACCCGCTCCGAACTTGAAGATCAGATCCTGCTTGTAACTCACGTCGTCGGGCCCGCTCTCCCAGAGCGGATTGCCCGCCGAGCCCTCGAATTCAAGCGCGATGGCGGGCTCGAGGAAGACCTTGATGGGGGAATCCGTCATGGTGTAGAGGCGAAAGCCCGCGCCCAAGAGCACCAGTGCCGAGGTGTTGGTCTCTGTCTCCTTGGCGAGCCCGAAGCGGCCCCACAAGAAAGGCTCGAAGCTGGAGAGCGGCGCGAAGCCGATCGCGGCGTCCAAGGCCAAGGGCGCCGGAAAGCCACAGAGCTTCTGTTGATCGTCGCCCTTCGTCGGATCTGGTTTGCTGCAGTAGGGGGACTCCGGATAGCGGAAGTACATTCGGTAGCCGAGCACGACTCCAAGGCGGGCGCTCACCTGTCCCAGATGATCGAATCGCGCCGAATCTTCGCTGGCGTCGTCACGTGCATCCGTATCTGCGTCGGTGTCGACCGGTTCAGTCAGAGCTTTGGCATTCGATTTCGTGGCGGCGAGCCCCGGCAGGGCAACCAGAAGCGGCAGGGCGAGCAAGGGCAAAAGGAGATGACAGAGGGGATGCGAAGGGGCAGTCACGGCGGCGCACGCTACTCCAAGCCAGGCGATGACGGAAAGGGTTGGCAGGCTGGAGTGGCTGGTGAGGCTGGTGAGGGGAGGGCTCATGAGATCGTTCGAATGGCCGGTCTACGCTTTCTCCCCCACCATGTCGCAGAGTTTCACTAAAGCCACCAAAACGGTTACGCTAGAGGGCATGTTCGAGGAGGCGCTGCAGAAGGTCGTCGAAGGCACCCCTGGTGGGTTGGCGGGGCTGTTGATGGATTTCGAGGGGATCCCTCTTGCCACCTATTCGCGCGATGATGCCACGCTGGATATCGAGGCGATTGGCGCCGAGGTGAGCGTGATCGTCAAATCCATTCAGCGCGCCTCGGAGATGCTCGAAGCCGGAGAGACTCGCGAGGTCTCGATGAAGAGCGACAAGATGGTGACCATCATCCGCGTGCTCAACGAGACCTATTTCCTCGCCCTGTCGATGCAGCCGGAAGGCAACTTCGGCAAGGGGCGGTTCATGCTGCGGGTCGCGGCTCCCCAAATCGTCGGCGAGCTGGAGATCTGAGGCCGGTGGCTGTGACACGCAGACGTCAGGCTTCAGCTTCGATTCGGCGTGTGCCTACGCGGGGGGTGAAGCTCGGTGCCCGTGCCGAAGACAGGAATCTGGTCGCGACCTCGGGGTCTCCGCTCGCTGTCATGGTGCTGAGCGGCCCGAATCTGGATCGTCTGGGGCTTCGGGAGCCGAGCATCTATGGCACAAGCACCCTGCCCGAGATCCATCGGGGGCTGGAGCGTCTGGCCGAGGAGCTGCAGGTGTTGGTCGAGTGCCGGCAGAGCAACCACGAGGGTAGCCTGATTGACTGGATCGGCGAGGCCAAAGATCGCGGTATGTCCGGGCTCCTCATCAATCCCGGAGCGCTCACCCACACCTCCTATGCCCTATACGACGCGCTCCGCGCCGTGCTGCTCCCAGCCGTCGAGGTACACCTTTCGAACCCGGATGCGCGCGAGGAGTTCCGCCGCCGCTCACGCGTGGCTCCCGCCTGCCTGGGACGCGTTGCCGGATTTGGCGCCAACTCCTATCAACTGGCCTTGGTCGGGTTGGTAGAGCACCTGCGGCAAGCGCATCAGGTGCGGCCGCTGGCACGCTCCGGGCGCTGAGTTCTGCGTTTTCGAACACCAGTCGGGCGTGCTCCGCGTTTGCGGCGGCCAATCTCGAGAGCGTGGTGCGCAGAAGGACAACCTGAGGCAACGGGGCACTCGTCGCAGCGTGGCCGGGCCGCCACGCAGCAGCGCCGACCGTGGAAGATCAAGGTGTGCGAGAGGATGTCCCAGTCTTTCCGCGGGAACAGCCGCATCAGATCGGCCTCGATGGCAAGGGGTTCGGTGGCCAAAGAGAAGCCGAGGCGCTGCGCGAGGCGCGCGACGTGGGTATCCACCACGACGCCTTCCGGTCTGCCGAAGGCCACCCCGAGCACCACGTTGGCCGTCTTTCGGCCCACACCCCGGAGTTCGATCAAGGCCGCAAGCTGGGCTGGCACCCGTCCGTCATGACGCGCGACCAGTTGGGCCGAGAGCTCGCTGATGGCGCGGGCCTTCTGGCGAAACATCCCGAGCTTTCCGATTCTCGCCTCGAGTTCGGCGCGGTCCGCACGAGCCATACTGGCGGCATCCGGAAAGGCAGCGAACAGCGCCGGGGTGACGCTGTTCACCACGCGATCGGTGCTTTGGGCGCTGAGCACGGTAGCCACCAGGAGCTGAAAGGGGTCCTGATGAAGAAGCTCGCAATGTGCGTCAGGATAGGCCGCACGCAGGCGGGCGAAGAGCCTTCTTCCGGCGCTTGCCTCAGCCATCGCCGGTGGTGTCGTCGCTGGTGTCGTCGCTGGTGTCGGAGCCGGGCTCGAACACCGTCTCCGGTTCGGCTTCTGGATTGGGCGGCGCGAGAGAGGGTGGGAGCATGCTGCGGCCATCACCGTTGCCCTCGTCTTCGCCAGCCACGCGCTCACCGATCGCCTCGACCGCAACCACGCGTTCGTCGTCCTCGACGTCCATCAGTCGCACCCCTTGCGCGACCCGACCTGTCTCGCGGATGTCACCGACGCTGGTCCGGATGGTTTGCCCGCGGTCAGTGATCAGCATCACCTCGTCAGAGGCTTTGACCAAGTTGATGCCGACCACCGGTCCGTTGCGGTCGCTGCAATCGATCAGGATCACGCCCTTGCCCCCGCGGTTCTGGACCCGGAACTCATCGAGCGGGGTGCGCTTACCGAAGCCTCGCTCGCAGACCGCGAGCACCTGGTCGCGCTCGGGGTCGGTGGCGGTCATCCCGACCACCTCATCTTTCTCCTCGAGCTCGATGGCCTTGACCCCGTAGGTATTGCGACCCATCGGGCGTACCTGCTGCTCATCGAAGCGGATGCTCTTGCCGTTCTTGGTCGCGATCAGAAGATCACGCGAGCCGTCGGTGACCACCGCGGTGAGGAGCTGATCGTCGTCCCCGAGTTTGACTCCGATGATGCCGGAGCTGCGGTAGTTCTGGTACTCGAGCACGCTGGTCTTCTTGATTTGGCCACCGCGAGTCAGGGTGGTAACAAATACGTTCTCGCTGAACTCAGGGACACTGGCGATGGCAGCTACCCGCTCGTCAGGGCCAAGCTCGATGAAGTTGATGATGGCGCGACCTTTGGCTGTGCGCACACCGAGCGGTAGCTCATAGACCTTCTTCACCCACACCTTGCCGCGATTGCTGAAGAAGAAGACGTATGAGTGGGTAGACGCGACGAACAACTGGTTCACGAAGTCGTCGTCCCGCGCCTCCATCCCCCGGTTGCCCTTGCCACCTCGCTTCTGGGTTCGGTAGGTGGAGGAGGGAGTGCGCTTGATGTACCCCTGGTGGGAGATGGTCACCACCATGTCCTCTTCCTGGATCAGATCCTCGACCTGGATCTCGGCCTCGTCCTCGACGATGCTGGTGCGTCGCGGATTCTTGTGCTTCTCCTTGACCTCGTTGAGCTCGTCGACGATGACCTTCATGAGCAGCTGCTCGTCCTCGAGGATGGCCCTCAGCCCACGGATCTGCTCACACAGCTTGCCGTACTCGGCTGCCAGGTTCTCCTGCTCGAGGCCGGTCAGGCGTTGTAGCCTCATATCCAGGATCGCCTTGGCCTGGCGTTCACTCAAGGTGTAGTCGCCACGCGCGGCGGCCGCCGTGATTTCCTCTTCCGGACGCCCCGCACGTCGCACGAAGGCTTCCAAGCCTCGGAGCGGCAGGCGCATCAACCGCTCTCGTGCCGCTTCGGGATCAGGTGATTCTCGAATGGTGCGGATCACCACATCAACCTCGGTGATCGCCATGCCGAGGCCTTCCACCAGCTCGCGCTGACCCTCGGCCTGCGCCAGCTCGTGGCGGGTACGCCGACTCACCACGTCACGACGGTGCTCGATGAAGATCTGCAGCATATCGCGCAAGCCGAGCACCGCGGGACGGCCGTTCACGATCGACAGATTGATGATGCCGAAGGTAGATTGCAGCTCGGTCATGCGGAAGAGCTGGTTCTGGATCACCTGCGGCAAGACGTCTTTCTTCAGCTCGATCACCAGGCGCATCCCGTCGCGGTCACTCTCGTCACGTACCTCGCGGATCCCCTCGATGCGCCGATCGCGGATCAACTCGCCTATCTTGGCGTGAAGACGCGCCTTGTTGACCTGATAGGGGATCTCGGTGACAATGATCTGTTCACGGTCAGAGCCGCCGTGAACCTTTTCCACCTCGGTTCGGGCGCGTACCACGATGCTCCCGCGACCCGTGCTGTAGGCTTGCCAGATGCCGCTCTTACCGAAGATGATGCCGCCGGTTGGGAAGTCGGGTCCGGCCACGAACCGCATCAGCTCCTCGAGGGCAAGATCCGGGTTCGCGATCAGAGCCACCGTCGCGTCGATGATCTCGGTCAGGTTGTGTGGCGGTATGTTGGTGGCCATACCCACGGCGATCCCGCCGGAACCATTGACGAGGAGCTGCGGGAAGCGCGTCGGGAGCACCGTCGGCTCGAGCTCGGTGTCGTCGAAGTTGGGGGTGAAGTCGACAGTCTCCTTGTCGATATCGGTCAGAAGTTCGACGGCGATCCTGGCCAGTCGGCACTCGGTGTACCGGTAGGCGGCCGCCGGATCCCCGTCGATCGATCCGAAGTTGCCCTGACCATCCACCAGCGGGTGGCGCAGTGAGAAGTCCTGGGCGAGCCGCACCAACGCGTCGTACACGCTGGCATCCCCGTGCGGATGGTACTTGCCGAGCACCTGCCCGACCACCGTGGCGCACTTTCGGTAGCTGCCTCCCGGGTTCAGGTTGAGGTCGCGCATCGCGTACAGGATCCGACGGTGCACGGGCTTGAGCCCATCACGCGCGTCAGGGATGGCCCGACCGATGATCACGCTCATCGCGTAATCGAGGTAGGAGGTGCGCATCTCTTCTTGGATGCTCACGGGGTGGTCGTGGCTTGAGCTTACGGCGTCGTTGTCCATGGGATATTCTGCGAGATGACCCAGAAACCAGATTGGGAACTACCAAACACGGGCGGGCATGACAACACGACCCGAAACCGATTCATGAGCCAGAATCAGGCCACCGGCCGAGGCGAAAGAACGCCGGCGTTTCGAGGGATTCGGAGGGCGGCCCCAAACTCAGAAGAAATTGCCGATCGTGAACTCGAAGACGCTGGTCTCTTCGTAGGGGAGCGGCGCGAATGGGAAGCCCCACTCGAAGCGCAAGGGGCCGAGCGGAGAGAACCAACGTAGCCCAAAGCCCCAAGAGGTGCGAAGGCGGGTCAGGCTGTCCCAACCGTCGAAGCAGGGGCTGGTCTCGGGGTAAAGGGCCAGCGTGCTCTCGCAGTAGTTGGCCTCGAGGTTCCAGGCATTGCCGGCATCGGTGAAGAACACGCCCTTGATGCCCACCGATTCAAGGATGTCGAACTCGAGTTCGAGATTCTGGAAGTAGCTCAAGTTGCCGCCAATATTGGCACCATTGAACAACGGTGAACTGTTCGGATCGGTCGAAGAAGTGAGAGGGATGCGTGGACCGATGCTGCGGTAGGTGAAGCCGCGCACGTCGAAGATCCCTCCCAAGAACGAGCGGGCGAAGATGGGTACCCCCTCGTTGCCGGGACTTGTGACATGTTCGGTCTCTGTATTCAGCTTGAGTACGAAACCGTCGAACAGCGGGTAGTAGAAGCGACCCGTCAAGTGGTGGCGCAGAAACTCCGTCTCGCTGCCGAAGTAGCTGGCAGCGAGCTCGGTTGAAGCCCGCAGATAGATGCCGCTGGTCGGAAAGAGGCGGTTGTCCCGGCTGTCGAAGGTGAGGGCCGGTCGAAAGCTCGAGGTAACGCCGTCGTTGAACAGGTTGGCGAGCGGGAGGCGGCGAAACACGCTGAGGCCGGTCGAGCTGCCGAAGAAGTAGGAGGAGGTGTCGGTGGTGACGTCGGTGTCTTCGAGGGTGTAGGTCAGCGACGCATTCAGGGTCGGCGTGATCAACGGATACCCGAAGGTCAGCGAGCCACCCAGGCTGGTCTGGCTGAAATCTGTGTACTGGCGAGCCTGATCGTACAATTCCAGGCTGCTGTTGAACGGACTGTCGAGGAAGTACGGCTCATAGATCCGGAGGTTGATCAGCTGCCGTACCCCGCTCACCTGTGCCTGGAGAGCCAGGCTCTGTCCGTTGCCGAACAAGTTGGCTTGCTGGACCTGGGCGGTGGCGATGAAGCTCTCCAGGCTCGAGAATCCAGCGCCGATCTGGAAGGTGCCCGTCGCACGCTCGGCGATCTCGAAGTAGACGTTCATGGTGTCGGGGCGCGAGCCCTGCTCCATCGAGATGTCCACTCGCTCGAAGAAGCCGAGGGCGGTGATGCGCCGCTTGGAGGCCTCGATCTTCGACTCGTCGAACTGGTCGCCCTCGGCAATCTCGAGTTCGCGCCGCAGCACTTTGTCCCGGGTCTTGGTGTTGCCACGGAACTCGATGCGCTCGTAGTGAACCAGCGGTCCGCGTACCACCGGGACCACCACGTCCACCTGACGCGTCTCGGGATCGACCCGAGTTTCAGGGGTTGCCTCGGCGTGCGGGTACCCCCGGTTGCGGTAGAGGGTGCGCACTTGGGCCAGATCCTCCACCAAGGCAGCGCGGTTGAAGGTATCGCCGGGCTCCGCGCGGACCATCATCCGGAGATTGCGGCGGCCCTCCAGGGGCTCGATTTCGTTTCCAGAGGGGCCCCTCTCGTAGACCCGGAGGGTTCGAATCCGGAAGCGTGGCCCTTCCTCGATGGTCACTGCCACCTCGATCCCAGAACGATCGGGGGTGAGCATGATGCGTGGGGTCGCAACCGACACCTGGAGGAAGCCGTGGTCGTAGTAGAGCGCGCTTAGCATGGCGATGTCGCGCTCGAAGGCATCTTGGCGGAAAGGCCCGCCTGAGCCCAGCCCGAAGAACCCGGGATTGCCGGTGAACATCGTGGCTCGGAGCTCATCATCCGAGAGGAACTCATTGCCGATGAAGGTCACGCGTTTGACCGTAACCTGGCTGTTCTCTCGGATGGTGAAGCGAACCCGTGCCTCATTGTTGCGCTGCGGGATCACCTCCGCGTCGACCTCGGCCAAGAAGAAGCCCTTCTCCGCATACATGTCGCGGATCTTCTGCTGGCTCCTCGAGATCACCGGTTGACTGAGGATGGTGTTCTCCTTCAGCTCGATCGCCTCCTTGATTTCGTCCTCGTCCAACTCTTCGTTGCCGACGAAATCTACGGTGGCGATGCTGGCGCGCTCGCGCACCACGAAGCGAAGGCGTACCCCACGGTCGGTACGCTCCAGCTCTACGGTGATGTCGTCGAAGAACCCGGCGGCCCAGAGCTCACGGACATCAGCGGTGACCCGCTCGGGCGAGAGGGGATCTCCCACCTTCTCTCGGAGATAGGTGCGAATGTCGTCGGCCGTGACCCGACGATTGCCCACCACGTCGATGGCAATGATGGTGCTGTCCCGTGCCGCCTCGAGCTCGGTGGGAGGGATCGGTGCAAGTGGCCGACGAGGGGACGGTTCGGCGTCGGACTCTCCGGGAGCCGCAGGGTCCGTGGATGGAGGCTCGACAGAGCCGACCGGCGCCGCTGAGGGCTCGGCAGGCGCGGCCTGGCCCAGGGCGGAGCGCGCCGTTGCCATCAATAGAAAGAGGCCAAGACCAGAGAATTGCAGACGGCGATTGGCCCGAGGAGCGGGGAGCGACGGGCGCGGGGAGGGGGGGGAGAGCATCAACGAACGAAGAGGGGCAGAGGGGGAGCGACGTCCGCGGACGTTCACCGAAAGGGACCGGGCCTCACTAGCCCAGAGCGCGGGCCCGCTCAAGCTTTCCGGAGCAGCTTCGGGGCAGGGCGTGCACCAAAGCCGCGATCGCGGGAGGATCGGCCGGGCCAAGCCGTCGCTGAGCGAGGCGGTTAGGGCCGGTGGCCGGGCGCTTTTGGTGCAGGAACGCATCGCCTCAGACGTCGAGCAAACCGGCCTGGTCTGCACTGTCCATGATGAACCGAAAGCGCGCTCCTGGATCTTTTCCCATCAGGTCGGCCATCACCCGATCGGTCATCAGCTGGTCCTGGATGCGCACGGACAAGAGGCGTCGCGTGGCCGGATTCAGGGTGGTCTCCCAGAGCACCGCGGGCATCATCTCGCCGAGGCCCTTGAAGCGCGTGATCTCCAGCTTCTGCTGCTTGTGCTTGGCCACGATGCGATCACGATCCGCCTCGTCAGTCGCCCAGTGGGTAGTCTTGCCGATGTCGATGCGGAAGAGTGGAGGAACCGCCACATACACCCGTCCGTTTTCGATCAGCTGGGGAAGGTGTCGGTAGAAGAAAGTCAGAAGCAGAGTGGTGATGTGGTGACCATCCGAATCAGCGTCTGCCAGAAGGACAACCTTGTCGTAGCGCAACTTCTCCAGCTCGAACGACTTTCCAACTCCGCAACCGAGTGCAGTGACCAAGTCGGCCAGTTCCCGGTTTTCGAGTACCTTGGAGAGCGCGGTTGCCTCGGTGTTGAGCACCTTTCCACGGAGCGGAAGGATCGCTTGGTAGTCGCGGTTTCGGCCCTGTTTCGCCGAGCCCCCCGCCGAATCCCCTTCGACGATGAAGAGTTCGGTTCGTGAACGATCGGTGGTGGAGCAGTCACTCAGCTTGCCCGGGAGCGTGAGTCGACCGGAGGTGGCGGTCTTGCGTGTGACCTGGGCGGAGGCGGCCCGGGATGCCTCTCGCGCGCGGGCTGCCAAGATGATCCGCGCCACGATCGACTCCGCCACGGTGCGGTTGGTGTTGAGCCACTGCTCGAGGGCAGGTCGCACCAAGCCGTCCACCGTGGCTTGGAGCTCGGGGTTGTTGAGCCGGTCCTTGGTTTGGCCCTGGAACTGAGGCTCGGCCACGAATACGCTCTGGACGCAAACCAATCCCTCACGGATGTCCTCGGCGCTCAAGGTCACACCGCGTGGCAAGAGGTTATGGGTATCGACGTAGTTGCGGACTGCCTTGACCAGCCCCAGGCGGAGGCCATTTTCGTGGGTCCCGCCGCTGGCGGTCGGGATGCCGTTCACGTAGCTCCGCAGAAGCTCGTCGGTGGCTTCAGTCCACGACAGCGCAACTTCCAGGCGGCAGCCATTCTCGCGCACCAGATAGAAGGGGATCTCGTTGGTGAGGCGGTGGCCCCTACCCTGTGTGATCTGACTGAGGTAGTCGACAATGCCTTGCTGATGACAGTAAGTGACTCGCTCACCGGTACTCTCGTTGACGAACACCGCCACAAGACCTCGGTGAATGAAGCTTGTGACCAGAAGTCGCTCCTTGATCAACTCGGCCGAAAACTCCGTTTTGGGGAAAATGGTGGGATCGGGTCGGAAGAATACCTCGGTGCCAGTTCCGCGAGCAGGGCCGGTCCGGGTGATGCGGTTCACCGGTGTCCCCTTCTGGAAGGTCATCTCCCACTCGGCGGCGTCACGGCGCACCCGGACCCGCACCTCGGAGGAGAGTGCATTGACCACCGATGCCCCGACTCCGTGCAGTCCCCCCGCGGTCTTGTAGTTCTCTCCGTCGAACTTGCCACCAGCGTGCAGAGTGCAGAAGATCAGCTCCAGCGCCGATTTCTTGTGCTTAGGGTGCACATCGACGGGGATCCCTCGGCCATCGTCGAGCACTGTGATGCTGCGCCCATCCTTGTGCAGCGTGAGGGTGACGCTCTTGGCGTGACCGTTCATCACCTCGTCGATCGCGTTGTCGAGGACCTCCCACACCAAATGGTGGAGCCCTGACGATCCTACGCCTCCGATGTACATCCCTGGGCGCTTGCGGACCGGCTCGAGCCCCTCGAGGACCGTGATGTTCTTCGCCGTGTACTCTGTCATGTCTTTGTCCCTCGATCACTCACGGTTCGGGCAGCGCTGGAGCCTCGATCGGTGGATCGACGATTCTGGCGATTTTCACCCGCTTCATGAACTCGACGCCACGCCCGCCCCGCTCCATCGCGCGAAACTTGGAAATAACCAGCTTCTGCTCCGTATCTTGCTCGGTGCGGACCACGATCGGGCGCTTGTCATCAGTGATCACGCGCATCCCGAGCAGTCGATCGGTCTTGGATAGCGCGATCGCACAGACACCTTTGCCCGGACCCGAGAGGTAGTTGATCTGCTCACTCGAGGTCACGAGCACCCGCCGTTCTTCGGTGACGAAGAGAACATCCTCGGTCCCCGAGGTGAGGGCGACCGTGATCACGTTGGCCCCCTCGGAGAGCTTCGCGAAGCGACGACCAGTGCGCGTGCTCGGCTCGGCGAAGGGGGTGAGGGCGAAGCTAAGGGCAAGGCCGTCGGAGGTCGCAGCGAGCGCGTAGGTGGGGGGAAGGTGCTTCTCCGATTCGGCGATCTCGCCAATGACCCGTGGGTCCAGGGAGAAGGCTGCAATGATGGCCTCCCCGTCACGCAACCGAAACAGCTTCTGGATCGGTTCTCCATACCCAGTGGTGGCCGGGATATCGACGAACCGACAGGTGTAGGTCGTTCCGAGGTTGGAGAAGAAGACCAGCGTGGCCCGAGTGGATCCGAGCATGCAGGCCAAGACTGCATCTCCTTCGCGCAGCCGGGTGCTGGCCGGGTCACGGATCTCTTTCTGACGTTTGACCCAGCCATCGCGGGTCAGAAGGACGTGGTTGTCCTCGGCGACGATCAGCTCCTCTGCTGAGATCTCCCGTTCCCCGTCGATGCTGGCCACGGTGGTACGACGGCGATCGGATTTGCCGTACAAGGAACTCGTCTCCTCGATCTCTGCGCGCACGATGCCCCATCGCCCCTTCTGATCCTTCTCCTCCAAGAGGCGGCGGATCTCCTTTGCGCGACGTTTCTTCTCGGCCAGCTCCTTCTGGATGACCAAGATCTCGAGGCGAGCCAGGCGGTACAGGCGTAGCTCCAGGATGGCGTCGGTCTGCTCGGCGTCGAGCGAGAAGCGGGCCATGATCTTGTTCGCGGCGTCCTGCTTACCCTCGCTCTTGCGGATGATCCCGAGGATCTGGTCCAGAGCGTCGAACACGGTCACGAAGCCCTCGAGCACGTGCATGCGAACGGTGAGCTGGCGGAGCTCGTGCTCGAGGCGACGCGTCACCACCTCCAGCCGAAAGTGCAAGAAGTGCCAGAGGATCGACTGGAGGTCGAGGCGCTCCGGACGGCCGACTTCTGGGTTCTCAGTCGGCACCAAGCAGGTGAGGTTGACGCTGAAGTTCGACTGGAGCGGCGTGTGCTTGAAGAGGTACGCCATCACCAACTCGTCATCGGCGTCCTTCTTCACCAGAAGCTCGATGCGCACATCGTCGGTCGAGACGTCCCGGACATCCAAGATATGGGGCATGCTCCGTGAGGTCACGACCTCGGCGATCCGCTCGACCAGCGAAGATTTCTGGATGTTGTACGGGATGCTGGTCACAAATAGGGTGCGCCCGTTGCGCGATTCGGTACCGGGCTCCCAGGTGCCGCGGATCTTGATGGTTCCTTGACCGGTCTCATAGATCTGTTTCAACTCTTCAATGGTCGAAATGATCTGCCCGCCGGTAGGGAAATCGGGACCTTTGATGGTGCGGCAGAGCTCGCGCGAACTCAGCTGACGGCCCTCCAGGAGCGCATCCAACAGACGGATGGAGGCCTGACAGACCTCCTCCAAGTTGTGGGGGGGAATGCTGGTGGCCATCCCGACCGCGATCCCAGAGGAGCCGTTGACCAACAGATGAGGGAAGCGTGCGGGTAGCACCACCGGCTCGTCACGTGTCCCGTCGTAGTTGGGCCGAAAAGTCACGGTGTCGGCATCAAGTTCGTCGAGCAGCGTGTGAGCGATGCGCCCGAGACGACACTCGGTGTAGCGCATGGCTGCCGCTGGATCGCCGTCCAGAGAACCGAAGTTACCCGCGCCGTCGACCAAAGGGACGCGCATCGAGAAGGGCTGCGCGATACGAACCAACGCATCGTAGATGGCGGAGTCGCCGTGGGGGTGGAAATTGCCCATCACGTCTCCCACCACCTTGGCGCACTTCCGATGGCGGCTGTCCGCAGTGAGTCGCTGTTGGTACATCGTGTACAGGATGCGCCGCTGCACGGGCTTCATTCCGTCACGGACGTCCGGGAGGGCGCGAGCAGTGATGACGCTGAGCGCATAGTTCAAGTAGCGGGTCTGCGCGATCTCGTGCAAGGCCGCCGGCTCGGCACGACCCGACGAGGAGAACAGATCGAGCGTCTTGCTGTCACCTTGGCGGCGACCGCGACCAGGGGGGGAACGGGGAGGTGATTTGTCGTTGCTGGCCAAGGCGAAGTGCTCCCGAGCCGCCATGCTCCGAAGGGGCGGTGGCCGATTGGCTAGGAGTCTTTGCCCCGGAAGTCAACTGCCCTTCACGCCGATCGCGCCAAGTCATCCCGCGGTCCCGACTCGACGTTCTGTTCAGACCGGCCGGCGCGCCCCATCTGAGCTGGCGCAAATTCCGGCGGAGCCTCGATCAACGGTAGTCGTCAACGGTGATCCCGTAGCGCTGCATCCAACGGTGGATCTGCATGCGTGCTTTGCCGAGCTCGCGCCCAACCGCCGCTACGTTCCCGGCGTGCTTCTCGAGAAGAAGGCGGAGGTCTGTGTCCGAGGGCATGGTGCGCGCTGCCGCGCGCTCGAAGCCCGGCGGACCAGCTTGGACTGGGTCGAGGCCGGCCTCGGGGAGCGGCTTGCCGTAGCTCGTCATCTCCTCGCGGATCGCTTCGGGCAGGAGCTGCTCGGTGACGACCTCCCCGGTCGAGAGTGCTACCGCGCGTTTGATGCAGGCCTCGAGCTCCCGCACGTTGTACGGCCAGTCATAGTGGACTAGCCCCAGCATGAAGCCGTACGACACCGAGAGCTGGGGCGCGCCGTGCCGGGCGAAGAAGCATCGGGTCAAGTGGTAGAGATCCTCTTTTCTGTCACGCAACGGCGGGAGGTGGAGGGGATACTCATTCAAGCGGGCGTACAAATCCTCCCGGAATCGTCCGGCCTGGATCAGGCGGCGCAGATCACGGTGTGTGGCGCAGATGATGCGGACGTCGACGTGTTCCGGCGCGGTGGCGCCGAGGGGGAACACCTCCCGGGACTGGAGCACGCGCAGCAACTTGGCCTGCGCTTCCAGGGGCATGTCGCCGATCTCGTCGAGCAACAACGTCCCTTCATCGGCGAGTCGCACCAACCCAGGCTTGTCCCGGTCGGCGCCCGAGAACGCGCCCCGGCGGTACCCAAACAACTCACTCTCGAGCAGAGTCGCTGGAATGGCTGCGCAGTTGATGGCCTGGAACGCCCCGGGACGACCGCTCTTGGTGTGGAGTTCGCGGGAAGCAACCTCCTTGCCGGTCCCGCTCTCTCCGAGCAGCATCACGCTCAGCATGGTGGGTGCGATGCGCTCCAATTCGGCTGAGAGCTGGTCCATCCGTGCGCCCCCGACCAGCTCGGTCTTTTTGACCCGACGTGTGGTCCCCGCAAGCATCGACCCGTCGAGGCGATAGGCGATGAAGTCATCGATGCCGTCATCGACGAATTTCAGCTGCGCATCACCGATGCGGAGTTCAGCGTTCGGCTCGAGTACCGCATGCTGGACCGGTCTTCCGTCGAGCATGATGCCGTTGCGGCTCTCAAGGTCGGTGATGGTGTAGCGGCCAGCTTCCCAGCGGATTTCGGCGTGGGTGCGCGACACTGCCTGCACGGGAAGAAAGACATCCGAGGTCGGATCGCGGCCGACGATCGCGCGTTCGCCGGGAAGTGCCCAGGCGCCGGGGAGTTCGGAGTGCTCACTTGCGTAGAGCAGCAGCAAGCCGGCACCGGCCGGGCGAGCGCCGTCATTGGGGCGGGTCAGAATACCCACCTGTTGCATGGCACCTGTAGTTCGATCGATCATGCGTGGTCGAAGGAGCGAAGAGACGGCCGGTACTCTACCCTTCAGCCTGGCTGGGGTCCACCTTGCCGGACCGGCGAGGTGACGATGGGGCGAAGCCCGGCTCAAACGGCGCGACAAAACCGGGTTGGCCGCTATGCTGGTGCGGATGCCTGGAATCTTGCGCGCGGCGGCGCTCCAGCTCAACTCCTCCGAGCGGATCGTCGACAACCTTTCGGTGATCGAGGAACTGGTCGCTGCGGCGGCGGGGCGCGGCGCGCGGCTGGTCGTGCTTCCCGAGAACTTCGCCTATATCGGTCCCGACGCGGGACGGCTCGCTCACGCCGAGACTCTGGACGACACGGAGGCGCCCATCCAGAGCAGATTGCGCGGCTTGGCGCGTCGGCACTGTGTCCACGTTCTGGCCGGCGGCTGGCCGGAGCGCTCGCCCGATCCCCTGCGGCCGTACAACTCCGCGACCCTCGTCGATCCGACGGGCCGAAGGGTCGCGCACTACCGAAAGATTCATCTGTTCGATGTGACGCTCTCGGATGAAACCAGCTACCGCGAGTCCGCTTCCGTGACTCCAGGTGAGCTCCCCGTGGTGGGGAGTTGTGACGGCTTTCGGCTAGGTCTCAGCATCTGTTACGATCTCCGGTTCCCGGAACTCTACCGGGCGCTCGTGGAGCGCGAGGCACAAGTCTTGTGCGTGCCATCCGCCTTCACCGCTGAAACTGGTCGCGATCACTTTGAACTCTTGCTCCGCGCGCGCGCGGTCGAAAGCTCATGTTACGTCATTTCCGCCAACCAGTGGGGCAGGCATGACCGAGGGCGCGTCAGCTACGGGCGCTCGATGATCGTGGATCCGTGGGGAACCGTGATCGCACAGGCGTCCGATCGTGTCGATATGGTGCTCGCCGACCTGGATGCGTCCTTTCTCGAGCAGGTGCGCCGACGTCTGCCCAGCCTGGAGCACCGGCGGTTGCACGGCGCGAACAGCGCACGCTGACACCGTGCCACACAACCGTCTGGGAAAGCGAGGGGGGGCCGACTCAGAGATGGCGTCGGGCGATCTCGGTCCAGGTGCCAGAGGGTTCGAGTGCCACATACCCCTGCCAGTACTTCCGTGCGCGCCCGCTCTCGCCAACCTGCTCGAGCGCCATTGCCAGGTTGAAATAGGCATCCGAGAACTTGGGGTCGGCACCGAGCGCTCCCTCGAAGAGAGGAACCGCCGATTCGGGGAGTCCGCGTTCCAGCATCACGTAACCAAGGTTGTACTGCGCCTCTGGCTGTTTCGGATCGACATTGAGCGCGCTCCGGTACAGCGACTCCGCACCATCTGGGTCGTTGCAACGGAATCGAATGTTGCCGAGGTTGGTGTAGGCGATCGCTAACCAAGGATCGAGCTCGATAGCCTCGAGGTAGAGCTGCTCTGCCTCGTGCATGGTGCTGGGGTTTTCGTCGAGCTGACTTGCCTTCAGGTACAGTTCATAGGCGGTGCGTGCGCGCTTCTGGCCGGCCGAGGGCCTTAGTACTCGCACCACGTCCTCCCTGAGCGAACGCACGTCGAAATCCATCACCATTTGGCCCGTCAGAGGCTCGAAGGGAACGCCGTCTTCGGCGCGGACCAGGACTTTTCGGCCATCTGAGACGATCCGGAGCTCGGCCAGCGGTCGGGTGACGCGGGGTAAGGAACGCCGCAGGGCCTCGATCGCCCGGGTCACGTCGCGCAGGCGCACCTGCTTGTCGAGCAACGAGTGGGCGGCCCGCAAGGCGATGATGTCTTGGAACGAATAGGCACGTCGCCCGCGTCGCCGACCCGAGGGCGTGACCACGCCCGACCGATCGAGGCTACGAAGACGGTTGGGCGAGATGCCGAGCAACCGCGCGACCTCGCCTGAGGTGAAGAGATCGGTGAGCGGCTCCTTGTGCTCCGAGGTGAGATCCTCCGTGGTCACGGCATTGCCGTTGGATGGATCCACGCGCCCACCTCCCGGTCCGAAGGCGACGTGAATTACGTTCTCATGACGACGATGACTGCGCCGCATACTCACTCAATCACGCTCGACTCATCCACGACAAAAGTGCCTTCCCCCGTTTGGACACCTTTGCCTTTGGGTCCCTCGGGTGTCAAGAGGCGGGAGCAGCTTTCGCACCGAAACCGGAGAGCTGCAAGTGGCACGTGGCTCGGCCGGCGGTCTCTCCCCGACGTGTCTTCGTGGCCGACCATGGATAAGCTGCGTGCTCGCGACGCTTGACTCGCGCGACACCGGGGAATCATCGCTCGTCGATGAGTCGGACAGATGTTCGACGCAGCAATGCCGCGGAGAACGCGGGTGTTCACGAGCAATCCTGCACCCCTGTGCACCCTCATTTTTGTGAGCACGACCGCGCGGGGAGCACTCCGCAATCGACTGGGCGCGTGTCGAAAATTGTCCTTGACCACCACCAGGTTGTCGACTCTGAGCTTGCGGGCTTCGCACCACGACATTCAATCGATAGGCTGCCGGCGCGGTGTGCTCGCCCGCGACGACTCGGCCCATGCCTCATGGTCATGTGTCTCGCCCATGACGACTCGGCCCATGCCTCATGGTCGTGTGTCTCGCCTGCGAGAGTGACGTGCTGGGATGATGCGCGGCATCGAGGTGCAGGGAGTGACAAGACAGCACGCGCGGATGCTCGGACGCGGCCTTGGGACTCGACGCGTTGGGTACGCCGTGATCGACCACGTGTGGGGGAGAACCGATGGCGGCTGCTGGTCAGGCTCGGCCGAGTGGGCTTTGCTCGAGTGCTCACGCATCGACGCTGCGCGTTGACTCAGCGTCGTGGGCGAGTCGAGCTTGGATGAGGGGCGTGTGCGAACGCGGCATCGACGAGGACCGGTGCCTCGACGTCCACATCGACACGAAGTCCGCGCGGATCGAGGCGGACCGCGAATTCGGCACGGATGCTCCCGATGCCGCGGCGAGCGCGGAGCTGTGCCTCGAGGCAGGCCATCCTGACCACACGCACCCGGGCATGGGGATCGTGCGAGAGCAGCGCGAACAGGGTGGCCCGTTCGGATGGGGCGAAACGCCCGCCATGGGTGCTGTCGAAGAGAAGGATGATGGTTGAGCCGTAGTATACCGGCCCATCGGTCTCATTTCGAATGGCCCCCTCGCTCACGACATCGGCCTTTTCGAGCAGATCGCGCCAGGTCAAATCGTTGCTCTGCCAGAACTGACGCTGCTGCTTCTGGAGCAGGGGCAGCTCTCGGGTCTTGGCGAGCCCGGGACGGGGCGAAGGGGGGGCCACGGACGGATCGTAGGAGATCAGGGGTGAGCGGGTAAAATTCGTGACGGCTGGGTTCTCGGATCGTGGGCCGATGCTCTTCGCTATGGGGTGGCCTGGGATTGGCAGGAGCGAGCCGCTCTCTGTCCCGCCAGGCAGAGAAATGCCGTTGACGACGGGGGATGGGTCGAGCAAGTCTCATGCCTGGAATTGTCTGTGGTCCACACCATGCAGCTCACCAAGCGCTCCTTTACGATCGTGATCAGCGAAAAGGGAGGGGCTGAGCGGAGGCAGCCGTTCGACGCCACGGAGGCGACCATCGGTCGGATCCAGGGCAACGACGTGGTGCTCTCGAAGAGCAACGTCTCGAAACAACACGCGAAGATCGTCTGCCAAGACGAACGCTTCGTGGTGACGGACGAGAACAGCACGAACGGCACCTATGTCAATCGCCGGCGCATCCAGCAGCCGACCATCATCACTGAGGCTGACCGGGTTTTCATCGGGGACTTCGTGCTGCGGCTCGAGATCGACGGGGAGCGGCACGAGGTAGCTCCTGATCAGGAGCCGTCGTGTCCTGTGGAGCCGCTCGAGCCAGTGGATGGTCGTGTCCCCGCGCAACCGTCGGTGGAGCCAACCGTCACTCGAGCGCGACCGCCCCTCGACCAACTGGGGGAGGATCCGGTGTATCCCGACGTGCCGCCAGCGCCACGGTTGCCAGGAGCGAGGCATAGCAGTCAGCCGTCGCTGGGAGACGCTCAGGCGAGCAAGCTGCTCGGCCAAGTGTCGGAACTCTCCGTGACGAGTTCCGTCAACGCGGCGGTTGCGACCATCGCGCCTGAGGAGGCAAATACCCTCACCGTGCTCTCGATTGTGGTCGACACGGTTTGGGAGCTTCTGACTGACGAGCTGGCAATTGAGCCCGATCTGGTGCGGCGCGAGCAGATCATCGAGCGGACCATCGAGCGAGAGCTACGGAAGATCCTCGCTCAGCATAGCTTCCCGCACCTCGCCAACCCAGACGAGCTCCGGCAGCTCGCGCGGGCCGAGCTGATCGAACTCGGACCGCTCGGAGGGCTGCTCGAGGATCCGGAGGTTACCGAGATCGTGGTGGCTCGCCACGACCAGATCTTGGTGCGCCGCGCGGCGACGCTTCAACCGCACCGTATTGGGTTCTCGTCGGTGCGCTCGCTCCTTCGGATCATCGGTCGACTCTGCGAGCGTGTGGGGCAGCCGATCGCCCCGCGCGAGACCCTGCTGGAGCGACGCTTGGAACACGCCACCATTTTCTGGGCGGTGTTGCCTCCGCTCTCCGAGGGCGAACCGTCGGTGGTGATCCGCAGGCGTGCCAAGGACGCCCAGATCAGCCTCGACGGTTTGGTGCGCTCTGGGGTGATCTCCCGTGCTCTATCCTCATTTCTCCACCAGGCACTGTCCGCGCGGCTGCGCATCCTGGTCACGGGAGCCAAGGAGGCCGAGATCGGTACGCTGGCTGCGGCCTTGTGTTCCGACGTGAGCGAGTCACCCCTGGTGGTGCTCGACGGCTTGACCGATCTGGGGCGGCCGAACCCGGCGTGCTCGTTGATGCGTTGGTCTTTGCTCGCCGCCTCCGATCCCGCGCAGCTCGTGCACGCTGCAGTCCGCACCGCCGCCGGGCAGTTTGCGGTTCCGCTGGAGTCGGCGGCGTTGACCTCGTACGTCGTTGAGGCGCTCGGCAACGTGGGCGTTGGGGTGATTGCGATCCGGGAGGCCCGCACCGGCGAGCTGGCACTGGCGAGGATGGCGGTGGAGCTGATGGTGACACGGCCAGGTCTGGTCGCCGATGCGGCACGGCGATTGCTAGCCAGCTCCTTCGACCTACTGCTTGAGGTCGTGCGTTTTCAGGACGGGCGCCAACGCGTGGTACGGGTGGGGGAGATCGGTCGCGTTACCGCTGACGAGATAGAGATTGACGATATCTTCAACTTCATCGCCGCTCCGAACGGCAATCAGGACATGGTTGAAGGCACGTTCCGCAGCACCGGAGGGATTCCTCGGGTAGTGCGGGAGCTGATCGAGCGGGGGGTGTCCTTCGACACCAACGTGTTCACGCGCTCCCAGACGCGCTAGATCGCGCCTCGTTGCGAGGCCAGCTCGCGACCCATGCGCAGCTTCTGTTTTGGGCCGACCTTGTCGATCATCAAAACGCCGTTCAAGTGATCGTTCTCGTGCTGGAGCGCTACCGCGAGCAGACCGCTGGCCGTCTGCTCGAAAAAATCACCATTGGTGTTCTGTGCCCGTACCGCGATTGAAGCGGCTCGTTTGATTTCAGCAGACACCCCTGGGAACGACAGGCAGCCCTCGGTCCAGGTCAGCTTGCCTTGAGCCTCGGTCAACTCCGGGTTGATGTACGCGCGAAACTGGCTCGGTTCATCTTCCCCGGCCACATCGATGACGAACACCCGCAGGGCGACGCCGATCTGAGGGGCGGCCAGGCCGACACCTGGTGCTGCATACATGGTCTCGGCCATGTCTTCCACCAAACGCTCCAGCTCAGCGTCGAAGTGCTCGACGGGCAGGGCGACAACCTTGAGGAGCGGATCGGGATACTCGAGGATCGGACGGAGAGCCATCGTTCAGCAAATGGTTAACACCCAAGCGGCAACTCCGCAAATCAGGCTCCCAATTTGCCTTTCGGAGCCGCTCGGGCAGCTTGGGGTCACAACCCCGCCGGTCGTGTCGGTCGCTTGGGCGTGGCGAGTGGCCCTGAGACGTAGGCGTCGGCTCCGCACAGCTCCCAACGTGGGTTTTCGATCCGAGGGGCATCCGACGGCGTGTCCGGCCCCGCCCAATCTACCGCCGCGGGACGCCCGCGGGGCCCGAGCAGCACCGGTGCCACGAATACGTGCAACTCATCCACGAGACCCGCCGCCAGCAGTGTTCCCGCGAGCTCCGCGCCACCCTCACACAAGACGCTGACCACTTCGCGAGCACCAAGCTCCGCGAGAGCGAACCGCATATCACAGCGACCTTCAGCCGTCGCGGGCACACGCACCAGGCTCACCCCCGCCTCCTCCAGCGCAGCTCCGACCACGTTGGATGCCTCGAGGGTGGTAACGACACAGGTTGGGATATCGCGCGCGGTCTGCACCAACTGGCAGTTAGGGGACACCCTGAGCTTGCTGTCGACCACGATGCGGATCGGGTTGCGCCCGGGAACATCGCGCACCGTGAGCCGCGGGTCGTCCGCGCTGACGGTGTTGATGCCCACCATTACCGCATCATGGGCCACTCGGAGCTCTTGGACGCGTGCGCGCGATTCCGGGCAGGTGATCCATTTGGAGGCTCCGCTGCGGGTCGCGATTCGACCGTCGAGCGAGATGGCGAGCTTGAGCGACAGATAGGCATGACCGGTGGTGATGTGTTTGGCCCACGGTCGGATCAGGGCCCGCGACTCGCCCTCCAGCACGCCTTCCGTGACCTCGATCTGTGCGGCGCGTAGTCTTGCCAACCCGTCGTCGGGTACATGCGGATTCGGATCCCGGCATCCGATCACCACGCGACCTACCCCCGCAGCCAGGATCGCATCCACGCAAGGCGGGGTGCGCCCATGGTGGTTGCATGGCGAGAGAGTGACGTACAGCGTTGCTCCCGCGGCGTCATTGCCCGCAGCGGTGAGCGCGGCCACCTCGGCGTGATCCTGGCCCGCCGCGCGGTGGAAACCCTCAGCCAACACCTGATCACCGCGGGCGATCACGCACCCAACCCGTGGATTGGGCGAAGGATCCCCTAGTTTCGCCAGGTTCAGCGCACGGAGCATCATCCGTCTATCGATGTCGGACACCTGGTTACTCCTCTGTCCGTGAGCGCACCAGCTTGCTCATCTCAGCCATGAACTCGTCGATGTCGCGGAAAGAACGATAGACGCTGGCGAAGCGCACGTACGCCACTTCATCGAGCCCCTTCAATCGCTCCATCACGCGTTGCCCAATCTCGTGGCTCGTGACCTCGCGCTCGCCACACTCGCTCAGCTCTCGCTCCAGTGCAGCGGCCTGCTCCTCCAGCGCCTCGGCTGAGACCGGGCGCTTGCTGCAGGCGATCTGCATGCTGCGCAGCACCTTGCGGCGGTCGAAGGGTTCCCGGTGCCCCTCCTTCTTGACCACGGTTGGGATGGTGTGCTCCACACGTTCGTAGGTCGTGAAGCGCCGGTGGCAGCTGCCACACTCGCGCCTCCGCCAGGTGACCGTCCCACCGGCGACCAGGCGCGAATCCACCACGTGGCTATCGAGTTGGCGACAAGATGGACACTCCATGTTCGGCTTGGGGGCTCCTTAGGGGAGTCTCAATACATCGCCCACGGCGAATCGTCGAATCGGGACGACAAAGGCCGAACGATTTTGGCTTTCTTGGGGACGGCTAGCCGGTGAAGCGCGCGAGCGCCAAGCACCCATTCGTGCCACCGAAGCCAAACGAGTTCGAGAGAACCATGTTGAGCTTGCGGTCGCGTGCCGTGTTCGGCACGCAGTCAATCACCACTTCCGGGTCCTGGTTGAACAGGTTGATGGTTGGAGTCACCGTGTCGTGCAAGATTGACTGAATACACACGCCAACCTCGGCGGCTCCGGCCGCACCGAGCAGGTGGCCCATCATCGACTTGCTGGAACTCACCCAGAGCTTGTGCGATGTCGCGTGTTCACCGAACACACTGACGATGGCCTTTGCCTCCGAGACATCACCCACCGGGGTCGAGGTGCCATGAGCGTTGACGTAGTCGATCTGGTCGGGGTTCAGCTTGGCATCTCGCAATGCCTGCTTCATGGCATTGATGGCCCCGATCCCTTCCGGTTCGGTCTTCGCGATGTGGTAGGCGTCACAGGTTGCCCCATACCCGACCAACTCCGCGAGAATGTGTGCCCCACGAGCCTTGGCGTGAGTCAGTGACTCGAGGATGAAGCTTGCCGCGCCTTCGGCGCACACGAAGCCATCGCGGTCCTTGTCCCAGGGGCGGCTGGCGGTGGCGGGATCGTCATTGCGGCGCGAAAGCGCGAACATGGCAGCAAATCCACCAATCGCCACGCGGGTGATGGTGGCCTCGGCCCCACCACCGACCATCACCGGTGTTCGTCCGGATTGAATCAGCCGGAAGGCTTCCCCGATGGCGTGCACGCTCGAGGCACACGCGGAGGTGTGGCACATGCTGGGTCCACGGAGGCCGTACTTGATGGAGACCTGTCCGGCGGCCATGTTGGCGATCAAGGAAGGAATGAAGTAGGGGCTGACACGCTTCGGCCCCTTCTCGTGGAGGGTGATCGCGCACTCCTCGAGGTTCTCGAGCCCGCCCAGACCGACGCCGATGTAGACGCCAGCCTGCTCGCGCAGCTCATCGGTCAGCGTGAGTCCGGACTGCTCGAACGCCATCTGCGTGGCGGCGAGCGAGAACGGAATGAAGCGCGCCATCTCCTTCAGCTTCTTCTTCTCGACGTACTTCGTCGGGTCGAAGTTCTTCACCTCGCCGGCGATCCGCGTCGGATAGTCATCCGTGGCCGGGAACAAGGTGACGGGACCGATCCCGTTCCGCCCGGCGGTCAGAGACTGCCAATTCTCATCCGTGCCCACCCCAATCGGGGTGACCATGCCCATTCCAGTAATGACGACGCGCTCCATATTCGTCCTTCACGCAGTGTAGAGAAAACGCTCAGCTGGCAGAATGCTTCGTGATGTAGTCAATCGCATCCTTGACGGTCTTGATTTTCTCGGTGTCCTCGTCCGGGATGTCCATCTCGAAGGCTTCCTCGAACGCCAGCACCAGCTCCACGAGACCGAGCGAATCCGCCCCGAGCTCGTCGATGAATGAGGACTCCGGCTTGATGTCTGCCTCGTCCACATCGAGCTGTTCCTTGATGATTCGCTTGACCTCGGCCTCGATATTGCGACCTTCCGCCATGGTTCCTCCAGGGGGGGCTTCGACGATTCGAGATCGCCCCCGCACGGTTGTGCCTTCGTGTCCGAAGGCTTTGGTTGAGATGCTCGGGTTTCTTGTGAGAGAGTGCCCGCTCTCTCCCCAGAGTGAGGAGAGACAGCGGGGCGCTACTTAGCACGGACGCTGGCAGACTAGGGAAAAATCGCACGATCGACAGGGAAAGATGGGTGCGTAGTGCATGATGCCCTGCAAACTCGGCTGCGAATGTGTCTTCGCGGCGTTATTTGCCGAGAAATCCAGGGACCTTGGCGATGCCTTGGGGATCGGAGACCGAGAGTGTTGCCAAGGATTTGTCGATCCGCTTCACCAATCCAGCAAGGACGGTACCGGGACCGAGCTCGAGCGCCTGTGTGACGCCATGCCCCACCAAACAACGCACCGACTCTTCCCAGCGCACCGCGCCATCGACCTGACGTACCAGAAGCTCCCCCACACGCGAGGTGTCCGAGTTGGGCTGGGCGTCGACATTGGCGACGACGGGGACCTCGAGCTTGCCGAGGGTGATCTCTTCTAGCGCGGCCTTCACGGCACGGGCAGCGGGGGCCATGAGCGCGCAGTGGAAGGGGGCGCTTACCTTGAGGGGAATCGCCTTCATCCCCGCCTCCGTGGCCAAGGTCTTGGCCCGTTCCACGGCGCCGGCGTGACCGGCGATCACCACCTGCCCGGGGGCGTTGAAGTTAGCGGGTGAGACCACCTCACCTTGAGCTGCTTTCTCGCACAGCTGTCGGAGTGTGGTCTCGTCGCCACCCATGATCGCCGCCATGGCACCGACACCAGCCGGAACGGCCTCCTGCATGGCTCGTCCACGCAGGTGGACCAGACGCACGGCGTCTTCCAGAGATAGCGCTGAAGCGGCGACCAGCGCGGAGTATTCACCGAGCGAGTGCCCCGCGACCAAGGCCGGCTTGGGCAGTTCGGGGAGAGCCTCGCGCAGCGCCTCCAGCACCGCAATGCTCATGGTGAGGATGGCCGGTTGAGTATTGGCGGTGAGGACCAGCTCGCTCTCCGGCCCCTCGAAGCAGAGCTTCGAGATGGAGTAGCCGAGGGCTTGATCGGCGCGCTCGAACACGGCGCGCGCCCGCGGCGAGGACTCGACCAACGCCCTCCCCATCCCCACCGACTGTGCCCCTTGACCCGGAAACAAGAATGCAATCATCTCGACTTCCTCTCTGCCGAGGCCTGCGAGTCAACGAACACAGCCGGCCTCGGCGTGCTTTTCTATCTAAAGACGCGCGAGCGCGCTGGCCCACGAGATCCCGGCCCCGAGTGCCGTCATCAGCACGTTGTGCCCAGGCTTGATGCGCCCGTCGCGGATCGCCTCGTCGAGTGCGATGGGGATCGAGGCGCTGGAGGTATTGCCCCGGGTCTCGATGTTGATCACGATGCGCTCGTGGGGGACACCGATCCGTGCCACCACCTGGTTGATGATGCGCAGGTTGGCTTGGTGCGGCACCACCCAGTCGATTTGTTTCGGATCGAGACCGGAGTCGGAGATGGCGGAGATGGCCGCTGAACTCAGCTTCTTGACCGCGACCTTGAAGATGTCTTGGCCGTTCATGTACACCTTGTTGCGCTGGGTGCGGATCCCCTCCGAAGTGAGCGGTTCACGGCTGCCACCAGCCGGAATGCACAACGCGTCGGTGAGGGTGGAATCGGTGTAGATCCTGGTCGAGAGCAGGAGCCCTGCCTGATCGTCTTCGGCGCGCCCAAGCACCACCGCGCCCGCGCCGTCCGCGAACAACACGCAGGTGCCGCGATCCTCGAAGTTGGTAACCCGGGTCAGGGTCTCGACGCCAATCACCAGCACCGTTCGCATGGTGCCGTTGCGGATGAACTGGTCCGCAATCGTGAGAGCAAACAGAAACCCCGCACAAGCGGCCGAGACGTCGAAGGCTGGGATCTCGGTACGACCAAGCTGCTTCTGGACGAAGGCTGCGCATGCCGGGAGCTGCATGTCCGGCGTGATCGTGCCGACCACGATCATGTCTAGGGACTCGGCGGTCAAGCCTGCGGCCTCCAGTGCTCGGCGAGCGGCGATGGTTGCCAGGTCGCTCGAAGCCTGGTTCTCAGCGGCGTAACGACGCTCGCGGATCCCCACGCGCTGCGTTATCCACTCATCCGAGGTGTCGACCAGTTTGGCGAGTTCGTCGTTGGTGACGACACGTTCGGGGACGTACGATCCGGTGCCAAGGATACGGCTTTGGGGCCAGGTTCTGGTATTGGTGGACATGATCTGCCTGTCACGAATCGGAGAGACGAGCGCGCGGCATCCACGATGCCAAAAAAACGCACGAACCCAGAGCGTGAGCCCACGCAGGGCCGAAACGCCGCCACTCGCCGGGGCTTTCGCCTAGGAGGAGGTTCCGGTCGCGGGCTTGTTAGCAACGGCCACGACTTGCCGCTCCCCGTAGGTGCCGCAGGATGGGCAAACCCGATGCGGAAGCATCGGCGCCGAGCACTTCGGACAAGGGATGAGGTTCGGTGCGCTCACCTTGTCGTGCTGGGCACGCCGCATATCACGTCTACTGCTCGTCTTTCGTCGCTTCGGTACAGCCACAGGAGCCTACTCCTTGTTCTTCTTCGTGAGCCGGTGGGCGATCTCGACCAGAGGGCGAAGCCGCGGGTCGAGATCGTCGGACAGAGGGTCCTTCGACTCAGTCAGGGCCGCGGGAATAGCGGGCATTGGCTCGGCGCGCAAGTCCGATTGCGCGGGAGCGATCGGCAGTTCGAGCAACAGGTATTCGCGCAGGAAGGAATCGAGCACGATTTGGTCGCCCTGGTAGGTATCCCGTCCGGCGTCCACATCGGAGAGCTCTGCCTCCGGAATTCTTTCCAGCCGCGCCGGCCTGCTGGATGGTTGAGATGCTACCCGCGATTCGCGGCCACTCTCGACTGGCCGCGTGTCCAATTTTGCTCGCTGTCGTCGCGGTGAACCTGCATGGTTTTTTTGGGGGGGAGCTGGGTCAAGGACCAGAAAGACTTCGGGTTCGAGTGTGACGGGGATTGGCTCGAGATCGACCGCCGAGGGCATGGTCACCTCTGCGGTCATGGTTCCGCGCACCAGCACTTGTGCCGCCGACTTGCTGAGTTGCAGGTCGAGGCGACCGGGAGCGGTCGGGTTGGCTTCGGTCTCGGCGAGAGCCTCCGTCAAAAATGGGAGAGGCAGCTCCCGTGACCAGCGGCGCGTCGTGCCTTCCAGATCCGCGACTTTCACCACGAAGTAGGCTTCTTTCACCGACCGAGCCTAGCCCTTCGGCTGGCTCGCGGCAAACCCGGCCACAGCCGTTTCGGGGCGCGTGCTAGGTTGGGTGCGTGCGTTGGCTCTGGCTTCAGCTCGTCTCGCGCCGAAGTGCGCAGCTGTTGGGCGTCTATGCGCTGTTTTCGCTGACGTATCTGATGGTGGCCAGCCACAGGCTCTCTTCGTCCCACACTCAATTCAACCACTTCGCT
This sequence comes from uncultured Polyangiaceae bacterium, assembly GCA_964396375.1. GTDB lineage: Bacteria > Myxococcota_A > Polyangia > Polyangiales > Polyangiaceae > FEN-1139. The sequence goes on along the minus strand of CAYNEY010000007.1, from coordinate 56,614 downwards.
CTGTTGGCCGAGGCCTTTCTGGACGGCCGCCTCGACCTCGGTGACGGTCCCCCAGCCTACGCCCAGGGCAACGACTTCGCGCAGTTTGAAGGGGCCTGGTACGTCGTATTTCCCCCGCTTCCCGCTCTCTTGCTGCTTCCTTTGGTGGCACTCGCGGGGGGGGCCGAGCAGGTCAAAGATGGCCTGTTCTTCGTCATCATCGCGGGGCTCGCGCCAGCCCTCCTGTATGGGCTTCTGTTGCGACTCGAGGCGTTGAACAGGATGCCGCGCTCACTTGCTCTGCGCAGCCTTCTGACGCTGGGTTACGGATTCGGAACCGTCTACTTCTTCACGGCGGTGGAGGGCACGGTCTGGTTTGCTGCGCACGTGGTGGCTGCCGCAACCACGATCGGATTTCTGTGGGCGGCGCTCGATGCGCGACACCCGTTTTGGGCAGGGCTCCTGCTCGCGTGCTGCGTGGCCACGCGCACCCACCTGCTCGCCTACGGAGTGTTCTTCGTGCTCGAGGCGCTGCGGACCGTACGGGCCGAAAGGGTCGATCTTCCGAGCACTCTGCGAGCACTTCTCCGGCGCCTTCTGCCTTTCGCAGTCCCAGTGCTGCTCGTGCTAACTCTGCTTGCTTGGTACAACCACATGCGATTCGGGGACTTCACCGAGTTTGGCTACCGGTACCTCAAGATCGCCTGGCGGGCGCGGATCGAGAAGTGGGGACTCTTTGACTACCATTACCTGGCCCGAAATCTGGGCGTGCTGCTCAGTGGACTCCCTTACCTCACCGAGCGTGGGCCGGTTCCTCTACAGATCAACGCGCATGGCCTCGGTCTGTTCGTGACCACGCCCCTCTACTTGCTTCTGTTTCGAGCCAAGCGAGAGTCGGGGCCTCTCTCGTTCGGCCTTCTGACCACGTTGGTGCTGGTTGCCTTACCCTCACTGCTCTACCAGAACACCGGGTGGATCCAATTCGGTCAGCGCTTCTCGAACGACTACGCGCCACTGCTCTTCGTGATGCTGGCCGTTTCCGGGATGAAGGCCCGAGCGGTGCCCGTGCTGCTCACGCTCACCGGGATCGCCGTCAACACGTTTGGCGCGTACACCTTTGGACGCCCCGAGTACCGAGCTTATTACTACATCGAGCCAAGCCAGCGGGTCATCTACCAACCGGACTGAACCGGCGTCATCAGGGCGAGCGCTTGATGGTGACGCGTTCGATCTTAGGTGGCTTGACGGCGCGATCCCCACGCACTTCGGTGTCCGCGAGCTTCTTGATCACCGACTCCGGCCCGCATTCCCCAAAGATCGTGTAGCCACCGTCGAGGTGCGGGGCGGGCCCGTCGAGGATGAAAAACTGCATGCTGTTGGTGTTTTTGCCGCGGTTGGCCATGCACAGGAGCCCGCGCCGGTCGTGATGCGCCCCTTCCCAGATCTCATCCGGGATCACATAGCCGCCATCCGTGCGGCCCGTACCGGTCGGGTCACCCCCCTGGATCATGAAGCCGCGGATGATCCGGTGAAACACCCCGTCATCATAGGCGGGACGCTTCACCCACTCCTTCGACTTCGGGTCTTTGAAAGGGCGGAGCCCACGCGCAAGACCGACGAAGTTTGCCACCGTGTTCGGTGCCTTGTCCTCGTACAGGGTGCACCGCAGAACACCAGCATCGGTCTTCATTTCTGCCAGCAGCTTCCCGCTCTTCGGCAGACCTGCGGTGGCGTCTGCGAGGGTAAATTGGCCGCCGAGCGGATCCGAGCCCAAACTCGTGCCGATCTTTGTCGAGGGCTCGCTCACCGAGCTTGCAAGCGCCCGCGCCGACGACGAGAGTGTTGGGGTGGCGGCGTCGGCGGAGCTCGGCGAAACCGCGCTGGATGACGACGCGGCGGCGTCGGCGGAGCTCGGCGAAACCGCGCCGGATGACGACGCAGCGGCGTCGGCCGAACCTACAGAAACCGCTCGGGCTGGCGCAGCGGTCTTCGCCGTCGACGTTGTGGAAGGCGCAGACGCGGCGGGGGCACTCTCGGAGGGGAGTGCGTTGAGCGAGTCGGGAGGGGGCGCCTCGGTGCGCGATGGGCAACCGGTCGTGAGCAGCGCCACCAGAGCCGTCGAAGAGAGCAGGGACAGGGTAGGGAAGTGTTGGCGAGTCATCGGTCAGGGGTTCTCCTGGTTTGGAAGCTCGATGTGAATACGTTGCCCGGGGCGGATCCCGTGGCGCCGGCAGAATCCGGCGTTGACCTCCAGCACATAGGCGGCGGGGCAGGGCACGCTGCGGCTGGCTTCATTCAGCGTCGGAACCTGCTCGAGGATCCCGACGATGTGCGCTCTTTTGTCGAGAAACAGCATGTCGAGTGGGATGCAGGTATTGCGCATCCAAAACGACCGAATCTCCTCGCTTGGCCAGGCGAAGAGCATTCCAGCGTGCTCCTCGAGTTTGGTGCGATACATGAGCCCGCGCTCGCGAGTCTTCGGGGTCATGGCCAGTTGTACCGTGAGTTTGGGGGCGGCGGGCGCGTCGAGAAAGCTCAGGCTGGTGCGTGGGAGCGGCGCGGGGGAATTGGGTTCGACCGGGCAAGACTCGGCAGGGCGCGCAGGGGGGGCCGGCGTAACCGCAAGTGGCCAGATGCAGGCGGGCAGCGCAAGAGGTGGCGAGCTCACGCTCGGTGAGGCCGCGGGGGCGGTGGCAGAACCCTCCGGTCGTTGACAAGCGGTCAGGCAGAAGAGCACTGCTGAGCCGCTGATTGCCATCACGCCCGTTCGCATGGTGCCTCAGGTGTCGAGTAGCCGCATCTGACGATGCCGGGGGTGCGGCACAAACTCGATCGGATACTGGCCGGTCCAACAGGCGTTGCAGAAAGCATCTCGGTCAATGGTGGCAGCGGCCTCCGGGATCAGCGGCAGGCTTACGCCTCCGGCAGGCGCGGAACTCCGGTGCGCGTCCATCACCGCGCGGGTCATGCCTTCCAACGAGAGGTATCCCACCGAGTCACTGGTGATGTACTGGTTGATCTCGGCGATGCTGTGGGTGGAGGCGATCAACTCGGAGCGGGTCGGAGTATCGATGCCGTAGTAGCAGGGCCAGACGTTGGGGGGACTCGAGATCCGCAGGTGCACTTCCCGGGCCCCCGCTGCTCGCAGCATCTTCACGATTTTTCGGCTGGTGGTACCGCGCACGATGCTGTCATCGACCACCACCACTCGTTTGCCGGACAGGGCCGCAGCGATGGGCGCGAGCTTCAATTTCACCCCGAAATGCCGGATGCTCTGCTGGGGTTCGATGAAGGTGCGGCCGACGTAGTGGCTGCGCACCAGACCGAACTCGAAGGGGATCTTCGAGCGTTCGGCGTAGCCAATGGTCGCTGGTACCCCCGAATCCGGCACCGGAATGACGATGTCGGCCTCCACCGGGTGCTCTTCCGCCAGCAAGCGACCTAGGTTCTTGCGTGCTTCGTACACGCTAACCCCGTCGAGCACCGAGTCGGGCCGCCCGAAGTACACGAACTCGAACAGGCACATCTTGCGCGCTGCGCGGTGGAACGGTCGTGAGCTGCGCAGGCCGCGGCGATCGATCACCACCATCTCACCCGGATCGATATCACGCACGAAACGCGCCCCGATCAGCTCGAAGCAGTTCGACTCGCTGGCGACCACATGGCACGGGTTGGCGCCGGGGAGGAGCCCCAGGCAGAGTGGTCGGATACCGAGCGGATCGCGCACGGCGATCAGCGCCTGGTCCGTCAGACACACCAGCGAATAGGCTCCCTCGACTTGGCTGAGCGCGTCGGCAATACGGTCCTCAATTGCTCGTTGGGTGCTGATGGCCACCAAGTGAATGATGACCTCGGTGTCCGAGTGGCTCTGGAAGATACTCCCGCGCTCTTCCAGCTTCTCGCGCAGGCATTCGGCGTTGGTCAGATTGCCATTGTGAGCCACCGCGATCGAGCCGCGAGCGTAATCCACAGCCAGTGGTTGAGCGTTCTTCAGCAGCGAGCCCCCCGCGGTCGAATACCGAACGTGTCCGATGGCCATGGTGCCGGGCAGCTTGTCCAGCTGCTCCGGGGGAAAGACGTCGATCACATGACCCATGCTGCGGTGCAGCGTGAGCTGTTCACCATCGCTGGTCGCGATCCCCGCGCTCTCTTGCCCACGGTGCTGCAAGGCGTGGAGGCCAAGGTAGGTGATGTTGGCGGCTTCGGGGTGACCGTAGATTCCAAAGACTCCGCACATAAAATCGAAGACCTCGTCGTGGTGCGCGTCACGAGAGCGTGAATTCTCGATGGCCGACCGCGAAGTTGGCCAATGATAACCACCATTGCCCCCCGCGCTCGTCTTTCCGCCCTGGCCGGGTGAGGTCGGCTGGAAAAGTGGGCAGAAGGCGCGGTCGCGCGGCCGGTCTGGGCAAGGGTTTCAGTCGAGAGTGGAACAGAAGGCATTGGCACCACTGGTGCCCTATGATGTCGAATGTTTTCCAGGGAAACGCGGGGGACACGAGAGCGACACGAACGACAGCGATGCTTCGTCAAGGACTGAAACCATTGCTCGGCCACGCGCGAGCCCGTTGGATTGGAGAACTCACGAATATGTCCACTCTTCGCATCTCTCTTTCGTCTCTCGTCGTCCTCTCCGGTCTTGCGACCGTGTCGACGGCCCTAGCCCAGGACGCAGTCCCAACGGCCGAGGAGGCACCTACTCCTGCTGCCGAGCCGGTCGCGACGGCACCTGCTGTTGAGCCACCCGCAGAGGTAACCCCCGCCGAGGCGTCTGCCGAAGCCCCGCCCGCCGAGGCGCCTGCCGAAGTGCCCGCCGCTGAAGCGGCGCCCGCCGACGAGGGCGGTGACATGTCGCTGACCCTCGATCTTGGCGTTGGAAGCGCCTACGTGTGGCGCGGCGCAAACTTGTGGTTTGGCCTCGCCGACAACAAGAAGCAGGCCCTCAGCGTGTTTCCCGGCGTCACCTTCGCCGCTGGTGACCTCTCGGTCTTCTACTGGGGTGCCTATCAGCTGAGCGGCGACACCAAGGGTGCGAACGCCGACAACGGCATCGGCGCGGAGCAAGATCTCGGTCTTTCCTACGCGCTCTCTCTCAACGATGAGATGGGAGTGTCGCTCTGGGCCACCTATTACGTGTATCCCTTCGCCGACACGGATGCCCTGGACGGCACGCCGATGTACCTCGAACCCGGCGCCACGCTGAGCTACTCGAGCGCGGTCAACCTCGGCCTGGGTGTCTCGTATTACAAGGCCCTGACCCTCACCGACGCCAACGATGTGTTAAGCCACATCTACTTGAACCCTTCGGTTGGCAAGGACCTCGAGCTCAGCCCCGAGCTTGCGCTCAACCTGAGCGCCGGGTTCGGCTACAAGGTGTTCACGAGCTCCGACTACGACGCGGAGGTCACCGGCAACCGGTGGGACGTGATCGGCAATGTGGGCCTCACCTACAGCGTGGGTGATCTCTACCTGAAGCCGGCGGTACACGTGGGCACCACCGAGGTGCCCGAATCCATCGACGAAAGCGGCCTCTTCTACTGGGGCGGCCTGAACGTCGGCTACGGAATCGGCCTCTAACGGCGGCCGGTCATGGGAGGGGCTCCCGGCACCGCAGGTGCCGTGCGCCCCTCCATCATGTTTCGAAGCTCGTCCTGATCGTTCGAGTGCCCGAGGGCTTCCTCCAGGCTGATCAGACGGCGTTGGAACAGCGAGAGCAGGCTCTGATTCATGGTCTGCATCCCGTGCTTGAGCTGACCCACCTGCATCTGGGAATAGATCTGGTGGACCTTGTCTTCCCGGATAAGGTTGCGGATCGCTGGGTTGGGCACGAGCACTTCCAGGGAGAGGGCTCGCCCTGGAGCCCCGGCGCGCGGCAAGAGGAGTTGGCTTATCACGCCCTCGAGCACGAAGGAGAGCTGGGCACGCACTTGGGGCTGTTGGTGCGGCGGGAACACGTCGATGACGCGGTTGATGCTTTGCACGGCCGAATTGGTGTGCAGCGTCGCGAACACCAGATGCCCGGTCTCAGCGATGGTGAGGGCAGCTTCGATGGTCTCGAGATCGCGCATCTCACCGACCAGGACCACGTCCGGATCCTGGCGGAGTACGTACTTGAGGGCCAACTTGAAGCTCGAGGTGTCGGTGCCGACCTCGCGCTGGTTGATGATGCAGCGCTTGTGCGGGTGAAGATACTCGATCGGATCCTCGATGGTCATGATGTGCTGACGCGTCTCGGAGTTGATCTTGTCGATGATGGAGGCAAGCGTGGTGCTCTTGCCGGAGCCGGTGGGGCCGGTCACCAGGATCAGGCCGCGGGGTTTGCCAGCGAGATCCGCCACGACCGGTGGTAGGCCAAGCTCGTCGAAGGTCAGGATCTTGAAAGGGATGGTCCGGAAAGCTCCGGAGACGGCACCCCGCTGGAGGAAGATGTTGGCGCGGAAGCGCGAGAGGTTCTTCACACCAAAGGAGAGATCAAGCTCCTTGTTTTTCTCGAATTGGATCTTCTGCTCTTCGGTCAGCACCGAATAGCAGAGCTGCTTGGTCTCGACCGCGGTGAGTGCGGTGAGCTTGAGTGGCACAATCTCGCCGTCGATGCGGAGCAGTGGTGGCGAACCGGTGGTGATGTGCATGTCGCTGGCGCCCTTGTCGATCATGGCGCGGAGCAACTGGTGGAGGTTGACTTTGATCCCGTCGGGTGTGGCTTGCGTCATCGGAACTCTTCGCAGGTGGAGAGGGGAACGGGTGCTCAGTCGGCCATGGTCACGCGAACGACCTCTTCGTAGGTGGTGACACCCTCGAGGATCTTGCGGATCCCGCTCATGCGTAGCGTGCTCATTCCGCCCTTGATGGCGGCGGCCTTGAGCTCCGCGGCCGAGCCGCCCTGCAGGACCATCTCTTTTAGCTCATCGGTGAAGCGCATCACTTCATAGAGCGCGATGCGGCCCTTGTAGCCGGTCCCGTTGCAGGTGGGGCAGCCAGCACCTTTCATGAGCTTCGCGGTTTTGACTTGCTCCGCCGTCATGCCCATGTCGCTCAGAACCTGGGGCTCGAACGCGATCTCCCGCTTGCAGTCTTGGCAAACCTTACGCGCCAAGCGCTGGGCCAGCACCAGATTCACGCTGGCCGTGATCAAGAAAGGTTCAACGCCCATGTTGAGCAGTCGCGAGATGGTGGCGGGGGCGTCGTTGGTGTGCAGGGTCGAGAGCACCAAGTGGCCGGTGAGCGCCGCCTTGACCGCGATCTCGGCAGTCTCAAAATCACGGATCTCCCCCACCATGATGATGTCCGGGTCCTGTCGCAGAAACGACCGGAGCGCCATCGCGAAGTTGAGCCCTATCTCGTCGTGCATCTGCACCTGGTTGATGCCGGGGAGGTTGTACTCCACCGGGTCTTCGGCGGTGCTGATGTTGACGTCGATCTGATTGAGGTCGCTCAGCGCAGAATACAGGGTAGTGGTCTTCCCAGAGCCGGTGGGACCCGTCACCAACACCATGCCCCAGGGTTGGCTGATCGCCCACTTGAAGTCCGCGAGCGGCTTGGTGTCGAAACCGAGCTTGGTCATGTCGAGTTGCAGGTTGCCCTTGTCGAGCAGCCGCAACACCACCTTCTCGCCCCACATGGTGGGCAGCGCCGAGACTCGGAAATCCATCTCCCGACCGCGTCCGAGCTTCAGCTTGATGCGGCCGTCCTGAGGTAGCCTTCGCTCGGCGATATCCAACTGGCTCATGATCTTGAGCCGACTGACCAGGGCATTCTTGAGCTTGAGTGGCGGCGACATCTCCTCGTGCAGCACCCCGTCGATGCGATAGCGGATTCGGAGCTTGCGCTCGTAGGGTTCAACGTGGATGTCGCTTGCCGATTTGCGGATCGCGTTGAGGAGCAGCACATTGACCAGGCGCACCACCGGTGCATCCGCACTGGCTTTCTCCAGTTCGAGGGCGTTGATCTCCTCTTGATCCCCTTTGAACTCGATGTCTTCGTCGCCGATGTTGAAATCGGCCATCACTTCGTCGTAGGAGGGTCCGACGTTGTAGTACCGTTCGATCGCAACCTGGATCGCCGTCTCGCTCGCGATCACTGGCTCCACGTTGAAACCGGTGAGGAACTTGATGTCGTCGATGGCGTGAAGGTTCGTGGGATCGGCCATCGCCACGATCAACGCCGAGCCGGAGCGGGACACCGGGAGGATCTTGTGTTTCTCGCACACCTCACGGCTCACCAGACGGATCACCTCGGCATCGACCTCGTACTGATCGAGGTCGATGGCGGGCAGTCGATACTGCGTGCTCAGAAAACTGGTGATGTCGCCGTCGGAGATGTACCCGAGCTTCGAGAGCGTGTACCCAAGATTGTGGCCGGAACGCTTCTGCTCCTCCTGTGCCTGGCGGAGCTGCTGCAGGCTGATCAGTTTCTCTCGAACCAGTAGTTCGCCAAGGCGGCTCGAACTCGACATGGATCTTCCCTACGGTGCCCAGGTGGCTTGGTTGGACAAGGTCTTCTACGATATCCTCAAATCCGACGGGTCGGAAGGCTGAAGCGTGTCAGCCACGAGGTGTGGTGCTGGAAACTTACCCAGTTACACCAGAACGGCTGGCCGCACCCGTGGGTGACTCAGGATGATGTGCACTTCGGAAAGAGCTGGCAGAGCTTGCCCCAAGCAAACGGCAAAAAGGGTGGGGGAAGGTGGGCAAGATCCCGTCGAGCGAGTTCGCGGCTGACCCACGCGTTGACCAAGAAGAAGCTTAGGCTGGCCAAAAGCAGGCCAGCTACCACATCGATCAGCCAATGCCAGCGCAGGAACATGGTGGCGATTATGATGTTGACGGTGATGAAGGCCATGGGCAGCCAGGTGAAGCGAAATGGTGATCGCCTTCGATGTCGGATCGAGAAGAGGGTGATGAAGCTCGGGGCAGCCGTGTGCAGCGAGGGGAAGATGTCCTTCTGGGCACCCCCACTCGCGACCGTGGCCATCACCGTGTCGTGCCAGAACCCCTGTGGGAAGGGGACGAACATCTCGGTGGGGAGTGCTCGATAAGGCCCATATCCAGGCACCAGCAGGTAGCCAACGTGACCGACACAGAACACCAGCAGCATGCCCAAGGCGAACTCGCCGAGTATCTGGCGGTCGCGTGTGAAGAGCAGGATGGGGATGGTGTGGGAGGCGAGCACGATGAAATAGCAGAAGTAGAAGAAGGCGAACCACTCGGTGGCGAAAGGTGAGACCCAGGCGTTGAAGGCGAGGGCGGGCTCGAACCCGAACAGCGTCAGATCGAGGCGATAGAGGGTGAGATCGAGGGTGGCGGGATTGACCAGGGGTAGGTAGTTGCCAAAGAAGAAATAGCTGAGCTGGACCGAGCCCTGCAGGCCCAGGCGGTAGAGGAAAGGCGCGAATAGCCCGTCGACGAGGCGCCCGGAGCGGACCCACAAGAGCAGCGCGGAGAACCCGAGCAAGAGCGCCCCCATCCGGTGCGCGCTCGACCACCAACCAGGCTGACCCACGCGTGGCACGAGCGCGAGGTTGAGGATGATGAGGTAGGCGAGAACCAGTAGGTCTTGGCGGGCGAGAGCGCGAAGCGTGACGGTCAAGCGTGCCGTGGCGGGTGCAGGCGCTGAGGGCGGCGGGCTTTCCGTCGGCATCGGTGGTTCGTCACTCGCTGATCTTCGTCGGAGCGTTGCGCTCCTTCGGAAGCTCGAACTCGACCTCTGGTCTGGGCTCGTTCACCGTGGCGCCGAGTTCGGAGAGAAATGTGCTCGGGCCGTCATCGAGAAGTGGATCGGCAACGCGGACGCGGGGGGCGCGATCGAGCGAGAAGACCAGCTCGCCCTCGTCATCGATGCGTGACACGAAGCGTGGGTCCATGTTCAGCGCCGTTGACAGCCGATCGACGTTGGCCGGAGGAAGGCCAAGGGCGTGGGCGACCTCGGCGGCGGTGGCCTCGCGACCCGAGTCGAGGAACTCCTCGGCGGCCAGGCGGCGCGCTGCAGAAAGTGCCTGATCCCGGGCCCGTTCCGCCTGCCTTCGGCCTCGCAAGCCGGCCCAACCCACCAATCCAGAGAGTCCGGTCACGGTTAGGCCAAGGCCCACCACCACCGCTCCGGGATCGAAGAGCCCGGTCAATCCTAGTGTGGCGAGCAGCGCGAGGGTGGCGCTCCCGAAACCTAACCCGGAGAGCGCGGCCAAGATCTTGGTGGAGCGATGGGCGCCCCGTGCGCGTGCCAAATCACCGGCGAGTGATGGGGGGGCTGTGCGCGGAAGGATGAGGCGCGGGCCGCCGCAGATCGCGCACACGCGGCCGAGGGTCGCGTGGGGCCGGGTCTTTGCGATACTCCCACAATGCGGGCAGCGATTCCCCTCGCCGTGCGCCGCACCGCAGGCTCGGCATACACCGGTACCCTCGTCGATGGCCCCTCGACAGATGCGACAGCGCCCGTCCGAAGAGGGGTCGAAACTGGGCGGTGCTGGGGACACGAAGCGACTATCAGCATCACCCACCGAGCAGTGTCAAGAGCCCATCGAGCATGCGCAACGTAAGGCCCCAGACCACACGGTTCCCCAGCACCAGCCCGGGGACTGTCACCTGGCCCTCCGGGAAACTGACTTCGTGGTCGATCCGGGCGAGAGGATCGGTCAGAAGACTGAGATCCACCCAGAGCGCCGCCTCCACCTCGTCGTTGGTGGTGAGGGGACAACGGGCAGAAACTGCGAAGAGTACGGGGCTGATGATGAGGTCGAGGGGGCGACCGTGGGCGCTGCCGGTTATGTCATCGAGGCACGCCACGAAATCCCGTGCCCGGTCCAGGTGCAGACCAACCTCTTCGCTGAGTTCGCGGAGCGCCGTGGCTACCTGGTCGCCATCGTCTGGCTCCTGATGGCCCCCAGGAAAGGCCATGTGTCCGGACCAGGGATCGGCGGGGTGACTCGCGCGCTCGATGAGGAGCAAAAAACAGCTCTCGGACTCGAGGGCAAGCACCAGCGCTACGCTCGCGCGGCGCCCTCCTGCGCGGTGGACCGGCCGGTGGTGGGAGAGACGAGCGCGCACGCTCAGAGCGGAAATGCTTGACGACACGGGATGCCCACCTTACCGAGATGCGCCCCCCAAGGGGCCAAAAAACGCGGTTCAGGAGGGCTGTTTCACCATGCGGGTTCTGCTAGCCTCCGGGCGCCATGAGCCTGACCGTTCCTCGCCTGATCTCGATGGGCTTCGCTTTGATTCTCGGTACTTCCACCCTGTCGGCGGAGGCCTTCCCGGGATTCTTCGTCGGCAAGAATGACGCCAAGCGCGCCCTCTCCTCCGGCTCGGTCTTGGTGATGAACCAGGGTGAGGACAGCGCAGTGACCATCGTCACTGACTACGGTGGGCCGTTCGAGCCCTTTGCCGTCGTGTTCGCGGTGCCCGATGATGTCGTGCTCGAGCGCGTCTCGTCGATTCGCCGCGAGTATGTAGACCGAATCGATCAGATCTCGGCGCCGAGGTTCTTCGAACTCTGGGAGATGGATCCCTGCGATCCGAGTCAGGTGCTCCAAGAGTGGGATCGTGATCTGCGTGTGACCACTAGCTCGGACAACTTCCTTGGTGGTGCGGCTGGCGAACTCGGGCCAACCCGAAAGGTGCCGAAGGAACTTTTGCTCAGCGTCAAGACAGCACAAAAGAGCGGTGAGTACAGCTTCTTCATGGCCGAATCCGAGCAAAGCTTCCTCGACCTCGCCCGAGGGCGGGGTTGGAGCTTCTCCCCGGCGATGGAGCAGGCGGTCAATGGCTATCTTGGCCAGGGCATGCGCTTCGTGCTGGCCGAGGTGGACACCAATCGCATCGAGTTGATCGGTGGGGACCGCGCCCAGCTTTCACCAATCCATTTCACCACTGAGAAGCCCTACCGCAAGATCCCGAGCAAGCTCAGCCGGCTTTCGGCGGAAGGGCACCAAGAGTTGTTCGTGTTCGTTTTGGATCCGAACCAGCGCTTCGTCACCACCAACTACGAGAGTGTTCCCGCGCCCAGCAATATTGAGGTTGATTTCATCGTCAAGGAACGGATGGCGGAGTTCTACGCGGGGCTCCACGACCTCTGGCTCGCCAAGCATCCGCGGACCTTTTGGCTCGAGTATGTCTGGGGTACGGATGGCTGCGGGGAGCCCTGTCCCAATGAGCCGATTCTCATCAATGAGCTGCTCACACTGGGTGGGGACTTTTTCGAGCGTCGTGTCTCCGATGAGGAGAAGAACCCGAAGCCCGACAAGATGACCGACGAGGAGAAGGCCAAGCTCAAGATGGAACTCGAGGGCCTTATGCCCAAGGAGCGCCCCAAGCACAAGAAGATGGTGGAGGAGGAGCGGGTTCAGCTGGCGGCGCGTCGCGCGCTTCTGGCTCGACACAAGTACGTGATCACCCGGTTGCACCACCGCTACGCAGATGACGGTCTGCCGAACGATGTCGAGATAGGCCCGAACGACCAGGGAATCGAGGGCGGGATCTGGTTGCCCAAGGGTGAGAAAAAGGAGATTTCGACCGAAACCCGGGTTGCCGAGAACAAGAAGCTTCAGACCCGGTATCTGAATTACCACCCGTGGAAGGGTATGCAGAACTGTGAGGGGAAGGAGCGGTGGCGCTGGGGCAAGCCGCCGCGCACCTACCGAGGGTTGCGCAAGACCTGGGTGGTCGAAGATCTGGCGCGGAAGAGCCGCACCCAGATCGTTCCAGCGCAGGTCATCCAGAATCCCATACCTGCCCTTGGTCTGGTGCGGGAGGAGCCGAAGCCCGTCAACGATGGGGGCGTAGACGCGGGCACGGAAGCCACGGCCAGCTCCAAGGGGTGTGGATGCCGGGTGAGCGAGCGCGAGCCTCGTCGCCTGACCGCGCTCTTGGCCACGTTGCTCACGGGGCTTCTTCTGCTGCGTCGACGGCGAACCGAGTTGGGCTAGCTGTTGGGATTGGGCAGCAGCTCACAGAATAGCTCGCGTGCGAGTTGTTTCGCATAGCGATGATAGGGCTCGCCGTTCTCGAGAGCGACGGCCAGGGCCACCTTGGGAGCGGTCGCGGGGGCGAAGCCCAAGAACCAGCTGGTGGTGCTCCGTGCACTGCCAAGGGTGCCGGTCTTCCCCGCGACCCGGGCGTTCGCAAGGATGCGGCGCCCCTTCGGATCGTGGAAGGCGTCGGCTGCGGTGCCACGCTCGGTGACCGAGAGCATCATCCGGCGCAGACGCGTGACCGTAGAAGCATCGAGAATGCGTTCGGCCGTGCCGACCCCAAGCCGCGGCTCGGTATCTGAGAAAACGCGGATCGGTCGCCACAGGCCGCCATTCGCGAGCATGAACGCCAGATAGGCAGCCCCAGTCACACTCAGTGTGGAACCGACGAATCCGGTCGCGGTGCGGGCCAGCAGCAAAGGATCGTCGTTTCGTGGGGGTTCGAAATGTCCGAGCTGAACGGGCAGATCGAAGGGGAGCGGGGCGTCGAAGCCCAGACGATCGGCATAGGCAAAGAGATCATCGGGCTCGAGGAAGCGATGCACGAGTTGGGCGAAGGCCGCGTTGCGACTCTGGGCGAGGATTTCCGAGAAGGGACCGCAGAACGCCAACCCTCTGGTGGGGCGCTCGAGGTGGCTCTGCTCGAGCCTGTGTTCACCGCCCTGCGTGCACACCGTGCGATTCGCCGGGATTTTCGCACGCTCCAGCAGCGCGGCGGTCGTGACCAGCTTGAAGAGGCTCGCTGACGGGAGCTGGCGCGTGTAGAGTAGGCTCTGGTCGAGGGCGGTGGGGGTAGGCCACTCCGCGAAGGCAAGCACCCTCCCAGTGCTCACTTCCACCACGACCGCCGCTCCAGCCAGGGGACGTGCCTCGGCGAGCAGCATGCGCGCGGAGCGCTGGAGGGCAGGGTCGACCGTGGAAGGGCGCAGTCGGCCCCGTTCGTCACGCAGCGTGACCGACCGCTCGGAGCGCTCGGTTGGGCTCTTGTCGCGGGCGGTCGCCTGGAGGAGAGGGGATTGCGTCGGCGCCGCTCGGACAGAGCCCGGCCCTCCACCGTCGACCAAGGCGAACGATAGCAGCCAGAGCAGCCCGGAGAGCGGACGCGAAGAGTGGCGCGCCACCCGACCCAGATACCGAAGACCCCGGGGGCCGGGCAAGCTTCCCGCACTAAGAGCCAAGAGCGAGGCCCCTTGGCGAAAGATCGAGCGAGATACGGGTGAATCTCGGTGAAAACGGTGGCTCGAGCGCGTTCGCTCAGCCATCTGGGGAGTATCGGGCGAGGGAGCGCCCACCGTCGACCACGATTTCTTGGCCGGTCACGAAGGGGCTCTGGGCAAGGAAGGCCACCGCCTGGGCTATGTCGGCGGCGCTGCCCACGCGACCAAGCGGGGCCGATGCGGCGAGCTTGGCTGTGACCTCGGCCGGCATTCCCGGCGGTGGAAGGACGGTGCCGGGTGCCACGGCGTTCACCCGCACCCGAGGTGCGAGTTCGAGCGCGAGAGCCCGCATCGCCTGCGCGAGTCCAGCTTTGGCGACCACGTACGGCAGGTGCATTGGGTACGGCGCCACCACGCTGCTGCAGGTGATGAAGATGAGCTGTCCGCCGCTCTCGATCAGGGCAGGGCAGGCACGCCGAGCCAGTCGCACCGGTGAGGTGAGGTTCTGTTCCACAATGCGGTCCCAGATCTCATCGGTCAGGCTCGGAAGCGGTGTCTTCTCGAAGATTGCCGCGCTCGGCATCACCAGATCCAGTCGACCGAAGGTACTAAGGGTGGTGTCGAGGAGCCGGTCGCTGGCGTCGCGACAGGCCAGATCAGCCTCCGCTACTTCCGCGCGACCGGGCCACGGGGCGAAGCGCCGCGCCACCTCTTCGGCACCCTCACGATGCGTGTGGTAGTGGACCATCACGTTCATCCCAAGCTCGCCGAGCTGAAGAGCGATGGCGCGTCCAACCCGGGTCCCCGCGCCAGTTACCAGGGCCACACGCTCGACCAGCGGGTTCTTCGGGATGTCCATGCGCGTGCTCTAGAGCCCAAAGGAGAGCTTGCCTGGATAGCTGCCGGGGGAGGGGAAGGTCGCGGTCTTGACCACCTCCACGAAGCAGTCGAGTGCCTCGGAAAGGCCGGGCTCGCTGGTCGCGACACCGGCGGTGATCACGGCGCCAGAGGTGTCGATGTAGGCGGTGGCGATGACCGAGGCAGAGCCGACACCGCGACATTTGTCAGCCGCCCGTGAGAGCTTGGCCACGGCGCTCTCGGCGGCGTCTTCGGGGATCTGGACCGGCTCCCGCACGTCGGGCTCGAGCAACTCGAATGAGGCCGCCGTGTAGCGGGCGTGGGCAGTCCGGCCTCCTACCGGCTTTGGCCAGCTCTGACCCTGCAACACTTCGCACATGCAGATCTCGGCGTCGCGATCGCCGAGATCGGACTCCTCGACGAGCACCTTCTCGGCACGTCCATCTTGGCCCACCACCACGAAGAACTTCACGGTGCCTGAGAGCAGCTCCACCTGCTTGGCTCGGTCGCGAAAGCACCGCTCAAGAGAGGACTCGGCGCGCGCGAATACCCGACTGGTGGCATCCTCGTTGAGCCCACCGACCTCCGAGGTCACTTCTGGCCCGCCGCCGGCGTCGCGCTCAGAGTGTTGGTCTACGGTGACGGGCTTCTCGGTCATGCGCGCTCCACCACCGCATCCGAGGCAGGTGGTGAGGAGCAACAGGGGTAGACGAAAGGAGGATCGGTGAGTCTTTGGCATAGACACCCTCAGCCCTACCGCGCAGTTCTCTGCCAAACAAGGCCGTCGTTGGCACTTCGTTTCGGCCTAAAACATTCCTCTGGGGCTTTAGCTTGGGCTCGGACCGAGCGCGAGCGCAACGAGGTGTGGATGCTCGGCGGCTTCGGCTGAGCGCGCGAGCCGCTCGCCTACCACCACCGCGTGCTCGGCGGCGAAGAGCATCGGGAGATCGAAAGGGCTGTCGCCGAGGCTCACCAACCAGCGGTGCTTGGGAAAGAGCCTCCGCACTTGGGCGGGCTTCTCCTCGGCGTAGGGCACCGGCGCTGCCAGGCGAGCCAAGAGTTTTCCGCTCGCGGTGGCGTTGCTGGCGGCGATGACCAGCTCGGGCACAAAGCCGAGGAGGCTGGCCGGTACGTTCACGATGGCACGGGGGGAGGCAGTGACCAGCAGGCACACCAGACCACGTTCGCGGAGCCTTCGCAGGAGTGTGACGACCTCTGCCCTCGGCCGAGCCATGAGATCTTTGGCCTGGAGCACCAAAGCCGCGAACTCGGTCAACTCCGCTTCCTCGCATCCGGCGTAGCAGACAGTCATCAACTCGAACATCTGACGCTCGGGGACTCCACCCTCCCGATAGGCGACGAAGAGCCGCCACGCGAGCTCACTCGCCGTGCCGTGAGTGGCGAGCCCCGCGTCGCGCGCCGCGGCCACCAGAGGTGGCCGCGCCTCTGTACGCAAGAAGCCTCGCGCGCACGCCGCTTCGAACACATCGTCGGAGACATCGCCCGACCAGAGGGTGCCGTCGCCATCGAATGCGGCGAGCGCCGAAGAGGCGTGTTCAACGCGGTCAAGCCGATCGATGAGGTGCTGCAATGTCACGCGTGGGTGACCTGTGGCAGGGGGTATGGTGGACACGCGAGCCCGAGGATAGCCCGAGCTCGAGCACGCTGGGAAGGGTTCGGTTGCTCGAGGCTGACGGTTGATCTAGGGAAAACGGCGTGAACCACTCCCTCGAAACCAACCTCGATACTACCCGTTTCCTCGACTTGCTCGGCCGACTCCTGGACGTTTCCCGGGAGCTACAGAACGGCGCGGACGTCGGCCTCCTCCCCCGAGAGGCGCTGGCTGCGGCACTCGTTCAGGCGCACCTCGCGGAGGTGATTGGCACGGGTCGCGTGCGCATCGCGAAGGTGGAGTCGCCCGAGCACCCCGAGCGTCCGTCCCTGGTGCTCACGGTGCCAGGACGCTCCGATGGAGTGGTATCGTTGGTGGGGGCGCACTTCGATGTAGTGCCAGCGGATGCCGAGCGTGAGGGCTGGCGCACCGAGCCTTTTCGGTTGACCCGAGATGGAGATCTGCTCTTCGGGCGCGGGACCACCGATTGCCTCGGTCATGTCGCGCTGTTGACCGAGTTCGTGCGGGTGCTCGCCACGCGCCCCAGCCTCCCGGAGCGGACGGTTCAGGTCGTGTTCATCGCCAACGAGGAGGAGTCACCCATCGCGGGCATCGGTTTCGAGAGCGTGGTCGAGGCGGGGTTGCTCGCCCCGCCCGAAAAAGGTCCCATTTACTGGCTGGACAGCGCCGATTTCGGTCCGACCCTGGGTACCGGTGGGATCGCCAAGTGGACGCTCACGGTAACCGGGGTCCCCGGTCACTCGGGGATGCCCCACAACTGCGTCAACGCGTTGGAATGCGCGATGGTCGCCGCGCTCGCGCTCGCACGTTGGTTCGAAGCACGCTGTCCGCGCCATCCCGAGCAAGAGCGCTATGGGTTCCTCTCCGACTCCAGTCTCAAGTCTACCCTGGTGTCTGTCGACAACACTAAGGTCACGAAGATCCCCGGGCGCGCTACCCTTGGCGGTGACATGCGTCTCGTGCCCTTCTATGATGTGGAGAGCATCGCCAACGAGGCTTGTGCCTTCGTGGCCACGCTCGACGACGCCCTGGCACGTGGCCAACAGCCTCCGGGTTTTCCGCGGGTTCGCCTGGCCGACGGCCGCCGTGCTCAGCTCAGCCTCACTATCGATGGTCGCCCGATCCCCGGCGTGGCGTGTCGTCTGGACAGTCCAGGGCATTTGGCCCTGACTGGGGCGATCCGCGCGGTGCGCGGCGAGGCTGGGCTTCAGCCCTTCTCGATGACTGGCTCTCTTCCCATGGTGGCGGAGCTCGCGCGTCGTGGTTACGACGTGCAGATCACGGGTTTCGGCGAGAGTGCCGCCTATCATGCGCCGAACGAGTGGGCTAAGCTCTCAGACTTTGCCGATGGTTACGCGGTCTTGATGCGACTTCTCGAACCTGGTTGAGTCTTGTCGTTTCATCAATGAAAAAGGCCCTTCTTGTTGCCCCCGTACCAACGCGGGAGTGACAAAAAGGGCCTTTTTGAAACGAACCGAGGCGCTCGGGCCTCTCAGCATCAAGCGCTGGGAGCGGGGCGCCGCGCCAGCTGTCCGTCGATGCGCGACGTGGTGCGCGCAGCGGCGTTCTTGTGCACGACGCCTTTGCTGGCGGCACGGGCGAGGGCACAACGCGCCGCCTTGACGGCGTCGGGTGCTTCCGCGTCCCCGCGCTCGATGGCTTCGCGAGCCTTGCGCACGGAGGTGCGAACGGCACTCAGAATGCTCTTGTTGCGGGCTGTGCGCTTGATGCGCTGACGGTCACGCTTCTCGGCAGAGGGATGATTTGCCATCGATGTTCCTGATCAGGAGGGCTTTTTCTAAGCCTTTTTTGCGTCGGGAGCGGCCTTGTCGTAGCCGACGGGGTGAACGGGGAAGCGAGGAGTTCCGGAGCGCACCAACGCCTTGCGGTTGGCCCTTCCAGCGGACTTCTGACGAATACGGCGACGGCGTTCCGAGTGACAGGTGAGCGAAACCATGGTGTCTTCCTAGCTATCGGCGCCGGGCCTTGTAATGGCCAGTGCGCGAAGAGGGGCGGAATATGGAAGAGACTCCTCCCCTTGTCAATCGGTCCAGTGCGGCTTTCCCATCCGTCGAGCCGCCCTGGGTCAGGGAGTGCTGGGCTTCTGACTGGCCGGTACTGACAGAGAGGTCCTCACTTCGAAGCGGCTCCGTGCAAAGGGTTCCGTCTTTGCCCCAAGCAGGGCTTGCCGCACGCAGCTCTCCTCCTTGGCGCTGAGCAATCCTCCCGGCAAATTGACACGTTGGACCGAGCCGTCGGCCTGGAACGTTACTCCCACAGCTATGGATATGGGGTTTGACTGAGGGATCAGGCAGGTCCCTGCCCGGGCAATGGGTCGCGCGAGGGCCGCGGCCACCGCACCCTGGCTTGGGTGCTCAACGAGTGATGCCGGACCCGCCGCAGGGAGCATCGCTGGCTCGTCCGTGAGATCAGGCTCGGAAGGGATGAGAGTTGCGGGCTTGGGGGAGGCTGCGCCCGCTGTTGTGGAACGCGTGCCCTTCTGTGCGCGCGGTGGGGCGCTTTCGACCGAGCCAAGGCTGGCCACGGAATGAATCAGGTTGGACTCTGCTGGGACCGTCTCCGAGGTCGGTACTGTGGGAGCAGTGGGAGTTGGGCTGTCGGGGTTGGTGACCACCACGGTGGTGGTTGACGAGGGAGGACGTTCCATTCCGAACACCAGCACCAGAGCTGCTGCAGCGGCAGAGCCAACCCCGAGCAACCAAAGGTACCGCGAAGCAGTCAAATGGGGGCGTTGGCTCGCGGACACGGCGGGGAACTTCGCGACCTCCAGGCGCAGGTGCTCACCCGATTGCATCGGTGCGGGCAGCTCGTCGTCGAAGGAGGGGAGTTCCGCGCGTGCCTCCGCATCCTCCAGATCGGGCGCTGCAAGCAGGTTGTCGGCGGTGGATCCGATGGGTGTCTGGTGCACGCGAAGCAGGGTTCGCTCGAGTTGCTCCGCGAAAGCACCTGGATCTGGAGTGGGGTGAGCCCAGCGGGAGAGCGCATCCTCCACGGGCTGCGGCAGCACCACCTGCTCCAACTTGCCGGTCATGGAAGCTCCTCCGCGACCAGACCTCGGTTCTCGAAGAAGATCTTGAGCTTGCTGCGAGCCTCGTGGACACGCCACGCTACCGTGCCCTCCGGACAGCCGAGTACCTGGCCAGCCTCTGCATGGCTGAGCCCATCCACACACACGAGCACGAGGGTGGTGCGGAGGAGCTCGCTCAGGCCGTTCATTCCTTCGGCTAGCATCACTGCCATCTCCCGACGCGAGCTCTGATCGGCCGGACTTGCAAAATCGGCACGCTCGTCGACCAGACCGTTGTCGATGCGTGGGTCTTCCTCCGGTGCCACGTGCCGCCGCACCCGGCGCGAGCGCAGCTGGTTGAGAGAGACGTTGATCGCGATGCGATAGATCCAGGTGAACGGTTCGCAACGGCCATCGAAGCGGTCCAGCGCCCCATAGGCGCGCACGAACGCCTCCTGGGTTGCGTCCTCCGCATCCGCGGTGCTGTGCAACAGGTGCAGGGTGAGGCGGAAAACCCGGCGCTGGTAACGTTCCACCAGTCTGCCATAGGCAGACACATCCCCCTGACGTGCCCGATCCAAGAGCGCCCGGTCAGAGGATTGTTCGTCGGGGACTCGGGCGAGGCCAACAACCGCCATGGATCAACCGCGACTATACACCATTTGGCCACGATTTACCTTCGACATCCGAGGCCGACCCAACCTTGGCCCCAGATCTCTCACATCACCGCACGTCGGTGACGAACCTGGCTCGTCCGGGCACCCAGTCTTTCAGGAGCTGCCCGAGGGTTTGGTCGCCTTACCGAGCTTGTTCGCGAAGAGGTCGCCGAGGGTGCCAAATCCGCCCTGAGCCGTGAGCTTCTGTCGGTATTCGCGGGTGGCGCGCCGCTCCTCGTCGTCGAACAGCTCGCGAATGCTGAGCTTCGACTCTCCACGCTTCGGATCGACGTCCACGATCTTGGCGTCGAACTGACCGTTTTGCTTGAAGGCCTTACGGAGCTCGGTGCCGCGCGGTGTGCCGGTCTGTCCGGCGGGGATGAAGCCGCGTGCTGCCCGCCCGGTGACGCCAAGGATCCGTACCACCAGCCCAGAGGCCTCGATCTTCATCACCTCGACTTTGACGGTGTTGCCACGCGCCACGCGCTGAGGGGGCTCCGCGCTCTGCTCGGCGCTCGGTGCGGGGTGCAGAGCCAGTCGCCGATTGCGAGCGTCGACATGGGCCACCACCACCTCTACGCTAGCGCCGACCTCGAGCTTGTCCTTCGGGTGCTCGACCTTGTCGAAGCTCATGTCCGCCACGTGCAGGAGCCCTTCCACAGCAGGCTCGAGCGTGATGAAGGCCCCGAAGTCTTCGAGGTGCTTGACGGTGCCGGTGTGCCGCGAGCCGCTTGAGTACTTGTCGCGCGCGGCCGCCCAAGGGTCATCCACCAGGGCCTTCCTGCTGAGCCAGATCTTCCCGCGCTCGTCGATCTTGGTGATCTTCACTTCCAGCTTCTCGCCAGGGTGAAAGAGCTCGTCCAACCGAGCGTAGGGATCGTGAGAAGCCTCGGTAACGTGAATCAGACCCTCCAGGTTCTCGGCGCTTGGCATGGCCACGAACACGCCCCACTCGACCACCGTGCGCACCACACCGCCGAGCACCTGACCCTCGGTGAGCAGGGACAGGGCTTGCTTTCTACGCTCGTGGGCCTCGCTCTCCAGCATCGAGCGCCGCGACACCACCACGTCGCGACCGTTCTTCTCGTATTGAACCACCTTGAAGTCGAGGCGCTGCCCGACCAGTCCCGTGAAGTTGGCGTTGGCCGGGTGAAGATCCATCCCAGACGCCGGTGCGAAGGCGCGGAGGCCACCGATGTCCACCTCCACACCTCCGCGGATCACGCCGGTGATGAGACCTTGGACGATTGTGCCTTCCTGATGAGCCTTCTCGACGAAGGGCTTGGTCTCCTCTTCGCGGAGTGGCTTTCGTGTGAGGACTACCAGGCCGCCGCGCACGCCATCGTTGTGGATGTGGGCGACGAACCGATCACCAACCGAAGGCACGAGATCATCGTCGGCCATCTCGCTGCGATCGAAGACCGCCAGCGCCTTGCCCGAGAGATCGACCATGATCGCCGCATCCAACACCGCGGTGACCTTGCCATACACTTCTTCGCCGACGCGAAACGGAGTGCGATCCGAGACCCGCATGCTTGGTCGTGGCGCTGGTCGTTGCGACTCACCGCCCTCGCCGGCGGCCGTGGACTTCTTCTTCTTGCGGCGGCGCTTCTTCTTGACCGGCGGAACGCTCGTGCCCGTGGTCTCGGCGTGGCTTGCGTCCGTCGAGGCGTCGGTGGCTTCCGTCGGCTCTTCATCGGTCTCTGCGTCGTCATCGCCCTCACTTTCCGCGTCCGGCGCAGCGTCGATGTCTGGCGCGGCGGAAAGCTGTCCCTCCGCGACGACTGGCGCGGCAGGAAGCTGTTCCTCCGCGACGACTGGCGCGGCAGGAAGCTGTTCCTCCGCGACGACTGGCGCGGCAGGAAGCTGTTCCTCCGCGATGACCGGTGCGGCGGAAGCAGGATCAGAAGAGGACGGGGTGAATCCGGGCGCTGGGAGCTCGGATGGCTGGGTAGGATCGGTGGGTTCCATGACGGAAGGGGTCTCGGCTATATCGCGCCTCGGGCCCGCTGCCAATCCGTCCCGTGACCGAAAGGTCAGCGAGCCAGAGGGAGGTGGCGGTTCTTGCCGCCGCTGCGATCGATGACCAGGGGCGAGCCCACGGTCCGGTTGTGCTCCGTGATCTGCTCCCCGAGCCGTTCGGCCAGGTCGAAGAATGCGGTTGCGGCCGAACTTTGTGGCTCTTTCCGAACGATGGGCGTCCCAGTATCCGAGCACCGCTGCACGGCAGGATCGAGGGCAAGCTGGGCAAGCAGGGGCGCGCCGGCGTGGGCCGCCACCTTCTCTCCTCCGCCCGTACCGAACAAATGGTGGCGGCTCGAGCAGGTCGGACACAAAAAGTAGCTCTGGTTCTCCACCACCCCGAGCGGAAAGATCCCCACCTTCTCGTTCATGCCGACCGCCTTGTACACGTCGGCGAGGGCCATCTCTTCTGGGGTGGTCACGATCACCGCGCCGGTCACCGAGAGCTTCTGGGCGATAGTGATGGCGACGTCCCCGGTACCGGGAGGAAGATCCAGAAACAGGTAATCGAGCGCGCCCCACGCGACATCTCCGACGAACTGGAGGAGCGCGCTCTGGAGCATCGGTCCTCGCCAGATCACTGCCGTCCGCTCGGTCTCGAGCAGAAACCCGATGCTCATGAGCTTGAGGCCGTGGCGCTCGATGGGCAGAAATTTCTTCCCATCACCGCGTGGGCGCTCATGCACACCGAAGAGCGTCGGGACACTGGGGCCATAGATGTCGGCGTCGAGGAGCCCTACCTTGGCGCCGAGTTCCGAGAAGGCGACCGCTGTGTTGGCGCAGACCGTGCTCTTGCCCACTCCCCCCTTGCCGCTCATCACGAGGACGAGGTTCTTGATCTCCTTTGCCGGGTCATCCTCGGCGATCGCGCGGGGCAAGACCTCGAGGCGCGAGACGAGGGTGACCTCGGCGAAACCCTGAGACAAGGCTGCGGCCCGCAGCCGCTCGGTCAGCGCAGGCGGGAGCCGTCGCGGCGAGGCAAGGACCAGGGTCAGGGTAACGTGCCCTGGACCGGTGCTCTCCACTTCTGGCGCGACACCGAGGGAGAGAAGCTCTGGATCCTGGGCGAGTTGGGCCGCGAGGGCCGCCGGTGACGACATGTTCGGGCCTTAGGGGATCGACGAGGCTCTGTCAACCGGGCCCTAGGGAATGGAAGTGAGCAGAGCCATGCCGAGTCCGACCACGAAGCCCACGCTCACCGCAACGAGGGTCACGGACCACGGAACGCCGCGGGCGCGACGATGAGGGCTTCGCGAGTCGAAGCCCGAGGGCGGTTCCGCCCATAGTGAAGGAGGAACGGGGGAGTCGACCGGATCGATCACGCGCAGGGAACCGTCGACAAGCTCGATGCTGAGCCGCGCCGGTTGAGGAGCCCTCGGAATGCGGGGCTCGAGCAGCTGTGCTTCCGGCACCCGTGGATGGAGCGGGATGACGCTGGACGGCGTCTCGTCCGCCAGAAGCAGCTCCGCCAGCTGCTCCCGCGAGTAGGGCGGGAGACTCGAGGAACGAGCGTGGCTCATTTCAGGTCGAGCGCTAAGGGGTGAGGCTTTCATCAAGGCCGTCCCCCGCCGGAACGGCTTTGGCGGACGAACCTTGAGAGAAATCGACGCCACCAGGAAGGTGGACGAGCAGCCCTACTCGCTGGCCAAAGCCGTGCTCGCCGAGAGCACGGCCTTCACCGTCGCGCTGAGCACCTGGCTGGCCTCCACTGGGCCGCGCAGTTGGGCGGCAGTAAGCTCGGGGTAGAGCGCGCAACTTGGCGTGGCGTCCAGCTCTTTGGCCACCTGTGCTGCACTCTCGGCGAAGCTCGGCGCCGCGTCACCGAGTAAGCGTCCGTGCTCCAGAACCAGCGCCAAGGCACCGAGGTTCTGGTTCAGGATCGACGCGAGCCGTGGGTGAGCGGGTCCGTCGACCCTCACCCGTGCGGAACTGGGCGAGCAGTGCGGGCGGAAGGCTGAAGCAGCCGCGCAGGCCACGGCACAGCGCGGATCGTCGCAGCTCAACACCTCGGCGAGCGCGCCTTTGCAAGCTACCTCCGTTGCCTCGCCGAGGCAGGTTCCACGGCAGGGCACCGTGCGGCCGCAGCTCGCGTCTTCGCTCAGCTCGCAGGCTCCGGTGCAGTCTCCGGTACAGATCCCGCCGCACACGCCGTCGAACTCGTGGTCGCAGACCGCATCCAAGATCTCGGTCGCGCAGTCTCCGGTGCAGAGCCCCCGGCACTCTTCCGGAGCCTGCTCGACGCAAGTACCCGTGCCTTCCGCGTCGCAGCTCCCGACACAGGTGCCGGCACAAGCTCCGCCCGGGTTGATCATGCGGCTGGTGCAGGTGCAGTTGCCGTCGGGGTCCGCCTCCGAGCAGTCGTCCGTGCACGCCGCTCCCGTGGCCTCGACCACGCAGTCTCCTGCGCATAGCCCGCTGCAGCTACCTGTGAACTCTCCGTCGCAAGCTTGCTCCGTGATCTCGGTCACGCAGGTGCCTTTGCAGCTCGCCGCGCAGGTCGCCTCCTCGATTGCTTCGGTGCAGGTCCCGCTCGCCGGTCCATCGCAGCTTCCCTCACAGTTGCCGGCACAGCTCCCGGTGCACTCGGCTTTGGCAACGGAGGAGCCTTCGCACACCGAACCCGACGCGCAGCTGCCATCGCAGAGCGCCTGGGTGTCTTCGGTACTGCACCGCGGTCCGACCGTGCCTGGCTCACAGTCACCCCCCACGTGACACCCAACCTCGCACTCGAACTGGGCATCGGCGTCGAGTGTGCAGGCGCCGCCCTCCAGCGCCACCGCGATGCCGACGCCATTGTCGAGTTCGTTCGCGAGGGCGTCGCGGGCGGCTTCGCAGGCCAAGGACAGATCGGCGTTCGAGACCTCAGCGGCGTCGGGATCGGGGGCGTTCGGAGCCGAAAGCGCGACGGCGATGTTCGCACAGCTGAGATACGCATCCCTCTTCATCGAAGCCACCAGGGAGTTGAGGGATTCGAGCGAGGAGGTGAAGGCCTCGATGTGCGCCTCGAGCTCTGCTGGGCAGGGTGCGGCGGCGGTGTTCTCGTCATCGCTGCACCCCACGAACGATATGGCGGAACTGGCAGCGAGGAAGACTCCGAGGAGGGCGAGGTTTCTGCTTCGGGGGAGGGGGCTCATGGTGACGACGCTCCTTGCTCGTTCGTGCCGGCTTCGAGTTGGTCGGGAAGATACGACGACTTATCCTGCGACAGGAGAAACAAATGCGCGAGAGTGTCTGGCGCGTCGAGGAGAGACAGCAGCGCAAGCCCAACCTGGATTTTCCGGAAATCTCCCGAAGCGCGTGGAAAGTCCGGGAAATGTGGTTTGTCGCTGGCATCGCGAGGAGCTCCACACGGCGACCTCTCACGACCAAGGGAGGAGCACAGGACTGTGTTCGTCCTGATGCTGTGCGGCGTGCCTCATGCGGGCGATGGTGGTTGGTGCTGGGTGGCGGCACACGGAGAAGAATGAGGCAGACGCACAAAAACACGAAGCCGACGGGCCAAGGCCCGCCGGCTTCAGGTTCGTCCCCGACCAGCTCAGGCTAGCCTGGAACACTCAGGCGTGCTCAACCGGCGCCGGCCGAACCGCTGGCGCTGGCGCTGGCTTCCACCGAGACGCTGACGTCGACCGACGCCGTAGCCGCGGCTGACGCCTTGGCGGTGAAGTCACCCACCATGCTCACCGCACAGGCTCCCGCAGCCGTCATGTCGGCCACGATCGTCCCGCCGAGCGAGGCGATGTTGGCAGCCGCTTCCACCGCCAGCTCACCCTTGGCCACCACGTCGAGCAGCTTGGGCAGGTTGGCTTCGAGTGTGGTCGTCAGGGTGGCGTCGACCGTGCCGGAGGCCACGACCTTGATCGAGGGAGGAGTACACTCCGCCTCGACCTTGGCGGAGGCATCGCAAGAAGCCTGGCAGTCGCCGTCCATCTCGCAGCTGGGTGCCGTCAGCTCCGCCTCGCACTTGGGAGCGGTGGCCGTTCCCGTGCACTCGCCCTTGCAGGAGACATTGGCGCCACACTCGATGTTGGCATCCGCCGCCAGCTTGCACTCACCGGTGCAGGTACCGGTGCATTTCCCATCACACTGGCCGGCACAGCTGCCGTCAGCGTTCTCCACAGAGCAGGTGCCCTCGCAGGTGCCTTCGCAGGTCGCGCTGCAGGTACCCTCGCAGTTGGCCTTGACCTCAGCCGAGCCCTGGCAGCTGCCGTTGGCGCTGCAGGTGCCCTCGCACTGGACGCTGAGTTCACCGGGGGTGCAGCGGGCTTCCACTGAACCGCCCTCGCAAGAGGCCTCGACCTGGCAGTCTGCCTCGCAGCCGAGCTGCGCTTCAGCGGCGATCGAGCACTTGCCGCCCTCGATCACGATCTCGATGCCACCCGAGGCGGAGACCGCCGCGTCGAGAGCCGCGCTCGCTTTGCCGCACGCATCCTGCACGTCATCACTGGTGGGCTCGGCTTTGGCCGGATCGGGCGCACCGGCGGCACCGAGGTCGGTGGCGATGCTCGCGCAAGCAACATAGGCGGAGGCGGTCATTTCTCCGGCAACGTTGACGAGGGCATCAGCGGCGCCGCTGAAAGCCTCCATCTTCGACTCGAGGGCGAATTCGCAATTCCCACCACCTACGGCATCCGCCGCTTCGCTGCATCCCGAGAAGCCGAGGGCGCCCGCTGCTAGGGCGATGAGCCCGAGAACCGCAAAGTGCTTGGAACCAATAGTCATACTCATGGAAAAGGTACTCCTTGTAGCTGTCAACGATACGCGGGGACTCCCCAGCGGTCAGTTGGACGGAAGATGCCACGAGTTGATGCACGACTGGTGCAAAAAAACCGGCATCCCTGTGAAAAATTCCTCCCGAAGGCTGTCTTCCGGATTCTCACCCTTGGACATTCTCCGAGGCTTTTCTACACAGCGCGGCAGAAATAGTCAAATGAGACCGATTGGACGGCTCGATTGCCCCAGCGATCAGAAAAACACACCGAGGTAGAGGCGCAGGATTTGGGCGGTGGAGAGATTCTTGGCTCTCGGACCAATCACATTGTTGAGGGTGCGATCGAGCTCATCCGGGTAGCCGAGACCATCGAGGGGGAAGAGCACGCCGTAGTCGAGCTTGGTGAAGAAGCCGCCCAGAACCCCCGGACGATCGTTCAGAACGCCATCCTTGGACTGGAAGTAGAGCGAACCATTGAGCTCGATCCCGAGATCGCGCTCGTGACCGGGTGCCTGCACGTACTCGCTGGCTCGCGACCAGATCCCAGCAAAGGATCCCCCGAGGCGTTGGCCATTCGACTTTCTCATGAAGTCGTAGGCGATGCTGGGACGGAAGTAGTACGTGCCTTGGACGCGCGACAAGAGGTTGCGATGCAGGATGAGATCCACGCCGTAGCTCGGGTGGAAGCGGAAGGTGGACATCGTGTCGTCGCCGCGCTGTCGCTGCAGACCGTTCGATCCGGGGGTAAGACCGAGATCACCGCGCTCGAGGGTGTCGGCGCCCAGCTTGTCCACATCCGGATCGCCAGAGGCCCAGCCGAAGCCGAAGCCGAGTTCGAGGCGATCTTCGAGCAGCCGCTGCTCGAGTTGGGTTGTAAGGCCCCAGGCGCTGAGCCGCCAGCCCTCACCGCCGGGTGCCGAGGTGTAGTCGTTGAGCTCCACGCTCGAGTTCTCGATGCTGCCCTGCACCGTGACCGCCTCGAGCTCGAAGCGGAACTGCTTGTAGAGGAGCTGCAGCCAGAGGTCGGGGGTAAAGGCCGAGGCTTCGCGGCGCACATAGCCGGTGGAGACGAGCCACGAGGGGCAGTTGATGGCTGCCGCCGACGCGTCGTCGCCTTCGGCGCAGGTTCCCGCGCGGTCGTTGGCGAGGGTCTGCGTGCGGTAGGTGAGATACGCGCCGGCGTTGATGACCAGCTCACCGCGTGTCAGAAGGAGCTTCTGGAGTTCCGGATCCTTCTTGCGGAGCAGCAACAAAGAGTACTGATCGACGTCGTCGAGCTGGGCGATGTCGTAGGCTTGGGCGCCCGGGAGCTGAAAAGATTCACTGGTGGCGCCCTCATTCGGGAAGTCCCAGCTCGCGCCGATGTACAGATCGAGGGGTCGCAGGTTGGTGATGAACATCAACCGATCGATGGTCGATTGGTAGTCGTCGTCGTAGCCGTCTCCGGCATTGTGGTACATGCCGAGCCCGAAGTGATCGGGCATCCGTCCGAAGCGGAGTTGGCCGACTGGTGTCCCGTACTCAGCCCAGGCACGCTTTACGCGCAGGCTGTCTTTGGTCCCGTTGACACCGGCGCTCGGGGGCTCGGTGCTGTCGTCGAAGAAGGCGAGCGGCGTGTACCCGCTCCGCGCGACCACGGAGTAGCGACCGTTCTCGACCGTGTTGGCGTAGCCGTTTGGGGTGCTGCCGAGCACCAGGTTGTCCAAAATGTCGATCTGGCTGATGACGCGCAGGTTGTCGGAGACGTGAAGCTCCGGGTTGAGCCGAAAGCGCAGGTTGGCAGATGACTGGGTTACGTTCTCACAGTCCTTCGGGACCTGGCCGGCTTCGGTGACCCGGCTGCACAAGGACGGACCCCAATCGTCGGTGAACGAGCGATACTGGTTGTCCGCGGGTGCAGCCCAGAGGGCGCTTGCCGGCGAGTTGCGGCGACCGAGCGTGAAGTGATGGAACAGCTCGGCGCGGGTCCGGAAGTAGCCGTGGATCTCGAGGATTGGCCGGGTGTGGGACCACCAATCCTCCGCCAACACCGTGTCCTTGGTCTGCTCGGTCTCGGCTTCGGCGCGGGCGGACTCTCCGGTGGTGGTCGGGGCGATCGGTGCCGGCAGGCTCGCGGTGGATCCCGAGGGGAGGCTCGCACTCGGCAAGAGCACCGCGGGTGCCGGAGCCGTTGGTGTCGCCGCATCGAACGCGCTGGTTGGGAGGGGAGCGGTCGGTGCCGCTGTACTCGCTGAGGCCGGCGGAGGAGTGGACGCAGGTGCTGCGGCACCCGCTGAGGCCGGCTTCGGTGCGGGGGCGGCATCTGGAGGCGTTGCGGTATCGTTGGGGAGCGCCTCGTTCACGGCAGGTGCCGGCGCGGCAGGTTCGGTCTGGGCGTAGAGATGGGGGCACAGCGCTGCGACGGCGTGAGCTGTGGCGACCGCGACGATACGGGCATTCGACATGAGCGAGACTTTCGGCAGAAGCGGCCCAGTTGAGGGCGCGGCGAGGGTT
Organism: uncultured Polyangiaceae bacterium; assembly: GCA_964396375.1. Classification (GTDB taxonomy): domain Bacteria; phylum Myxococcota_A; class Polyangia; order Polyangiales; family Polyangiaceae; genus FEN-1139. Next base: position 27,119 of record CAYNEY010000007.1, on the reverse strand, counting down.
TCGCACGGCGGCGGTCGGAGCGTCAAGGGACGCCCCAGAATGCGCGAGAATTCCGGCTGTTTCCTCACGCTCGGTAGGCCTTCATCACGTCCGTGCGCAAGGCCTGCACCTCAGGATCTGGCATAGTCGGCGGGACTGCCGCCCGGTTCAACTCTGCCGAGAGCCGTCCCACCCGATCCGCGAGGCGCCGTTGGGCCTGCCAGCCCGGGGTGTCGGGGAGCTGGAGGGCGGTGCGAAGAGCCTCCCCGAATTCGAGGGCCGATGCGAACCGGTGGCACGGATCCTTGGCGAGGGCGCGGGCGAGCAGCACATCGAGGACGGGAGGAGCCTTAGGAAGGATGTCGCTCAGGCGGGGCGCGGGCTCACCAAGCTGAGCGGCACGGACCGCCATCTCGTCACGCCCGGGGCGCTCGAAGGGCGTGCGTCCCGTCAGCATCTCGAAGAGCACGATGGCCGCTGAGTAGAGGTCGCTGCGGGCGTCGAGGCGACCAGCCGTGACCTGCTCCGGGGACATGTAGGCGCCGGTTCCGGGCGCGATGGCACCCGAGTTTTTGCCGTCACTCGAGGGGAGGCGAGCGATCCCGAAATCGGTCAGCTTGACCAGACCGTCGTGGCGGACCAGCACGTTGCCAGGCTTCACATCCCGATGGATGATGGAGAGGGCATGCGTTGCCGCCAAGGCGCCCAGCAACTGCGAGAAGATCTGCCAGGCCGGCACCATGGGCATTGCCGGTAACCCGTCGAGTGTCGCTGAGCGGACGTGTTGGACGATGGTCTGAGCCAAAGATCTCCCGTGCACGAGTTCCATCACGATCAGCAGGTGTCCCCCGTGCTCGACCAAGGCGACGAAGTGCACGATGTTGGGGTGTGAGAGGCGCTCGAGCGCCTCAGCTTCGCCGACGAAGAGCCGGCGCACCCGTGGGCGCCCGACCAAGAGGGGAGAGAGGAGTTTGACCGCCACAGGGTGATCGGACTTCGTGCCGCCTGGCGCGTCCGGCGCGTAGCGAAGCCACCCACGCCGCACCACCCCCATCCCTCCCTCTCCCACGATGTCGCCGAGGACCACGTGACCGTTGGGTAGCGTGATGATCGTCCCCTCACCGATCGGTTGGAGAGCTGAGGGCAGGCGGGTGCCGCAGGCCGGGCAGAACCGCGCCTCGGCTTGCTCGACTCGTTCGCGACAAGAAGGACACTCGACCACCGTCCCCACGATAGCGCGGTCTGGGCTCGGCGGTCATGGCAATTCCAATGTGGTCAAAAAGAGCTGTCAATACCGTTGCGCGGGATGACACAGATGTGCGACTGTCGCGCTTCGGAGTCGGGGATCCGGCCCGCTCCCACCTCGAGCCATGACAAAGCCCACCAGTCTCTCCATCCAGTCGTCCGTCGTCCGTCGTTGTGCCCCTCGTTTCGCCGCGTTCTCGGTGGTCGTGGGCGCGTCTCTCCTCACGACCGTCGCGCACGGCCAGCAGCTGCGGCGGGAGATCAGCGCTCAGCGCTTCGATCCCGCCCCGGGGCCTCGGAATTTCCTCTCGGTGCGCACTCTGCGGATGGAAACCGAGAAGACCTTCAGCGCGGGTCTGATGGTGAACTACGGGAATAGCCCGCTGGTCGTGATGGGCGATGACGGCGAGATCGGGGTGATCAGGAGTCTGGTGACCGCGGATGTCCTCGGCAGCTATACGTTGATGCCGGCGCTCGAGCTGGGTGTGAAGATCCCGGTCACGAGGGTGAGTGGTGATGGGCTCGATCCCGAGAACTTCTCGGCCCTTCCAAGCGGCGCGCAGAAGACCAGCCTCGGCGATCCTTCGCTGGAAGCCAAATATCGCATCTACGGCAAGGCGGACGGTCCGCTTACCGCGGGCGCGGGCGCGTATGTCACCGCGCCGCTCGGCTCGATGATGGCTGAGGGTTATTTCATCGGTGACGATACGGTGGGTGGCGGTGTGCGGGGCATCGCCGACCTCAGGCTTGGGGCTTTTTCGGCCGGTCTCAACCTCACCGGGGCCTTCCGCCGTACCGCTACCATAGGCGTGACACGGGTTGGCTCGGAGCTGCGCTACGGGATTGGCGGCGGCTACGCTCTTTCGGACGAGTTCCGTGTTCACCTGGAGGCCCTCGGCAACACGCGGTTTAGTACTGAGGCGGACGGCAGCAACGGGACCGAGGCCTTGCTTGGGGCCAGGTACAATCCGGCCGGGCTTCCCTTCACCTTCACCCTCGGTGGGGGCACGCGGATCGCCGAAGGTGTCGGGATACCGAAGTACCGGATCCTCGGCGGAGTGTTGTTCGATTCCGAACCACGGGATCGCGACCGCGACGGCGTGGTCGACGACGACGATGCTTGCCCCGACAAGGCTGAGGATCTCGACGGGTTTCAGGATTCCGACGGCTGTCCCGATCCGGACAACGACGAGGATGGCTTCCTCGACTCGGTGGACAAGTGTCCCGACGACGCTGAGGACCGCGACGGCTTTGAGGACAGCGATGGTTGCCCGGAGCTCGACAACGACAAGGACGGGATCCCGGACGAGCGCGACCTCTGCAAGAACAAACCGGAGACGAAGAACGACTACAAGGACGAGGATGGTTGTCCCGACGAGGCGGATCAGGACGAGGACGGGATCCCGGACGAGCGCGACACTTGCGTCGATCTGCCGGAGGACACAGATGGCTTCGAAGACACCGACGGCTGTCCCGATCTCGACAACGACATGGATGGTATCCCGGATACCGCCGACGAGTGCGTGGATCAACCCGAGACCATCAATGGTTTCGAGGACACGAACGGCTGTCCTGACACCCCGCCCAAGGGCTTCAAGATCCCAAAGGAGTTCCGAGAGCGGATGAAGCGTGAGGCGGCGGAGGCGAAGGCTCGGGCGAAGGCCGAAGGCAAGCCTGCGCCGGCTCCTGCCGCACCCGCGCCGGCTCCTGCCGCACCCGCGCCGGCTCCGGCGGCTGATGGTGAGCCGGTCCTCGAACTGTGACCAAGCGGCAAGTACTCTTCGTCACCAAGCCGATCGTCGAGCCCTTCAACGACGGGACACGTGCCATCGTGATGGCGCTCGGGCCTGCCCTTCGGGCTGTGACACCGGTGGTGATGACGGTTCCGCCCCCGCCCGCCGTGGAGGGTGTGACCTGGGCTCCCATCTATCTTAGGCCTGGTAGTTATGCGCCGGGCTTGCGCAACAATGCGCGGGCTGCACGGCACTTGGCCTGGGGTGCCCGGGCAGATTTGTGGCACTTCGTCTTTGCCCCGAACAAGAACTCGAGTCGAATGGGGCGAGTGCTGAGGCGATGGCGGGGGGTCCCGGTGGTTCAGACCATCGCTTCTCGTCCTAAGTCTTTCGAAGATCCGTTGAGCGTGCTCTTCGGGGACGTGGTGGTGGCTCAGAGCGAGAGCACACGTGGGGCGTTCCTGAAGGCCTTTGAGGCGGCGGGTCTCGAGCAGCGGTGCCGACCGGAGCTCCGCGTCATCCCGCCGCCGCTTGGGGTCATCGCGCCGCGGCAGCCAGATGTTCACCGGGCGGTGCGTGCGGAACTCGGGATCGATGAGGACGCGCCGATTGTGCTTTATCCAGGTGACCTCGAGGTGAGTCGAGGCAAGGACCGTGTGGTGCGCGCGCTCCCAGAGCTCCTTTCCCAGGATCCTCGGCTGGTGGTGGTGATCGCCTACCGGGAGAAGACGACGCGGGCTCGCGGTCTCGCCGAAGAGTTGATGATTGGGTTGGAGCCGGCGCGCGTGCGATTGGTGCGTGAGAGTCGTGACATCCTCGGCCTGGTGCAGGCGAGCCAAGTCTTGCTCTTCCCGGTCGACGATCTGTACGGCAAGGTGGATATCCCCATCATCCTGCTGGAGGCGATGGAGCTTGGAACGCCGGTCGTGGTTACGGACGAGGGGCCGCTCGCGGAACTCGAGAGCGTGGTGCGGGTAGCGCCCGATCGACCCGATGAGCTGGTGAAGGCGACCCTCGCTCTCCTCGTGGACCCGTCGCGCCGGCAGGCGCTCGTGGCAGACCAGCGCGCCGAGGTCGCGCGACGGTTCCGGGCGGCCACCATCGCCCGTGCGTACGAGGCGATCTATGAGGAGCTTATGGCGGTGAGGGGTTAGCGCCTCCGGTCTGTCGTCCGTGCGAATCCTTTCGGAGAGCGGTTGGCTCGAAGTGATTCGAGGTACTAGCAACGTGACCACGCTCCTGTTCGTTTCGGGCGGTGCCGCCCTCGGCTATGTGTACTACCGCTTCGTCGGGTGCCGGAGCGGCGTGTGTCCGCTGACCTCGCATCCTCTGATCTCGACCGTCTACGGGGCGGTGTTAGGATTTCTGGTGAGCGGGGTCTGAGCCGATCCGGCCGAGCGCACCGCGGACCGAGCATACCTGGGCGGCGTAGAGGCTTGCCTGTTCACCTGCCAAGTCCAGGGACACACCTCGGAGCAGGCCGTTCGTGAGGGCAGCCGTGAACGCATCCCCCGCACCGACTGCGTCACCGTCGGGTTCGAGGAGGGGCGAGGCCGGGATATCGAGGCTCTTGGTGCGGGTGATGAAGGTGGCCCCGAGGGCCCCCCGCGTGAGGGCAATGAGGTCCACCTTGGGATACGCGAAGCACAAGGCCTCGAGGGACTGAGCGGGGAAGAGTTCCGTCAGCTGCTCTGCCTCGGCCAGGTTCAGTTTGAGCACCTGGGCACGGGCCAAGGCACCGTGTACCACCTGGTCGTTCACGAATGGTGGCCTCAGATTGAGATCGCAGATGCGCAGCACCCCTGGATCGAGACCATCCAGAAACTCGCAAAGTACCCCGCGGGTGAGTGGGTGGCGTTGGGCGAGCGTTCCGAACACGACGGCCGACAGCCCCTGGCTTGGGAGATTCGGGAGTGCTGGCAGAGCGATGCGGTCCCATGCTGCCGACTCGGCGATTCGGAACTGCGGTTCACCGCCCTTTAGCGTGATTTCCACGCAGCCTGTGGGAGAAGAGGGATCTTGCCCCACATCGCTGGTGTCGACCCCCTCCTCTTCGAGCAAGCGTCGCGCTTCGCGGCCCAACTCGTCCTGGCCCACCCGACTCGCCAGGTAGGAATGGTTCCCGAGGCGAGCCACATGCACCGCGACGTTGGCCGCGGCCCCCCCGAGTCGCGGCCGATCGGGGAAAAGATCCCACAGCAACTCCCCGAAGCTCAGCACATGGTAGCCGGAAAACGGGGAAGCTTGGGTCACGGGCTGGCGTAGGTGAGGGGAAATGGTCGACGTCTCAGAGATTCTGGCCATCCTGCTCGCGACCCGGCCGCGCCACAAGAGCCTGCGCGGGCTCTGTGATGCCTGGTCATCGGGCTGGGGCGGGGGGCGTGGCGTGAGCGGGGCGTGCCGCCAGGCACCGTTCGATCCCTCGAGTGAGCTCGACAGGAGCACCTGCAGGCAGTCGCGGTTTGCCCATCACCGAAACGAAGAGTCGATCCACCGTGGGCCAACCGTTCTGCCCGAAACTCAGCCAGACGAAGAGGGCTTTGCCCTTCACGTTGTCGAAGGGAACACCGGCTCCAAGACGGTGATTCCAGGCTCGTGAGTCGCTGCTGTTGTGCCGGTTGTCCCCGAGCACCCACACCTCGCCAGGTGCAACGTGGTAGGGCCCTTCTTCGAGTTCGGGGTGGTTCTCTTCGTAGAGGGTGAGGTACGAGTAGTCGCCCAGGTACTCCACGAACAGCTCTCCGCGTTTGCGGATCCCTTCACCTTCCTCGTACTCTAGGCTGCCGGCGGAACAGGAGGGAACCTTCCAGCCGTTGATCACCGGGTGTCCGCCGACCACTTCCAGAGTGTCACCGGGCAGGGCGATCACTCGCTTGATGTAGTCGGGGCGGGGATTGGCTTCGGGATCGGGATATTCGAACACCATCACGTCACCGCGAGCTGGCGGCAAGCGCTGGTAGATCCGGCTCTGGGTAAAGGGGATCATCGGGCCGTACACCAGCTTGTTCACGAAGATGTGATCCTGGAGCTGGAGTGTCGGCAACATCGAGCCGCTCGGGATCTTGAATGCTTCCAGCACGAATGCGCGGAGCAGCAGGGCGACCGCCACGGCCACCAGGATGGACTCGGTGTACTCGCGGATATCGCTCTTGCGCCACCGCGCCAGATGCTGACTGACCAAGCTGGTCGCTTCGTCGTGGTGACCATGAAACTCCTCGACGGTGAGCGGCACGCGTCCCATCGACTCCTCCAGGTTGGTCAACGCCACCTCGAGGTTGCGGCGGATCTCTGGGCTGAGTTGGCGGAGGATTGCCCGTCGCTTCTTTTGCATCAGCCGTCGCGATTCCGCGAGGAGGTTCTGAGCCTGCTCGAACTCGGCGCGGACCAGCGGGGGAATGTGGGCGGGCGTCGCGTAGCCGGCGAGGGCGGACAGGGGCAGCCTCTCTCGGAGGCTGTACAGCAACATCTCGAAGATGGTGAACAACACGATGAAGGCCGGGACGGGTTGTTCACGGGTCAGCTCCCGAAGCTCGAGGAACGCGCCTCCGCCTCCGCCCGGCGAGGGGGTGAGCACGACGACAGCTCCCAAAGCCAGGGCGGCCGGCACCAAGCCGAACCAGACGAAGAAGAAAAGAGAACGGAGCCAGGACTGTTTGGACACGGGTTCGATCGACCCCCGAAGAAGCGAGAGGGCGGTCTTCTACCCTTCGGACCCCCCCCCCGCAAGGTGCCAGCATCTCTGCGAGGATTTGAGCCGTTTCGAGCCCTCCCGCGCCGGCCACGCGTGCAGCACAGCGCGGCGCCAATTGGGCGCTACGGAGCGTCGCCGAGCTGAACCGCGAAATCGACCTTGACCGCGCGATCAGAGCCGTCTTGCGACACGGAAGGGGCCTGACCCACCGCGGCGCTGTTGTCCATGACCAAAAAGTAGCTGCCGGGGTGGACAGGGACGGTGCGTTGGGTGACCGAGCCATAGCGCACCACGTCTTCGGTGATGGCCAGAGCGGTGAGCGCTGAGGCACCGGGCTGCGACACGTAGCGGTCCAGCATCTGGCGCCCCACCAGACCGGGGACCAGGAGCAGATCGACGTGGGGGCCGCCGTCGACGGTGGCGGTGATGGTCAGCGCTTGGGACGACTCGGTGATCTCGAAGGGACCGATGTAGTCCTGCTGCCCGGTGTGCAGCTCGGTGCGCTCGTTCGATAGGGTAAGTTTGCTCGACACGATCTCGAAAGGTCGAAACGGGCGAGTGCCGAGGGGCACCATCCCGAGTGCGTAGTCCATTTCACCATTGTCGTCGCGTCGGATCACCGAGAAACCGCGATCGAGCTGGGAAGACAGGATCCGCTGCCCCAGACGGTTCGGATCGAGTCCGGTAGCTCGGAGCGCCGTGTTGGCGAGTGTTGACTCGACCAGTTTGGTCTCGAAGGTGGCGGTCTGCACGTTGCGTGGCCGAAAATACACGTACATGCTTCGGTCCTCCGCCAGTTGGAAATCGGGGGCATACTCGACCAACGCCAGCACCGAGAAACCGAGTCGGTCGGTCATGTTCGTCCACGCATAACCCTGGCCGGAGAACCGCACCATGATCGATTTCCGGTGCTCCTCGTCGATCACCTCGCTCTCGCAGTCGGTGGCAAAGAACCGCCCGAGCACCGGGTGATCGTCACTGAGCCGGAGCGCCACACCGCGCCGCTTCATCTCGGTGCAGAGCGCATCGAGGCCGAACTCCAGGATGTCGAATCGGAGCGAGCGATTCTGCGGATCGTTGAGGACTCCCGGGCCGAGGACGGTGACACTCTTCGTTCCCCAGCTTTCCCGAGGTGAACAGCCGAGGAGGCTGGCCAAGCAGGTGAGACCGAAGGTGATGCAAAGAAGCCGCATGGCCCGCCAGCATAGCGCTTTTCCGGGCGGCGGCCGAGCCGGTCGGTGCCCAAGAAATGCCGTATTCGGATTGACAGCGCCCCTGCCCCGGCACATCGTCCCGTTCCGGACGTATGGCTCGAAGCGCAATTCTCGGAGCAGGAGCGTGGGGAACGGCACTCTCCCTGGTGCTCGCCGAACACGGCGAGGAGGTGTCCCTTTGGACGTGGCTTCAGAGTCACGCTGAGCGGATGCGCGCCGAGAGGACCAACCAGGAGTTCTTCCCTGGCTTCGAGCTGCCTTCCAACGTTCTTCCCACGGCTAGCCTGAAGCAAGCCCTCGATGGAGTGGATCTGATCGTGCTGGCGCTGCCTTCGCACGTGCTCCGCCAGACCCTGACCCAGGTTGGCCCGGAATTCGGTCCTTCACAGTTCTTCGTGAGTGCGACCAAGGGGATCGAGAACGATTCGTTGCTGCTGATGAGCGAGGTGGCAAGGGAGGTGCTTGGGCCGTCTCTCGAGCAACGGTTCACCATCCTCTCAGGACCGAGTTTTGCGGCTGAAGTGGCCCGCGGGATCCCCACCAACGTGGTTCTGGCGGGGCGCGACGACCAACTGGTCGACGCCATCCAAGTCCGGTTGGCGAGCGAGCGCTTTCGGGTGTACTCGAGCGATGACGTGATGGGCGTACAGCTCGGGGGGGCGCTGAAGAACGTGATGGCGATTGCCGCCGGCACGAGCGACGGCCTTGGCTTCGGTCACAACAGCCGAGCAGCCCTGATCACGCGGGGTATTGCCGAGATGACCCGTCTCGCGGTGCGGTGTGGGGGCAATCCGTTGACTCTGGCAGGACTCTCGGGGATTGGGGATCTGGTCCTCACCTGCACGGGTGAGCTGAGTCGGAATCGGACCGTGGGTCTGCAGTTGGGCCGTGGAGTCCCCCTGGAGCAGGTCCTCGCGGAACTCGGCCATGTCGCGGAGGGAGTGACCACGACCAAGAGCGCGTATCACCTAGCGCGTCGCCTGGACGTCGACATGCCCATCACTACCGAGGTATACCGGGTGCTGTTCGAGGGAAAATGCCCCCGGGTGGCTCTGCGTGACCTTGCCAGTCGGCCCCTGAGGCGGGAGCTGGATTGAACAGAAGAGAGGAAGAACCGGTCGAATGAAACGTCTCCCAGTGGCTTCGGGCATCGCGCTCCTCGTCAGCTCCTTCAGCGTCTCGGCCTTGGCGCAGGTCACCTGGAATACCCAACAGGGAGGACAGGGGACGTATGGTCAACCTACCGTCACCAACGCGCCGATGCCGATCATGAACCCGGCGCCGACCACCAGCTCTTCGAGCCGGAAGCGCGGGATGATGGAGATGAGCGTGCTCTATCCGCTCAGCGCGGTCTATGGCGTTGGTATGGGGGTTTGGTTCAGCACCGAGGTGGGACTCGAGCCGAACGATCTGGCCGTGTACATGATTCCTCCGGCGCTGCTCGGGGTAGCGGCGCCGATTGGCGTGTATGCGCTCGATCGCCCGAGTATGCCCCGCGGGATGCCGACAGCGATCAGCGCAGGGTTGCTGCTCGGTGCCGGAGAGGGCATGGGGATCTGGAGCGTCCAATTCGTGCGCACCAAGGAGGAAAATTCCTGGGGCTTCACGGGTCTGTCGCGCTCGGTCGGGATCGCGACCACCGCCGGTGCGATCGGTGGCTTCGCGGCGGGGTACTACCTCGAGCCTCCGCCTACCACTAGTATTCTGGCTCTCTCGGGGGCAACCTGGGGCAGCGCGATTGGCACCATGTTTGGCTTCGGCGTTACGACCGGACCCTATGAGGACGCCAACGACACGACCGCGATCGGCGGTCTGATCGGCTACAACGTGGGCGCGGTGGTGGCCGGTGGCTATGGGGCGCTCGCGGTGCCCTCGGCGACCCAGATCGGCTACATGTGGGGAGGTGCCGGCGTGGGGGCGGCCATCTCGTTGCCGATTTTCCTCGCTTATGCCGGTGAGGGTGGGCCGCCGGCGCGCCGCGGGTTCATCTTCATGGGTACGGCGAGCACGCTGGGTATCCTCGCTGGTGGCGTGCTGGGCAGCGATGGGGTGGATATCGGCAAAGCCGACCCAACCACGCTCGGCGAAGAGTCACGCTTCGGCCAGATCCAAGCGATTTTGCCGGTCATTTCTCGGGATCAGGTGGGTGTGTCGATGATGGGCACCCTCAACTGAAATCGAGCCGGCTGAGAGCCGAGTCTGCTAGGCTAGCGGCCGCATGGCGACAATCCGCTACTATCCGCCGAACCGCGAGCCCGTCCTGATCGCTATTCACAAGCCCATCACCACTCTTGGGCGTGAACTTGGCAACGACGTGGCACTGCTCGAGCCCGACGTGGCGGATCACCACGCCCAGATCGTTTTCGATGGTCGCGACTTCCAGCTCGAGGAAATCCATCGCACGGCCGAGATTCTGATCAACGGCAAGAAAAAGCGACGCGCCCGGTTGGTCAATGGTGATCGGGTGCAGCTTGGCTCAGCCCAGCTTGGCTTCAGTCTCTTCAGCGAAGCGATGATCCCAGGTTCTGTCAAGGTAGAAGGTGCCGGGAACGAAGAGGGGGACGTTGCCTCCCTCCGACGCCTTCAATCCTTCAGTGAACGGTTGATGACGAGTCGCTCGGTGGACGACTTGCTCGAGGCATTGCTCGACGACGTGATCGACATCACGGGTGCTGCCCGTGGTGTGGTTCTTCTAGTTGATCCGGCCGAGACTGAACCCCGGGAGCCGCGGGTGCGCGTGTCGCGCAACGTGCGTCGAGAGAGTATCGTTGACGCCTCCGGTACCCTGAGTGACAGCATCATGCGCCAGGTGATCGAGACCAAGCGCCCGGTGATCGTGAGCGACGCCCTCAACGACACCACCTTCGGCAAGAGCGAGAGTGTGATCGCGCTTCGGCTCTCGAGCGTGATGTGCGTGCCGTTGCAGAACCAGGGTGATGTGATCGGACTGTTGTATGTGGGAAATGACCAGATAAAGTCGCTGTTTCACCGGCGCCAACTCGATCTCTTGACGATTCTCGCGGCTCAGGCCTCGCTGATCTTGCAGAACGCGCTCTTGGTGTCGGCGTTACGGGCTGATAAGGAAGAACTCTCACAGAAGCTCGATGACAAGCAGTTCGGAGAGATCATCGGCACCTGCCCCAGCATGATGGAGGTCTTTCGCAAGTTGCAGCGGGTGGCGACCACGGACATCAGCGTCCTCATCACCGGCGAGACCGGAACGGGCAAGGAGTTGATCGCGCGCGAGCTTCACCGCAGGAGTCAGCGGGCGAAGGGGCCGTTCGTGACCGTGAACTGCGGAGCCATCCCCGAGAACTTGATGGAGACGGAGATGTTCGGGCACGTCCGGGGAGCCTTCACCGGTGCGGTCGCGAGTCGCCCCGGTCGTTTTCAGGTGGCGGATGGAGGGACCCTATTCCTCGATGAGGTGGGGGAGTTGACGCCACAACTCCAGGTCAAGCTGCTCCGGGCGATCCAGGAGCGGGTGGTGATCCGCGTCGGCGACAGCCGCCCCGAAAAGTGCGACATCCGGATCCTCGCAGCCACCAACCGAAGTCTCGAAGACATGATACGCACCGGGGAGTTCCGCGAAGATCTCTACTACCGGCTGAACGTGGTCAACTTGCTTCTGCCCCCACTTCGCGAGCGCGGGGACGACGTGCTGATCATCGCCAAGGTGCTCTTGAGCAAGTACGCCGAAGAGCTGCGCAGCTCGGTGCGTGGGTTCTCGCCGCAGGCGCTGTCCGCGATCAGAAAATACCCTTGGCCGGGCAATGTGCGCCAGCTGGAGAACCGTATCAAAAAGGCTCTGGTGCTCTGCGAGCGGTCGCTGTTGGGTCCCGAGGAACTGGAGCTTACCCTGCCGGAGGTGGCGGCTATCGTCCCCCTCGAGAAGGCCAAGGAAGAGTTTCAACGCAAGTATGTGCTCGAGGTATTGGAGCGCAACAACGGCAACCGTACCCAGACTGCCCGCGATCTCGGGGTCGATCCGCGGACTATCTTCCGCTACTTGGAGAGGGAGAGTCAGAGTGGTGGGCACACGGCGGAGAACCACTCCGAGAGCTGAGCCAGCTTCGGAGAGCCTGGTTGAGAGTTGAGCCAGCTGGCTCAGGCAAAGAACTCGATGGGGATCTCTAGAGCGAGGCGACGGTAGCCAAGTGGGTTCAGGTGGAGGTGATCTCCAGAGTCGTAGCTTGCCTCGAGCTGCAGGGGTCGGTTCGGGGCGCGCACCGCGCGGTCGAAGTCTATCAGGGCATCGGCGCGCGCGGTCTGACGCAGCCAGGTGTTGAATTCTTGCCGCAGTGGCTCACGCTCCGTGTACTGGGAGCCCCCGAAGGGGAGCAGGGTGCTGAGCGCCACCATCAGACCACGGGCTTTGGCTCGCGCGACCAGCTCTTGGGTAGCGGCCATCAGTTGCTCTACGATGCTGGCGGAGCAGCTTGTGCCAATGTCATTGATGCCGGTGCACAAGAGGAGATATCCGGCGTTCGGTTCGCCCAGTACGTCGCGGTCGAAGCGCTCGAGCACCGAGGGGCCGAGGCCACCCGAGAGCACCGTGTTGCCCCCGATTCCAGCGTTGACGACGGTTCGCTCGAGACCACGCTCGATCAGCCGTTCTGCCAGGCGATCGGGCCAGCGATCATGACCGTTGGTGGTCGAACCTCGACCATCGGTCAACGAATCGCCGAGGGCGATCACAGCGCGTGCGCGAGGGTGGGAGAGTTCGAGGGCGGACAGCACGAACCACTGCTCGATTGGGAGTTCCGTGGGACCGAGCAATGATGTGGTGCGGGAGCCAGGGTGTCCGGTAAGGCAGGTTGGGAGCGCCCCGAACCGAAGCGTGGCAGTGACCGTCAAGAGCGGAGTCAGTGTCATCGCAAACGCATCGGAGGTGAGGCGTGTGCGAGGAGGGATCACCGAAGCGCGATGTCCTGCGAAGGTCACGGCGACCACCTGATGACTGGTTTCGAGCTCGACGCGCCGGAGTTCGAGGGGTTGATCGCCGAAGGTGTTGGCGAGCCGCAGTCGAGCCGAATTCCCGCCGAGCGAGATCCGAAATCGCTGGCGCAGCGTCTGATGCGAGAGCCCGCCCGGGCCAACCGGCGAAGCTAAAACGGGCTGCTCGGCAGTGGCCCAGGTAGAAACGAACCGACCGGTATTCACTGGGGCATGCCGATCATCCAAGCCTGGGCTGGGACCAGGACTTCTTCGGGTGAGGCCCCGCCGCTCCGGGGTACCGGATGCGTCAGAAACCCGTGGTCTCCGAAGACCATGACCAGTGTGCGTTCGGGCAGTGACTCGAGGGTGCGCCCCAGAGATTCCGTAACCTGGTCCGCGAGGAGTTCGAGATCCTCTGCACCGAAGGATCCGGGCTCGGCCAGGCGCGCCTCTACCAGATCGAGCTTCAGCACGTCGCGGCGACCGACGTGAAGGCGGCGTGGCTGGGTTGCCGCGGTGCCCTTCGCGACCAAGGCGGGGAGCTCATCGGGAACGGATGTATCGCGTAGGCTGTCAGGGCCACGCTCCAGCAGACGAAGCTGTGTTTCGGTGGTGGAGGGCAGCGCGCTCCACAGCAGCAGGCGCTCGGCGAGTACTGCACGGTTGGCGAGCCGCTGCATCAGGCGCATTTCGATCAACTGTCCGAGGTCGAAGCGTAGCCCGTCGACGAGCACCAGCTGGACGCTGCGGGCAGCGTGGAGCCGAGCCAGGCGTAGGGAGATGCTTGGGATATCGAGCACCATCTGGGGGCGCTTGCCACGAGCCGAAAAGGCACAGAAGGAGTCGGCGTAGCTCTGTGCGAAGGAGCTCGACCAATCATCGAGCACCTTTCGGACGCGCTGAGGGGCGTTCCCGCGCAACCACGCCAAGCCAAGTGGGACGAAGGCCTCCTGGAAGAGTCGCTCGACCGCGCCCAGAGGACGAGGCCCGTCTGCTGCACGCAGCTCCTGCTCCCAACGTTCCCACGGCACATTCTCGCGAGTGATGGGGGAGACAGGAGGTGCCATGAGCGCGGCACCCTCGAAGCTCTCGAGAGCAAGCTTGGGTGTGGAGGGGTCGTTCGCACCGCACTCAGGCGTGGCCGAGGTGAAGTCGGGGACCTCGAAGCTCTCGAGAGCAAGCTTGGGTGTGGAGGGGTCGTTTGCACCGCACTCAGGCGTGGCCGAGGTGAAGTCGGGGACCTCGAAGCTCTCGAGAGCAAGCTTGGGTGTGGAGGGGTCGTTTGCACCGCACTCAGGCACAGCTGAGGTAAAGTCTTGGTCCTCCAAGCTTTCGTGGGATTGTGTAGGGAAGGCCTGGGCGAGCGGCACGCGCTCGGACGCTCCAACGTTGGGGTGTACGGAGGCGACGATCCGAGAGAGGAACACCGGAGATTCATAGATGCCGAGGTCGCTGTCGCCCTCGTCGAACAGAAGATGGATGGGCCGATCGCGGGTGGCTCGGATCCACCATCGAAGCGCCGCGCTGTCTTCGCCGTCCAACACAGAGGACAAGGTGGCGAGGCGTGACAGAACTGGCAGAACCACGAAGAGCCCGCGAGCGCCCAACAACCGAGCTCGATAGAGCTGATCGCCGAGGGTCGACGCGAGATCACTGATCGGGCCTACCCCGGGGGGACATGCACCGCGAAGGCGAAGTGTGTGCTCCACCGCCTCGTCGAGGAGCGCCGCGAGCTGTCCACGCTGGTCATGGGCCATGGGTGCGGGCCGAACCACGAAGAGTTCGTCGGCCTCCGCACGGCGGATCCAGAGTTCTCGATCGCCCTCGGCAACGAATCCGACAGGTGGAAGGCTCGAGGCGGTGGGGAGGGGGAGCTGGGGCGCGTCGAGATTCATGGTGGATCCATCTCCCCGATCGGGACGATTGGCCCAATTCTCGGTGTGGTGCAATGTGGTACAAGGTATACGTTGCGGAGGAGCCGGTCTGGGGGAAGCGTCTTGACGAAGCCCGACCGATGACGCACTTTGAAGGTAAGTTCCCTCTGTGTAGTGCGCGAGGGCGTGTTCAATGAATCCCTTACAAGCCAATGAACCCGGGAGGCACCTCCGCGATGGAGCGCTAGGCTCGGACCAACTCACCGAGAAAGCCAGAAGTCGCGCACCGCTTCCCACCTAGCGAAGCTAGGGGTTCGGGACACGTCGAAGCCCAGCGGCTAACGCGGTCAGGAATGAATAGAACGGGTCGGAGGTTTCAACCGCCGGCCCGTTCCCCATTTCTCGGGTCGGCCAGCACCTACCATCACTCGGAAATCATGCGCCTGGGATGGACCCGCCGGTCGAATCCTCGAAAAATCGTCGCATCAATCCGGCATGCGCCTTCTTGCCCACCTTCCGCAGCGAGGGCGGACGAGCTACGGTGCGTTCCTGGTATGACGTTCCGACGATTGCCGTCACTCTCCCTCTTCTCCTCACGTTTCTGGATCTCGCCCCGGGCCTGTTTTGCCCTGGCTTGCATCACCGGCGGAGCGCTCCTCGCCGCCTCTTCGATGGCGGATGCCGCGCGGGTGCGTGGAAGGATCACGAGCTTCCGGCTCTTGCGCAATCCTGTCTGGCTCGAAGCGCAGGATCCGGAGAAACACCTGTTCTCCTTCCGTGAGGCCGTGCCCACCGTACCCGCGGCTCTGCGGCAGCCCTACCCCCACATCCCGAAGGAGCTGTGTGTGGCCGCGCTGGCTCAAAGCCCGCAGAAGGCACCACCGCCCGTGCTGGTACGGGTCGGGGGAGGTCGGACGATCCCCGTGACCATCGTGGTCCCCCCGCAGACTCAGCTCAGCTTCCAGAACATCGATCCCTTCGGCCACCGGCTGTACGGAGTGGGGGTCTCAACATTTCCCCCTGGGGATACCATGAAGGGAGGCACTCGAGATTGGACGGTGCCTGGGCCCGGCGTCTACGAAATCCGCGATGAGGTGGCTCCCAGCTTGCGGATGTGGGTGGTGGGGGAGCCGAACGTTGCTGCCATCGGATACCCCTCGATGAAGGGGGAGTTCGCGCTCACCCTCGATGAGCCCGGAGACTACCAACTGCAGGCGTATTTTGCCGGAAAGGCTGTCGGACCGGCGCGGACAGTGAAGATGGAGCAGCGGGATTTGGACATCTCCAACGCCCCCATCGAAGTGGCGAAACCGGCTCGAGCGACGCCGACGACGCCAGCCGCCGAGAAGTCCAAGGAATAAGCAGAGGAACGACGCGATGCTGCTCACACGTTTCTGGAACGTCCTTATCTCCCTCTTGCTCGGGGCCAGCGTGTTCGTGCTGTACCTGGCCATGAGTATGTACAACCGGTCAGGTTCCCGCACCATGGCGGAGCGCCTCTCCTCGGACACGCAGGTGGTGTCCTGGTATCTCAAGGAAGACGCGCGCCTGAGGGCTGCCGAACTGATCCCGTTCGCCCTTCACCCCGAGTTGGCTCGCAATCTCGCGAAGGCCTCGGAGGCCGAAGCGAAGGTTCCCGAGACCAATCGCGAGAAGGTGAACCACGCCCTCGGTGTGGTGAACGCCAAGGTCCCGCCGGAGCTCACCTTCGATGCCGTGTTCGCCATCGATCAACATGGACGCGTGGTCGGGCAGATTGGCTACCCGGCGGCGCTCGGGATGGATGACTTCGAGCTCGGAGGCTATCCGGTGGTCGCCGATGCCCTGCGTGGCTATATCCGTGACGACACCTTGGTTCTCGATCGCGTGTATCGCGTGGTCGCGCGCCCGGTGGAGCTCGAGGCGGGGCAGGCGCCCGCCGGAGCGATCATGGGAGCGAGGATCATCGACGACCGTTTCGCCCGCGAACTCTCCAGCCGTACCAGCGCAGCCATCGGATTCTTCGCCCGCGGACAGCGCGTGGCTTCGGGGGCTCCTGAGGGTTTCGACAAGAGTCAACTCGACCAAATCGTGGGTGACATCGACGGTCTCGAGTCCGACCAGGCCTACCGCGAAAAGGGGAGGAGCCGTGTCAGGGTGATCGCGGGCATGCTCGGTGTGCAGTACTCACGGTTGCCTGGAGAAGCCTGGGCACTCGGGGCAGGCTATGCGGTCGCGCGTCTCCCGGATCAGGTTACCAGCCCCTTCGGGTTCTTCCAGAAGTCGGACGAGAAGGACAAGCAACAGGCAAACTGGGTGATAGCCTTGCTGATCGCGCTCGGCGCGGCCGTGTTCGGGATCGCCTTTAGCGTGCTCGAGCACAGTCGACCGCTCTGGCTCTTCCGAAGCGAGGCTCAGAGGCTGGCCAAGGGCGAGGTGGCCCAGCTCCATCCCAGCAAGTTCCGGGGGATTTACCGGAAGATCGCCGGTGACCTCAACGACGGGATCGAGCATGTGGCTGCCAAGGGCGGGGCACCGCGCCGAGCTGCCGATCTCAGTCAGGTGCTGGGCGACATACCCGACCAACCTCAGATGAGCGCCTTCTCGTTCCCCGGGGACGCGCCGGTGGTCACCGAAGCTAGCGCAGTCAGCAACCCGATCGCTGCCGCGCTTCCCTCGGCACCTCGTCGCAGTGTGCCGAAGCCCCAGCCGCGAAGTGGCGTGGTCGACAGCGCGGCCGCTGCGGATGAGGCAAGTGGTGCCGGAGGGCCAAGCCTGCCCCGTCGGACTCCGCCGCGGCGTCACGTAGCCGATGAGGAGCCCGCGACGGCGGCCCCCGAGGCAGGCGCGGCGGCGGCCGAGGGTGTTGACCAGGCGGCAGAGTGGCAGGCCGTGTACCAGGACTTCGTGGCCTTGAAGCAACAGTGCGGAGAGGACACGGAGAACTTTACCTTCGACAAGTTCGAACAGACCCTGCGCAAGAACGAGCAGGCGATTTTGAGCCGTCACGCTGCTTCCCGGGTGAAGTTCTCGGTGTACATCAAGGACGGCAAGGCCGCCCTGAAGGCGAGCCCAATTCGCGACGCCTGAGCCCCTGATCTCTGCTATGGGAGATCCCATGGCAGAGTCACGTCTTCACAATGTGGTTGTGATCGGCTCCGGGCCGGCAGGCCTGACCGCGAGTATCTATGCTGCGCGCGCCAACCTGGCGCCCTTGTGCATCGAGGGGTTCTCGGCGGGTGGGCTCATCCCTGGCGGGCAGCTGATGTTCACCACCGAGGTCGAGAACTTCCCCGGGTTTCCCCAGGGGATCATGGGTCAGGAGCTGATGGGTAAGCTGCGCGAACAGGCTGAGCGCCAGGGTACGGAGCTTGTCACGGCCGACGTGGAGCGAATCGATCTCTCGACGCGTCCGTTCCGGATTTGGACCGAAGGCGAGAGCGAGCCCACCTTGGCTCGAGCCGTGATTGTGGCCACCGGAGCACGCGCCAACTACCTCGGACTGCCGTCCGAGACCGAGCTCAAAAACCGAGGCGTGAGCGCCTGTGCCGTGTGTGACGGCGCCCTGTACCGCAATCGCGACGTGGCTGTGGTGGGTGGAGGTGACTCGGCGTTGGAGGAGGCGAGCTACTTGGCGGGCTTGTGTAACCACGTCACGTTGATCCACCGTCGCGACGAGTTTCGGGCGTCGAAGGCCATGCAGAAGCGCGTGGCGGAACACCCGAAGATCTCCTTGCTCCTCAGTCACACCGTCGAAGAAGTCCTGGACGTGAGTCGTGGTGAGGTGACGGGGCTGCGGCTGCTCGACAAGAAGACTGGCGAGCACAAGACCATCGACATTGCCGCGCTGTTCGTGGCCATCGGACACACCCCGATGACCGAGTTGGTGCGCGGTCAGCTCACGCTCCACGACAACGGTTACATCCGGACTGAATGCGGCTCGACCCGCACCAGCGTGCCGGGGGTGTTCGCGGCGGGTGACTGCGCAGATTGGGTATACCGGCAGGCCATTACCGCGGCGGGGACCGGTTGCATGGCGGCGCTCGATGCTGAGCGATGGCTGGCCGAGCAGGGTTCCGACCTCTCCGTATGACGATGGTCGAGCCTCCCGCGGACAATCCCAGTGATGAGGCCAGGCTGCTGGTGCGCGCTCTGCGCGCGCATGTGATGCAGCAGCTTGCGGCCGGTGCCGAGGGGCTACCTCGGGCGGAGACCGGGGCACTCGCGCCGCGCCTCACCGAGCCTCCGCCCTCTCAGCAGCCATCATCTCTCCTGTCCTCGTCGGAGCTGGGCGCTCCGGTCCTGCCGCGCCTCACCGAGCCTCCGCCCTCCCAGCAGCCATCATCTCCCCTGTCCTCGCCGGGACCGCGCCCTGGGTTCGCGAAAGAACAGCGGGCGGCCTTCCTTGGGGAGACACCGCCCGCGGTCAGTGCCCCGCGCTCCGTGCAGGTTCCGATCATGAAGAGTGCAAGTGAACGACAACGTGAGCTCGTGCTCCTGGAGGAGCGCGTGAAAAGCTGCAAGCTGTGCAAGCTTGCGGCCACCCGCACCCAGACCGTCTTCGGACGAGGCACGGCGAAGAGCGGTCTGTGCTTCGTGGGTGAGGGGCCCGGCGCGGACGAGGACGCTCGCGGTGAGCCTTTCGTGGGCAAGGCGGGGCAGCTGCTCGATCGCATGATCGCCGCGATGGGCCTTTTGCGCGAGGAGATCTACATCTGCAACATCGTCAAGTGCCGACCTCCCGAGAACCGGAAGCCGGAGCCGGACGAGGTGCAGGCGTGTCGGGCATACCTCACCGAGCAGCTCGAGCTGCTCGCACCGAAGGTGATCGTGGCGCTTGGCGCCACCGCGGTGCAGGGGCTGCTCGGGTTGACCGGCGGCATCACCCAGTTGCGAGGGCAGTGGCGCCTCTACCGAGGCGCGATCCCGGTGATGCCGACCTTCCACCCCGCCTACCTGCTCCGAAATCCCCCCGCGAAGCGCCCGGTTTGGGAAGACATGCTGCAGGTCTTGGAGCGGATGGGCCGCACGCCACCGGCGCGGCCCGAGAAGGTCTAGCGTAAGCGAAGAGCGCGGAGCGACCAGCGCAGCCTGCGGCCGCGCTCCGCAAAGGAAAACCCCCGAGCAGCACCAGGCCGCCCGGGGGTCACTTTTCTAGGAGCTTGGGGCTCCTAGAAGCCCATCTCGAGGCCTAGGCTGGGCTCGACGACGATCCCGCTGTCCGGCAGCATGTACATGAGATTCAGGTTGCCGACCAGTCCCGCACGCGAACCGAGGGGGAGCATGGCACCACCGCCCAAGGTCACGAAGCCTTGGCCGACCTTCTTCCACACGTCGTAGGACACCACGCTGTTGTCGGGCAAGCGCACATCCGTGGTCACCACCTTGGCGTCGATCTGCGCCATGCCGCCGCCGAGGTGAACATAGGGTCGGATCCCGGGCTGACCGAGTGACCTGATCCAGTAGGTGCCGCGACCCTCAGCGTGGATGGGGAGGAACTTGCTGCCCTCGTAGACATCGTCCGGCGCATTGTAGGTAGCGTTCGGCGGACCACCCTTGAAGGCGAAACCGACCCGCGCCCCGAGGGCGATCGAGGGGGTGATGGCGTAGTCAGCAGACACGAGGACGCGGAGCGTGGCCATCACGAAGCCACTTTGGGCAACCTCTCCCGCGTCCGGACCCACCGGGATGCTGGCGGCGCCGTTGATGGGAACATCCTGATTCTTGGGGTAGCAAGCGTACTTGCGGGAGCTGATGTTGGAGAAGGTGCAGGTGTCCTTGTCCTTGCTCACCCACAAGAGATCCGCGGCAACGTGGACACCGGCCCAGAACTTCTTCACGGAGTCGGAACTCCCTGAGCCGTCGCCCATGTCACAGAAGCCGTCGAAGCAACGGCCGCTCGCGCAGTCGCTGTCAATCTCGCACTGCGGGGCGTTCTCACACATGCCAGCCTCGCAGTACAGCCCCTTCTTGCAGGGGGCGGCGGGGGTGCAGCTGTCGCCCCAACCACCACCGCCGGCTCGCGCACAGCCCGGCATACCGGGGGGACATTCCACCTCTTCCTCGCAGCGCGCCGGTGGCGCCTGGCCAGGGAAAGCGGGAGCAGGCTGGCTCGTGTTCTCGACGATGGCGAAGGAGTCCTCGCTGATCGACCCGAGCTCGTTGCCTGTGGCGTCCTGCATCTTCACCGTGTAGGTCACCATGCCTGCCATCTTGGTGGCGGTGCAGGGGATGGCAGCGCGGAAGGTTCCGCCCTCCAACTTCATCGGGATAGTGGTGAAGCCATCGCCGCCGAACTCCTTGTAGGCCATCACTGCTTTGCTGGCGCCAGCGGGAGGTGTGCAGCTGATGGGGATGGGGCGCCGGGTCTGCACTTCAGCTCCGCTCGGCGGAGTGCAGGTGATGGTGGTGGCCGCCACCGCCGCTGTCACGTCGTTGGTAGTGGCCGGTGTGGTGGGGGTTGGCGTGACGGGTGGGGCACTCCCACCACCGAAAACAGCTTCGAACTGGGCCTTTACTTCATCAGTCGCGAGCGCGGTATCGAGCGCCGTCGCAGGATCGGCCGCCTTCGCGCTCTCGAAGGCCTCCTTCGCGCCCGCCAGGTCCTGGTTGCCGCAGCCGCGGACGATGCCGACGTACATCCAGGCGCGGCCGAGCACGTTCGGACTGCAGGCGTCGCCGCAGGCCTTCACGATCCCGAGCAGTTGGCCCTCGGCCTTCTGGAAGTCGGTGGCTAGGTAGTGGACGTTGATCGCCTCGTCGATCTTCTTGGTGGCAGCAGCATCCTTGGGTGCCGACAGCGCCGTGAACGAGACGAGGGAGAGCAGCAGAACCGAGAGGAGTTGAAGTAAAGATCTGTGGGTCACGAGAAAAGCTCCGAGAGGGGCGTGGGGAGAGGACGAGAACTACTTGGAGCAGCCTTCTTTCAAGCCTTCGGTCCGGACGAACTGGACTCGACGGTTGAGAGCGCGATTCAAATCGGTGTCGTTTGGCACCAGGGGCTGTTCGAGACCATAGCCTCGGGAAGTGAGGCGATCGGCAGAGATGCCGTGGGAGACCAGGTACTTCATGACGGACGCCGCCCGGCGGTCGCTCAACGACTTATTGTACTTCGCCGAGCCCCGGTTGTCCGTGTGGCCCTGGATCTCGAGCTTGATTTGCGGGTTGCTGGTCAGAACCTCGGTCACCG
Source organism: uncultured Polyangiaceae bacterium (assembly GCA_964396375.1). Lineage (GTDB taxonomy): Bacteria > Myxococcota_A > Polyangia > Polyangiales > Polyangiaceae > FEN-1139. Next base: position 5,277 of record CAYNEY010000007.1, on the reverse strand, counting down.
CGTCGAGGACCGGGAAGCTCTCCCTTCGGATCACCGCCTTGTCGTACTCGAAGTGGATCTGCTGGGTGATCTTGACCTCACAGTCGGTCACCACGGCCAGGGCAGCCTTCCGCGGACAACCCCTGGGTTCGGTATCCGGGCTTCCGACCTCGTTCGGGCACTGATCGTCGAGGTCGAGGACCGTGTCCTTGTCGTTGTCCGGATCCGGGCAACCATCCTCGTCTTCATACCCGTCGGGATCTTCGGGCTCATTCGGACACTTGTCCTTGTCGTCGAACACGCCATCCGCATCATTGTCGACGTCGGGGCAGCCATCCTGATCGAGGTATTGGTCTTTGTCCTCCGGATCGAGCACGCACTGGTCGACAGAATCAGGGATTTGGTCGCCGTCCGTATCCGGATCGTCCGGGCACCCATCGGGATCCTCGTAACCGTTGTAGTTCTCCGGATCGTCTGGGCACTTGTCTTTGCTGTCCACCAGCCCATCACCGTCGCGGTCGTAGACCACCACGCAGAACTCCGGAGGCGAGAGCTTCAGAGCGGCCTCGGCGTTTGGAGAGGCAAGCTGGAGATGTCGCTCCGCCTTCGAGGGAAAGCCTTGGTCGAGTTCGAGCTCGGCGAACCTGAGCTGGCTTTCCGCAATGGCGAGCTCACGCGGCGCGCAGCGCTCGGCACCGTTTTTCTTGGCCTGTGCCCCCACCTCACGCAAACCCGCGATTTTGCCACGCATCTGGGTGGTGTTGGCACAGCTTGTGAGTGCCCCCACGAACCCGATGACGAGCGTCAAACGATGAGTGAAGCGGGGGATCATTCCGAAGACTCCGCGGACGAAGACGAGGACCGAGCCTCGAGCTCTTGCGAAGCAGCTTCGTCACCCGAAGCTGAACTTCCGCTCTCGGCGGGTGGTTGGGCGGAGCTTTTTTTTGCCACTTCGCCCCGTACCTTGGCAAGCGCGCGATCGACGTAGTCCGACGCGAGCCCGGCGAGATGGTAGGCGTCGCCGTAGTCTGCCTCTGCCGCCTCGCTCATGGCCTTCGAAAGATGCTGCTCGGCCAGCGTGTACTCGTACAGCGCCCGCTCCTCCGCTTTGGCTTGTCGTGCCTCCTCCAAGCGAAGCGCGACATCATTGGCCCGGGCGGCGTACAACACGTTTCCGCAACCGCTGAGGGCGAAGCCCACGAAAAAGAGCGTAGACAAAGAGCAAACACGCGCCCGTAGAAGGTGAGACGCGGAAGGGAGACAGTGGACGAGGTGCATCGGAAGCTCGCGAAAACGAGGCGAGGGGAGGCTGGACGGTAGCAATCGGTTGTCCTTCTCGTCAACCCGAGAGCCAAGAGGACAGCGTGCTGTCACGAAAACCCGAGTGTTGGTCGGAATTCCCACGAGCCGGCGCGGGAGGCGGGCTGCCTCATCCGGCATCGGCCCAGCAGCCTGCCAGGGTCGCGAGCTAGATGCGTCGAAACACACCCACAACTTTGCCAAGCAACATCGTAGGCTTGAAGTCTGAGGAGCGCACTAGGATGGGTGCCATCCGGCTGTTGGCAGGTTGGAACCGGATGTAATCCCGTTCTGGGTAGAAGTATTTCACCGTCGCTTCGTCGCCGATCAATGCCACGACGATCTCCCCACGGTCTGCGGTGGGCTGCTTCTTCACGAAGATATAGTCGCCGCTGAAGATCCCCGCTTCGATCATCGAGTCCCCGGTGACTTTGAGGCCGAACACATCGCGCCCACCGCGCACCAGCATCCGGTCGATGCGCACGGTGTCGATCACGTTCTCTTCGGCCAGCAGAGGCAGGCCGGCCGCGACCCGTCCGACGATGCTGATTTCCACCATATCAGCGTCAGGTTCGTGGGTGTCGTTGGCCACCTCACCGAGCACGCTCTCGGTGTCGCCGTATCATTAAAAAAAGCATTCTCCACCAACTTGAGGGCCCGGCTCTTCATGTCCTCACGCCGCAGGTAGCCCTTGCGTTCGAGAGCCCGAAGATGGTCATTGACCCCGTTGGTCGACCGGATCCCCATGTGTTCCCCAATCTCTCGGAGCGTGGGCGGATAGCCTCGCTCACTGATCGACTGGCGAATGAATTCCAAGGTTTGCTGCTGGCGCTTGGTCAACCCCTGCATGGCCGGCACAGGATACTGAACAGGTGTTGGCGCGTCAAATTTGCAGCCAAACTTCAGGGTACGGCCGAAGAGCGGTCTTGGGGCCGACCGGGGGAGGCGCGGAGCAGGGTTTGAAGGTCGCATGACGGAGCGGCGGCGCGGCGCCCTCTTCGCACCCTAAGGAATGGGTAGGCGAACCGTGTTGGTCCGCGAAGCCCCGACCGCTGGCAAAGGTGAAACCCTATGCCCAGCAGACACGACTCTTCTCGGCAGGTCGGGGCGATCGTGCAGCCGGACACGAGCGTGGAGAGAACCCGGAAGGGCAGAGCGAACTCCAAGTGGACTTTCCCATGGCCTCGCGAGATGACAAGCGCAGACCAGCCCGTATGCTGAGTGCGAGCCTAGCCGATGGAGAAACCGACTCCTTGGTACGTTTATCTGCTTCGCTGCGGTGACGGTAGCCTGTACACGGGCATTGCCCTTGACGTTGCCACGCGTCTCGCGCAACACCGCGCTGGCCGCGGTGCACGATACACCCGCGGTCGTGGGCCTCTCGAACTCTGTGGCACGAGCCGCTGCGTGGATCACGCGGAGGCACTGCGGATCGAGCACGCCATCAAACGGCTCTCACGCCCGGAGAAACAGAGGTTGATCGGTCGCGGGCGCTTGTCGGCGTTCGTGCGGAGGTGGAGGGCCGTCAGAAGCGATTGCTGACAGTGAGGAAGGTGAGCTTGTCGTTTGTTTCACGGAGGCGCACGACCAGCAAGCGAACGAAGCTCGAAAGCACCTCGTAGGCCAGCTCCTTGTGCGAGAAAAGGAGGTCGTCGAAGGCATCCTTCGGGATGGTGAGCACTCGACAACGCTCATGAACGATCGCATCTGCTGACCGTGGCGCCTCGTCCAGCAAGGCCATCTCTCCAAAGACCTGTCCTGGACCGAGCACGGCCAGGGCTTCTTCACCCATACCGGTCACGTCCCGACTGATCCGCACTCGGCCGTCGAGGATGACGTATAGGCGATCGCCGGGATCACCATGCCGAAAGAGCTTGGTCCCGACCGGGAAACTCTCCTCGATGGCGATGCGGGCGATGAACTCGAGGGCCTGGGGCTTCAGCCCCGAGAACAGGTCGATGCGCCGCAGCTGGTCGAGAGGGGCGTCGGTCACGGACGGACTATAACCCGGCGCCGCCGTCGAGGACAAAGGACTGCTGTGGGGTGGTGCGTTCAGCCTCAGCGGCGGAAGGTGACACCGATGGGTGGTGTGGTGCGCACCGCTGGATTACCCGCGATATCCAGCCCCACGGAGTAGGTCTTACGCATGGCGCAGCGCTGGGCAAGGGGACCGAATCCGTAGCCGGGATTGCCGAGAACCGTGGCGTTCACTGCGCGGCCATCTAGCCCCACCGTCACCACCACGGTGACGCGCATCTGGTCGATCTGTTCGGCGTCGGCTTCGGCCGGAAACCCGCAATCATTCCAGTTTAGTGTGAGAGGGCGAGGCGCACGGGAGCGATCCTCGGTGGGGGCTGGGGGGGGAGCCGCGGCGACCGGTCGGGTTCCCGTGCCGTTGGGGACGCCGCCCAGCTGGGCTGTCTCTTTGCGAACGGGAATCGTCGAGGTACCGGTTGACGCGGTGACACCGCCCACGAAGCGTTCTCCCTCGCCGGTCACAAAGCCCTCGTCCGTCAGATCGAGGGGCGCGTTCGGATCCGCTTCTGCGGTGAGGAGCTTGCCGGCTTGCGCGGGTGCCGGGGGTGGGGCTTGCGGGGGCGCGTTGGCGGGCGCCGTCGGCGCCTTGACCACCTGCTCGGGTTTCTGAGGGGGAGGCTCCTCCTTCACCTCGGGAATTGGAGTCTTCTTCTCCATCTCCACGGCGTACGTGGAGCGCAGATCGTTGGTGACCGCCGTCCCGATCGCATCCACGAACGCGCCCAGATCGAGCAGGGAAGTGTAACCGTGGGTGGCGGCCACGGCATGGAGCAGCAGTGCACCGACGAAGCCGAAGCTGAGGCCTAGGTGACTCTCCCGCGTCGTCAGGGCGCGGATGCGGGCCTGCGGGTCGTAGGTGGCGGTGGCCGCAACCCGCGAGCGGCTCCCCGGGCGAAGGCTCCGTGTATCGCTCAAGCGAGGCCCATCACCGCGCGTCTGCCGAGCGCCACTGCCCTCATCCGCATCCGCGTCGGACTCGGAGAGCGCTTCGGGCGATTCTGGACGTCGTGACACGGTGACCTTGAACTTAGCGTGGCGGAAAATCAGCGTTATGCCAGAGGGTTTCAGTTAGCCGCTGGCACGGTCGTGAGATTTGGCACGTCGGCCGTCGGCGTGACTGCGAAGGCGATCTTCGAGACCCCGATGCGATTCAGCAGATCCAGTACGTGGATGACCCTGCCGTGCTCCACCTTCTTGTCAGCGCGAATCACGGCTCGGAGATCTTTGTTTTTGGCCTTGGCCGCCTTGGCCAGCGGGGGGATCGCATCGTCGCTGGCCACCGGCTGCGAGTCGACCACCGTCTTTCCATCGGCGGTCAGCTCGACGCTGAACACCGTCTGGATGCTCTCACCGCTCGCGGCCTTCGGGAGGTCCATCGGCATGCCCTGCGACACGATGATCCGTGCTGTCACCATGAAGATGATGAGCAGCACCAACACCACATCGACCAAAGGCGTGATGTTGATGTTGACGATCGCGTCGTCGTCGCCGTTGCCGTTGCCACCGGCCATGGTCAGTCCTCTCCGGAGACGGGCGCTTCCGGCGTCTGGCGGGAAAGATGAGCGAGGAGGACGCGGCTCAAGGCCTCAGTATTGGCGAGGATGGACTTGGTTTTCCGCTGGAAGACGTTGTACATGGCGACCGCGGGGATCGCCACCAAGAGACCGATGGCGGTTGCCACGAGGGCCTCAGCGATCGCGGCCATCACCTGCTGCGGTGCCATGCCAGCGGCGGCGGTCGCGGCGGCGGATACCGCGTCTTCTTTGCCGAGGGCTTCGAAGGCCTGCACCACGCCGATCACGGTGCCAAACAGGCCGATGAACGGCGCGTTGTTGCCCACGGTGCCGAGGAACACCAGGCGGCGTTCGAGGCGGATCCTCTGAAGCGCCACCGCACCCTGCATGGCTTCGTCAGCGGCCTTGGCACCACCGTCCGCCTCCAGCAGCCCGGCGACCACCACCG
>CAYNEY010000006.1:125318-157264 GCA_964396375.1 uncultured Polyangiaceae bacterium | reverse complement strand
GTCACCGTGTCCAGGATCTGACGTTTGTACGCCGCCACCTGCTTGAAATCGTTGTTTTTTGCGTACACCTCAACCAGGGCATCCAGCGTCGGCCGGTGGTCGGTGTTCAGGGCCAGCGCCTTCTCGAAGTTGTTGATGCCCTGCCGCACCTGCCCCTGCTCGCGCTTGATACAACCGAGCCGGTAATATGTCTCTGTCCGAAGTAGAACCTCATCCTCACCCAACGCGGTCAACACCTTCTGATAGTTGGTGAGCGACGTCGGCCAATCGCGCAGCTTGAAGGCTGCATCGGCGATACCACGGATCGTTTCCTGATCCGTCAGGTCGAGCTGGTGCGCTGTCTGGTAGGCCTTGAGTGCCCGATCGTCATGCCCAAGTGCTGCCAACACCCGACCGAGCAACTTGTGAAGGACATGCTGTTCGTGCCGGTCCTTACTCTTGGCCTTCTTCACGAGCATTTCTGCCAACGGCTCGGCCGCCACCCAGTGCTCTGTCCGCACATATTCCTCGACCAGAGGCAGCGCCGCTTCTTCGCAATCCGGATCTGCCTGAATCGCCGCTTCATAAGCCTGAACAGCTAGTTCGTGCTCTTCCAGCTTCTCGTCACGTAGCCTTCCCAACTCCACCAGCAGCTTGGCACGGGCTCTAGACTGAGGCGTATTCAGCTGCTCTTGATCGAGATACCGGGCAGCGCTCTCCCAATCGGAGTCATCCAGCGCAATGGCCCTGAGCTTGGCCAGCGTAAGAAGGTGGGTCGGATCCAAGTCCAGCGCCATCTCCAGGCGCTCCTTGGCTTGAATCCGATCACCCAGCTGCTCCTCTAGAGCCTTGCCGATCCGGAAATACATCTCGACGCGCTTCTGGCCATCCGTCGTCAGGTCTGCGACTCGCGTCATGGTCTCAATAGCGCGAGACGCGTCACCCTGACGTTCGAAAAGCTTGGATAGCGCGTCAAGCGCAGCAATGTTGGTGTCGTCCAAATCGACGATGCTCTGATAGGCGTCGATGGCGCGCTCAACGTCCCCGACCTCCTCGCCGAACACCTGGGCGATCTGCCCGTAAAGGTCGATCTTGGTGGACTGCGTGGCCGTCTCACTGATGTGGCGCTCAAACGTTCCGATCAGGTCAAGCCACTGCTTCATGCGGCGATAGCAGCGCTCCAACGCTACGTAGGCCCGCTCCTCGCTAGGATCGATCTCAAGCACAGCCTCCAGCCTCTGTGTGGCAACGTCGACCTTGAGGAACTGCTCCTCCAGAACAGCTGCCAACTTCAGCAGCAACTCCACTCGCTCGCGCTCGGTCTCCACCACGTCCAGCTGTCGCTCGAGCACCACCACCAGATCTGCCCAATTGTGAGTCAGCTCGTCAATCCGCTCCAACCCACGAAGAGCGATCAGATTCGCTGCATCTGCCTCCAGCACCTCTCGGTACATCTGCCCGGCGCGCTCCGGCGCTCGCAAACTCGTCTCGTAGAGTTGCGCCATGCGCAACTTCTGCTTCGAAGACTGCTCGTCGTCCCTGAGTGCTCTGACTTTAGCGGACAGCACCTCCACCAGCTGCACGGCATCGTTTTGGGCCTCGAAGATCCGATCCAGTGCCTCCAATGCAGGCAGATACTCGGCGTCAACCTCGAGCGCCCGCCTGTAGAATCCAATACCAGCCTCGACCTGGCCCATATTGCGTTCGAGCAACTCGCCCATGTCGACCAGAATCATCTTCCGATCGTCATTCGAAACCACTACGTCGAGTGCTCGTTGCAGCGTCTCCCCAACCTTCTGCCAATTCCCCGACACCCGGTGGATCGCCGCCATCTGCCGCAAGACCTGAACGTTGTTCGGATCGAGCTGGACGATCTGCTGATAGTAGGGCTGTGCCCACTCCGGGTGACCCAGATCCTGTCCGTACCACTTGCCTAGCCGCAGACAGAGCTGAATCTTGCTCCTGGGCTCGGTCTGCTCTGGCAGCCAATCATTGGCCGTGCTCAGTAGCTCACCCCAGCGATTGGTGGCCTGTGCCATCTTTTCCAAGTAGCGAGCAGTGTCGTCGTCACTGAAATCTTCCGCAAAAGCGTTGACCAACGCGACAAAGGCCTGGTTTTGGTCATTCAATCGCTCATCGAACACTCGCGCAATCCGGCGAAGCAGGTCCGACTTCTCGGCCACCGTTTCGCGGCTCTCGAGCCGTGCCAAGTACAACTCGACCAGCGCTTCCCAGCGTTCCGCCTGTCCGTGTAGCTTCTCCAGGCACTCAAACGCCTCGGTGTGGGTCGAATCGAGACGCAGAATGGCCTCGTATGCTGGGGTTGCACCCGCATAGTCCGCCGCCTCTCGCTTCCAGAGTTCCGTCACCTCAAGCAGCTCGCGAATCCTCTCCTCGACCGACGGCAAAGCCTCGGCGCGCTGCATCTTGATCCCGATGACATCCGGCCAACGCTCCTCAGCACGGAAGATCGTCTCCAGGGCGTCCATCGCCTCAAAATCCTGGGGATCCAGCTCGAGCAGCTGCTTCCAGGCCTCACTTGCCTCGTAGCTCTGCGAAAGCGAGTTGGTGTAGAGGCGCCCCAGCTCACGATACGCAGCGATCACTTCCTCGGTCGGAAGCAGCGACGATGCCCGATCAATCAACGCATGGAGCGCAGTCACGAGTTCTGTTGCATCGCCCCGCTTCCGCCAGATCACCGCTACTTCGCGGAGTGCGGCTGCGTTTGCGTAGTCGATGTCCAGTACACGATTCCAGGTCCCAAGCGCCTCTTCATCACGGTTGAGCTGTTCGGCGAACAGTCTTGCCCGACGTGTGAGGATACTAACCCGCTCTTCGTCGCTATCCGCGATATCAAAGTGGCGCTCGAGGACATCGGTGAGTTCAGCCCACTTACCCTCATTCTGGTAGAGATCAGCGAGAGCCCACAGTGCCTCGGCGTCCTCTCCCCGGAGGTCAAGCACACGCTTCCAACCCTCTATCGCCTCCGCGACATTGTTCAGACGGTCAGCACTCAGGCGTGCCAACCGGCCGCGGATCTCCGCCTCCTCGACATCACCCACGCAGTTCTCGAGCTGGCGCTCAAAGACTTCGCGAAGCGCCGTCCATTGCTCAGTCTCCTCGTAGATTCGTGAGAGCGCAAGAATCGCCTGCTCATGGGTAGGCTCAAGTTCGTCGAACACCTGTCGATAGGCCCGTACCGCCTCTACCTTCTGACCGAGCTGCTCGTCGTAAACTTCTCCGAGTCTCAGGCACATTTCGACGCGATCCGAAACCTCCGAAGCAGCAACCACACGCTGCTCGAGCACACCCGCCAGTTCGACCCACTGCTCGTTTCCACTGTAGATACGATCGAGATTCGCTAGAGCATCGCCATCGCGTTCCACCACGGTGAGCACATAGCGATACGTCTCCTCAGCGCGCCCAATGTCACTCAACTCCTCCTCATACACGCGTGCCAGGCGCTTACCGATCGTCGACTGAATCTCCTTGGTGGTGCTCTCGGCACCGAGCACGTCAGCGTAGGCGTTGGCGAGTTCCTTCCAGCCGTCGTCAATCATCCCAGCCAGGCGTTCAATTTCTTCTCCCGTACGCTCCTCGAGAGGGAATTCGCGAATGCATCGGACACGCACTCCGAACGCCATCACCGGATCCATCAGCCGCTCTTCAGCGTCCTCGGCAATGCGGCCATACATGGCCAGGCGCTCCTCCGGGTCCTCCGTGAACCGGAGCTGCGCCTCGTGCACCTGGAGCAGCTTCTCCCATTCTCCACTGCCCTGGTACAACGGCTCCAGGATGGCGCTCACCTCAACCTGCCGCGTTCCCGCGACAAACAACCCCTCGAGGGCGGAAATGGCGCCATCGTGGTCGGGAGCTGCCGCGATCACTTCACGGTAGGTTTCGATGGCCCGCTCTGAATCACCCAGTCGCGTCTCGTAGACTTGGCCGAGCCGGAACTTCGTGTCCAGGATCTCGTCGGGCGTTTCTCCAAGCTCTGCCGACCTCGACAGTATGTCTACCAGCTCTGCCCATCGCTCGGTCTGCGTGAACAACCGGTCCAGAGCGCGGAGCGCACTCTGGTTCTCAATCTCGACCTTGAGCACCTTTCGGTACCGCGCCACTGCCTGGTCGACATTCTCGAGTTGAACCTCGTAGATCTGCGCCACCCGCAGAGCCAGTTCAACGAATCGTTCAGGCTCACCCTCGAGCTTCTCGAACTCACCGTCATAGAGCGAAGCTACCGACGACCAGCGGTCGGTGACGGTAGCGAGCCGCTCCAGCGAACCCAGTGCCTCTTCGCTCGAACTATCCACCACGATCGCCCGCGCCATCGTATCAAACGCGCGAGCATGATCGTGCAGGCTCTCCTCGTACAACGACGCGATACGATGAAGGATCTCACACTGGGCGAAGGAATCAGTCTGTCCCTTGACCTGAACCTCCAAAACCGAGATCAGCTTCGTCCACTGACTGCTCGCCTCGTAGATTGGCTCCAGAACAGCGGCGGCCGCAAGTGGCGCACGCTGCGAATCCTTGATCGCCTCCAGCGCCTGCAGCGTGGGAGCATGGTCAGGCTGGATATCCAGGATCTCCCGGTAGAGTTCCACTGCTCGCTCGACATCCGCGATCTTCTGGTCGAAAATCTCGGCAATCCGATACTGGTACCCGACACTCTCTTCCGGATCCTGAGCGAGCTCAGCTTCCCGTCCCAAAATGGTCAGCAGCTCCTGCCAGTTCTCGGCTGCCTGATAGAGCACGTCTAGCCGCCCAAGCGCCTCAATATCGTCGGGATCGAGTTCCAGCACCTTCTGATAGGTGTCGATCGCCTGAGCGACATCACCGAGTTCTCGCTCATACACCGCACCCATTTGGTAATAGATGAGCTTCTTCTCTTCTGGATCGAGCACCAAGTCGACCTTGCGAACGAAAACCCCGAGCAGATCCTTCCACCGCTCCAGCCCGAGGTAGATCGCGATCAACGCATCGATGCTGCGCAAATCCTCCGAATCTACCTCCAGAACCTTGAGATATACGCCGATCGCATTCTCACGACGCTCCAGAACCTCCTCTTCCAGTCGGGCAGCCTCATACAGCGCGGCCTTCTGTTCATCGAGATCCTCGAGAATCTCCGCCTTCCTCTGCAGAACCAGGGACATGTCGGCGAAGCGCGAGGTGGCCTGGAAGAGCGCCTGGAGAGAATCCGTTGCGCCCAGGTTCAGAGGATCTATCGCCAACACACGCTGGTACAGGCCGATGGCTCGCTCGACATCCTGCACATCGTCTTCGTAGATCCGCCCCGCCGCCATCATCAGGCGACTTCCGAGATCTGGAGCCTGTTGCGAACTCGCCAACCGGTCCAAAAACTCAGCAAGATCCCGCAAACGGTTGGTTGAACGCGCGAGGCGATCCAGAGCTTCCAGCGTGCTCTCGCTCTCTGGCTCGACTGCGAGAGCCCGAGTCATGGTGTCGAAGGCAGCGGCCGGATTGTGTCCTGCCTCTTCCTGAAGCTCCGCAACCTGCTGCAGCAGCTCAACCCGCCGCGCAGCATCATCAGCGCGGCGAATCTGAACCTCAATCACTGCGATCAATCGCGCGAAATCGCCCTGATCCCTGTAGATCGGCTCCAAGATCTCCGCCACCACCAGCTCGAACTCCTCACGCTGGCCGAGTTGCTCGAGCGCGGCAAGTGCAACGGCGTTGGTGGGTTCTCGCTCCAGCACCTGCCGGTAGCCGTCAATCGCCGCCTCTGCCTCACCCATTTGTTCAAGGCGCAGCGCCGCCAGGCGCAGCATGATGGCGATCTGACTCTCCTCAAAGTCTGCAAGATTCAGCTGACTTTCGAGGTTCTCAGCTAGCTCGCTCCACATCCCTTGGCGGGTGAACAAACCTTCGAGAGCACCAAGCCCACGTTGACTTGTTGGATCGAGCGCCAGAACCTCTCGATAAGCTGCGATTGCCTCGGCCGGTTTCCCGAGTTGCTGCTCCAATACCTCCGCCATTTGGCTGTACAGCTCTTCACTCTCTACGGCATCCTGAGACAGTTCGATGCGCCGTCGGTACACGCCCACCAGCTCTGCCCAGGAGGAGGTGCGCCGATACAGCGAGTCCATCGCCGAAAGCGCCTCAAGATCGGCTGGGTCAAGCTCCAACACCTTCTCAAAACACTCCGACGCGGACGCGATCTGTCCCTGCTGCTCGAACAGCGCAGCCAGGCGAATCCAGTATCCACGGGCAAGCACAGGATCGGACAGGCCCTTCGCGATATCCGCATATACCTCAGCCAGCCGGGCATGGGCTTGGGCCTGTTCGGCATAGCCTTCAAGCTCGATCCGCGCGTCTTCCTCAGTAGGATCCTCTGCCAGTGCCCGCGCCTGCGCGTCAATTGCTCGATCGAATTGGCCCAGGCGGGTAGCTGCCGTAAGTGCCATTTTCCGCAACAACTCGACCCGACGGGAGAGCTCAACGGTGTTGTTCGCGAGAATCTCCAAGGTCGTGATCAGCTTGTCCCAATCCTCTCGGCTCTCGTAGATAGCCTCAAGGGTCATCGCAACTTCCGAGCGCAACACCTCGTTCTCGAGTAGCCGCTCGAGTGCTCCGCGCGTGCCCTCATGCTCCGGGTCGATCAGTAGAATCTCCCGGTAATTATTGAGAGCTTCCTCTTCCGAACCCGGCTCTTCGAGCAGCACCGAAGCGAGGCGGTACTTGAGATCAACCAGCGTCTTCTCGTCGACATCAAGCTCAATGCGACGACGCAGCACCTCCGCATATTGCACCCACGCCTTGCTCTGCCGGTACAAACGATCCAACGCCTGCAGCGCATGGGTATCGGTTGGATCCTCCTCAAGAACCCCTTCGTAGGTGACAATCGCAGCAGACACGTCCCCGGACTGCTGCTCATTTAGTTCGGCTATGGCAAAGCGCACCTGCTTGCGCTCCTCTGAGCCGATCTCGAGAGCATCGAGCCGCTGCTGATAGACCTCAAGCAACTCCGCATATCGCGAGGTCTTCCGATACAGCCGTTCAAGACCTTCAAGAGCCGTTGGATGATTTGGAACCAAATCACGCACAGCACCGAACTCCAGCAACGCGCCGTCCACATCCCCCAACTCTGCGTCCAGCACTTTCCCCAGACGGAGCCGCAACGCGGCGATAAGGTCGGTATCTAGATGCAGACCATCGTCGATCACCTTCCGAACCGCTGTCACCACCTCATTCCAGCTACCGGTGACGCGCGCGACACGTTCCAAATCGTCAAGGCTCTGCTCATCCTCGGGAGCCAAGGTGAACACTCGAAGCGCACAAGCAAGAGCCTTCTCTGTCTCCGACAGCTTCGTCTCGTAGAGGCCTGCCAAGTCCCGAAGCAACATCAGCTGTGAGGGTTCATCCTCGGTGTGGCGCAGTCTGATCTCTACGACCGCTGCCAAACTCTTGTAGCTATTCTGAGCGGTGTAGATGGGGATCAGGCGCTCCGCAGCTGCAAGGTTGTCTTGGTCCAGTTGAAGGACCTTCTCGTAGGCTTTCGCTGCCCGATCTGCCTTCTGCTTTTGCACCAACCACAGCTCTGCAATCTTCATCAGCATCGCGGTTCGCTGCTGCTGATCCTGAGCCTTTGCCTCACTCGCCTCTAGGATGCGAATGAACTCATCCCACTTGCCAGACTCGGCGTAGAAGACCTCAAGATCGTCCCACCGACCCAATGCCGTATAGCGCTTCTTGAGTTGCTCCTGCGCGCGTCTATCGTCCGGCACCAGATCAAGCAATGCTCGATACGCATCGACCGCCCGCTCATCATCGTTCAGTCGATCGCCTACTACCTGACCCAGCTTGGTCAGGATCGCGATCCGTTCCTTATTGTCAAAGGTCGCCTGTACCTGCCGCTCCAGAACCGAGGCGAGCTTCTCGAACTCACGTGCACGCTCATACATCTGCGCGAGAGCGCCCAATGCCTCGTTGTCGCTCGGATCCCCCTCCAGCACCTGTTGCCACAGCTCGATGCAGATCTCAGGCTTCTTCACCCGTTCGGAAGCCATACGTGCGATTGCACGGAGTTCTCCAGTGCGTTCATCGATCGAGTCCAGCGCCTTGGCCTGCACCAGATTCAGACCGATCAGTTTCTCCCAATCCCGTCGCTTCTCATACATCTGTCGGAGGTAGTCGACTGCCACGGGATTCTGCGGCTCACACTCAATGATCCGCTCGTAGACCCGTACCGCCTCGGCCTGGTTCGCAAACTTTCCGACATACAACTCCGCCGCCCGTAGGTAGGCCTCGACGCGCTCGGTGGGTTCATCGAGTTCATCGCCAAGTGCCACCAAGGTCTTCACCACCTCATGGAACTTCCGACTCTCCTCCTGCTGCACCAGTTGCGCGCGCAGCTCTGCGACGCGTGATGCATCAGAGGTCTGCCGCGACCCGGTGGCATCAGTGCCTGCGGTGGTCTGGCTCGAGGCAATCACGGCTTCGGAGACCGCCGTCGGGACCTGGGCGGTGGTCTTCGGCCCGGCGACAGCAACGCTCTGGCTTACTGTTGCTGTGGAAGCCGTCGCGAGCGCTGGCCCCGTAACGCTGGGCTCCGCAGATGGAACGGAAGCCTCACTCGGCACTGAGTTCGCGGAGGCACTGGCAGATGTATCAGTCGAGTGCGACACCGCAACCCCACTCGCACCAGCAACCTGATCCTCCCCGGTCTCTCCCGCTGGCGAACGATCACGCAAGGTAGTTCCAAGTTGGAGTTCGAATGCCAACAAATCTGGGTGCTCCGCATCCAGACGACCGAGCATGGTGAAATATCTCCGGGCGCGGATCACATCACCGCAATCCTTCCACGCCACGAGACCGGCAAGCGCCCATATCTCCGGATTCACCTGTCCCGGAGGGGTAGCCATCACGTCATCGAGCAGCGCCAAGAACTCATTCGCCGCCCCCTCTGGGGCTGGAGCCACTGGCCGCATGTAGTAGAGCCCCACCGTGCAGGCAGGATCGAGCCGCAGTGCTTCCGCGAGAAACTGGCCAGCCACATCTGGATTCTGGTGTCGCAGCGCCCAGCGAATTCCGAAGCGCACCAACGCCTGGACACGCTCCTCGGTCGTCAGATCTCCCTCGATGATCGCTTGCTGCAATTGCAGGATGACCTCGGCGCGCTCGGCCTGGACAAGGAGCGTTTCGAGCAGCAGTGCCACGGCCGGATTCGAGCTGTCGGCGGTGTAGGCCTGCGAAAGCATCCCTTCCACCTCATCGGGCGCGAAGCGTGCGGCAATCCGCGCGGCTCGCAGAAAGCATGCGGCTTTCTCGGGACGAACTGTGGTCTGATGGGCGCTCCGCAGCAGGGCGGCGATCCGCTCTTGCCAGCTTTCTTCCCCCACTCCAAGGTCCTCGATCAAGGCCTGCAGTCTCGCTCGATCACTGGCCGAAGCCTGCTCGAGCGCACGCTGATACGCCGCGATCGCTCGTTCATGCTGCCCCTGGTCTTGGAGCACCTCACCGAGTTCGTTCGCCAGCACCACTATCCTATTCGGCTCGCTCGCCGTCTTGAGCTCTAGTTCGATCAGCTTCTGAACCATGTTCAGCTTGCCAATCTGCCAGTACACCTGGCGAGCCTCCTCCAACGCCTCAAGCAAACTGGGATTCAGCTTGAACGCGTCCTGGAAGTGCTTGAGTGCGCGCACACCCTGCAGGAAGCGCTCGTTGAGGAGCCGCCCCAATCGCAAATGGAAAGCAGCCTTGGTGGCGCTGTCCGCGCTGCCGCCGATGGCCTGCTCCAACACCTCCGCCATGCCGTAGTACTCATGGTGGCCTTCCAGATGACTCAGACGCTGCTCTAGGTCCATGCTTCCTCAGCCCAACTGCTCACGACCGACTGGGCGATCCCAGCCGGTCATGGCACATTCAAACGTTATGCTCTGTGGAGTGGTGCTCCAAAAACCCGAATCACGACAAGTAGTTGCAGGAAAGAGCCCGCTCACTGGGGCAAGGGTCCCCCCGCGCATCAGTCCGGCATGCCGCCAAGCTTCTGAATGAGGCTCTGTGAAGTCTCGCACTGTTCCTTGAACTTCTGCGCTTGTCCACCTCGGCACACCCGCTTGGTGAACGAGTTCAACAGACGAACTGCCTTCTCCTTCTGGGGAGGATCCATCACGGCGTACGTGCTGCCCAGGTTGAACGCAATCTCCGGGTGCTTGTCACCCGCAACTTCCTGCGCCTTCTCCATCGCAGCAACCATACCCGCCTTGTCGTCCTTCGCCTGGGAGACCTGGAACATGAGGATGTACATGCCATAGAGGTGGCTCGCCGAAGCCTCAGTCGGCTTGATCAGGCTCGTGCCACTCTGAAGGACCTGCTCCGCTTCCTTGTAGAACTTCAGGTTCACATACAGCTCTGCAAGAGGCGGGTAGTACATCGCGTTCCCAACCGGATCGTGCTCAATAGCCTTGCTGTAGTTGGCGAGCGCGTCCTGATCGTTTTGCGTCCAGAGGTTGCACTGCCCCAGGAAGAAGTAGCACTCTGCCAGATTTGGATCCTTCTCCACACACTTCTTCAAGGGCTCCTTGGCCTCGTTGTATGCGTCGGGATTTCCACCCTCGGCCTGCTTCACGAGTGCATACCCTCGCTTGAACCAATAATCGGCGAACTCTGGCGCCGCCTGCACGGCTCTCGCCATCGTGGACGCCATCTTGTCCCAGTCTTCTTTTTTCTCGTAGGCGTTGGCGAGCTTCCTCAGGATGCGGTGGTTCATCGGATCCAGTTGGACCGCCTCCTCATACTTCTGGATGGCTCCCTCGACGTTCACCTTGACGGCCTGGTCACCTTCATTGGCTCGGTTGATCGCCTCGATGTGGTCGCGGCTGCATCCACTGCCCGCCAATGCGAAGAGAGCGGTGGAGAAGAAACACACGGTGCTCATTACGGTGCGGGGATTCATAGCGAGCTCACCCTTCTGTGGTGGGAAGCATTCCCTAACTCATTCCGACTTAGATTGCTCTGGGTTCTGTCCGAGCCCGTCTCACCCTGTGGTGACCCGGAACCAAGACATGCCGTTGAGATAGTCAGATTCATTCGAGAATGACAACCTCGAACGGCGCCCGAGCATAGGCCGAGCAGGTCGCGAAAGTAAAGCACCAGAACATCCGATTCCCAGCCCAACGGCGCGAGAATCCGGGAGAAAACTGCCTTACCCACCGATTGGCCCCTGCACCGAAGCCGCGAAGTTTCCACCGGCACGCACCCTGACCAGATTCCGCCGCCGGTTCCATGCCAAGCGATGGCCATTTGACTCCCTCGCGGCCGAACAACCCGCACCATGCAAAACGGCGCGTAGCGGCAATAGCCACCACGCGCCGTATCGCGCATCGATTGCGTTCCACGCGTCAGCCAGGCTGGAACATAATCGGATACACCACAGTCACGATTCCACCTTCTGGCTGAGGGAAGCTCAACCCGTAGTAGGCATTGATCACGCAGCTGATCACGCCACTGTCCGGCAAGTCCGAACCACCGTTCTGTACGTTGGATACAGAACCATCACGGCCGATCACGAACCGAACTTGGGCACGACCTTCGAGGTTCGGGTTACGAGCCAATCCCTGCTCGTAACACATGCGAAAGCGGCCGTAGTTCTGGCGGACAATGCGCTGGATAACCTCAGGAGGAAGACGTCCGCTCACCGTTGTCTGCCCCATACGAACTCGTGGCGCACGTGTTTTATGCGAACCACCGAGCCGGCCGTGTCCAGAACCGAACCCCTGACCAGTACCCGTGCCAGCTCCGTGGCCCAAGGTACCAATCGAACCGAGCCCGATACCCTCACCGCGACCACCACCACCTTCACCGATACCTGACAACCCCAAGCCACCAGCACCAAAGGCATCCCCAATCTCATCTCCCCACATGTTACCTCGCGCACTGATTTCGTCCGTCCCCAGCGAGGTATCACGGCCCCAAGGAGCCGTTGGCGCATTCGGATCACCTGCGGCGCCAGTGTTGAGAAGACCGATCATGCCAAATTCCTGCGCCTCTCGCAGAGCCGCTGCGCGGGCAATGTGCGGATCCGGATTGTCCTTCGGCCCCTGCACCGCATAGCGCTTATTCGTAGCCTTCGAGGTTGGGTTGCCCATCGACCCCTCCTCACCCTTGGCTCGAGTACCCGTGCCACCCTCTTTGTTGTCGGCATTGTCTTCGGCGACCTGCTCGGTCTCCTTTTCCTCCTGCTCCCTCTCCGCCGCAGCATTCAGGTACTGCTGAATGAGATAGAGCTGGTCCTGATTGATGTCTTCATCATCCGTCAAACCAAGCGGAGGAACGAAAAATGCCATCGCCGCAACAAATCCGCCGACTGTAGCAAACGACAGCCCAAAGTAGGCCATCACTGCCCACTCCACCCCTGCCGCAACCCCCTTCTGCACGGGCTTTCCAGCATTCACCGCCGCGATCTGGAACACGAACGCGTCCAACTCAATGCGCGCCTTCCCGCCCGGCGGCAGAGCCATCTGATGGCCGCCGGCAATCTCCGAACTCGGCTGCGCCTTCTGACGCGCCTCATCCACACTCATCCTCGGCTGACCTGGAAGCTCGATGAAACCCCGCGCTCGAGGTGGAATGACCACCGCAACGCTCACTCGATCACCCACAACCACAGGAAGTCGTGTGGTTCCGATCTTCTCAGCTGGGATGAAGAAGTCACAGGCGAAGTTCTTGCCCTCCTCCTCGCCTACGTAGAAATTCCGCGGTGGCGTGAGGTGCGAGACGTGGAGCACATTCGTACCCCACAGCACCATCACCTCTACCGCGGGCACATGACTGAGCTCAACTTCATCAGGACTAACATCCGGCCCGCTCTTGACCAGCGTGTAGGTGTAAGTTCCAGGTGGGGCATCATCAGGAACCTGCATGTGCCGCGCCTGACCAGACCCTCCGAACGGATTCGGGGCCGACGCAAAAGGACTTGACGCAGCCGCAGCTGCAAAGGGGTTGGAGCCCCCAGCAAAGGGATTCGTCGCTGGCCCGGCAGCAAAGGGACTCGTCGCGGCAGCTCTTGGGGCCGATTCAGCCACTACCCCGGCTTCGACTCCACCCTCCGTCGCCGATTCCAGGACAAGCCGCGTGTCCCCAATCTGGACTTGATCCCCCACGTGGAGCTTGCACTTGTTCACCCGCGCGCCATTGACCAACGTTCCCGGCTCGTTGCCAAGATCGATCAAGGTCACATCTTCCGGACCAGCCACCTCCACCACCGCGTGCATCCGCGAAGCTGCCTCATCATCAATCCGCAGGTGGCTCCGAGGATCGCGGCCAACCTTCACAATATCCTGCGTGACTGTCTCACGGCGGAGGAACGCATCACCCTGATAGACCGCAAACGTTAGAACGGCTTTAGACATTCCCTTGTCCTTCACTAGTGGGCTACGAAATCGTGCCTAGATGTTCTCCACACTCTTCAGCATCTCCTGAACGAAAGAGATGCGCGGACGAATCAGCGTCGTTCGAGCAGCTGTCGGGCGTACTCGGATAGTCGCGTCGTTGGGACCAAAGCCACCTGCGTTCAGCGGATCATCACTGAACTCGTAGCCATAGCCACCGTCTGCCTCCGTCGACCTCGCAGCTCCTGCCTGAGCAAAAGCCACCGATCCTGCTGCCAGCACCGCAACAAAAACCGCCACCCCAACCATCGTGGACTTGAGCGAATGCACCATTACAGCCTCCATAGAATTATCGACCGAAATTGCAGCAGAATTGTATCGATCGTTCACGACGGGGTCAACGGATTTCCCAGTCGTCTCAGGTATTCGCATCGGCACTCAACCCTAGGAACGACTCCCCTCCACCGACAACAATCACCAGCCTTCCGTTCCCACTCTTATGACTTTTTCTGCCAATCCTTGTCTCACTGTAACATCTCAGCGAACTTGCAACGCGACCCCCAGCTACCAGCCGCCCCTGCCCCCACTGCTCCGCGGTTGCCGTTTCCCCGACACGCCGAAAGAGCAAAAGGGGTCACCGCCAAGCAGCGACCCCTTCGCACCCCCTCATATCCTCTCCGAATCTCCAAGGGGCGGCGATACCCACGCCTCCCCTTCGAGGACGCCAACTACTTCTTCTTCTCGACAGCCGAATCCGGTTCCGTGGCCTTCGCCGCGGCGTCCGCTGGCTTAGCTGCCCCATCTGCTGGCGCAGCTCCATCCGCGGCAGCAGGCTGTTCTCCCTCGGGCGGAGGCGGCGGAGGCGGCGGCGCAGCTTCAGCCTTCTTCCTCTCTTCCTCCCCCAACTCGAGGAACTTGATGGTGTCCTCCATGTCTTGAATACGTTCCTTGGAACGCTTCACAGCCGGCGCGAACGCCTCATCCGAGCCGGCCTTGGACACGAAGTCCTCGTACTGCCGGATAGCAGTGCGCATCATCTCGATCGACTTCTTGATATCGGAGATCCCCTTACTCTTGAACTCCTGCGTAAGAATCGACTCGTTGTAGTAGGTCTCCGGACGATCACCCGCGATCTTCTTCGCCTCAGCCAGGGATTTTTCTGCCATCGGCAGGAGTTTGTCCTTGTTACCCATGTTGATCTGGCCGCGGATCGCCAGCGCCAAACCGAGATGGGCATCATACTCATTCGGCTTGAGCCGAATAGCTTCGCGATAGGCCTTCTCCGCTTCTGAGAACCCACGGAACGACAAGTTGACGGCGGCGTAGTTCATCTGCGCTTCGAAGAAGTCCTTATCCAGTGCCCGGGCAGCGGCGAAGCTCTTCACCGCCCCATTGAAGTTGCGCAATTCCACCTGAATCAGCCCCGAGGTGTTGTGAATTGGAGCGTACTTCTGATTCTTCCGCATCGCCTGGGATGCAACGAGCGCCGCAAGATCCAACATCTGCGCATTCACCTCGTTACCCGCGGCACCCGAAACGACCAAACCACCACGCCTCCGCTTGCGGCTGCTGCCAGACTTGTCAGCCTTGGCCTTAGCCTGCTCCAGATAGTAGATGGCAAGCTGGTTGAAGGCGGGCATGTAGTCATCGTCGATCGCCAGAGCACGCTGGAGATTGCGCTGTGCACGCTCTAGGTCGTCCTTGCCGTCCGAACTGGGCTGATCGCTGCCGCGTTCCATCTGGAGGGCCGCCAAGGCAACCAAAGCCTCCACGCTTTGGAACTGCGCATCTCGGATGATCTCCTCGAGCGTGGACATGGTGCTCTCAAGGTTCTGTCCCTTCTGGTACTCGAAGAGAGCGAGCTGCGTCCGCGCCTGATGAAACTTCGAATTGGCGTTGACTGCCGCTTGGAATGCGTCCCGGCCCTCCTGCTCAAGGCCGCAACGCATCAGCGCCAAACCGCTGTTGTACAGCGCTTCGGCGAGACCGCTGTCCGAGTTGGATTCGTGCTTACCTGAAACAGCCTTGAAGTCTGCTGCGATCTTCTTGCAGGCTTCCTCGGTCCAGCTGCCCTTCGCGTCGGTATCTGCGAACGCTTGGAGTGCAGCCAAGAACTCGTTCTTGGTCGCCTCTTTCACATAGGTACCATCGGCGCCCTTGACGGCGCCTTTGGTTGGCACATTGGCTCCCTTACCGCTCTCACTTTCACCACCACAACCGACGGCCAGGGCAACTACACACGCTGCAAGTCCTGTGATTCTGCGCAACATCTTGATTTCTCCTCAGAATTCCACGCGAAGGGTTAAGGCCGGAGTGCGTGAGGCAGGATCCACTCAGACTGCCTCACGCCGCCAAAGGCTCCTCACTTCTTCTTCGCGGTCTCCTTATTGTTGCCGTCGGCTTTTTTGGTATCCGTCGCTTCCTTCTTGTTCACCCGTTCACCAGCCTCGGTCGAGGCCGGCACAAACGCCTCGCCCCCTATCTGGACCGGCCGCGGCTGCTCCATCATCGGGCTATTGACGCGGTTGGGTGAGCCCCGGAACTCATCGATCAGGTGGTATTCGCTCTTGTAGTTCTTGGCCAGCCACTCCTCACAGGTGCGGCTGAACTCATCGAAGTACTGGTATTTCACTGAGTAGCCGAGACAGGTCTCGAAAGCACCACGAGCAGTCTGTTTCTGCGGCTCTGAAGCGTCATCCAGAGCTCCGTAGTACGCGGTACGCAACTCGTAGTCCTTCTTGATCGAGTCAGGAATCGGCGCGGCGCGGAACTCCTCGACGAAGCGTCCCCACATCTGGCCCACGCGGGAACCGGCCGAGATAACCCAGCGCGGTGGCGGTACCGGCTGCAGATCGACGATCTTCTTGTACTCGGCAGAAGCCTGTTCGATGAGCGGACGCTTCTTGGTGATCCACTCCTTGACCTTGGTCTCGATATGCTTCTTGACCTCGGCCATGTCACCCTTGCCCTTGTACTCAGGGAACTTGACCTTATCGACCAGGTTCTTCTTCTCTTCCGCGAAGAAGAAGAGGCTCTCGCCCACCGCCTCCAAGGCGCGCCCAAGGCGCCGGATCTTCGCGTCTTCACTCTCACCTTCGATGCTCTTGATATCGTTGGCTGCCTTGTCCGGATCCTTCCAGGCAGCAACCACCTTACGGTATTCGCCGGCCGCATTCGGTGTGCGCTTGGTGTTGAGATAGGCGCGAGCCAACAAGGCATGCGCTTGAACGCGAATGTCCAAGGTCGCCTGCCTATCAATGATGTTCATACCGCCAGTCAATCGCTTGATGACGTTGGCCCAGTCCTTCTTTTCACCGTAGTGAGCCGCCACTGCGAAAGCGATTTGCGCCGCTTCTTTGGGCTTCTTTCCTCCGTAGTAGCGGTTGAAGTTCGCCGCCCCATCGATGGCTTCAGCGTCCTGGCCGAGCCCAAGCCTCAGCACCACCGCATCACTCACCGCTTGGTCGGCACTCTCTCCCTTGTAGGAGGTTTCTTTCGCGTACTTCTCAAACCAATCCGCTGCAGCGTTGTACACAGCGATGGCCTGGTAGTTCTTACCAATTTCGTACATCGCCTTGTACGCGAGTGGCTTCTTTTCCAACCCATACTTGGGGTCGAGCAGGATTTTCCGTGCGCTTATGGACTTGGCCAGAAGCCGGCCAGCCTGATAGCTCCGCGCCATGTTGTAGAGGATTTCGTCGGCGCGGCTGCACTGGGGAGGGGTCTCTTTGTTGCTGAGCGGACCCTCACAGTATTTCATCCACAGATCTCGGTATGCTTCGGCTCCCTTGCGGTAGTTGTCGACCGCCTCGACCCCCTTCTTCTGGTCTTGCTGCGAATCAGCCAGCTCGACGATCTTCTCGGCCCGAAGCCGCATCACGTCGAACTGAATATTCGTTAGCAGCTGGCACTGGTCCTTGTTGTCTTCGAACTTCTTGTCCTTGCAGTAGAGTTCGAGAAACAGGGGCACATCATTGGCCATGTCGTCGTAACAGGTTGGCCGCGGAGGCTCGGTCTTGGAGCCGAGCACGTTGATGGCTTCAAGGTACAGCTGCGCGGCATAGATGCCAGCATCCTTGTTCGAGTGGTTCAGGGCAATGTCCCGGAATCCCAGAGCCGCCTCTTCCCAGCGCTGGGCCTCGAAGTACGTCCGTGCACGGCCATACTTCACATCGATGTATTGCTCCAACGCCTCATTGTCGCCCTCTTTGGGCTTGATGAAGCACACATAGCGGTTGAACGCCTGAATCATCCCCTTCTGGAGGGTGGTCAGCTCCTTCGGCTTGAACTTCTCCCATTCGCTCTTCTTGGTCTCGTCGCCCTTGGCCCCCTTCGGACCGAGCCCCTTGCCCTTCTTGTCCGCGTCACCCTGGTACATCGCGTCGTACATCTTCTGGTAACAGAGTACCGAAGCGAACGCGGCTTCGGCTGCATCGGCCCCCTTCGGGTCCTCCGCAACCACAGCATCGAAGGCTGGTCCACATTCTTCCCAACGCTGTTGGAAATAGAGGAGATCTGCCATCGCGTACTTGATCTTGTACATCGTCGGCCAATCTTCCTTCACGATCCGCGGGAACTCGAAGCCTGCGAAATCCCGTGCGGTGAAGGTGTCGGCCGCCTTCTTGTAGAGGTAGGCGGCAAGATCCATCGTCTTCTTGTCACCCGTACCGCGCACACCTCCAGACCCGACAGCCTCGAGGTGCCAACTCATGGCCGTCTCGGCCAGAAGCTCCGCGGTGCGGTTCGAGCACTCATTCTTCGACTTGTCTGAGTGCTTGTCCTTCAGGAAGCCATTGCGGATCTCGACCTGCCGGTCCATCTCCTTTTTGATACCCTCCTTGTCGGAGGACTTCATGGCAGACACGGCAGTGGTGATCTGCGTCTGGTAATGGCAGAAGCGGTCACCCTTGTCGCGCTCCATCAGGTCACGGTAAAGTTCGATACCCTCCGGGTAGTGACCAGTGTCGAGATAGGCGAAGCCAAGCTCGTTGAGCATCTCGATGGTCTTCTCGTCTGAACCTCCGGTGTCTCCGGCAAGAGGCTTGAAGAAGCCGTAGGCTTTCTTCGGCGCCCCACTCACGGCGTAGACTGGGATCAGATCGCGCCGCGCACTCTTTCCGAGTTGCTTGGCGTTGGGCAGGTCTGCGAACTTTTCGGAGAACTCGATGACCGCTTTGAATTCGTTCAGAGCAAGGGCGTAGTCACCCTTGTTCCAGTGGACGTAGCCGAGCTTGTACCTTGCGTATCCAAAGGCCTTATTGCCCGGAGCGGGGTACTCGATCACCTTCTGATAGGCAGCGGCTGCCAAATCCCACTTGGATGGATCCCCCTGAGCTTCCTGGAAGAACAGCTCACCAAAGGCAAGGTAAGCATTGGGGATGTACGGGGACTTGGGCGCTTTGTCGATCAGTTCAAGGTATACCTTGCGGGCGTTCTGGTAGTCCTTGCCCATCTCGTACTCGTAGGCGAGGTAGTAGAGAACCTCGTCGAGCTTCGAGTAGTTGGGGTACTGATCCTTCATCAGCGTGTAGTACTTGATAGCGCTCTGACGCGCGGCATTGCCGATCTTCTGGGCCTGTGCCGCGGCCGTCTTGTGCTTGCTAACGACGCTTGGGCCCTTCTTTTTGGCCTTGGCGTCCTCAGCTGCCACATCTTCCGCGGTCTGATCGCGGACCGCGGCCGCTTCGAGTTCGACGTAACCCTCGGCCAAACGCCGGAGCAGCTGAGGCCGATCTGGGGAATTTTTCTTGGTCTGCTTGAACAGCCGTTCCAGACCCTGGATTTCCGTGATCAGAAGGGCGCGAGCACGAGCCTTCAGCCGGGTGGTCCGCTGGTCACGAAAGATCGTGCTGTCCTGAGACCCGATCTCGCGTGCCTTGGCGGAGTCCTGGCGAGCCTTGACTTCCCGCGGTGGCGGAGCGCTCGAAAACGCAACGGCTCGCTTCTTTTCCACATCGAACTTGGAGGGACCCGCGGGGCATTCCTCCAAGTTCTTCTTCGCCTGCGCAGAGACGCAGGAGGTGCTCAAGTCCTTCGGAGCCTCGATGGCATGACCGGCCTTTGGGGCCACACCAAGCAGGCCGCAAGCGGCCACAAGACAGAGGGTTACGCGTGAAGCATTCATTCTGCATTACCTCCCACAGGTCGACAGCACGACTTGACGATAGAACCCGAGCTCATCACGCCAGTACTCACCGTCGTATGGCCAGAGCACATGCTCTTCGTCGGGATTCACCACACCAAAGATCTGCGACTCTGCTTGGCTGACTTGACCACGCTTAATCTTATCGTCGATCAAGTTTCGCTGAGCGGCAGTAATATCGATCAGGATCTTCTCACCGTTGCGCAAATGTTCTTCGATCTCATCCACAAACCGCTGATACCGCGACAGCGCGAGCTCTCCCGCTCGCTTCACGGCAAGGTCACGGGCCAGGGCCAGAGCGTCCTTGACCTGCTGACCGATCCCTGAACTCTGAAACTCACCGGGCGATTTCTTGAAGCGAGCCTCCTCCTCTTCCAACAGCCGAACATACTCGATGTTGCGGAGAAGCTGGCGATCGCTGAGTGCATTGGCCACGATCGGCTCAATCACTGGATTGAGGGAGGTGTTCTTGTCACGCAACTGCTTCAGGAATTTGAAGAAGGCCTCCTCCTGATTGGCGCCCTTGTACTTCTTCAGGATCTTCTTCAGCTCGTCACGAATGGGAACATACCGCTTGTTGAAGCGAGCGACGACGATGGTGGCTGCCTCATAGTTGCAGTTGGCGAAGTAAATCACCGCCTTCAAGACGTCCGCCTCGGGATAAAACGAGTTCGGGAAGTAGGGCGACTGGATGGTGTGGATGTTGCCGAGGGCTCGCGGGTAATCCCCCGCCATGAAGTAGGCCCACGACTCTTCGAACAGCGCATCGAGCCAGTACTCACTGGCCACATCGATCTTGTTCCAATATTTGACGGCCGCGCTCAGCTTCTTGGTATCGACGGTGGGGACGTTGGTCTCTTGGTCCAGCCTGATCGAAGCTGAGTAGTAGGTTCGGGCCATCGACAGAAAAGCCAAATCGACCAACCGCTGCTCATCCTCAACACCCTTTACGCCTTCATCAATCGCCTTCTCGATTCGTTGGAAGCTGCGAACCGCGGGAATCGACTGGCGGCGTTGGACGTAGCTGACCCCGGTGAAGAACTGGGCAGCGACGTAGTTGTCACTGCGTCGATCAACCTTGCCAAAGAGGCGGATAGCCTCCTCATACTGGCGATTGCGGTACTTGTACCGCCCGAGCATGTAGTTGAGCTGCCAGAACAGGTCACGCTGCTCGGCATTATCGAAGCGCGCCACTTCGGAATCCGAGTACTTGCCCACGCGCTCGATGATGTCCGCCGGCTCGGGAAGCTGGGTTGCCAGCTTCGCCAGCCACAGCAATGTCTCCCCGAATTTGAGGTGGAACTTGTTGTCGGCAATCACCGAGAAGATGGCGTAGCTGGCCTGGTAGAACTTGAGGCGGTAAAGCGAGATGGCCAGGTAGTACTGACCTAGCTGCTTGTTGCCATCGTCGTCCCCCGTATCCCCACTCACGACCCGGTACCAGCCAAGCGCAGCGTCACTCCACTTCTCCTTCTCGAAGAGCTTCTTCGCGCTGGCGAAGCCTTCAGTGGGGGCACCCGCTGTGACTGGTCCCTGCTCGGCAGGGGCATTTTCATCCAAATCGATGTCGACGGCACCACCCTTACCGGGTGTCTTCGCCTTCGGGCCTTCGTCCAGATCGACGACGTCCTGCGCATAGGTCGTCGATGACGTGGCGAACTCCCCGAGGAAGGCCGCCGTGGCGAGAATGCAAACTGCCGCTTGGCGCTTTAGCAACATGGAGCCTCACTTTGACGGTTCGAACCAACGAGATGGGTCGCTCTGCTATCCGATTGACCTGGGTCCGATTTGCGGTCCCATCTAGAAATCCCTAGAAATTACCGATGCCTATAACTCAATCCCAGGCATGACCGGGGGGATGTTAGTTACCGCGGAACTGCATTGTCAAGGCCATCTTGAGGGGGTGTGGGGTACATCCTGCTCACGCTTCAGCTTTCCTGGCTCATCGTAACGGGTTCGACCCCTGAACGTTGAAGAGCTTTGGGGGTAATCGGCCGCTCTGGCCCCATTGACTCCTGGTCAACCGACCCTTGAGGGAGGGCGCCGTGCCGAGGGAAAGCACCTTCTGAAACCTGCCAGCCGGTTGCTGCAGCAAGCACCCTCGTACCTCATGCAAGGTAGCTGGCCCCCTAACCCATCCTCCTTGTGGATTTCTTCAGTCCCACAGAATCTCAAGGATTTCTGAGATGAGGACGGCTATTGGTGATTGACGGGTTGGTTCAGCCTAGACTAGGGTTCGGGTGGCCGCGGTAATCCCACGTTTTACCCTCCGGGTGGTGATTGTATGAATCGCTTCGAGTTGTCTCTGTCGCTGATCGGCGTGCTGGTCTCAGGTCTTGGTGCGGTTGGGTGTCAGCCCGGCGGCGTTGGTGATCCCTGTATTCCTGAAGACGAGTACTTTCCCACGTTTTCTGGGTATGGGGTGGAAGAGGTAAACATCGAGAGCAAGTCGTTTCAGTGCGAAACGCGGCTCTGCCTCGTGAATCACTTCCAAGGCCGGGTAAGCTGTCCGTACGGCCAACCTCAGGGTGGTGGGACGAATCCCTGTCATCTCCCCGATGGTAGCGGTCAGACACTTCGCGATGAGGTAGCGGTCGAGCCACAGATTCTGGAGCGTCGCGCGAGCGAAACCGTCTATTGCTCCTGCCGCTGTGCCGGGCCGGACAAGGATTCCAAGTACTGCGAGTGCCCGAGTGGCTATCGGTGCACAGAGCTGAATGATGTGCCTCTCGGAGCTGATCAGTTGAAGGGAAGCTATTGCGTGAAGAATGGGACGCTCTTCGAGGGGGGCAATCTCATCGACCGCACCACCTGCACAGCTGGAAACGCAGCCACGCAGTGCCCCTCGGAAGGCGTTTCGAATCCTGACGCCAATCCCTAATTAGGGTTGGTCTCGAGGTTCTGGGGGTGGCGTTGACCTCGGTCCCCTTCGCCTCCCGGCGTAGCCTGGGGGTACGTGCGGAGCGTCTGGTCGTCCAGTATCTGGTCACGGCTGGCTATCAGATTGTTGCTACCAATCTTCGGCTTGGTCCGCTCGAGATTGACATCGTTGCGCGCCGCTTGGAGCTAGTGGTTGTGGTCGAGGTACGGTCCCGCGGTTCGACCGCCTGGGAGTCGGCGCTTGGCAGCATCGGCCCGCGAAAACGTGAGCGGATCCGGCGCGCCGGCGAGCGGCTGTGGGATAGGCGCTACCGCGATGACCCCACTGTGGAGAGGATGCGCTTCGACATCGCCAGCGTAACCTGGGACGGCTGCGATCAACCTACCATCGAGTATCTGGAGGCCGCCTTCTAGCCACTGACACGACCTGATGATCCCAATCGGCTGGGTTCTCGCGCTGCTCTCCACAGTAGTTCCGAACCAAACAAGAAACCGGTCGCCAACTCCCCAACTCAGCGCCCATCATCGGTGAGCCGCGCCAGCTTCTCGTCCTTCAGAGCTCTAAGAGCGGTGGACACCTCTGGATTCGAATCGCCCAGCGCTGAAAGCGCTGCCCCGAGAGTCTCCACCTCCTTCTCATCGCGGCTGCGTAAGCCCTTCACTGCTTGGGTCATGACTTCGAAGAAGTCCCACAAATCATCGCCCTTTCGCAGGGGCGCGAGAAATGGATACTTCCCGGCTGCCAGCGTCGAAAGCTGCCGCTTCATCTTGAAGAGTGGCCCTGCCACGCGGTGGGTGACGATGATTCCAATGACCGAGATGGAAACCACCAGCAGCGCGAGCACGCCGAACACATAACCTAGCGCCCTCTGTTTCTGGGCTGTGAGAACCTCCGCCTGTGCCTTCAGGTTTGACCACTGTCGTTCCACCGCCAGTTGCTGACTGCGGATCCGCGCCTCTTGGGCGTCAGCATCTTTGGTAAACGCAGCCGCCAACTCCGGATTGTCCGCATATTCCGGGACGTGCACGATGTTCATCCGCACCACGGCGCTCACCTTGCGGCTCTCGCTCGCCAACTCCCTTCCCGTTACCACCACCTGCTCCCCTTGCCGCACCGTGTTCTTGGTCTGCTCTACCAATTCGCCAGTCGTGCGAGTCAGCAGCGCCCCCAGTGAAACGCTAAGCAGAAGCGCCACACCCGCCAGCCACGCCGAATACTTCAGCTGGAAGCGCTTGTGCAGAAGGTAGTTTCGAAACTGGCGACGGTGCGGCTTCATCGAACTTGAAGGGGCGTTGCTACTCGTCATGGTGAGATACCCTTTGCATCGGACGCTGAACGACTCGCCAGCGGGAGAGAAAACACGACGCGGACGCGGCTCATCGGAGCTGCTCCAGCTTGGAGCTCAGCTTCTGCACGACCTGGGACGCTGCCGCACGAATCAGCTCGTCCTCAGCCTCTACATCACGCACCGGCACGTTGGCCTGCGTGAGCTTGGTCGGAATCGTTGCCTTGAGTGCCCGATCCGAAAGACGGAACACCGCCACCTCGAAGGTGACGATCAGGTTGCCGTTTTGGTAGATGGGTGGACGAACCAAAGGAGAAAGCAGAAGACCACGCGCCTGCTTCCACTTCCCAAGGCGCTTGAGAGAATCCCCCACCGACTCGGTGTCGGGCGCCACCACCACTCCACGAATCCCGACCAGCGCGCGAGCCAACGCCTGACGCGTGAGGCTGACCAAGGGTTTCTGTCGCCCTTTTTCTTTGATCTCCACCACAGGCTCAATCCTGACGTAGAAGCGACTTTTCTCGTCTAGGCTCTGATTGGGAAGTGACAGAGACGTGTCCGCGGCAGACCGGACCATACTGAGCGAGCGAAGTGCAATCGACTTCACGGTGGTGCTGGTCTCGATCAGAAGGTGCCCCTCGAGACAATCGGCCCCGCCGGCTCTGAGCTTACCAAGGGCAGCAGCCGCGGCAGCACGCACTGCCAGCTTGGTGTCCTTGAGTGCCTTGCACAATGGTTCTACCGCTGCGGCGTTGCCAGATGCGCCCAAGGCCAGGGCCGCCTGGGTTCGGATCCGAAAGTCCTCACTGGTCTCGAGCTCCCTCGCCCAGCTCGCGACCGGCTCCGATTGGGCGAGCGCAGACAGCGGGGCAAGAACCCAAACCACAGCAAGCACGAGCACACGATACCGGCACAGCTTCGGGGACACTTTGGCCCAGCCTATCACGTCCGCGTTCGTTCGTGCGAAACGCTCGATTCACGAGGCTCCTCCTCACCGGTCCGTTCGTCTGTTAAGCTTCCGGCTGGTGCAGCTCTCGGTTCTGTCATCCTTCCGGAACAACACCCTCTTGTTGGGCCGAATGCTGACCAGATGCAGATTTGGCCGAGTGCTCGGTCATGTCGCAAGGGTGGCCACAGTGCTCGCCACAGCCAGCCCCTCCCCTGCGGCCAAAAACGAGACGGCTTCGTCTCTTCAGGTGATTGGCACCGCAAGGTTTGAACTCGTGACACCCACCACTGACATCCACCAGCCGGTGCGGGGCGCGCTCATCGACGAACTGGGCGCCCCCATTCGGGGTGCATCCATTGAGATCGCGGCGCTCAATCCAAACGGCACGTCGCGTGGTCTCGTCGCACTGCTGGACTGCGCGCTCGGCAAGTCCACATCGCCAGACACCCACGTCACCACCGATGGCCGAGGACACTTCTGCGCCCGGGTGCTCGATGCTCTCGCTCCTCGAGAGGTTCTCGAGGCCCGCTTCACGGGCTCCGCGGAATACCGGGAGACCCGCGCGACCTTGCCGGCAAACGCGCCACCCTTCCTCGTCTCCTTCCCTAACGCACCACCTACCGTCTCGATCGATCGCCCCATCACGATTCCCATCACCGTCGCGGCCAACCCAGCGGTGATGCAGGGCTCGCCCTCGACCGTCCAGCTGCAAATCAGAGCCCAATCTGGTGCAAAATGGCAGAAGCTCCATGCGAGCACAGTCCCCCTCGGTCAGGTGACACCAGTCGTACTCGATGAGGTGGCACATGGAGACGTTGGACCACTCGTATTGATCGCCCAGGTAACCTCAACCAAATCCTCTGCAAAGAGTGAGTTCCCTCTACCACTGTGGCGCACATCCAAAGCCACCATCACAGCAGCACTCCCACCGCGACTTCTTGGCACAACCTGCGAGGTTACACTCGAGGTGAGAGCCAAAGGTCACACGCAGCCGGAGGGTTCGCTTGCCCTGGCCGTTCTCGGTGGCACGCCCAGCTTCGCAGAACTTTCGGATGGTCGAGCCTCTCTCGCTCTCTCTCTTCCTGACTCTGCCATACCTGGCAGAACCATCCTCGAGGCTCGTTTCATACCGCTTGATGCTCGGTGGGAGTCACCCCCGCCCCTGCGGTTCGCGGTACCACTTCCTCAACCCCCTTCTCCACTGCCGCTGCTGCTCTGGGCTGCACTGGGTTTGGGACTTTTCGGCTGGATGGCATGGCGAAACCGCGCCATGGGGGTCCTCCAGCTCCTTCCCAAACCATACCCTACTTTGCTCCGTCACCTTGCGAAGCACATCCCCCCCTTGCTTCGGCGGACTCGAACCTCAGGAATCGAGGGTCAGGTACGTGATCGAGCCGAGGGGCTTCCGATTGCCAACGCCCGAGTTGTCGCCACCATTTCGGGATTCTCGGGAGCACTCAGCCTGGGAGCGGTTGATACGGATTCCGAGGGTCGCTTCCACCTTCCCTCGCCCCCCCACCCCACGAGCCGTGTGACCCTCACCGTTCAACACCCCTTCTACCAAACGGTGAGCGTCGAGGCCGAAGGAATCAGCGATACCGTCCTGGTGGAACTCGAATCGCTTCGGCGGGCCGCGCTTCGTGACTTGAACGAGTGGGCGGAGATACGCGGACACCCCTATGCGGACCGACCACTCCCAACGCCCGGATCGATAGCCACCATCGCCGAGCGACGAGCCGAGAATGCAGTGCTGCAATGGGCCAAAGAAGTGGAATCTGTTGCCTTTGGACCAGAAGAGGGGCGACCTGTCCCCGTCCGGCCACCCACCTGATCGAACACTCCTTCTTCCCCAGTTGACTCGAAAGTCAAACACTTCCTATAGTTCGCGAGCCCTCGCGCACCGCGATACTGCTCATGACCGCCCTTTACGTCATCGTCGCCATCCTCGCTCTCGTTCTCGTCATACTCTGGCTGAGGGGCTCTCCGGATCCGGCAAGAGATCGTAGTCTCCCTCCACCTCCTCAGAAGAGCCTGCCCCCCGAGACTTCGGTCGATGCCGAGGCTCCCACTCCCGCACCAATCGTTTCGCCCGTCGGCGAAGCGCCCACTGCCGTCGAGCAGGGTCGTGGCGATGCGGAAGCCAGAACGCCTGAGGTCCGAGCCCCCGAATCCCCTCGCGATCGGGATGTCGAAGGATTGCGCCGCGGTCTGACCCGAGCACGATCGAGTGATGGGTTCTTCGGGCGTTTGCGCTCGCTCTTCACCAAGGGAGGAAGTGTCGATCCGGAGATTGCGGCGAGAATCGAGGAGGTTCTGCTCCAGTCAGATGTCGGTGTGGACACCACGGCTGCCATTCTGAGGCGGATCCGCGAAGGCCTGAGCCGGAACGAGCTCCGCGATTCCGAGGCGGTGTGGGATGCTCTCCGCGCTGAAGCGCGGAGAATTCTCTCGCGCTGCGATGGCCGTGACATTTTCCAGAGACGTGAGGGACCAACCGTGGTGCTGCTGGTGGGGGTCAATGGCGCTGGTAAAACCACCAGTATCGGGAAGCTAGCCGCTCGTTTGAAGGGCGAAGGGCGGTCCGTGGTACTCGCGGCTGCAGACACATTTCGCGCGGCAGCCGTACAGCAGCTTGTTGTCTGGGGTGATCGGATCGGCGTGGAGGTGGTACGAGGTAAGGACGGTGGCGACCCAGGTGCAGTGGTCTTCGATGCTATCGAACGGGCCAAGGCTATCGGAGCCGACGTGGTGCTGGCCGATACCGCAGGGCGACTGCACACCAAAACCAATCTCATGAGCGAGCTTGCCCGCGTGGTGCGTACGACAGGCAAGGCTCTAGGTGGTGCTCCTCACGAGATTCTGCTGGTCATCGACGCGACCAACGGTCAAAACGCCCTCTCCCAAGCCAAGGAATTCTTGGACGCGTTGCCGATCAGCGGAATCGTGCTCACCAAGCTGGACGGGACGGCCCGCGGTGGGGTGGTACTCGGCATCTGCGACACCATGAATCTTCCCGTTCGCTTCGTTGGGCTGGGCGAAACTGCCCATGATCTCAGGGATTTCACGGCGGAGGAGTTCGTCGAGGCCTTGCTTGGCAACGAGCAGTAGCCCCCACGACCGGAATATTCCGCTCAGACAAGGAAAGACGAGGATTTTGAATTCGTTGTTGATTGCGGAAATTCGGGCGTGATATAGTCGCCCGACACTCGCGTTTAGCTGATTTCTATTGTATTTTCCAGTATTTGCGGAGTTCTCGACGGGCAGCACTGAGCCCGGTAGCAAGGCGAAAGAGGCATCGATGAACAAGACGCGCATCGGGCTCCTAATCGCAGCGGCAGTTGGTCTCTTTCCTCTGACCAGTTGGGCACAAGGTAGCCCGGCCGGCGGGGATGATGGAGATTCCGCTGCCGAGGCAACAGGAGATACGGCCGGCGGTACTGCTGCTGGTGAGGGCACGGGTGAGTCCGCCGCTGGCGAAGCGACGGATGGAGTTGAGGCGGCAGCAGAGGGCGAAGATGCGGAAGGCGGTGAGGATGTAGGTGGTCTCGAAGACATCTGCAAGATCGATCCGGCTGCTTGTCCCACCGTCGACTTCGACAAGGAGGCGCGAAAGCCCCTTCAGGAGCAAATCTTCGCTGTACAGCAGATCTATGCTCTCCGAGTGCGACGCTTCGAGATAACTCCGTACTGGGGCTTGACTCTGAACGATCAGTTCGTGAGCCATCCCGGACCGGGCCTTGCGATCAACTACTATATTTGGAACTCGTTCGCGGTCGGGCTGAACGGCAACTACTACCGTTGGTTCAACGTTGACAGCGAGTTCAACCACGACGTCCGCCGCTCAGCGCGTGTTGGCGTGCCGCTGAACGAGTACGATTGGAGCGCCGCCCTCAACCTGTCCTACGTGCCGATCTTCGGCAAGTTCAATGGTTTTGGCGACTTCATCTTCCAATATGATGCCTACGTGGTGTTGGGTGGTGGTTTCATCAGCACCCGACCGATTCCGGTGTTCGACCCGATTTACCGCAACTTCGACTTCAAGCCGAAATTCGCAGTGAACGGCGGCGTGGGTCTCCGCGTGTTCTTCTACCGCTGGCTGGCTGCAGTCATGGAAGTGCGCGACTACTTCTACCAGGAAGAGTTGGAGGCACGCTCCGTAGCCGGGACCACTGCGCAGCAGCAGGACAAGAGTACATGGATGGACGACAAGAAGCGCTGGACGCATGGCGTGCAGGCGCAGATCGGGGCGTCCATCTTCCTCCCAACCACCTTCGAATATCGGTTGCCGAAGTGATGTCGAGCACCAGACGAGGTCAGACACCGATGGCCACAACCAGTACCAGAAACGTATCGGCAACTTTGCGACGCCTGACAGCTCTGGCAGTCGGCGTGGGAGCCTATCTCGGCATTGTTGCTGAGGTGGGCGCTCAGGAAATCTTGATGACTGGCCCGCTGGCAGGCGCTCCTGCGGTACGCAAGCTTCGGCTGTACCGCGAAGGTCGCTTCGAGCTTGCTCCTGCTGTCAGCTTCACACTGCTCGACGAGTATCAGCGCACGATCCTGATTGGGGCCAAGCTGAACTACAACCTCTTCGATTGGCTGGCGATCGGAGTGTGGGGCGGTTTCGGGGCGGTTCGGATGCCGGCTGCGCTTACTGAGCACATCCAGGACACGAATGCCGCCCGCAATTGCCAAGGTGAGGTAGAGGCGTCGTTGGATTGTCGTTTGACCGCCATCAACATGGGTCCGGATCTCCGGGACCAGGTGGCTCAGTTGAACTGGGTGGCGGCCCCGCAACTCACCGTCATCCCGTTCCGCGGCAAGATCAACGTTGCGAACAGTCTTTATGCTGACACGGATCTGCACTTGTTCTTGGGGCCGGCCTTCGTCGGTACCAAGGAGCGGGCAGACTGTGACGGCATGGAGTGTACCGGCGCCAACGGTTACACGATGAAGGCGCGAACCGCCTTCGCTCCGATGTTTGGCTTAGGCCTGAGCTTCTTCACGCACGAGTGGGGCGGCCTGGCAGTCGACTGGCGAGCCATCCCCTTCAGTCGCAATACGGCCGGCTTCGATACGGCGGGCGGTGGCCCGGACAAGGACTTCCCTGACTTGGCCATCAGCGAAGAAGATCGGCAGTTCAAGTTCAATCAGCTGGTAACAGTCAGTTACAGCATCTTCTTCCCCTTTGAGCTTCGCATGAGTGAGTAGTACGACGGTCCGATTCCTCCCTGCCTCCTTGAGGCCTTCTAGGCATGGTGCCCAGAAGGCCTCAGCTATTTTGTGGCTCGAGACGGATGAACCCTGTGGTTTACCACGCCGTCGCAAGAAGCATGGCCTCCGACATCCACGCGCGGTGCCTCACCTCACGAGCGGCGCCATAGTCTTGACCACGACAGCCGCGGAGCCCTTTTGGGCTTCCACTCTGCGAAATCCGAATCGGTGACTCGTGGAGTGATAGGTGGCTCAGCGCCGCCGTATCACGCCATCTGTCAGTTCGAAGTCAGGCGGCAGGATGGCTGAAAGCATCCCGACCTGCTCGCTTGGGATCGACCATCCCTTGTCCGCCAGCGAACTCAAGATGCGATTTCTGACCCGCAGCGACTCCTCCGCCAGCAAGGTCTGAACCAGACTGATCACACCTTCCGCCTGGTCCATCGCCACCACAGTACCTACCGCCGCGAAGCGGACCGGCTCGCTTGCGTCCTCGAGAAATGGTTCGACCGCGATTCGCACCAGCTCTGAGGGGTACTTCACGAGTTCGTCCAGCAGCTGTACTTTGGGCTCAGGATTGCGGGTGTACTCGGTATCGAATTGATCGAGGATCATCAACAGCTCCTCGACGAACTGCTCAGGCTTGACGATACGTTCCAGTGCCTTGAGCGGCCAGGTCAGACTCTCGGCGCGACGACAGTAGTCTCGAATCGGCTCGAGCGCAGCCTCACCCGCGTTGACGATCCCGTCCACCGCCGCTGCCTTCTCCTCATGATCGGTGATCGAGGGATCGAGGTGCCAATTGAAACGTTTGAGCAGAACGGCGGCAGCTTCTCCGGTACCGATCTTTCCCAACTGATCGATGGCTTCCTGCCGGTCAAAGTTCTGCGAGAGCTTGTTTGACACCAACCGCTCGAGACGGGCAATCTCCCGCGTCTGGGGGCGACTGGGTAACGCGGCCTTCTTCCGAAAGAAATCGAACAGTCCCATACACACCTTCTGGATTAGGGTGCTGCCGAGAGCGCCCTGGGAGCGCCTCTTACCACGTTGAAAGGCCCTTCGGACCAGGTCCCGAGCTTCACAGCCATTCGGCTTGCTGTGACTTCCCCTGCCCAGGGTGAATGCTGGCACTTGGGCCTCCCAGCCAATGAACAAAGCCCATCGCCATTCTGACAACCTAGGCCGGCCAGGAGTTTTTCTCGTCCTTGGCGCACAGCGAGCCGTTTCTCCCCAAATCTACGTTGGGGAGGTTGCGATGACCGAGCTCCCTTGCTAAATGGCCGCTCTCCCATGCGCGCCAGATTTTGGGGCGCAGGAGGCGTCTGGTGGGTGTAGCTCAGTGGTAGAGCACTGGACTGTGGCTCCGGTTGTCGCGGGTTCAAGCCCCGTCACTCACCCCAGATCATCATTGACCCTTTGCCTTTGTGGTAACCGATCGGCTACAACTTCGGTGTGACCGTAGCCTGGTCAGTTCATGCGAAGTTGAATCGGGAGGCGCAGGTGGAGAATCTGAGGATGTTGCGATACGAATTTTCGGGCACGCTGATCGTGTGCTCGGTTGCGCTGCTCGGTTGCGGCGATCCTGTCCCACCTCCAGCCGAAGCGGCCGCGACGGTGAGTATCGGTGCCCCCATCAATCCCGATCCGGGCTCTGCCTGCAGTCTCCCTCCTCACGTGACCATTTTCGGGGCGCCACCTGACGCCACATCATCCGGTGACACTCTGGTGGACGGTGACGATGGCGCGGATGTGCGGTGTACGGTGACGGGGAGCGGAAGCTACAGCTTCAGTGGCAGCGTCAAGCAGGGAAGGCAGTCCTTTGGCGTGACGGGTGAAGTGACCCCCGGCGGAACTGGCACAGGAACCGCAAACATGTTCGATTCGGTGATGGCCATTTCGCTAGCCTCACCCGCCGACGTTCCCTGCACGTTCTATGTCAATCAGGGCAGCCTTACTGTGGAGAGCGGGGCGATCTGGGCGGGGTTCTCCTGTCCGAAATTCTCCAACTCCGGGCAGACTGGGATCTGGTGTCAAGCGAGCGGGTTCTTCGTCTTCAAGAGCTGCGGCGAATAGCCGAAATCGTTCCATCGAACCTGAGTAGGATGGACAACCTTGATGGAGGAAGCTGGGGCTTCCTCCATTGT
>CAYNEY010000006.1:86591-125218 GCA_964396375.1 uncultured Polyangiaceae bacterium | reverse complement strand
CGTATCGAGCTCCCCGTTGGCTAGAGCACCACGACCGGAAAACGCCTGCTTCCTCCATTGTCGTATCGAGCTCCCCGTTGGCTAGAGCACCACGACCGGAAAACGCCTGCTTCCTCTGCTGTCCATCAACCTCGCTCTTCGGTGAGCGGGAGCCTATGGAAACCGCACGCAACTCAAGGACGGATGGTGACCGGGCCGATGGACGGGGTCTCGTCCGCCTCGGGCGCAGCCGGAGCAGACGGCATCGTGCGATTCTGCGCTCCCTCGGCCGGATCCAGCCTGCGACCCGTCTCAAGTTCCACGCACTCGACGCGCACCAGAACCGCCGTAACGTTGTCTTCGCCGCCGTTCTCGTTCGCCCGGCGCACCAGAAGACGGCATGACTCCACCAGATCCTCGGTCTGCCCGAGAATCTGGGCCATCTCCTCGTCATCCACCATACCGCTCAACCCATCCGAGCACAGGACATAGGTATCTCCAGCATGAACCTGATCTGTCTGCAGATCGATGGCGATGTCGTCCTGCATGCCCAAGGCTCGCGTGATGACGTTGCGCGGCAGCTCACTGCGTTGGTCCTCGGAGAGGTCCGGCATGGCCATCAGGTAGTCGTTGAACAACGAGTGATCGCGGGTCATCTGGGTGATGTAGCCGTCGCGGAACCGATAGGCGCGGCTATCGCCGACATGCCCGAGCGCCATACGGCCGTCTTCTGGGCAGAAGAGCGCGCAGACCACCGTGGTTCCCATGCCCTGAAGCTCGCGTTGTGACTGGCTTCGCTCAAGGATCCGACTGTTGGCCAGGCGAATGCTCGCCAACAGGCGGTTTTCCTCCAACGAGTACCGCTGGTCCATCAAGGGCTCGGCAGGAGTGGTTGCAAGGTTACCAAAGAACTCGCTGATCGCCTCGATGGCCAGCTTGCTGGCAACATCACCAGCCCGATGTCCACCCATTCCGTCCGCAACTACGAACGGTCCCTGCTCCCCCACAATCACGAGACTGTCCTCGTTGTGGTCACGTTGGAGTCCGACGTCAGTCAGTCCCGCTGCGGTTGCTCGCCAAATCGTGGTCATATGACCTTCGTCGCGGTAGGTGGCAGCGCGTTCGGCATCGAGAGGACGATTGTCGCGGGGAAGGGCCAGCGGTGTCAAGTCGGCAGACCGAATTCGCAGTCTGAGGCCCGTCTGGTCTGGACCGATGGGGCCACGCGATTGGGCTCGACCCGCGGCCCAGCTCCAGCCGCGCTCACATGGCACCCTCTAGACGCTCAAGATGTCCTTTTCCTTCTGGTCGACGATCTGGTCCACGGCATGCACGGCAGCCGCAACCGCATCCTCTACCTTCTTCTTCCCGCGCTCTACATCATCCTCGCTCACCTCACCAGAATCCTTCAGCTCGGACAGCATGTCCAACGCGTCGTGACGGACCTTGCGGATCGCAATCTTGCACTCCTCACCCTGCTTCTTCGCAACTTTCACCAACTCGCGCCGTCGCTGCTCGCTGAGCGGTGGGATTGGAATGCGCAAGAGATCTCCGTCAACCTGAGGATTCAGACCTAGATCACTTTCCCGAATCGCCTTGTCGAGTGCCTGCACCTTCGACTTGTCCCATAACTTCACCGTGAGGAGGCGGGGCTCGGGCACGCTCACGGTAGCCATCTGCGCAATCGGCGTCATCTGGCCGTAGTAGTCTACTCGAATGCCGTCGAGCATACCGGCATGAGCGCGGCCAGTTCGGAGGCGACTGAAATCACGCTTGAGCGCGTCCTGCGCCTTCTGAGCCGAATCCCTGAGCTCCTTGATCACGTCGTCAATCATGGTCAAATCCTCGCAACAGTCCTTCGTATATCACCCCGAGGCCCTGTCGGAGAATGCGGAAGCGATCCTCTGGATTGGCCCGCGAACCGGGCGCGACTTCCCATCGCCGTGGGTGCACCCAAGCGCTAGTGTTCGGGGCCGATGGTCTCGAAGCCCGGACTGCCCGACACCACGCCTCCGTCCCCTGCGACGAGCGATACCGAGGCGTTGAGCCGTGCGGAGACGTTCATAGCCAGCTCCTCCGAGTCGATCCATATGCCTCGGAGTTCTATCCGCGAGACGGCTTCCCAGGGTCCACTCGCGAAGCGCTGCCCCGAATGCCGCGCCCGCTACCCCAAGGACTTCAGGGTCTGCCCACGAGACGCGACCCTTCTCGAAGAAGTCACTGACGAGGATCCCTTGCTTGGCGCGGTGGTGGGAGGCTCCTATCACCTCACGCGCGTGCTGGGAGAGGGCGGCATGGGGCGAGTCTACGAAGCGCGACACACAAGGCTGACCAACAAGCGGTTCGCGGTCAAGGTGCTGCACGACGAGCTGGCGCGCCACTTGGACGTACTCGCACGCTTCGAGCGTGAAGCCGAGTCTGCGAGCACGATTGCCCATCCCAA
This sequence comes from uncultured Polyangiaceae bacterium, assembly GCA_964396375.1. GTDB lineage: Bacteria > Myxococcota_A > Polyangia > Polyangiales > Polyangiaceae > FEN-1139. The sequence continues at coordinate 122,796 of CAYNEY010000006.1, read as the reverse complement.
TGTGGTGGATGTGGTGGATGTGCAGCATCTCCCAGACGGTCGTCCCTTCATCGTATCCGAATACCTCGACGGGGAGGAGCTGGGAGCGCTCCTCGATCGGCTCGGAGTGCTGCCACTGCCCGCAGCGATCCGAATCGTGCGCCAGCTCTGTCGAGCACTCGGAGCCGCCCACGCCCAGGGCATCGTGCATCGGGACATGAAGCCCGAGAACGTTTTCTTGGTTGGTGATTTGGCGGCCCCCAAGGTCAAGGTGATCGACTTCGGGATTTCCAAGCAAGACCACGGTTCCGCGAAGCTCACGCGCACCGGGATGGTCATGGGAACTCCGTCTTACATGTCGCCCGAGCAAGCCCGCGGTGAGGACGTGGACCATCGCACCGATATCTACGCGCTCGGAGGGATCCTGTACCGCGCCGTGACCGGTCACAAGCCCTACGATGGCGATGATGGAGCGATGGTCCTCACTCAGGTACTAACCGAGGATCCCCTCCGCCCTCGAGCACATAATCCAGACGTGCCGGAACCCCTTGAGCTCCTCATTCAGCGCGCGATGGCGCGCGATCCGTCCGAGCGACACACCACCATGGCGGAGTTGGAGGCAGAACTCGCTCAACTCGACGGCCCCACCGATCCCCTGGAGGGGCCGGTTCCTTCGATTCCGCCAGCCGCTATCCAAGCCGCACAGAAGTCCTCGAGTTCTCGCGACAAGGCGGTAAAGACGGAGTACGCTCGGCAGACGGAGCGCGAGATCCGCCGGGCCCGCCCGATCCTTGTCGTGGTGACCGCCTTCGGATTTCTGTGGATCATCGCCATCCTCGTGACCACCGTCACCGAGCTACTCCGCTACAGCCGCGGGATGACCGGACGGCTCACGCACTCCGAGGCACTTCTCACGCTGCTCGCGGTCTTGCTGGGCATGCTGACCCCGCTCGCACTCTGGATCCGCTACCTCGATCAGCGCGTGTGGGGCAACACAGTGACCAGTCTCGCCTTGGCTCGCCGTGCACGGACGAGTCTGATTGTAGGACTCTCGGTGCACGGGCTGCTCATCTTGCTGATTGGCCTGGTCGAGTCAGCGGTGCTGCGCGCCCCCGCCGGTCACCTGCACGCCGCCTATGCCGGACCAGCAGCACTCTTCTCACTATTCGTTGCTGCCGGTACCTCTTGGTACACGCGACGGCAAACCAAGAGCCGAACCCGCTAGCATTCGGTCTCTCCCCGCGCATCAGCGTGGGGGAGAAGGGCGAAGATCTCGCCGCAGCAGCGCGCGAAATCCGGGTCGCCGTTGAAACTCCGCGTACTCGGCGTCGAAGACGCGACGCAGCTCCCCCCATTCATTGAGGGGGTCTCCACCGAGTCCCTGATAGTAGTCGGAGAGCACAATCAAACCGGGACGGTGTCCGATCACATCGGCCAGGTAACGGTCAGCGAGGGGACCCGGCTTGAAGCGCGGTGGATCGTAGCCACGATTGCAGGTGTTGGTGTTGGGCGTCGTCACGGTGGTCAAGTCTTTGTAAACCGGGCCCGGTGCCCACCGTTGACAATGCTCGTAGACTCCCCAGGCTGTCCACCCCCAGCTCAACACCGAATCGCTCGCCGCGAGCAACGGCGCTGCGTCCGCGCAGATCGCCGCCACCTGCCGATCACTGTCGTGCATGTAGCCCTGCAACCAGCGCAGGCGTTGCCAACCGCTCTGCACGGCGAGCAGACCGAGCGAGGCTGAGATCGCAAGCGCCCAGGGCATGCGCGAGGGAAGCCGGTCGAGCACGACTGCGACAAAACCGTTGGGTCGCATGATCAAGAGAGCGAAACCACACCACAATGGTGCATTGTCGTGGGTGAAGAAGCGGAGCGTCAGGCTGACGCTGACCAAGCAGATGGCCCCGAAGACCCAGGCTGCCCAGGGTGCCGCAACGCGCGCATCCTCGCGATTCCGGAGACCAGTAGGCACCAAACCAAACGCAAGGAGGAGATGAACTGCCGGGAGTTGGTCGGGAAGGCACCTGAGCCCGTTCAGCGTCGCTGGCCAACGTCCTCCGGCACCACTCACAATCGCTGCCACCGAATCATTGGCGTACTGACGCACCGACAAATAGCCGTTTACCATCGCCGACAAATCGCCATTGATGATCATCGGCAGCGCAATCGCACCAGCAACCAGCAACCCTCCTGCCAATCCACCGAGAAAGAGCTCGCCCAGCCCGCGCATCGACCGTGCCCGCGGCGTGAACACTAACCCTGCCACGAACAGCCCCACCAGCGTTACTGCGGAGGGGCGAACCAAGAGCGCCAAGGTTCCAAACCCGCCGGCGGCGGCCCAGGCGGCCGTGTGCCTCACGGATCCGAGGGCGCGCGTCGCCACCACCACGGCGATGCTGGACAACACGAAGGGGAGCGTCATCCAAAACGAGTAGTTGATGTCACCGTCAGCGGCGAGCGCGGCACCTGCAGCGTGCAGGATGGCTATCCGCGGACCGTGTCGACGGCCCCAACACAGCGCGCCGAGCGCACCACAAGCCAGCGATGTCGCAGCCCCCCACAGCACAGAGAACACCCACACACCGCGCAGACCCGCCCAGGCCAACCACGGAGCCACGATCAAAAATGCACCAGGAGGTTTGATCTCGACCGAGTCGACATAGGGGACTCGGCCACTCAGAAGAAGCCGGGCGTTGTAGACAATCCCCGCCACATCCAGGTTCTGGAACTGACCACTCCAAATACCATGCGCGTGGTATCCAAGATGGCAGGCCACCGCGACCACCGTCACCAGAAGCCAGATCTCCCGGTTACCCCCGCACGCAACGCGTCCTCGATGACCCACTCGATCTGACAGGAGCAGCGAGAGTTGGCGGAGCGGAAATGGCAAACCGACACCTGGTGACAGCGAGACGCGCATCCAGAAACGGAGAAGCGTATTCGCGGAAGGGAACCGAGGCCCTCCTCCTAGCACGTCCCGCGACACAGGCGCCCGGACTCCGTCCCCGTTCTATCTGCCGGCGAATGCCACCCCATGCACAAGGCATAGGTGCGGCAGGGAGCCTCGTCTGGCCAGCCTGCCACACTCCATGTCGGGCCAAGCGTTCAGAGAGTCCCTTGTCGACGCTGGAATGTCGGGATGTCCCACTCGTGCTCGACGTCCGATACGGGAAAGTTGTTGGCTCTCTGCGCGGCGGGGGCAGCGAACTCCCGAGCCATCGCCACCGGAGCCCCCGAGCCACTGCTGCTCGCGAGCTGACGCCGCGGCACGGTGGGCACCAGCGATTCGCGGGAAAGCGGGGTGCGCTCGAGCGCCCGCGGGGCGTAGCTCGGCGCCACCACCGTGGCCTGAGACCCCGTCTGAGCACGCGCGAACTCGGCCTGCACGTCCCCCGCCGAAGCGCCATCGAAGCCGGTCGCGATCACTGTCACCTTGATGGCATCCGCCATGTTCTCCTCGACACTCGCGCCGAAGATGATGTTGGCATCCTCATGGGCCTGCTCCTGAACCATCGCCACCGCTTCGTGGATCTCGCGCATACGCATCTCGGCGCTGCCTACCACGTTGATCAGTATCCCCGTAGCGCCCTGCACCGAGATGTTGTCGAGCAACGGGGATTGGATGGCCTGCTGAGCCGCCAGCTTCGCGCGACCCTCGCCCTTGGCCATCCCAGTGCCCATGAGTGCGCGACCCATGTTCGACATGATGGTCTTCACGTCTGCGAAATCGACGTTTACCACACCCCCACCCGTGATGAGATCGCTGATCCCACGCACCGCCTGGTAAAGCACCTCATCTGCCTTGCGGAAGGCTTCAAGGAAAGAGAGATCCTCGTTCGAGAAGGTGAGGAGCTTCTCGTTCGGAATCGTGATCAGAGTGTCTACATGCTCCGAGAGCATCGCAATTCCCTGGTCGGCACGACGCTGACGCTGACGCCCCTCGAACACGAAGGGCTTGGTCACCACGCCAACGGTCAGTGCACCCTCTTCGCGCGCCAGCTGGGCCACCACCGGCGCTGCCCCTGTTCCTGTTCCCCCACCCATGCCGGCAGTGACGAACACCATGTCGGCGCCCGCGATCACCTCCTTGAGTCGAGTAACGTCCTCCAGCGCTGCCTTGCGACCACGTTCCGGGTCGGCGCCTGCACCCAAACCACGAGTCACCGCGGAACCGATTCCAATCTTCTCGACCGCCGCGTTCCCGTTCAGCGCCTGCACATCGGTATTGATGGAAATGAACTCGACCCCTTCGAGCCCGAAGTTGATCATCGTATTGACGGCGTTACCGCCCGCGCCACCTACGCCGATCACCTTGATGCGAGCCTGGTGCTGGGGCGCCTCATCTGCGAATTCGATCGAGAAATTCATGTCGCTGTCCTCCCGAGCCGGCCCGGATGGGGCCACCTATCACCTGGTAGCCACGAACCATGGCTGCCTGTGCCACGTTTTCGGTTCGCGTCTCTTCGGTGCACTGTGTAGTTTATGCTGAAAGTTCCTTGTGTCGTCCGTCTGCGCGCACTTCGCGTGTCGTGTTGGGCGCCTGAGCGCTCAGAACGCCGAGCGAATCCAATTCAAGAATCCCCCGGATTTGGGCTGAGCCATCGGCGGCGCCTCAGCCAACACCGGCTCCGGCTGTTGCTCGCGATTCCGAGCCTCGCGGAGCTGCTCCGCACCGAACCGCACCAGACCAACACCAGCCGCATACTGCGGACCCTGCACCAACTGGTGCATCCCCTCAACGCCCACCGGGAAGCCGAGCCGCACCGGCATACCCAGGATTTCCTGAGCGCACTCGACCATGCCTTCCATCAGGGCCGCTCCACCCGTCAGCACACAACCGGCGTTGATCTGCTCGATGAGCCCAGTTTCCTCCATACGCTGCCGCGCCACCGCGAAGATCTCCTCAACTCGCGGCTCGACGATATCGCTCAAGACACGTCGAGGCACCCGCCGTGCCGATTGTCCACCCACTCCAGGAACATCGATCTCCTCATCGTCAGCGATCATGCGCCCGAGGGCACATCCAGAGTTGCGCTTGAGGCGCTCCGCCTCCGCCACCGGAGTACGCAGGCCGGCAGCGATATCGGTAGTCACGTTGTGTCCTCCCGCCGGGATTACCCCCACGTACGAGATGCAGCCATCTGCGAACAGGACCACATCGGTGGTCCCGCCTCCGATGTCGATCACAGCGACGCCGATCTCCTTCTCGTCCTCGCTCAGCACCGCTTCGGCGCTCGCAAGCGGCGTCAGTGCCACCTCTGCCACAGTAAGATCGCAGCGCTCGATGCAACGCAGCACATTCTGGACGCAGGTGGTCGCAGCCGTGATCAGATTGACGGAGGCCTGGAGGCGAACCCCGCTGATGCCAATTGGATCGCGGATTCCGTCGAGGTTATCCACGATATACTCCCTCGGCAGAGCGTGGAGGATCATCCGGTCGACGTCGACCGGCACGGCGCGCGCTCCTTCGAGGACCCGATCGAGATCGGCTCGTCGGACTTCGCGCCCGGAGGTGGCACAGATGCCGTGCGACAACTGACTCCGCACGTGGCTCCCGGAGATTCCCGCATAGACGGTGGTGATATCCACGCCCGCCATGGTCTGCGCGGTTTCGACCGCCTCCTTGATGGCACGAACGGTCCACTCGATGTTGGCAACCACGCCTTTGCGAAGCCCCCGACACGTCGCGTTGCCAACGCCAAGGATCTCGATCCCATCGTTGTCGACTTCACCGACGACCGCAGTCACCTTGGTGCTGCCCAGATCGAGACCGACGACGATTTCGGGAGAGTAGAGGCTGAGTTTGGTCATATCACATCGAAATCGTGGAGGTTTTTTGGGCCACGCCCCCCGTGGGTCAGAAGCCTCCTGGACGCTGCCATGCTCCACATCGTGGGGCCAAGTTTCGATCACAGGCTAGCGCAACCGCACCACCACTCGCTCCGGGTGGGTTTGGTTGTCCAGAAATACGGCCTCGGCTAGCTCCGATTTCTTCCCACGGAGCCGACCCAATACTCGCTCCGCCATCGCCAGCTTCTTCGCCCATGGGCCTGCCCCGAGGTGCAGTCTGGTACCGAGCCGACCGACCGAGATGGTGATCTCACCACCGGGCTCGATATGCACCTCCTCAATCGGCAGCTGACGGGCCAGGTTGGTCCGCTCGTAGTGCCGAATGACCTGCATACCATCGCGGATCCGGGCCTCGAGGATCTCGCGTGGACAGTCCAGATTGAGGCAGGCGCCGGTGATCACTGGTAAATCGAGCTTGTCTGGAGGGCGGTGAAGCATAAATGGCACACCCGCCCGATCCACAACCAGCAATTGACCACCGAGCAGCGCCAGCGCTCCCGCCTCGTGCTCGATGAGCGAAATGGCGAGGGTTGCTGGCAGTCGACGCTCGATCTTCACTCCCAGGGCCCAGGGATCCGCCAGCAGTCGACGCTCAGCCGCGCGCGTGTCAAGTGCGATGAGGTTTTCCCCCAATCGCAGCTTGGCGCGCTCGACCAACTCGGCATGGCTCGATCGCGACGCCCCCTCGATCGTGATCCGACGCAGGGCAAATCGCGGCGATTCGAGCGCGTAACGGTAAGCGCCGAAGCCAACCAGCATCGCCATCCCCACCACAAACAGAAGCGCCCCGACCGCGCGTAGCGTCACGGCCAGCCGAGCCCGCCCTTTTGGCACCTCGGCATCCGAGCCCACCGGACACTCAGTGACCACACCGGGCAACGGCGAGCCCAAGTCACCGTCGGATGTGTCGAGGCGATCGCGAGGTCGCACCTGAGGTCGACGATGGTTGGGGGTTCGGCTATTCACGACGCGGGAAAGGGGGCAGAGCTGCGGTGACGTGCCCCGAGCAGGTCGCGCACGTCCGGCAGAATCCGGTTGATGTCACCAGCGCCGAGGGCAATCACGACATCACCGGGTTTGGCCTCCGCGGCCAACTTCCTGGCGAGCACAGCCCGGTCGGCCACATACTCGCAATGGTGATGGCCATGCTCGGCCATCCCACGGGCCAGATGCTCACCGGTTGCCCCGGGGAGAGGGCGCTCCCCCGCCGCGTAGACGTCGGTGACCCAGGCGTGATCCGCGTCATTGAAGGCACGGGTGAAATCCTCGAACAGAAGCTGGGTGCGACTGTAGCGGTGCGGTTGGAAGGCCACCAGGACACGGCCTCGGAATGCCCGCCGCGCCGCCGCTAGCGTTGCTCGAACCTCCTCCGGATGATGCCCGTAGTCGTCGATCAGTGTCACTTCGTCCACCACATCGAACACGGTGAAACGACGCGCTACGCCGTGGAAGGTCGACAACGCGTCACGGAGCACGTCCCAGGGCACCTCCAATTCGTCCGCCACGGCGATGGCGGCCAGGGTGTTCTGGACGTTGTGTTGCCCGGGCATGCGCACCACAAACGAGCCGATCGATTCCCCGCGCCGATAGCCCACGAAGCGCATGGAAGTTCCCTCACACTCAATGCTGCGGGCCGAGTAGTCCGCCTGCGGCGAAAGCCCGTAGGTGACCACCCGACGCTGGATGCGCGGGAGCAGATCCTGAACGTGAGGATGGTCCAGACACAGCACCGAAAGCCCGTAGAACGGCACTTTCTCCAGGAACTCGACGAAGGCATCTTTGAGCCGCTCATGGGTCTGATAGTGGTCGAGATGCTCGGGATCGATGTTCGTCACCACCGCAATGGTGGGACTGAGACGCAGAAACGAACCGTCGCTCTCATCGGCTTCGGCCACCAGCAGGTCACCCTCACCAAGGCGGGCATTGGTCCCGAGTGCGGCCATTCTTCCCCCCACCACCACCGTCGGATCGAAACCCGCCGCGCTCAGGATGGTCGCGACCAGGGAGGTGGTGGTGGTCTTGCCGTGGGAACCGGCGATGGCCACGCCGTACTTGACACGCATCAGCTCCGCCAGCATCTCGGCACGAGGAATGACCGGGATCTGCAGACAGCGCGCCTGGGCGATCTCCGGATTTTTCGGATCGATGGCGCTCGAGTACACCACCACGTCCGCACCCACCACATTCTCGGAGCGATGCCCGAGAGCGATGCGCACTCCCAAGCGAGCCAGATGCCGAGTCGTGTCTCCTTCACGCAGGTCGGAACCTGACACTTCGAAGCGCAGAGTACGGAGGATCTCCGCAAGCCCGCTCATGCCGATGCCACCGATCCCAACGAAATGCACTCTGCGAACCCGACCACGAAACATCACACATCCTCCAGGTTTGCATCACTATTGGTCGTTCGGCGGGCAAAGGTGGGCGACGCATCCATGAGCTGGGCAGCCTGAAGGAGATCCCGCGCCACCTCCGAAGCCGCATTCGATCGCCCGAGGCGTACGGCCGCACTCGCCATCTGCTCTAGCAAGACGGGATCCGCGAGCAGCCGTTCCAGCGTCCCCGTCAACGAAGAAGCGAGCTGCTCCGAGTTCGGTACGAGCACGGCCGCGCCAGCCTCGGCGATCTCCCGGGCGTTCTTGGTCTGATGATCACCCGCCGCGTAAGGAAAGGGAACCAGGACACTGGGCCGTCCGATGGCACAGATCTCGCTGACCGCGCCGGCACCAGAGCGGCTGATGACCAGATCTGTGGCGGCCAGTGACCGCGGCATGTCGTCGATATAGGGGCAGACCTGGTAGTCCGTGAGCCCGAGCATGCGGGCACTCTCTTTTACCTCTGCTGCGTGCTCATGCCCGGTCTGGTGAGTCACGCTCACTCGACGCCTCAACTGCGCCACCGCTTTGGGCACCGCCAGGTTGAGCGAACGCGCGCCCTGACTCCCCCCCAGCACCAGCAGCCGAGGAGAGCCGGGATCGATGGCATACGGAACCTGCGAGAACCCGGGCCGGAGCGGGAGACCAAGCCGGCGCACTCGCCCCGCTCGGAAATGCCGTTCAGGGCTCGCAAACGCGGTGTAACCTCGCGTTGCGAGCGGGGCGATGAGCCGATTCGCAAGTCCCATCACAGCGTTCGGCTCGAGGAGAAAAACCGGGATATTGCCTAGAAATGCGGCCAGCGAAATCGGACCGGCGGCGTAGCCACCCACGGTAACGACCGCCCGTGGCCGGTGCGCTCGAAGCAACCTCCGACACACCCAAAGCGAGTGCGCCGCAGAGCTAGCCCCTCTCACCGTTCCCCACCACCCGACACCACGGAGCGGCCGGACCGGCGTCATCACCAGTTGGTAGCCCCGGGCGGGCACCAGGGATTTCTCATAGCCCTTCTCGGTACCCACGAACACCAGCTGAAGCGACGGTGCCAGCCGACAGAGCGCGTCAGCAATGGCGATCAGCGGATAGATATGGCCGCCGCTCCCACCACCGGCCAGCATCACCGTAGTCATGAGGGCACTCCAGTTGCACCGCTCGGTTCATCCGCTCCGAAGTCGGCATGACCGAGGATTGCCGCGCTGGCCTCGGGAACTTTTCTGTCTGCTCGATCTGCACTCGGCGAAGCACCGTGCGCCCGCGACACGTTGAGGAGGATCCCCATGGCCACCGCGTTCACCATCAGTGACGAGCCACCGTAGGACACGAGCGGCAGAGTCAACCCCTTGGTGGGCAACATGGACATGGCCACCGCCAGGTTGACCAGCGCTTGAACCCCAAACAGCACCGCGATGCCGAACGCGATGTACGCTCCATAGTCATCCGAGGCCCGGAGCGCGGCACGTACACCTCGTACGACGATGATGAGATAGGCGCCAATCAGCGCGAGCACCCCGACAAATCCCAACTCCTCGCCAACAATCGCAGAGATGAAGTCAGTGTGGGCCTCCGGCAGGTACAGGACCTGGAGGCCACGCCCGAGACCAAGCCCGGTCCATTGACCAGACCCGAAGCTCATCACTGATTGGAAGGGTTGGTAGGCCAGATCGTGGCGATGCTCGCTCATGCTGAACCACGCCTGCATCCGATCCCAGCGATAGGCCGTGAATCGAACCAACCAAACAGCTACGAGCGCCCCGAGGATCCCCACTCCGAGCAGATAGCCGAGCCGCGCCCCTGCCACGAACAGAAGCGTGAAGGTGAGCAATAACAGCACCACGGCCCCTCCGAAGTCAGGTTGCTTCAGGCAAAGCAGCATGAGAGCGCCAGCCAACAAGAGATGGGGAAGCATGCCGACCGAGAACGTCTTGACTCGTTCACGCTTCTTCGCGAGCGAATAGGCGAGCCACAGAACCAACGACAGTTTGGCCAACTCTGAGGGCTGGATGTGGACCGGCCCCAGGCGGAGCCATCGCGTCGCACCTCCCCCTGTGTGGCCCAATCCAGCCACGCTCAAAACCAAAAGCACCGTAACCAGACCCAGCAACGGATAGGTGAAGGGGCGAATTCGGTGGTAATCGAAGCGCGCCGCCACCAGCATCGCGACCAGCGACAATGCCCCGTAGAGCACCTGCTTTTTCACGTAGTGTTGCGGGTCACCGAAGCCGATGGTCGATTCGATGACGCTCGCGCTGTAGACCATCACGATCCCGAACGCCACCAGAAGGACGGCGATGGATGCCAACACGACATCGACCGGGTTCTGAACCACCCGCGCGTTGCCGTGCCGATTGCGAACTCTCCACCACCTGGTCAACATCGACTCCTCCGCTCTTCGGCCAGCGACATCACGGCCTCGACGAAGCGCTCACCACGCTCCGCGTACCCCGAGTACATGTCGAAGCTCGAGCAGGCCGGGCTCAATAGAACGGCATCGGACGGCTGCGCCATGGCGTGGGCCAGACGCACGGCCTCAATCATGTCACGCGCCCGCTCGACAGGAACCACTGTGCCTACGGCAGCCGCGATGGTCTGAGCCGCCTCCCCGAGCACCACCAGTCCCCTCCCGCGACTGCGCAAGGCAAAGACCAGTGGCGCGTAGGAACCGAGCTTGTCTCGGCCTCCTGCAATCAACACACCGGCGCGCTCCTCGAGTCCAAGCAGGGCGGTGACCGCCGCCCCTACGTTGGTGCCCTTCGAATCGTCGTAGTACCTGACACCCTCGACACTCGCCACGTAAGCCATTCGATGTGGGAGTGGCGCGAACTCGACCAACGCCTGCTGGATGGCTACCGGCGCTGCACCGAGCGCCCGCGTTGCGGCCACGGCCGCCGCGGCGTTGAGGAGATTGTGCCGACCGAACAGCCGTGACCCCTCCAGCGAGAAGCGAGTCTGCGTCGCCTCTTCAATCACCGACCGACCTTCGATGCGGACCTCTCCCCCAGCACCGAAGCAGAGCACCCGGGCCTCTCCTCGGGCTGCCTGCGCCGCGCACACCTGGTCACCAAACGGGATGATGGCCAAATCGGCCGGTGTCTGCTTCGCGAAACAATTGCCCTTGGCAGCTGCATACTCGACAAAGCCTGGATAGCGGTCCAGATGGTCGTCGGTGATGTTGAGCAGCACCGCCACATGCGGCCTAAAGCTCTCGACTCGCTCCAATTGGAAACTCGAGACCTCGACCACCAAGACATCGAAGTGCCGCCCCACCGCCTCCGAGAGGGGCGTTCCGAGGTTGCCTCCCAGAAAACACTTCAAGCCACTTCTCGTGAAAATCTCCCCGATCAGGGTGGTCACAGTGCTCTTGCCGTTGGTGCCTCCCACCGCCACCACCGGCGCGTCGCAGAACCGCCAAGCCAGTTCGAGCTCTCCTATCACGCGCACGCCGTGTTGCTGAGCAATTTCGAGTTCCTGGAACGGAGGGACACCTGGCGAAACCACCACCAGATCGAACTGATTGAAGTCGATCGCTGCATGGCCACCGAGCACGAGCGGTATGGAGAGTCGGTTCAGCTCCTCGGGCAGCCGCTCCCTGGACGCCGCATCGGTACCCGTGACCAGCGCGCCGCGCGCCAAGAGCAGCCGAACCGCGGCAAGCCCACTCTTGCCCAGGCCAACCACCAATGCGCGCTGATTCTCGAGATTCATGGCTACCTCAGCTTGAGCGATGAGAGGCTGACCAAAGCCAACAGCACGGAGATGATCCAGAACCTTACGATGATGCGTGGCTCTGGCCATCCCTTCTTCTCGAAGTGATGGTGGATAGGGGCCATCAGGAACACACGGCGCTTGAACAGCCGAAAGCTCACCACCTGGGTGACGACGCTCAGCATCTCGATCACGAACAGGCCGCCGAGGATGAGGCTCAACAGCTCGTTCTTGGTAAGAACGGCCAGCATACCCAACCCCCCACCCAGCGAGAGCGAGCCGACATCACCCATGAACACCTGAGCCGGATAGGTATTATACCACAAAAACCCAGTGCCCGCGCCGATCACTGAAGCGGCAAAGATGCTGAGCTCACCCATCTCAGTGATGCCCGCGATGTCGAGATAGTCGGCCAGGTGACGCCCAAATAGTACACTGCCCGCGACATACGCCCACACCATGTAGGCACCGGCGTTGATCATCACCGGACCGATCGCCAAACCATCCAGGCCGTCGGTCAAGTTGACTGCGTTGCTCATGGCCACCACCACCAGCAACGCGAAGCACAGATAAAGCCAGACCGGCAGTTCAATTGGGTGCTTGTCGAACGCGACGAAGGGGATGCTGAGACGGTAGCGCATCTCGAGCCAGGTCGCCGGGAGGCCACGCTCGGAGACGAACAGATAGCCGAGCGCTCCCCCGGCGATCAGAAACTGCCCCACCAACTTCATGCGGCCCGGCAGGCCTTGGGTGTTCTTGCCGACGATCTTCAGGCGATCGTCGATGAAACCGATCGCGCCGTATCCTGCTGTCACCGCGGTGGTCGCCAGCACGAAGACGTTCTTCACGTCTGCCCAGAGCAGCGTTGGAAGGAGCACGCTGAGCAAGATCAGCGCGCCGCCCATGGTGGGTGTCCCGGCCTTCTTCTTGTGACCCTCGGGGTTCTCCTCGCGGATGATCTGGCTTATCTGCTTTCCTCGCAGGGTGCGGATGAACCAAGGTGCCACGAAGAACGAGATCAGCATGGCGGTGATGGTCGCCATGATCAGACGAAATGGGAGGTAACGGAGCACGTTGAGCACGCTGGCCCAACCAAACTGCGTGCTGAGCGGATAGAGGAGATCGTAGATCACCCGGCCACCTCCTTCTGCTCGGTGAGTTGCGTAACGATGCCCTCCATACGCATTCCCCGCGAGCCTTTGACCAACACCACGGCCCGCTTGGGCACCAGCGCTTCAACCGCTCGAGCTGCAGCGCTCGCCTCCTCGAAGCCCAAAACGGTGTAACCGAGCTCGCGGGCCCGAAGCTCCAGATTGCGCATCTCGACTCCCACGGTCACGACCGTTGCCACCTTGCCAAGCTTCTCCGCCAGACGGGTGTGCTCGACGGTACTTGGTTCACCGAGCTCCAACATGTCCCCGAGGACCAGCACGAGCGGAACCTCATCGCGGGAGGCGACCTCGTGCGCATAATTGATAGAGCTTACCATGCTGGCTGGGTTCGCGTTGTAGCAGTCATCGATGACGACGCCCCCATGAACACCCCGATGCAGCACCAAACGGCCAGCCTCTCCGAGCTCTCTTGCAGAGAGCGCGCCCTCGAGCTCACCCTGCTCGAGATGTCGTCCTTGCCAGGTCTCGACCAAAGCCAGCCCAGCCAATGCGGCCAGGGCACCAGGCTGTCCGACCAGACGAGTCTCGATGCTGAGCGAGCCACCACCCATCCGCTCGTGGCGGACCAACCGAAGGAGCATCACGCCCTCGCCGACCATGCGCCGCTCCACCAGACAGTAGTCGTGCTCGAGACTGGTCCCATAGCTTCGAGTCGCTCGGGGAGTGACGGTACTGAGCAGCCGAGCAATCCGTGGATCGTCAGCGTGACCAATCGCCACACCCTTCTCACCCATGCCCGCAAACGCCTGCGATTCCTCAGCAACTACCCCGTCAATGTCCCCGAGCAACAGCGAGTGTTCGAGCCCAAGGCAGGTCATGATGGTGTAGTCAGGAGCACACATCTGCGTGAGCCGAGCGATCTCACCTGGCGCATTGGTTCCGATCTCGATCACCGCAAGTTCGTGCTCGGGCAAGAGCCCGAGCAGCGTCATCGGAACGCCGATCAGGTTGTTCAGATTGCCCGGCGTGGCGTGAATGCGACCAGGTGCGAGCGCGCGTGCCAAGGCTTCAGTCGCGACACGCGTGGTGGTCTTCCCGGCCGAGCCGGCGATCGTCACCAACCGCCCTCCCCAGCGCTGTCGATGGAACTCCCCCAGTCGACCCAAGGCCTCGAGCGAGGAGCTGACCTGAAGCACCCCGACACCTGCCGGGAGGTCCAGCACATCCTCGACGATCAGGGCTGCGGCACCACGGCGCGCCACGTCACTCGCGAAGAGATGACCATCAAATCGTTCGCCACGGAGAGCCACGAAAACGTGATCGCGCACGTCTTTGCGCGAATCCGTAGTCACCCCGCATGCTGGTCCACGCATGGGTGAAAGCCACCTGCCCTGAGCTGCTCTGGCCAACTCCTCCGGTTGGAAGATGACGCGATTGGAAGGAATGGGAGTTGCCATGAGCTCAACGCTCCCGCCGTGCCGCAAGTGACCGCCGGGCCTCTGCTCGGTCATCGAAAACATGCTTGGTAGTTCCGATGATCTGATAGGGCTCGTGCCCCTTGCCTGCGAGCAGAACCACGTCTCCAGCGCCAGCCGCCAGGATCGCCTCGCGAATCGCGCGCGAGCGGTCCAAAAGGACCTGATAGCGTGCCGACTGCTCGTCCAAACCTTGCACAATTGCCGCTGCGATCGCCTCTGGTGCCTCGGTTCGGGGGTTATCGTTGGTCACGATGATCTCGTCAGCCAATCTCGCCACGGCGCGCCCCATCTTAGCCCGCTTGGTCGGATCACGATCCCCACCACACCCAAACACGCAGTGTACTCGACCTTGGGTCAGACGACGACTAGCAGTGAGTGCGCGGACTAGGGCATCCGGAGTGTGGGCGTAGTCAACCAAGACGATGATGTCGTCGTGCTCGCCATCGCAGCGTTCGAGGCGCCCCGGCACGGCGAAGTTACGCCAGCCCTCCACCGCCCGCGTCAAGTCGATCTCGAGTCCCTCCAGGATCCCGAGGGCGATGAGCACATTCTCAAGGTTGTGTTCACCCACCAGGCGCGTAATGAGCTCGATGCGACGTCCCGCGACCTGCACCTCCCCACACAGACCACGAGCATCCAGCACGACATCGACGGGCCGCACCTCGGCATCAGGCGTTCCGACTCGGATCACGCGTGAGGACCGTGCGGTTGCGGCAAATCGATCCCCTGCCTCGTCCCGTACGTTGATGACTGAGACGCGCGGCTGGTACTCGGTGAAGAGGAGGCGCTTGGCTGCCTCGTAAGCCTCCATGGTGTGGTGGAAATCCAAGTGGTCTTGGGTCAGGTTGGTGAATGCCGCCACATCGAAGGAGAGACCCGCCACCCTGCGCTGAGCCAGTGCGTGACTCGAGACTTCCATCACCACGTGCGTCCCGGCACCGCGCCTCACTTCGGCCAGAAATCGCGAGATTTCGTCGGCCTGCGGCGTGGTGAGTTGCCCTTCGCGCTCCTCACCTCGAAACGAGCTACCGAGCGTGCCCAGCCGACCCGGCCGCCGACCCGCGGCCAACAACGCGTGCTCGACCAAGAACGACACGGTGGTCTTCCCGTTGGTGCCGGTGATCCCAGTTACGGAGAGCTGCGTGGACGGCCGTCCGAATACCAGCTCGGCAACATGCCCGAGGTTCTCGCGCAGACTGGGCAATTCCAGGATCGGCAGTGAAACCGCGAACAGATCACGGGTCCCCGCCTCGACCAGAAGCGCGCTCGCACCTCGTGACACTGCCTCACCCACGAAGGCCTGGGCCGAGGTCTTAGCCCCTGCGCGAGCGACGAACAGCGCGCCTGGGTGCACGCGCCGTGAATCCTCTACCACGTCGGTGACCAGCACTGTTCCCTCTCCCACGAGACGCGGTCCAAAACGACCAAGCTCGAGCGCGAGTGTGGACAGCGTGATGCCGGAAGAAGACGAGAGAGATGCGTCGTGGCTCATGAGGCTGGCTCGAAGAAGAGGCGTAGCGGTTGACCGGGCGGAGACTGTTCGCCGGGCGCGGGCTCTTGTCGCAGTAGGGTTCCCGATCCGTAGATCTCTGGAACCAGCCCAAGGGTGTGGGTCCTATCCACAACGCGACGCATCGGCCACCCAATCATGTCGGGGACCCGTACCCCTCCTGATTCCACTGCTTTCACGGCGGCCAATTCTTGCACGTCGGCTGCTCCAGCAAGCGACCGCAACAGCTGAGCGGTGCGCCGCCCGGGATCTGGTCGGGCACCGATCGCCGCAAGATTCGCCGGTTTGGTCCCGCGTGGAACCAAGCCGCGGTACTCGAGCGCCATCTGCGCCACCCGCCGGAACACCGGAGCCGCCACCACACCACCCGCGTGCTCGATGCGGGGTTCGTCAATCACCACCGCGATCACCACCGCAGGATCACGCGCCGGCACGAAGCCAACGAAGGACGCGAGGTAGCGATCCTCGGAGTAGCGCCCGGTGGCAGAATCAGCCTTCTGGGCCGTCGCTGTCTTGCCTGCCACTTGGTAGCCTTCGATGGCGGCTTCCACGCCCGTCCCCTCACCTTCGGTCACTCCAATCATCATGTCGGTGAGCTGGAGGGCTACTGCTTTCGGCACCACGCGCCGTCGTACCGTGGGAGACGCCATCCGCACCAGATCACCGGAAGCGGTCTGAACGCGACGGACCAAGACGGGCTCCATCAGCTCACCACCATTCGCAAGTGCCCCGGTCGCCAGTGCCAACTGGAGTGTCGTTACGCTGATCCCCTGTCCGAACGAGGCCGCCGCGGTCTCGACATCGACCCAGGAGCGACCTCTTGGCCTGAGCGTTCCGGACGACTCACCGGGGAGATCGAGGGTGGTGCGTTGCCCAAAACCAAACCGGCGAAACGCCTCATAGAGTCGCTCACCGCCGAGACCGAGGCCGATTTTCGCCGCGCAAATGTTGGATGACAGCGAGAGCACTTTCGGGATCGAGAGCCACTCGGCGGGATGGGTGTCTCGGATCGAGACGTTATCCACCTTCATGCTGCCCTTCTCGCAGAAGAGCTGCTGGGTGGGAGCGATCGCTCCCTCGGCCAGGGCTGCAGCGATCGTGAAGATCTTCATGGTCGAGCCGGGCTCGAATCCATCGGAGAGTGAGCGGGCACGCCGTGACTCGACCGCACTTACACCATAGTCGTTGGGATTGTACGAGGGGAAGCTCGCGAGAGCGAGCAGCTCTCCGGTCTTCGGATCCAGAACCACCACCGAACCTCCGGTAGCCTCGAAGGTGCGCACCGCCGCTGCCAGCTCTGTCTCGGCCGCGTGTTGTACGCCCTGATCGATCGACAAAGTAACGTCGTGTCCGGCCAGCGCCGCGTCGTCCTCAACGGCATCGGCGAACAGCAGCCGACTCGAGCGGTCTCGCAACCCTGCCAGACGCTCCGGATGCCCCTCGAGGTCCCGATTGAGCGCCAGCTCGAGTCCGTCCTTGCCGACTCCACCCGGAGCCACGAAACCCAAGAGCGAACCGGCCAGCTCGCGACGCGGATAGTACCGGTGACCTTCAGGCTCGATATTCAGGCCCCGAATCGGCCGCTGTCCTGGCACGCCGCGAGCGGCCAGGCGCCGTACGCTCTCCACCTCTTCCGCGCTCACCCTCCGCTTCAGCCAGGCGAACCGACGCTTGGCCAAGATGCGCTTCTCGAGCATCACGGGATCGAGATCGAGTGCCGCGGCAATACGAGTTGCGGCGTCACGCGCCACCTGGGCCAGCTCCTCGGGTGCCACGTCGCGGAGCAACTCCAGGGCATCCAGGCTTACGCTGGGCACCTCGACACTGACCGCCAGCGCCGTGCCGTTCCGATCATACAGGGTTCCCCGCTTCGGTTGGAGGTTCAGGCGTCGCTCACGTTGGCGTTCGGCGAGTTCACGCCACGAGGCGCCGTTGACAATCATCAAGTCGAACCCAGCAGAAACCACCAGTCCCATGCCGAGGGCCAATAGGCCACAGATGATCCCCATCCGCACGCGGATGAAGCGACCGCGGGGGCCGAAGAGCTCATTGCGTTCGACCGCCGGCTGCGTCACAGGCTCGACTCCTCCTTGGCTGTGGCGTCGAGTTCAGGCAGGGCAACCTTGGCAGGGTTCTGCTCGGTTTGTGGCATTGGGCCAGCCGAGAGCATGCGGTCCGGCGGGGGTGGATGCATTCCGAGCAGTGACCGTGCGACCAACGACACCCGTTCGGGTGTCTTGTAGCTCGTGAGTTCCAGCTCCAACACACGCTTCGATTCTCGAAGCGTGGCTAGCGTCGAATGCGACTGACCAAGCTCGTAGCCAAGCTCGAAGGCTCGTCCGCGAAGAGCTAGGTGAACCGAGAAGGCGGCCACCCCGGCTGCCGCTACCAGGGTCATCAAGAGCAGGAAGATGGCGGGACGTTTCATCACTCCTCCGCCTCCTCCTCGGCGAGCTCGACATCATTGGCCGCACCGCTCGTCGGCTTGGCCCTTGCCGCACGCAGCTTGGCGCTCCTGGCGCGCGGGTTCAGCTGCTTCTCCTCGGCGCTCGCCAGCCGCGGCTTGGAGAACAGCCGGCTCCACAGCTCCCGCTCCATAAAAGCCCGCTTGACGAGTCGGTCCTCGAGCGAGTGAAACGAGATCACGCACAACACACCCTCCGGAGAGAGTAGCCGGTGAGCACAGTCGAGAAGGCGGCGCAGCTCGAGCAATTCCTCGTTGACCGCGATCCTGAGCGCCTGGAAGGTCCGCGTGGCGGGATCGATTCCGCCACCGCGACTCGGACCCACCGCGCGCACCACCGCACGCCGCAGATCGGTGGTGGAGTGCAAGAGATCATGCTCACGAGCGAGCTTGATGGAGCGCGCTACCCTCCGCGACGCACGCTCCTCACCGAGCTCATACAAGACATCAGCGAGTTGGTTTTGATTTAGCCGATCGATGAGCTCGAGCGCTGTCTCGCCGGTGCTCGGATCCATGCGCATATCGATGGGCCCAGCAGCACGAAAGCTCAGGCCACGCTCCGGACTGTCGAGCTGCATCGAACTCACCCCGAGATCGGCCAAAATCCCAGCGAGCTTCGTCACACCGAGCTCCTCGGTCAGCGTCTCGATGCTCCCGAACGGTGCGTGCAGGAAGCTGACGCGATCGGCAAATGGCCGAAGGCGCTCCTCGGCGAGCGCCAGCGCCGAAGCGTCTCGGTCAATGCCAATCACCCTTGCCTCAGGGCAAGCACTGAGCAGCGCTTCGGTATGTCCACCCGCCCCCAAGGTGGCATCCAGATACACGCCACCCGGCGCTGGGCACAACGCCTCGAGCACCTCGGACACCATCACGCTTGTGTGCTGCATCGGCGAGAACTCCTCGATCGACCACCAGGTGGCTGCCATCGTCATATGATCTTCATCTCCCGGACCGCTGCCTCGAACGCGGCCTCCTGCTCGTCCGAGCCCAGCATCTGCCGCTCCCATGCGCTGCGTGACCACAACTCGAGCAGCTTGCCCATCCCCGCCCAGATCACGTCCTTCTCCAAGCCAGCGTATTCGCGCAGATGCTGCATGATCAGGATCCTCCCCACCTTGTCCAATTCGCACTCCATGGCCGCGGCGACGTAGCGCCTGCGGAACTGCGTGATGATCGGATCGGTGCTGGGGAGCGCGGAGATCTGCTCCTCGACCTTCTCCCAACCCGCGAGTGAATAGACATGCAGACACGGCTCGGAGCGGAAGGGGCTCGGCGTCACGATCAGGATCCGTGGTTCTTTCCCTGGAACCTGATCGCGCAGTCGAGCCGGGAAGCTGACTCGCCCCTTGGCGTCGATGGTGTGAGGGAAAGTGCCGCGGAACATGTTGACCACTCTTTGGGAATTGGCTCCATTGAGCCCCACAATTTCCCACGCACCTCTCGAGTAGACCGTCCGGCCCTGGCTGTCAACAGCCGAGCGGACCGAACCCCTAACCAACTGTAAGGCTCGGTTTTTGGTCGAGTTTTTTTCCTGAACGGCAGGGCGGTGGCCGTGCAACCACCACCTTCTTTGGTCCGACACCGAAGAAGGCCATCCGCGGACTACAAAAGCCTACCTGCTGGCGCGTTCAGTCCAGAGCAGCAACGCACCCAACACGGCGGCGGAGGTGAGTTCCGTTCTCAGGACCAGCTCGCCGAAACGCACAGGGAGAAATCCGAGCCCCCAAGCCAGTTCCCGTTCGCGTGCGGTGAACCCCCCTTCCGGACCGATCAACACCGCCACGCCTTCGGGAATATGCTCCTCGAGAATATCCGCGAGGCCTAGTTTGGCCGAGGGATCGAGCATCAGACCAAAAGCAGGAAGGCGCGCACGGATCCGCCCGAGTTCGGCGAAATCAACTGGCCCAAGCAGCTCCGGCACATCACAGCGGCCCGACTGCCGAGCGGTGTCGAGCGCGATGCGGACCAAACGCTCATGGCGCGCCGCTGCCTTTTCTGGCTCTGGACGCACCACCACCCGCTCGGAGAGCAAGATGATCAGCTGCGTCGCACCGAGCGCGGTCACGTTGCGCACCACCTGCTCGATCTTGTCGTGCTTGCCGTAGGCCTGGACCACACAGAGTGGTCGCCGAGCGCGCACGGGCCGCACCTCGGCCTCGATCGCACATCGAGCGCGACCTTGTTCGCTACCGATCAGCACCGCCGAGACCGTGCGCTGCTCGGCTGCAGCGAACAGCTCGAGGCGTTGACCGATTCGAGCACGTCGCACCAAAAGTACGTAGTGAGAACTCTCGCGATCGAGGGTGACAACACCTTCGGTCAACTCGGGAACGGAGACGCGCAACGTGCTCATACGCTGATGCTTCTGTCGGCTTCGCCGTCGAAGTAGCGACGCCGGGCCGGAACGCTCACCAACTGGGCTTCGCGCTCGGACACGCCGAGCACCTTTTGCTCTGGCTCCAGAACAAGCCCGGTGAGTCGTCCTCCGTACACACAGCCCGTGTCGAGTCCGGTCGCGTAAGGATGAAGCTGCAGCGAGGCCAGCGCGTGGTGACCAAACGCGACGTGCGGTGTCCTGCTCCAATGCGCGGCCCAAAAATCACCGGTAGCTCGATGACTGGGGCGCCCTTGCTCGTCGAGGCTCCGAATGTGAGTCAGAACCCAAGGATCCTGAGCGTCGAGCGCGACGCTCGGATCGAGGCCGGCGTGCACCACCACCAAATCATGGGCAGGCAACGGGAACAGCACCGGCATCTGTTCAAGCTGTTGCCACTCGGCTTCTCCGAAGCTTCGCACGATCCGCCGATGACTCGGGCCGAGCCGCAGCTGTCGAGCGTTCTTGCCGACGGCATGATGCACATCGAGGAGCCGGCGCTCGTGATTACCTTGCACCACGACTGCTCCGAGTTCCCGCGCCAAGCGCAACACGCCCAGCGTGTCCGGGCCGCGCCCCACCAGATCCCCAACGAACACGACGCGATCGGAGGGATCGACACGGATCCGAGCGAGCAGGTCGCCAAGCTCGGCCGAGCAACCGTGTACGTCCCCAATGATGATGGTTCGGGAGCTCACCTCGGCCAACGCTAGTTTTGAAGGACGCAGTGTCAAACTTCGCAGAATACTCTGCATCGGTGAGAGCACCCTCCCCAGCCTATCCTCCCTTAGCGGCCAAAAGGCCGACAAGGGCTACTTGGCAACGGTCCCCTCCCCCAGTTTGGGCAACCTGAGTAAAGATTGGTCAACCAATCGGCCTTGGGTGGTTTTTCAGCGATACCGCACTTGAGCCAAAGACCCAATGCGTGTTACTCGTGGCGTCGGCTATCGGCTTTCATGAGGAGTTCCCGAATGTCGCTCGGTCCACGCACGTCCGTCAAAGTTCTCGTCTCTATCCTCGCGTTGGGGATGTTTTCCTGTGGTGGCGATGAGGTCAAGTACGAGCCTCGTCCCGCACCCAAGGTTCAGGTCAGCCTACCGGCGGTCCCGAACGTTCCGCAGACCCCCATCAAGAAAGGTGACGTGTACACGGTTTGGGGTGCGGGCTATAGCCTGCGCAGCCGGGTCTTGCGCAAGAGCTTGGGTGACAAGCCGATCACCGTGGAGGGCTACATCGTTGATACCAACCTGATGCAGGCTCCCGAGTGTGCGGTGCACAAGGGCGGTAAGGCCGATCCGGAAAACTGCAAACCGCCGTTCCCCACCTTCTGGATCGGCGACACCAAGGACGCCACCAAGGCGGATTCCATCGCGGTGATCGGGTGGGCCTCGAACTATGCGCAGATCTACGACGCCATCGAAGAGTACGACAAGAAGGGCGAAAAGGCTGAGGTTCAGGACACCTTCTGGGGCAAGACCTTGCCGAACCCGCTGCCCGCCAAAGGCGCCAAGGTGCGCGTGAATGGCTCGTACTCAACCACCTTTACGGGTGGCTCGACCGGGGCGCAGGCCGATCCGATCATGGGGATTCTCACCTTCCAGAAGTGGGAGGTCCTCGAGCAAAGCACTGAGCTTGCCACGCTGCCTGGCGTGAAGCGCAAGCCCAAGGACGAACCGAAGGGTTGAACGCGGATGGGTCCCGGTTCGAACCGGGTACCGACGCGACGCCCGCTCGCCGGATCGGTGGGCGGGCGTTCTCTGTTTGTCGGTGCCAGGCGGCTGGTTGTGGCGTGTTGGAGCACAGCGCACCGCTGGTCGCCTCGGACCATGGCACGATGGCTTCAGCTCCTCTTGCTTCTGGTGTTTGCGGGGTTCGGTTGCAGTGCGACTCCGCCGCCGGAAGGCAACTATGCCCTTACTTCCCTCGAACTCGCGGGGGCTCGCGCTCTCGACGCCGATGAGGTTCTAGGTCAGCTCAGCCAGACCACCTCACCGCGATTGCTCGGCCTGCCGGGACTAGAAGGAGTGTTCTTCGAAATCTCGTTGCTCGACGAGTCACGGCTCCGCGCCGACCTGTTACGAATCGAACGGCTGTACCGGATGCGCGGCTACTACGAGGCCAAAGTGACGGTCGCGCGGATCGTGCGCGACGAGGCGGACCGCACAGCGCGGGTCTTCTTGCGAATCGATGAGGGGGAGCCGGTGCGAGTGCGCCGCGTGGTGCCAAGTGGGCTCGAACATCTCCCCGCTGAAGTCGCCTTCCGTACCCAACGCGCCATCAAGCTCGCCGAGGGTCAACCTTTCGACGAAGAGGTGTATGAGCGCTCGCGCCGCGATATGCTGGCAGTGCTCGCCGAGCATGGCCTTCCGCTGGCCCGTGTGGATGGCGAAGTCACAGTTGACGTGACCCACCACACCGCGGACGTAGCGCTTCCAGTGGAACCTGGGCCGCCGATCACCATCGGCCCAGTCACCGTGGTGGGTCTCTCGAAGCTGCCCGAGGCGATTGTCCGAAGAACCCTCCAGCTTGAGTCCAACCGCCCCTTCCGTCGTTCGGATGTGCGTGAAGCGGAGAACGCTCTGGTGGATCTCGGCGTCTTCTCGTCGGTTTCGGTGGAGCCCCAGTTTGAGCTTCGCGCCAACAACGCCGTGCCGATCCGGGTTCGGGTCAAAGAGGCGCCCCTGCGCTCGGCGCGAGCAGGCCTCGGTGTCCGTATCGATCCCGTTCAGGTGACGACCGGACTCCGCTTCGGCTGGGAGCACCGCAATTTTCTCGGAAGGCTACGCCGCTTCTCGCTAGACAACCGCCCGAGCGTGTCTTTGTACCCCACTCGAACCTCCCGGCTCGAGGCACCCACCCGCCTGCTCCCCGCCAACCGCTTGCGCGCAGAACTCCGTCAACCCTCGTTCGTGGAGGGTCGAACCACCGGCGTCCTGTCGGTTGAATACAATATCTACCCCCTGCTCTTTCCGCTACCGCAAGACAAGGATCCCAGAGACGAACGCATCTTCGGCTATCACGAGTTTCGCTCGGCGGTCGCTGTGCAACGCTCCTTCTTCGATCTGAAAGTGATGGTCTCGCCAGGCTTCTCGTATCAAGCCAACGTACCACTCAGCTATCAGGCGCCTCCCTCTGAACCCGGACTGCCGCGCGGCCTCGAGACCCTATCCATTGCTTACCCAGAGTTCTTGTTTACTCTCGACCTGCGCGACGACCGGATTCGCCCCAAGCGCGGGGTCTTGGTCGGCAATTCGCTGCAGGTTCCCTTCTCCGCCGTCGGCAGCGACGTCTCCGATGTGCGCGTGCGACCCGAAATCCGCACCTACCTTCCCGTTTCCTCGCGGGCGGTCTTGGCGACCCGTCTCACCTTCGGCTTTTTGCTTCCCCGCAATTACGGACAAACCCTTTCCGACCCGAACCGGATTGCCAGCGATCCGAGTGACCCCTCAGTGATCCGGGATCAACAGCGCCTCCTGTTCCGCGCTTTCTACTCCGGAGGCCCCAACTCGAACCGAGGGTACGGAGTGAGCGAGGTTGGGCCCCATGGCCCGCTTGGCCTCTTGAGCGATGGTACGGTCAATTGCTTCCTCTCGCCTGGGGATCCGGATTGCGTGCGCCCGCTCGGGGGCCTCACCCTCTGGGAAGCCTCCACGGAGGTTAGGTTCGATCTCGGGCGCTCATTTGGAACCGTGGTCTTCGCCGACGCCAGCGACGTGACGCGGCAAGAACTCGGACTGCGCCTGTTCGCGCCGCATCTCTCGCTCGGTCTCGGTTTCCGCTACGATACGCTGATCGGGCCCTTTCGACTCGATCTCGGGGCTCGGGTCTTGGAGCGGACCCGGGGTGCGCCTCCCGAGGGTCCGATCCGAGATCAGGCCGAGATGCGTCCTTGGTTTGGGTCGCGTTATCTTCCCCTCTCGCTGCACCTCGCGCTCGGAGAGTCTTTCTGATGGCGCACGGTCGCGCGTGGCTGCGCTCGACACGGCGTCTCCTGCTCGCCCTGGTGCTCTTCACGTTCTGTGCGGGGACCTCGCTCCTCTTCCACCTCAACCTGCCGAAAGGCAGGGCGCTACTTGCGGACAGCTTGGGAGAACTCTTGTCTCGTGAGTATGAGGGTCGCTTCGTGATAGAGAGGCTCACCAGACTGGGCCTCGACGCACTTGAAGTCGGTGAGGTGCGGATCTTCGACGTGGAGGGCCGCGAAGTGCTGGTGCTCTCGAATGTGCGCACGGAACTCTCGGGCGCACGCACCCTTTTTGCCCTTCTTACGCAAAAAAGCAAGATCACCCTCTCTCTCGAGCGTCTCAGGATCGAGCGAGCCAGACTCGCCCTCTTGCCGGGCCCCGATCGCGAGACCCCGAGTCTGATCCGAGCCTTCGAATCCCGCGAGCCGAGCCCAGAGCGCGCGTCGCGGCGTTCCTTTCGGCTGTGGTTTCCCTCGCTCGACGTGGAGCGCGTCGCGATTCGTTCAACCTTGCCGCAGCTGCCCGAGCTTTCCGGTGAGTTGTCGCGCATCCACGCCGACGTCCTGTTCGCCAAGGGCGGCGTGGCCGTGGAACTCTCTCACCTCGGGCTCCGTCTGATCACCTCGACCGGCGTCACTGTCCGCGGTGAAGGAAAGCTCAGCGTACGAACTCAAGCCCGCACCTCGGGGGTGTTCACGCTGGTGGTGGGTGAGGTTCCGGCCAACGTTCAGTTCGAGATTCGTGAGCGAGAGCTCGAGGCACGCCTGGTTCTCACCGAGCTCATCCCCGAAGATGTCCGTCGACTCTGGTCGGCCTTCCCGCTCGAGAGCCCGGCTACGGCCACGGTAACGGCTCGCGGTCCATGGGTGCGCCCTGCCGTCCACGTCGACCTGGCATCAGAAGCAGGTCGTCTGAAAGCTGACTTGGTCGCAGAGCCGTTCAAGGTTCCGCTCCGGATCTCGGGTGATGTCGAGCTCTCCGACTTCGATCTGCGCGATCTCTCGGGGGAACTTTGGACCAGCCAGCTCGGGGCCAAAGCATCACTCGAGATCTTGAGCGAGACCTCAGGGACCCGCGCGCGGCTCGCCGGACGCATCCGTGCAGGGACGATCGCCGGCCACTCGACACCACCCGCCGACTTCGTCGCCACCATCGACCCCGAGGGCACCTCGGCCTCACTGGTGATCCACGAGCGGAGTACCACGCTCCGCCTAGCCACCTTCGTCCACCCCTCTTCGCGCATCGATGTCGACGCGCAACTCGAGAGCCCCGATCTCGGCCGAACCGAGCGACTGCAGGAGCTCTTCGGTGGGCTCGAGGGGCGACTCTCCACGCGCTGGCTCGCGTCCCTCGAGGATGACCAGCTGACCCTCTCGGCCACTGGAGAACTCGCAGGAGCAGAGTTCGCGGGAGTGAAGGGTCAGAACGCGAGTTTCGTCGTGGCTGCGCGTGGTCCCCTCGCATCTCCCGAGGCTCTCGCCGGCTCTGTCGACTTCCAGGTACGCGGCGTGAGCACCCCCCTCGGGCACTTCGAGCATGCCTCGCTTCAGTTTGCTGGAACTCTCGGCGCGGGCAGGGTCACGCTCCGTGCGCGCGAGCCCCACAGTGCCACTTTGGACCTCTCGGCGTCGAGCACCTTCACGGATGGCCTTTCATTGTCTCAGATCGATGGAAGCATCGAGCGCCGGGGTGCGACGCTCTCGGTCCGCGGGGAACGCCTCACCGTGCAAGGGGAGCGCGTCGAACTTCCTGAACTCCTCCTCACTGGCAGCTTCGGGACCTTCGAGTTCTCGGCCGCGCGCACACCCGACCGGTTGGCGATCGGGGCCACCACCGATGCAATCGATCTCGATGAGTTGGCCAAGGTACTGGGATTGGACGGGGGAGTGCTCTCGGGACACCTGCACGGCACACTCGGCGCGGAGCTGACCGAGCAAGGACGCGGGGGGCACCTGGAGCTTGTCGTCGACAAACTTACGTTCCCCGGCCTCCGCGGGATCTCGGGGACCTTGGACGCTCGCCTCTCAGGACCTGATCTGGTGGGAAGTCTGCGCGCAGGCGCCCCGACGCTGGAAGCGTTCACCAGCGATTTCGAGCTTGTGCTCGACCATGGAGCCTCGCCTTTACCCGATCTCGCGCGCACCACCGGTCATCTGGATCTGACGTGGAATGCCATGGCCCTCGAGTCGTTGGCTCAGCTGCTGCCAGAGGGCCATCCGATGCGGAGTTTGGAAGGCCGGATCGACGCTCAGCTCGCCATCGAGCGCAGGGATCCCGACGCATGGGCTGACGCGACCCTGAATCTTGCCGCCCGCGGCCAGTGGCCAAGTGTTCTGGCAGGGGAATTGGGCGCGATCCCTCCAGTTCCCATCGAACTTCGGATCGGCTCTGGCTTCGACGGCGCGACTCGGCGTGCTGATATCGAGCTTTCGGCCCTCCGCGCCGGCACACCCGCGCTCAATGCAACGGTGCGTCTCGGGTGGCCAGCCTCTTCTCCATTCGTCGAAAACGACGTGACCGGTACCCCTGGGGTTCCCCCTTCCACCACAGCAAGCTGGTCCGTGGAGCAGCTGCTCGAGGAGGGGCTGGAGCAGATGTCCATCCAAGCCTTGGTCAGCCTCCCACCAGGGCGACTGAGCAGTTTTTTCGACCTCACCGGGCCCCTCGACGCCGACGCCATCGTCTCCGGGAAGCTGCTGGTGACCGGAGACTTGGCCGCACCCCGGCTGGTCCTCGATGGCCAACTCACCAACCTTTCCTTCCTGAACAAGCCGAGAGCGCCTGCGTTCGATGCCGCGGTCACCGCCGAGTACATCGAGGAGAGCGGCGAATGGCGACTTCTCTCGAGCCTGGAGTCCAACTCGCAACCCGTCGCCAATCTCACGGGTTCGGGCACGCTGGCCTGGCCCCAGCGGGGCCGATCGCTGGGAGACTTCAACTGGACGGGTCAGCTCGAGGCATCCTGGCTCGGGCTCCCGCTCGAACACGTGCCAGGATTGCCTGCTGAGTGGGGTCTCTCTGGCAAGCTCCGCGGCTCCCTCACGCTGTCGCGTTCCGAAGGCTTGACGCGACTGACTGGCCTTCTGCCCATCGATGAAGCAAAGCTTGCAAGCTTGCCGCTTGGTCAGGTTCTGCTCGGCTGCGATCAACAAGGCTCACTCTTGCGGACCGAGCTTCGGCTGTTCGATGGCGGCGCAGAGGCTGAGATCGGCGTCACCATCCCCCTTCTGGCCTCCGGCCCATGGCCTCTTCTGGACCGGAGCGGCTCGCTGCTTCTGACAGCACGCATGACCGGCTACGACGCACAGCTCCTTCGGCTCGTGCTCGGAGAAAGCGTGGGTGATCTCGGGGGACATCTGGACGCCGATCTCACCGCCAGCCTGGAACCTGACAAGACTCCCACGGGCGGTGTGTCCTACCGCACCAGGCTGGGCGGTCGCGCTAGCTTGAGCCATGGACACCTGACATTCGAGGAGCTCGGGTTTGCAGTGACCGACATCAACTTGCGCGCGCAGGCCACCTCCACTGGCCACCGCACCACGCTCACGGTTCCCGAGTGGAGCGCAGCCCTCGGAGCACCGGAGCCCAATCTGTTCGGCTCCGCCGCGCTCTCGCTCGACGACTTGAGGCTCGAGCGCATGCTGGTCACGATCGACCGCGCCGAACGGGTACCGCTGATCGTGGCGGGCGTGACTCGGGCCACCCTGCTCGGCTCTGCGAGCGTCACCCTGGTGCCGGAGCTTCGAACTCGACAACTCAACGTTGACATCCAACCGAACAAGCTCGAACTCGAGCTCCCCACCGAACTCGATCAGCGCCCCGTGGAGCTAGACGACAATCCTGCGATCGTGGTCCTGCAACCGATGCATGAGCGGTCGGTGCGGCTGCGTGGCCAGCAGCTACGGTATCTGATTGATCTCTCTTTGCCTGCCAACACCCGCGTCAAACGCGCCGATCTCTCCCTACCGGTCTCCGGCTTCGTGCGGATGGATTTCGACCAACAGCTCTCGGCAACCGGCACTGTCCTGCTGGGCCAGGGGGGACGACTCAGTCTGTTTGGGAGAGTGTTCGTGATCGAGCGCGGTACCGTCGTCTTGGATCCGGAGCAACTCGACAATCCGCGCCTAGACGTGACCGCGGTGTGGCGCGGCCCCACACACCTGGTTACCGCCCGAGTGCAAGGGACAGCCGAGGAGGCTCGCTTGTCTCTCAGCAGTGATCCTCCGTCGAAGAGCGAGGCCGAGGTCCAGGCGCTTCTGCTTGGCACGCGCACCGACGATACTGCATCAGCCCAAGCGGGTGCAGGGGTCGGAGCGGCGTTGCTCAATCAAGCCTTTTCCGGCACGGCGCTCCAGGCCGTGGAACTCTCGACCTCGGTCGATCGGGAGCACGCCAACTACACGGCAGCGGTCCCGCTCCGCGACAATCTGTGGTTCGAGGCTACCTACAAGAGTCCCGAGACCACTGCTGCCCGACCGGGCGAAACGACCCGCGAGGCTGGCTTCAGCGGAACCATAGATTTTCGCTTCGATCCCAACTGGTCACTGCGCACCGAACTCGGCTCGCTGGGGGCCGGGCTCGACCTCCTCTGGCAGTACCGGTACTAGCACTACGCCTTTCAATCGGCGAGTCGCGCGCTCGCGCAGCCAACATTGACAGTAAGCTCGAAGCGCGCCTCCGACCAATATCTGTCGATCGCCTCACGCAGGTACTCGAGCGGTCGCTTGAGATCGAAAGGACCAATGTACCGACTCAACATCGGGATGAGCAGGAGCCGTGCCGCCGGATCTTCGAGAAACCCCCGACCGCTCTCGAACTCCAGGGTCGTCTGCCGAACCTCCACATCCACATCCTCCAGCTGAAACACCTCGAGTTCCTCGCTCAGCGTCTCCAGCGTGGGCAGGCTGATCATGCCCTCGTCCACGGCGCGGCCCAGATCGCCGACATCGTGCTTGAGGGCATATTCACGCAGCAGATCCCCAAGTTCCTGAAAAGAGCCGCGGAGCGGCAAGCCCACCAGCACCTGTCCCCCGGAGTAGAGCAGGCGCGCGGCCTCGGCGAACAGCGCTCCCCGCTCGCTCGGCGCGACCACGGGGTGCAAGCAGAGGACGTGGGAGAACACCGCATCTGGCAAACTAGAAGGCAACGTGTCGGCCTGCAGGTACTGGACCGTCGCACCGGCCGCGCTCGCCTTGTTGCGCGCCAGATCGATGGCGGGGATGGATGAGTCTACGGAGTACACCGAGGCCCGTGGGATCCGCTGACACAGCTCGATGTCAGGGGTGCCCGTGCGACAGCCCAGGTGGGCGATTCGAGCCCCGTCGGTTGGGAGAAGCATCTCGAGGGCCAGGCCGGCGAAGAACTCGAGGTACCGCGGCACCACGAAGGTCTCGAAAACGGCAGCCTCGGCGGAGCTGAGGGGCTCGGAAGGAAACACGCCTCGTAGCGTAGCCGAAGGGATATGCCCCGCGCCAGGGCGTCCGCCCACGAAACCCCTCCGCGAGAGAGTTGCACATCGACGACACGCGGACTTCAGTCTACGTTCTTCAGGTGGTGCCACCCACGGTCCGAGCTGCCCTCCTGGTCACCGCCGCCAGCGCGGTCGGAGCCGGTCTGGTGCGCCGCTCCCCAGAGGTGGCGCCGGTCGCGACGACCATCACCCACCTCGACACCACGCCCGCCCTGGGCGCTCCGCCCTGTCCGCCGCGAACCATCGAAGACCGTGGAGTCTGCGTGCCGGTCGGAGCACACACTCCGGAAGCCGCCAGTCGGGAGCTGCTTCCGAGTCCAGGGGCACACCGCGAACCAGACGGGCAGTGGCTCGAATATGAGCAGATCCCGCGGCTGCCGGAGCGGCCGTCGGACTACGCCCTCTACCGCTATCCCGTCGAGCCGCTGGCGTCAGGCTTCATCGGCAGCGGCTACGATCTCGACCGTCCGGACGCACTCCAACGCCGGGGTCCCGGCCTCAGCATGGTCGGACATGGCGGGCTCGATCTTGCCCAGCGGCGAGGTGCCGAGGTGCGCTTGGTCGAGCTCGAGCATCAGGCGGAGCCAGCGGTGCTCATCTACGCAGGCCAGCTCTTCGGGAACACGGTGGTAACGCGTCATTTGCTGCTCGAAGCGAGTCTGTCCAAGGAGTACCTGGTCGTGTACGGTCATCTCGACAGCATCGACGAGGAGCTCAGCCGGGGCACCCCCTTGCCTGAAGGAACGCGGCTTGGCACCGTAGGCGACTCAGGCAGCCCTGGAATCGTCCACCTCCACTTGGAGGTGCGCCAAGTCCGCCGCACCACCGTACTCGACGAGCTAGAGCCACACCAGCTCGTGAACCACGGACAGACTATCGCCTGTGATCCACGCAACGTGTTTCCCCTGCTCGAGCCCAGCATCATGCCAGCACCACCCTGAGCGTGCCGCCCGCCGCGATCCCTCGCTCGGCCCCACGCTGGCTCGAAAACTACGATGGCTCCGCCCCGACCAGCTTGTAGCCGTAGCCGTACACCGTGAGGATATGTTCGGGGGATTCTGGCTTCTTCTCGATCTTCTTTCTTAGCTTGACGATGAAGTTGTCGATGGTCCGATTGGTCGGGTTGGCATCCACGCCCCAGATCTTGTTCAAGATCTCCTCGCGACTCACCGGCTGATTGAGCCGCTCATGCAGGAACCGGAGCAGCTCCACCTCGTAGAAGCTCAAAGCCTCACTCTTCTGCCCCTCCCTCTCCAGGGTCTGCGCTGCCACATTCACAGTCACATTGCCAATCCGGAAGCATGCCACCTCCGTCGGACGTTGGGCACGGCGAAACAAGGCCCGTAACCGCGCGATCAGCTCCCCAATCCCGAAGGGCTTCGTCACGTAATCATCGGCGCCCGCATCCAACCCTCGGATCTTGTCGAACTCCTGGCTCTTCGCGCTCAGCATCAGGATCACCACGAAGGGATCGGAACGACGGATCTCTTCGCAGATCTGATAGCCATTTTTGTCCGGCAACATGACGTCGAGCAAGATGGCATCGGGGTGCTCCTGCCGGGCCGCGTGCACCGCCTCCTTGCCCGTGGCCGCCGAGACCACTCGAAAGCCCTCGAACTCGAGGGCGTCACGGAGCCCGAGCACGATATGCGGTTCGTCGTCGACGACCAGAATGGTCTTCTTCGGCTCCATCACCAACGCTCAGCTTCGAGACTAGACATGCCCTGATTGTTCCACCGATGCAACACCGAAGGTTCCCCCTCGCCCGCCTTCGGCAAGACCTGTGCACCACAAAGAAACGGGGACGACCCAAACTGGGCCATCCCCGTTCTTCCACAGCGGCCGGCTCGAGCCCCGGCCGTTCCCTTCCTATCACTCCTCCGCGGCGGCCTCGGGTGCAGCCTCGACCGTGTCTTCCTTCTGCGGGGCACCCACGCAGGCGATGAAGATCCAGCTTCCGGGCGCCGGCGCCGGGTTGGTGGAGTTGCCCACGATCCGGAGCATGCGCTTCTGGGACGTTGGACAGGCCGCAACCACATCCTCGCTGCCGAAGTTTTGCGACGGATCGACGTAGCAGTAGCCAGCCTGCTCCGCGCTCTTCTCGATGTTGGACTGGCTCAGGCACTGTTCACGAGCCCCGCCGGCGAGCTGGGGCAGCTCGCACAGGCACATGTCCCGGCACGCGTCCCGACCTTCCACGTCACAGAGCGCGGCGTTCTCGAGGGCGCCACGGACTGAATCGCCCATCTCTTGGCTCACCGAGGCGCGGCCATGGGCCTCACAGGCGCAGTATTCCGAGCGCGGCCGGACCACCTCGATCACCGCACAGGGCAACGTGCCGTCGTCCTCAACCGTGAGGGCACGGGGCAGACAGGTGCCACCGAGCTTCTCCTTCAGCCGATCGACCAGCGCCTTGACGGCAGGGTTGTAGCCGTAACCAGCCGAGGTGTTCTGGGTGAAATCGAGGTTCTTCGGGCAGATGGAGGCAACGATGGCGTTGTTGGTGACCTGAGGTGCCACCGCCTGCAGGTGGAACTGACGCAGCACCTCCAGCTGACGCAGGGAGGGGTAGGCCTTGGCCGCGTATTGGGTGTTGCCGTAGGCTCCCGAGTTCGGATCCTGACAGAGCGGGTTCAAAGAGGTCTCGGGTTGGTCCTTGGTGGTACAGGAACAACTGGCCAAGCGCCGCTCGCAGACCGCCGCAGGTTCATCGGTTTGCGTGGCGCAGTCGATCAGGCAGTTCTTGGCGGCGGTGGTCTCTCCCTCCGCGAGGGGCTGAGAGAGATCGAAGGCGCAGGCGTACTGGAGATCACCGATGGCGTACCAATCATGCATGCTGATCGCATCCACGTTACGCTGGGTGGACTCCGGCGCCGCGATGGCATCCTGAGTGCGAGGGTTCGCGCCACTCCGGACATTGGGTGTCTCCTGCATGTGCGGATCGTTCGCGACATCATTCGGGTTCTGGTACTCAGGCAGGATCAGATCCCAGTCGATCTGGTTGGCGAGCTGGTACTGGAGGGTGGCCGCCGGATCGAGGCTGGCGTCCGTGGCGATGTTCTGCCAGGGCACGCCCACGATGCCTGCGAGAAACACCAGATCGGAGTTGGTCCGCTCAATACCAGTGATCTGCGCGTCTGGTGGGATGGTGTAGATGGGGTTCGGGTACCGCACCGACTCCTGAGCCGCGTACCGAGCCGGATCCTCCGCCTCGCTTGCACACGCGAGCTCGTCGTTGTCGAGGCAAAGAACCTTCTTGGTGAGCGCGTTCACGTAGCGCTGAAGCGGCATCAAGAAATCGTAACCGAAGCGGCGCTTCTGATCATAACAGCGGAGGCCCGAGTAGTCCGTGTTGACATCCATCACGCCGCCGCCCTGGCAGGCCGCGTCGGCAGAACAACCCGAAGGTCGGAGCCCGTCTTGGTCGAAGTAGCAGCTGTAACAGCAGGTGGCGTTCGGATCGGTGTCACAGGTGCTGGTGCCCCGCCGCATGGCGGTGACCGTGCCCGGCAAGAAGGCGATGCCGCTGTCTTTCAGCGAGCAGTCGTTCTCGTCGGAGAGCATCACGATGGCGAGCAGCGAATCTGGCCGGAGGAAGACCGTGCGCTGGGCCAAAATGTTCTGGTCGACACCGGCGACCGGATCCGCCACTGAGCTTCGGATGGTGTTGCTGGTGGTATCGCCCGGAATGCGCAGATCCACCGCGACCGGCGGCATGGGATCGATGAGGAAGCGGTACCAGGACTCGAGGGTCATCTCGAGACCGCAGCCAAGCTCCCCCGCCGCCGTCACCAGGCTGCGGAATTCATTGGTGCGGGTCTGGATGGCGGTCTGCCAATTTGCGGCGTCAGAGGGCCCCCAGGAGAGAAAATCAGCGACGTCGTTGGGCAGACCGGTGCGGCTCGCGTCGAGGGCGCCGATCAGCCAGGCGTGGTCGTTCTGGGCGACGTTCTCCGGGGTATCCGGGGTAGGATCGGGGCAGTAGTTGCCGCCGTTGTCACCCATGCTGCTCGTGATGACGGCGAGGTGGATGTTGTTGACGGGCGCGAACTCCTTCGAATACCCCGGCCCCACCTGCTCCTCACAACTCACGCTCGGGCCCTGGGCGGGCACCGGCACGGAGGCAGGATCGTTCGGATTCACGCAGTCCGGATTGGTGAGGCGCGTGAGGAGCTGGGGCACCGCGGCCGCCAGCACCTGCTGCTTGTCACCCATCGACAGCGAGTTGTCGATCGCGAACAGGATGTCGATCTTGTCGACCTGTCCGGTGGGAGTCTGCTTCACGAAGACGTTGCTGGTCTCCGGCTGGGGCTCGCCGATCGGGCGATCGAGGCAGCCGGCACTGATGCCAGCCATGCCAACCGTAACGGTAAGCCCGGCTCGGCCGAGACGACCGAGGCGGCCGAACCAAGTCGTGCGCAGGTGTGGAGTGCTTCGATTCAGCGTCATGTGTTGGACTCCTGATGGGCGATGGTGCGGCCCCGAACCCTTCCGATTACTGACTTCCGAGAGTGCTCTCGGTCACAAAATGGACCTTCCGCCGGTCTTCGAGCGGGTGGCTGAGCGTAAGGTAGCGACATCCTTGATGTCAATGTCGGTGTAAGGGCCGGGTGGATGATTTGTGGCTCGGGAACGTGGAGTTGGGACCAGCTGCACCAGTGCAAGCGGCGTTCCCGCGCCGATGTGCCCCAAGCCCTCGGGCTTTGTAGGGGATGCACTGCCAACCGGGTTGACAGCTGCCCTCGACACGCCAACCTGGCGTGAGGGGGAGCGCGCTGTCCATCGTCTGTTTCTTGGCAGCAGCGGCGCAATAGTTCACCGCAGCTTCACACCTCCAGCGCAGCTTCACATGCCGGCTGGCAGATCGTTGTTGCGCTGGTCGTAGAGCCACGTCTTGAGCAAGACCCCCATCCGCGACTCGCCGCTCGACAGCGACAGATCGGCGTTGAAGATGGCGGGGAACCAGCTGCCGCTGGCGGCCCAGGCTGTCCAGCTCACCCCGAGCTCGTCGACGAAGGCGCGGAACGGCGTTCCGTAGCTCGTGACCGTGCCGTCCACGACCGGATCGCGATCCTCTTCGAACCCCCACTCGGTCACGAACACGGGGAAGCGTGCGGCGGCCGAGGAGAGCTGGTCGCGCAGCCCCTGATAGCCCCAGTGCATGGGATACATGTGCGCCACGTAAGCGACGTTTTCGGCGTCGAGCGGATCTTCCGTGGCATCACCCACGTTCTGGCACCAGTTCGGCGTGCCGATCAGAATGAGATTGTTGGGCGCTCCGGCTCGGGCGATGTCGTAGAACTCCTGCATGTCCCCGCGCAGGTTCGACCACTCTGCGTCGTTGATGGGCTCGTTGTAAAGCTCGAAGATCACGTGGGAGTCGTTGGCGAAGCGCGGCGCCATGTCCCGCCAGAACGCAGCGGTGGTCTCGCGGTGCAGCGAGGTATCGTCGATGTAGTGCCAGTCGATGATCGCGTAGACGCCTTTCTCCTTGCAGTAGTCGACGATGGGGCGCAGCAGATTGTCGTAGTAGTCCGTGCTCCCATTCTGATACGCGATCGGACTTTGAACATCGGAATCGTAGGGGTAGACGGCGAGCCGCAGCACGCGAGGGTACCAACCCGTGACCCCTCCTTGGGTGTCGCTCTTGTCCGTCAACCGATCGACCATTTCGGTGAGGCCGCCCTCGTACTGCTCGGTGCTCCCGAGATCGACCAGGGCCACGCCACGCAGAACGACGGTGTTGTTCGCTTCGTCCTTGAGGAGATTTCCGTCGGTGTGGAGCCATGGCAAACCAGGCGTACTGGTCGTTCCGCCCTCGCCTGTCACGGCTCCGCCCTCGCCTGTCACGGCTCCGCCCTCGCCTGTGGTAGCGCCGCCGTTGCCCGTCGTCGAGCCGCCGTTGCCCGTCGTCGAGCCGCCGTTGCCC
>CAYNEY010000006.1:61214-86491 GCA_964396375.1 uncultured Polyangiaceae bacterium | reverse complement strand
TGCCCGTCGTCGAGCCGCCGTTGCCCGTCGTCGAGCCGCCGCTGCCCGTCGTCGATCCGCCGTTGCCCATCGTGCCCCCCGACGACACGCCGGGCTGCGCGCCACCTTCGTCTGCCTCTCCGCATCCAAGCAAACCAGACACCAATCCCATCACCAGCCCGATCCGAAGCAGCCAGGGTCTCGTCATCGTAAGCACTCCCAAAAGAGCCCTACACCTTGCATTTCCCTGGGATCCCTGCAACGTGCGGCAAAGTGAGAGCGCACCACACGCCTCCAACGGCGAGATGATCCGAGCACGCTTCTTGCAAAAGCAAGCTCCACACCACCCGAGCAGCCGGTCCATCCTAGCGCGAGGGCATGTCTGCGCCGTCACGACGCACGAGGAAAACAGCGACAAGGCTTGGCACTCCAAGGATTTGGGCTAAGCCTGACCCTGCCGTGATCGCCGAGGAAACCATCGACCGCGTTCGGCAGCAGGCCGCCATTGCTGCCGTGGTCGAGCAGACAGTACGCCTGACACGTCGCGGTCGGAGTCTCGTGGGGTTGTGCCCGTTTCACAAAGAGAAGACCCCGAGCTTCCACGTCAACCCCGAGCGGGGGTTTTATCATTGCTTCGGCTGCGGAGCTTCGGGTGACGCCATCCGCTTCGTTCAGGAAACGGAAGGGTTGAGCTTCCATGAGGCGGTGCGCGCGCTCGCGGAGCGCTTCGGCATCGAGATCGTCGAGACGGCGAACGAGGCTGAGCGCAATCGTCTCGCGGAGGCGCGGCGACGTGAGAAGGAGCTCTACGAGGTTGGGCATGCAGCGGCGGCCTTCTTCGAGCAGCAGTTGCGCGAGCACCCTCTCGCGGGCATCGCGGTCGCAGAGCTGCACCGTCGTGGCCTGTCGAGTCAAAGTCCGACAGATCCGGTGGCTGATGCGTTGCAGGCTTTTCGTGTCGGATACGCGCCTTATTCCTGGGACGCGCTCGGGCGGTACCTGAAGCAGGCCGGCTTCTCGACTGCTGCCGCCGAAGCGGTGGGCCTCACCGTACCTCGCAAGACTCGAACGGGTTCGTACGACCGGTTCCGTCATCGCCTGATGTTCGCCGTGCTCGACGCCCAAGGCCGCGTGGTGGCGTTCAGCGGCCGCATCCTTCCACCACCGGAACCAGCCGAGCTCGAGCAGCTTGGCATCGCCCCGCTCGGAGGGAGCGAAGATGAAGGCGGCGCCAAGTATCTGAACTCACCCGAGTCGCCGATCTACAAGAAGCGCGAGATGCTCTTCGGGATCTACCAAGCGCGAACCGCCCTACGCGAGAGCCAAACAGCAGTTCTGGTCGAGGGAAACTTCGATGTGGTCTCGCTGTTCGCTCGCGGCATCAAGAACGTGGTCGCCCCCCTCGGCACGGCGTTCACCCTGGAACAAGCGAAGATCATCCGTCGCTTCGCAAGCCGTGTCACGGTGATGTTCGATGGCGATACGGCGGGTAAGAAGGCAACCGCCGGCGTGCGGGAGGCCATTCACGGGGCGGGGCTGGTGTGCCGGGTGGCGACCTTGCCTGACGGACAGGATCCTGACGATTTGGTGCGCACCCGCGGCCGCGAGGCGCTCCTCGCCGTGCTTGGTGCGGCAAAAGGGCTGCTCGAGTACTCGATCGACAGCATCTTCGAGGCGCGGGCGGAGGACACCGATGCGGTGGCGCGGGCCGCCAAGCTAAAGCAGGTCACTCAGCTCCTCGCCACTGAGCCTGACCCAGAGGTGCGCCTTCTGGGCAAGCGCTATGCCGACGCGATCCTCCAGCGGCTGGGGATCACCGACGGGCCCACCGCGCTTTTGGTCGCCGAGCGGGTCCAGCGTTCCCTCGGGCAGGCAGAGAGCCCTGTCGGCGCACCACGCCACCGCCTCCGCTCCGCCGATCGCCGGGAGCAAATTGGCCACGATATCCTCGGCGCATTGCTCGATCATCCTGCGCTTCTGGATGAGCCCGAGCTGATGTCCAATGCGGACGTCTTGGTGGGCGATCTGGCCCTCGCCTTGGCCACCATCCGCCAGCTTTCGGCCGAACAACCAAGTCTCGTGGCGGAACAATTCCTTGCGAGCCTGCCTCGATCGATCCATTCATTCGCGGCCAGTCGACTGGCCGCACCACGATACGAACGGCAGGAGGACGCGAGGACGGTATTGCTGCAGAACCTGGAAAAGCTACGACGGCTGGAGCATGTCCGTCGCACCAAGGACACTTTGGAAGCTTTGAATCGGGCAGCCGCAGTCGGGGACTACGAAGCGGAGATCGCCCTGCTCCGCGAGCAGATGGAACAGGCGCGCCAGCGACACGGCGTGGGAGAGAGGTAGCCGGTGGGAGCCAAGAAGTCAGAAGGCGGAAACAAGCGCAATCAAACGACGACCAAGGGGAAGAAAGTGGGGACGTCGAAGGCGAATCCGCCAATCGAAACCAAGGGCCCAAAGCAGAAGGCCGCCCCGATTTCCGAGTTTCCCGAGGAGGAGTTGGACTCCGGAACCTCGTCGATTCCTCCCGAGGATATCGAGGAGGATGACGGACTCTCCAGCGCGCCTCCAGCCGGCCACAAGACGAATGGCAAGGCCAAGGAGCACCTGATTCGGCTCGGCAAGAGCAAGGGTTTTTTGACCTACGACGACGTGCATGAGGCGATGCCAAGCGACGAGGTCGGACCCGATCAGATGGAGGATATGCTGGCGGCGCTCGACGACGAACGGATCGAGGTCGTCGACGATGTGAGCGAACTCAAGAACCGGAGCCGGCGGATTGGCGACGACGAGATGAATTTGGGGCGGCGTCCCCAGCAGTCCGAGGCACCCGAGCGGCCGAGCGTGGCACCAGCCAGTGTCCCACCGAAGGGCGACGACGAGCTCTACAAGAGCAATGACCCGGTGCGGATGTACCTGCGCAAGATGGGAAGTGTGGCGTTGCTCACCCGAGAGGGTGAGGTGGAGATCGCCAAGCGCATCGAGCAGGGCGAGAACGAGGTCCTCGAATCGATCCTGAACAGCCCGGTGACAGTACGGGAGATCCTCGATTTGGGAGAGCGGCTGAAAACGCACAAGCTCCGGGTGAAGGAGCTGGTGCGGGACGCCGAAGACGAGGAGCACGAATTCGACGAGGAGGAGGCAGACCGTCGAATACTGAAGCTGGTGGATCGGGTCAGGAAGATCGACCGCAAGAACGCCGAGTGTCTGGACGAACGCCGCGGCGCGGTCGACGCTCGGAAGCGTCAGATTGACAAAGAGCTCCTCGAGAACAAGCGCGAGCTGGTGAAGACTCTCCAAGAGATGCGGCTCAACAAGAAGACCATCGACAAGATGGTCGGCAAGTTGAAGGCGCTGATAGAGCGCATCTACCGCGCCCAGGGGCGGACGTTCTCCCTCGACCAGCCGCTGGTTGGCACCAAGAGCGAACTCAAGCGGCTGTTCCGCGAGGCGCGGGAGGATCCGGTCTTGGACGCGGAGCTCTCGGAGCGCACACCAGCGGAACACGATGAAGCGCTGGCCGGGGATGGCACGGACTCCATCGCGCCGCGACGACGCGAGGAAGAAGTTCGGGTGGATGTCGAGGTGCTCCTCGACAGCTACAATCGGATCATCGAAGGTGAGCGCAAAGCCGAACGCGCCAAGGCTGAATTGGTCGAGGCGAACCTGCGTTTGGTGGTCAGTATCGCCAAGAAGTACACGAACCGGGGCCTGCAGTTCTTGGATCTGATTCAGGAAGGCAACATCGGCCTCATGAAGGCGGTCGACAAGTTCGAGTACAAGCGCGGCTACAAATTCAGCACCTACGCAACCTGGTGGATCCGCCAAGCCATTACACGCGCCATCGCCGATCAGGCACGCACCATCCGCATCCCGGTGCACATGATCGAGACCATCAACAAGCTGATCCGGACCTCGCGCTATTTGGTGCAGGAATTCGGGCGAGAGCCGACCCCGGAGGAGATCGCCGAGAAGATGGAGCTTCCGCTCGACAAGGTGCGGAAGGTGCTAAAGATTGCCAAAGAGCCGATCAGCCTCGAAACCCCGATCGGCGAGGAGGAGGACAGCCACCTCGGAGACTTCATCGAGGACAAATCGATCATCAGTCCCGCTGAGGCGGTCATCAATATGAACCTCTCCGAGCAGACTCGCCGCGTACTGCGTACCCTCACACCACGGGAAGAGAAGGTGTTGCGGATGCGGTTTGGCATCGGGGAGAAGAGCGATCACACCTTGGAAGAGGTTGGCCAAGACTTCGAGGTGACCCGGGAGCGGATCCGGCAGATCGAAGCCAAGGCTCTGCGTAAGCTCCGCCACCCCAGCCGCTCCAAGCAGTTGAAGAGCTTCATCGACAGCTGAGCCGCAAAGAACCAGACACAGCGGCTAGTCGGTGGTCTTCCCGAATCGCTGGACCAGCCGAGCCAGCATCTTCTCGGCTTCAGCCCGGTAAGCGTTGTCCTGTGGTGCAAGCCGCAGGAACTCTTGCCAATGCTTGATGGCCGCAGCCTGTTGTCCGAGGGCACGCGCCAAGAGATGGTGCGCCTCCCAGACCCACCGCGGAGGATCGGTCACGGTCCGAACCAGCTCGAGCGCCCGCTCGAGTTCAGCGCGCGCCTCGCCATCGCGTCGCTGCGCCTGCAGCAGCTTTCCGTAGCGGTAGTGCCAGGTAGCGTTCTCGGGCGTGCTGCTGACAGCGCGTTTCCACTCCACGAGCGCCTTCTGCTCTTCGCCGAGATCATAGTAGGCCTCAGCCAGCGAGGCGTGAGCCTCGTGTCGACCCGGGCGGAGTTCAAGGGCACGTGAGAGATCGATCACCGCGTCCTTGATCGCTCCCTGCCGATAGCGGAGGACCCCACGCTGCCAATAGGCGTCCCCAAGCCCTTGGTCGAGTTCGAGGGCACGTTTGAGCGCTTGCTCGGCCACCGCAACCCGACCTGCCTCGTTGGCAGCCCAACCCACGTACAGATGGTACTCGGCTCGATGCGGATCGAGCTCAACGGCGTGCTCGAGGGTGCGGAGCGCTTGAGACAGATTGCTGCCTGCGGCGAGCTGGGCGCGGCCGAGGCAGTGGTGAGTCTCGGCAGACGCGGGACGCTGGGTGAGCACCCGGTTGAGCAGACTCTCAGCCTCGGCGGGGCGCCCCGCCGACACCTTGCCACAGCCCACTCGCAGCATGAGGTCGATGTCCTCGGGCGCCTTGGCGAGCGCCGACTCGAACGCCTTCAATGCCTGCTCGGTCTGTCCCGCTGCCTCGTAGAGCAGGCCCCGCTCCAGGGCGAGCCCTGGAAAATCCTTGTCGACCGACGCGACCTCGTCGAACGCCTTCGACGACTCCTCGAAACTCCTTTGCTTGCGGAGCGCCATGCCCAACCGGAACTTCCCAGTCAGATCCCCGGCGTCGAGTGCGAGGGCAGCTCGGAAGCGCTCGACCGCAACCTCATACCGACCTTCGGTGAGCGCCACCTGACCGAGCGCTGAGTGGATCTTCGGAGAGCGCGGCAGCCGCGCGAGCGCGGCATCCAAGACCTTCTGAGCCTCCTTCTGGCGACCCAGCTGGTTCTTCAACATCGCTAACCCCACGTACGCCTCGACCACGGCTTCGTCGGTGCCTTCTCCCGCGATAGCGACCGTGTAGGCCTCCTCGGCACCCTCGCGGTTGCCGAGCGCCTCCTGCGCCCGCGCAAACCAGTAGTTCACCTCGAGGTGCTTCGGGTGGATCTGACGCAACTTGGTGAGGACGCTTGCGGCATCGCGGATGCGCTCCAGGGCGATTTGCGTCTTGGCTACGCCAACCGCGACGGCGATATCATCTGCATCGGCCTGCAGCCCCGCCTCGAAACGCGCCAGCGCCTCGGCGTAGCGCCCCGACCGGTACAGCGCCTCACCCAGGCCTCGGAGCGCCCCCGCGGCTCGTGGATCACGCGCCAAAGCCGCCTGATACGCAGCCTCGGCGAGCGAGATGCGCGTTCGCGTCAGCTCGAGATCACCCTCCAGGGTCTTGGCCTCGACCAGATCGCTTGCGCTGGCTTCTCTTTCCAGGCTGCCCACCTCCGTGAGCAGCCGCTCCGCCGAGGTGGAGTCATGACCAACCTCGTGAGCGAGCCGTGCGCTGACCAAGCGCGCCCCGACGTGCCGAGGATTGCGTTCGAGTGTGAGCCGAACATACTCTTTGACGCGCTCGGTGTTCGAAAGCCCAAGCTCGACCCGAGCGAGCGCGAAGGCCGAGCGTGCAGACTGCTCCTCAGCCTCCAGCCCCTCGAGTGCGGTTCGAGCAACCTCGTATCGGTGCTCCTTCATGGCAATCTGCGCACGCAACACCAGATTCTCGCGCCTGAGGCGCGGTGCGCTGGGTGGGCGCTCGAGCAGCTTGTGTGCCTTGGCCAGGTTACCTTCGACGGCTGCCCGCGCTGCCTTGGCCAGTGTCATCCACGGTAGCTCGTCCCGACCGACCTGCTCATCCAAGATCACCTTGGAGCGAGCGCAGAGTTGGGGCTGATTGCTGTGGCGAAGCTCGATGGCGTAGCCAAGGTACGCTACCATCGACGATAGCGCATGGAATCGTTGATGCTCGAGGCGCGCCCGACCGAGCTCGTCCATCAGTTCCACCACCCCGGAGAAATCATCGCTGCGAAGCTTCTTCTCACTTCGCGCCTCGAGTTCTCCAAGCAGCCGTTCGCGAGCCCCACGGCTGAGCTGGTCCGCAATGAAGTGGACGCCAAAGGGGCCGATATCTGGAACGAGGCTGAGCGCACCGCCGCCCGCCGCCGCCCCCAGCACGGCAACCAGAGCCACCTTGACCATCAAACTCGACCGGAAGGGCGCGCGCCGTTCGGAGCCGAGAGCAATCGCCTCGTTGGCTGCTGTGGCCGTGGCTGTGGTAGCGGTGGCCGCAGCGGCGGCGGCCCGCGGTGCGGGGGAATCACGCTCGGGCACGGCTCTCACCGCCGCGGGAGCGGAGACCGCAGCGCCTCCAGATTCTTGGGGAATGCCACCGAATTCGAGCGCTTCACCGGCGCTGCCGCGCGGCGCCAGATCTGCGGGTAAGACGTGGTCCGACTCGGACTCTAGGTTGACCTCTCCGAAGTTGGTTCCTCCGCCGGATTGCCGAACGACCTCGGCGGAAGCGCCACCTTTGCGTCCGCCGCCGGATCTCGGCACGGATTCGGGATGAGCGCTCGCGCCTGGAATGTCGATCTCCCCGTATTCCTCGCCGCCCGAGAGAGCACCAGGCATCGGCTCACCACGACCCTGCGGTGGCAGCGATGGAGGAGTACCTGGAGCTTGACCCGAATCCGGGACTGGAACCGGGATCGCCCCCGAGAGGCGTCGGCTCGCAGGTCCTCCACGGCCGGAGAAGGGCGCCGAACCTGGAGGGAGAAGCGAGCCGATCTCGGGCAGACGCAGCTCACCCAAGGTGGCCTTGCGCGACGAGAAAGGAGCCGCGTCATCGCTCGGAGGCTGGTCGAGGAGCGCCTGGGAAAGCGACGGCAGTTCGAACTCACCGCCCACTCCCTCGTCCGCTGCGCCAGGACGGGAACTCTGCACGCGACTCGGCACCGAACGCTCACCGAGATCGATCTCGAAGCGATCTGGTGGTGGATCGGAGGGCCGTACGCCGGACCAGTCGTCGTCAGCGCGCGCCGGCCCCCGCGAGTCTGGCTTTGACTCCGGGCGGAAGCTCGGAAAGGCGCTGGGCACACCTCCACGACTCGCTGCCGAGTCACCAGGCGCATTTTGCACCGGTATGTCGGAACGGATCGCCGGAAAATTAGCCTGCAAGCTGGGCAAGTCGAGCGGCAGGGTGTCTTCGACGGCGGCGGAAGGACGTCCGCGCTGCCCGCCCCGGCCCCCAAGAGCTGCGGGGAGATCACTCTCCAACGCGCCATCGTCACGTCGCAAACCAGCACGATCGTCGAGGACCGAGGGCAGCCCCGCCTGCTCGTCGAGGACCGAGGGCAGCCCCGCCTGCTCGTCGAGGACCGAGGGCAGCCCCGCCTGCTCATCGAGGACCGAGGGCAGCCCCGCCTGCGCCTGCTCGTCCATCAGTGAAACCGCCTCCGCTCCACCCACCTCGAGATCCAGCGAATCGAAGGCGCTGCGCCGTGGAGCGGGCACTCCACCAACCACGAGCTCGGGCAGCGCAGACTCTCCTAGCTCCGCCGCCCCAGGAACAACCGAGGTTTGCCGGGCCGCAGGAAGATCGAGCTCCACGGGCGGTGCGGACAGCGGATTGGCCACCCCGACCATCGTGCCTCTCGCCGCGGCGCTACCTCCCGGACGGGGGGGTGCCGGCCGCGCTGGAC
Organism: uncultured Polyangiaceae bacterium; assembly: GCA_964396375.1. Classification (GTDB taxonomy): domain Bacteria; phylum Myxococcota_A; class Polyangia; order Polyangiales; family Polyangiaceae; genus FEN-1139. Next base: position 78,200 of record CAYNEY010000006.1, on the reverse strand, counting down.
GAGGAGGCGGCCTTTTTTCCGGCGCGAGTGGCGGACCTTCCGGCAAAGGAGCGTCCGGAGCCTCCACCGTGAAACTGGTGCCGCACTTGGGACAACGCATGCGGAGCCCCGCGGGAGGAACGCGGCGTTCCTCGACTTGGTAGGTGGCGCTGCATCCGGGGCAGTTGACGGTGAACATGGTGTCGATCTCGATTCTTATCAAAATTCCGTCGTTTATGCCCCTCTTCTTTTCCTCGGAGAAAGTCGTGCTAGGGGCTCGGTCACCATGACGACGAAGCTCCGGCTGATCGTGCTTTTTGCCCTGCTAGCTGTGGCAGGCACCTGTTTCGGCCTGTTCAAGCTGGCGCAGCGAACTCCGAAACTCACGAAAAATGCCGCAGTATCGTCGGCTTCGGCTGTCGTCGCCGTGCCGTCGGCACCCCTTCCGCAGCCAAGCGCATCCACCTCGCCCACCCCGCCCGGCCGCGACTTCGCGGTCCTTCCGGATGGGCGCCCGGTACCACCTCTGCCTACGTCCGCACCGCAGGAGGTTGGTTTCGGCGTGGTCTTGGTGACCTACGATGGCGCACAATTCGCGCCCCGCAAAGCCCGACCGAAGGCCGAAGCCCGCAGCCTTGCCGAACAGCTTGCCGAGGTGGCCAAGACCGATTTCGTGTCCGCTGTCAATAAGGGTGATCCTGGGAGCATGTCGGATGCCGGCTCCGTGCCACGCGGTGTCCTCGAGCCTGCGCTCGAGTACGTCCTCTTCACGCTCGCAAAGGGCGAAGTGGCGCCCACGCCGGTGGACACTCCCCGCGGATACTGGGTCCCGCGCCGGTTGCGCTGAGCCACGTGGCTTGGGCTGCGGTGCACGATTTCGTTACGAAATGGTGCGCGCTCGGTTAGAGTCTGGGTCGTTTCCCAAGTGATGCCAGGATGACGACCAAGTCCCGCCTTTCGAGCCGTCCTCCCCGATCGGAGCCAATCGCTGCCGTTCTTCCCGCGTTGTCGTGGCTGACCGACGAGCTGTTGCAGACCGATTCCCCCAACGAGCGGGCCATCCTTGCCCATGAGGCGGGTGTCATCGAGGAGGAGTACGGAGACGGAGCAAAGGCGGTCGAGCTATTTCGTACTGCCATCGAAGCAGACGCGGAGTTCGGTGAGCCGCTCGAACGATTGATCGCATTCGTTGAGCGCACCCATGATCGGACGGAGCTCCGGCGCCTGCTGGAGCGACTGGGAGATATCGCGAGCAGCGCCGAGGAGCGGGCGCGGGCGAGTGTCGAACGAGCGATGAGTGAATGGCTCGAGGCCGGCGACCTGCCAGGCGCTCGCGACCTCCTGCTCGAGGCCACCGAGGCGCTCCCGGCGGATGCCACGGGCTGGGTGCTCCTCGAACTCGTCGCCGAACGACTCGGTGACACATCACTGCGCGAGCGCGCTCTTACCAATCGGATCATTCTCACCGAGCACCCAGCATGGCGAGGACTCCTCGAACTTGACCTGGCCCGCCTCCGTTTCGAGGACGGACGGGGCGCTGAAGCGCAGGAATCGCTGGAGCAGCTGGCTCGGGAGGACGGTCCTGTCACCTACGGGGCGTTCTTGCTCCTCGAACGGATCGCCCACAACTTGGACCGCCCCGAATCCAAGCTGCGCGCCCTCGAGGGTCAGGTCACCTGCCTCGAGCGGGCCTACGAAGACGAGAAGCGCGGGGACGCGCTCGGCGTGTTCAAAGAACACCGTGGCCGGGAACGGCTGGCGGAGGCCCACCTCCGCACCAGTTTGGCCCACGAAGCAGTCGGGGATGCTCCGGGCCGGCAGCGGAGCTTGGCGCGTGCCACAAGCCTTCTTCCCGATGATCTCTTCCTGCTCCACGTTGCCCTCACCGAGGCGCGGGACCGAGGTGACGCCGAGCAACTGATTGAGCTGCTCGGAAAGCTCGCCGAGCTCGAAGGCGGGCCGTCGGCGGCAGCCTATCATCATGAAATCGCACTCACCGAACTCGGCCGCCAGCGCCCCGCTGCCGCCCGTGCCGCGGTGGAACGCGGGCTGGCCAGTGACCCAGGGTCACTGCCGCTCACGCTCCTCCTCCTCGAGCTGCTCACTGCCGACTCGGACACGGAAGCGCTGGCAGCCGCCTTGCGAAAGCTTTGCAGCGACGACTCACACCCCGAATCACAGACCCGAATCTGGCTGACGGTCGCCTTCGTGCTGGCCCGCGGAAAGCAGCCCGAGGCCGCACGGCTGAGCCTGCTCACGGCACGTGGCAAGAGCGCGGACACGGAGCTTCTCAGCCGCGTCGGGCGCCTGCTTTCGCTCTGCCTCTTCGACACCGAGCTCGAGCTCGCACAGACTCGGGAACTGCTCAGTCTCGATCCAGAAAACCCTGAGCACACCGCTCTCTGGCTCGAGCTGTTGCGTCTGCAGTTGCTCCGTCCCAAAGCCGACGAAATCAGCGCAACGCTCACAGATCTCGGTCGCACCCCGGATGGAGCACGGCTCGCCCCCTTGCTCGCGTTGCTCCTCACCCCCGCCCTCGCGACACGCTGCTCACTCGACGATGCCGAGACACACGAGTTCAACCCGGCGGCTGCACGGGCAACGCCCTCGGCGCGAGTCGAGCAATTCCAGAGCCTGGCCGAGCGAGCACCCGAACCCGAAGTGGTACGCACCTACAGCCTGCTCGCCGCCTTGGAGGAGCTCCATGCGCAGAACCTCACCGCCTGCCGCGAGCGCTTGGCCGAACTCCATCTGGCCTATCCCGGTGACCTGACCCTGGGTGCCGCGCGGATCGCCCTCGGGTTCGAGACCCGGGCAGAAGACGATCTCCTCGAGGCCTTCGAACTCACCGCACGCCACCTTCCTGATTCGGGCCTCCGCACCGAGCTTCTGCTCGAGGGCGCCTTGGTGGCTTTGCTCGCCGATCGCGCGGTCGATGCCCGCCGTCTGCTCGACCTTTCGGCTGGTGGCGAACCTTTGACCGTGAACACCATCCAGCGTTGGATGCTGCGACGCTTGGCCCACGGGGATCTCTCCCTGCTTGGCGAGGTGATCGAATCACGGCGCGGGTTCGCGAGCGACGAACGGCTCGATCTCGAGCGCCGTTGCCTCGCGCTGCTCACCGATCCCACGCTCGCCCATTTTGCCCTGGCCGCAACACCACCAGGAGATCTTGATTCCTCGCTCTCGCTGGCAGCTCTGCTGCTCCAAGTCCTGTGCCTGGACGAAGCCGACTTCGATCGGGATGCGGCGCTCGCACGGCTACCCAGCCTCCGCCCCGCCTTTGCTGCGCTCGATTACCAGCAGAAGCTCCTCGAGAGTGCGAATACGGACAACGCCGAACGGTTGAGGAGCGCCGAGCGCTGGGCCAAACTGGACCCCTCGAGCGGCGCCCAGCTGGAGTGGATGGCCGCCGCCCGCGCTTCCCGCGACCTCGATGGAGAGATCGCCGCCCGCGAGGCGTTGGGACGCAGTCTGGGCGGGGAGACCGGCGCCTTGTTCGTGATCAGCGCTACCTTACTCCGAGCACTCAGCCAAAACGCGCCTCCACCACTCTTTCCCAATGTGCATGAAGCGGCCACCCTCGCCAATCTCGAGGTGTCTCCTCCAGGCTGCGATCCGCGACGACGGGCACAAGTCCTCACCGACCTGGACAGTCTGCCGGGACCTGGCTTCGAGTCGACTCTCGGCACCATGGTTGGCTTCAACTGGCTGGTGGCTGGCGAATTCGCCCTCGCGATCGCAAGCTTCCGCAAGGTACTCGCGGCCGATCCGAAGGAGAGAGTTGCCTGGGAGGGGCTGGAGCTGTGTGCCGAGGCCAAGGACGATCCGAAGTTGCTGGCCGAGAGTCTGTCTGCACTCGGCGACCTGCTCGAGGACCCGGTGGAGGGAAGCGCCTGCTGGGAGCGGGCCGCCGAACTGTTCCGTGAGCGCCTCGCCGATGAGGACGCCTGCGATCATGCGCTCACGCGGAGCGTCACACGCGACATGCGGCGCTCCAGTGCTTTCGTGGCCCTGTTTCGCCGAGTGCGGGAGAGAAAGGATCCTGCGGCGCTCCTCGAGCTCATCGATCGGCGGCTTCCCTTCGCCGACGACCCGAACGAGCTGGTCTTGCTCAACTGGGAGCGCGCGCGCGCCCTCCGTACACTTGGCGATCGCGAGGGAGCGCTGGCTGCCCTGGTCGCAGTGACGGCACGGTCCCCGAATCATATTGGCGCGCTGGCCTTGACGGGAGAGATCAACATCGGTCTCGGACAGTTTCGCGCCGCCGCCGAGGCACTGGCCAAGCTCTCGGCCTCAGACGAGGCCCCCGCCAAGCAACGACTGATGAGCGGTGTCGCAGCGGCTGATCTCTTCGAGACCAAGCTTGATGATCTCGAATCGGCTCTCGAGGTGCTGCTCCGACTCCATGAGGGCGGCCACGGTAACCTCTCGGTGCGCGAACGTTTGGCCCGCACCGCCTCGCAGACTGGGCGCTGGGAGCTTGCCACCGAGCTTCTGGAGCTGCTCATGAAAGAGCGCCCCACCAGTGAGGGACGCGAAGAGGCCGCCCGCCTCAGCCTTCTGATACACCGGGATCGCCGCTCCAACCCAGCCATGGCCAAGGACGCCACCCTCTGTCTGCTCGAGGAGAACCCGGGCAGCCCCGAAGGCATCGATCTGGTTCTATCGGGGTGTTTCGAATCAGCAGAAAGCGCTCGACTCCTCGAGCGCGTCCGGCCAGCTCTGCTCGAGCGAGTCTCGGAGCAGCCCTTCGAGCAGGAGAATCTGGAGCGCCTGTCGCGGCTCGCCAAGCGTCTCGGGGATCTCTCGCTCCGCCAAGCCTGCTTGGGTGCGCTGGTCGCTCTCGGCTACGGGTCACGCGCCGAGGAGGGGGAATTGGTCGAACTCGACCAAGTCATCGCACAGGTTCCCACCATCACGCTCGACGAGTCCACCACTCAAAAGGTGGTCGATCCCGATGATCAGGGTCCCTTGACTCAGCTGTTTCGAGAGTTGGGCCCGGTATTCGCTGAAGCCCTGGGACCCAGCCTCTCCAGCCTGGGAGCCCATCGCAAACAGCGTATCGAACCGCGCCAGGGGCTCCGAATCCGAACGGAACTAGCAGCCTTCGCCGGCGCGCTCGGGATTGGTGACTTCGACCTCTATCAGGTCGATGTGCTGCCACGTCCGGTGATGGGGGTGATGGGGGAGCGTTTTTCACTGGTGATCGACGGGAGCGTGACCTGTCCACTTTCGCCGGCCCACCGCATGGCGGTCGCCACGGAGTTCTTCGCCCTGCTACGCGGTACCAACCTACTGCTCAACCGGGAGCTCTCCGAGCTCTGCGCGTTGGTCGTCGCCTGCTGCAGATTGGGGGGTCACGCTCTGCGCTCGCCCCCCTATGCGCTGATCGATGAGTTTTCGAGGTTGGTAAGCTCAGCGCTGCCACGCCGCCTGAAACCTCAGTTGACGACGCTCGCGGGCGCGATCGCGGAGGCCAACCTCGCCCCAGAAGACTGGATCGGCGCGGCGCGTGGCACCCTGGATCGGCTCGCTGTCATTGCCTGCGGTGATGTCTCTCAGGTGCTCGCCCCCGTCACCGGTCAACGAGGACGCCGCCCAGCCACGCGCGAGGCCGAACAGCGAGCATCACGCGTGCTTTCCTTCCTCATGTCCCCTAGCTACTTCGAGCTCCGTCACAAGCTTGGATTATTGGCCCGATGAGCCAGAAGCCGCCACCCCAAGGTCCGCCGCCACCGCGTGACTCCGAAGAGAAGCGTGAGCGCGGCCCCATACCCCAGCCTTCTTCGTCTCTGACCGGCCGCAGCGGCAATCTCGCTGACATCGGCCGTGAGCTAGGGGTGCTCGACTTCGAACCCGACGATCTGCTTGCTTCCCTCGAGCCGATGCCGGATGACAACGACGCTGGCTCGGCTTTCACTATTCCCGAGGCGCCCACAGTACCCCGGAACCTTGGCGACACCGACCCCCCGAAGAGCGCCGCACCCACCCGTCCGACACCGCCTGGGAGTCGCCACCCGGTGTCCATCGCGCCAATTTCCTCGTCACGCTTCGGACCACCTTTCCCCTCAGCCAAGCCGACCAACCTGGGTGGTCCAGCCAGCCGCACCGACGAGCGCGCCCCTCAACCGGAGCTCCCTGCTGCGCCGCCCGCAGTCGAGCCGCGAGCTTCGGAACAGAGCAAATCCCTGGGCGCTGCCTCGGCCGAGCGGCGCTCCTCCCAGCCTCGACTCCCCACCACGGCACCGAAGGTGCCGCTCGGCGTCCGGGGGCCCCTCGGAGCGGAACGTTCTGCTTCGGTGACCTCACAGCCCCACAAGGGGAGCCAGAACCCGCCAGAAGGCTCGGGTCTACTGCGCCCATCGGCTGAAAGGACTGCCCGTCCCGCCCCTCGTCCCCCAGCGCCCAGCACGGTTTCTGGTCGCCCTTCCTCTCCCGCCGCCAGCTCTAGGCTTCCACGCCCCGCTCCGAAACCAAACACGCTGCCCGAACGCCCGCCGATCGTCGTACTGCCACCCGAGGCTCCCCTCGGTCCCATCGAGCACACCATGGCGCTCGAGCTCGGGGATCGAGGCGCGCTCTCGCCAAGCGAACCCCCTTCCGAGTCGGACGTTCCGGACCTCGTCGTAGCTCCGGCGAGCGCCGACGACGCGGATGAATCGCTCTTCGACGCCCTGTTTTTGCTCGATACTCAAAGCATCGACGACGAGCGCCCGGCAAGCCAACACGCCGAGGAGCGTCAGCTCGCCACGCCGCTACGCAAGATCGCAGAGCGACTGCTCGGTGAGGTCGAATCGATGCGCGATCCGAATCGCCGCGCTCGACTGGCCTTGCTCGGCAGTGAACTCTTCGCAATCGTTGGTGACCACGATGGTGCTCGGCGGATCGTGAGTCAACCAGGTGGTACGACCACCACCTCCTGGCTCACCCAACAGCACCGCGCGCTCCTCCGCTCAACCCATGATTTTTCCGGCTTCGTCCAGTCCCTCCAAGCAGAAACCCGATCCCATCAGACGGGACCTCTGCGCCGACACGCGCTGCTTCTGCTTGCAGACGCGTCTCTGATCGAGCGCTGTGACGACGGAGAAACCCTGCGTCGGCTCGACCTCGCAGCCAGGGCATTTCCGACCGATCCGCGTCCACGGCTGTTGCGGCTGGTGAGTCAACTGTCAAGCTCCACCGCTCCTCCCAAGGTCCGACCGTCGGCAGGCGGCACCGAGGATCCCCTATCTTCCGTCACTCAGGTGGTTGCCGAGCTGCGCTCGGCGGAGCCTGGGAGTCGAGGCACGCATCCAGCGCTCCTACTTGCCGCGGCACGGCAAGCACTGACACACACCATCTCGGAGACCAGCCTGGCCACGGTCGCGCGGCTCGCCGAAATCCCCGACCTTGCGCTTCCTTCGGCGTGGCTCACCGCCACCCTCGGTAGCTTGATGGTCGGTGCGGAGTCGGCGGTTGGAGCAGCGCTCGCGCGCTTGATCCAGAGCGGCGATCCCGAGGCCGCGCTGGCCCGGCTCGAGATGGACGTCGCACGCGGCGAACTCGGCCACAATCAGCTGCTCCCAAGCTCGCTGTCGATCGCTGATCAGCTCCTGGTGAGTCTGCTCGGACACGCTGACACCCACGTGATCGCGGCCCTCGCCCAGAGCGCCGAGTCGCAACCCGCCACACGAGCCCTCGGCTTGGTCGTCCAAGCGCTCCTCGAGAATCGGTTGGTCCGCAATTCCGAGCATAGCCCACGGGAGCAGGCAGATACCTTGCTCGGACATGCGCTCATCCACCTGAACCGTGCCCCTCAAACCTTCGATCTCGCCCTCGAGGCCAAGCGCAGCGTCGGTGGCGACGACGTTCTCATCGGTGGCGTCGCGTTCTTGTCGCACCTGTGGCAGGGGGATTTTCAGGCCGTCAAAGCCGACCTCGAGGCCCTCCCGGCTTCGCTGCTCGGACTGTCGCTCTGCGAGCGGCACCTGGTCTCGGGGTTTTTCTCCCTGGCACTGGGCGCAGAAGGGGCCGCGCGCCGCTCCATGCAGGCAGCGCTCACCGCCAATCCCAGCCTCACGGTGGCCGCGCACTATCTCCTCTGCCACTCGTCGTCGACCGAGCGCGCAGCTCTCTTCGAGGAACTCGCTTCGCAGGCGACCGAGCCTCGTGAGCGCGCTTTTCTGCTGACGGAGGCGGCACTCTACTTGGATCCGGCCGCCCAAGCTGAACAGAAGCGCCTCTTCGTAGCAGCTGACGCCTTGGACGGGAGCTGTCCCATCACCAGCTTCTTCGCCGAACACCTGGCACGTGTCACCGGATCCGCGGTCGAGCTCCGGGCTGTTCTCGAGCGCAGGCTGAGTCGCGCCGAAGAGCCCCGAGAGATCGCTATCACTTCCTGGCAGCTCGCTCGCGTACTCCCCGATTCGGAAGGCGCGACGCGAGCCCGTCTGATCGCCTCCACCCTCGAATACCTCCCCGAAGCGGATGCTCTGCGCCGTGCGGCGCTGGTGCTCGACCCGGACGCTGTCCCCTTCGAAGCACGACGCGAGTTCGCCCGAAGCAGTCAGGGGAGCGGCTCTCTTTCGCTCGTGGTGCCAGTGGTCTTGGCTGCCACCCGGGCTCAGGATGCGGACGCCCTCACAGAGGCGCTGGCACTGGTCGGTCAGCACACGAAGAGCCCGATCGCTGAGGTCTGGGCCCGCAGAGAGAGCAAGGAGCAGGCACTCGTCGACGCCGAGGAGCTCACCGACTCGAGTCTCCCCCTCCCCGAGACTCCCCAAACAGAGCTGCTGGCCCTACTACGAAAGAGAGAGAGCTCGGCCTGTGCCGATCAACGGCTGAACGCTCTGTCGGCCGTGGCTCGCCAGCTCGGCGAGTTGCTCGATCGCAACGAGCGGCTAGCGCACAGCTGGCTCTACGTCTGGTTGAGTCAACGGGAGGGCAGACTGACCGACGCCCTTTCTACGATCGAGCGCGCTGCCCGCGACGAAACGGCACCACTGTGGGCGCTCCGGCGGCTCTACGCCTATGCACGCGAGTCAGCCGACGATCGCCGGCTGCTCGAGGTGGGAGCGCGGCTCGGAGAGAACGCGACGCGCGCCCTCGACGCAGCCACTCTCTCCCTCCGCAACGCCGAGGCCGCGGCCCGGCTCAATCGACAAGACGAGGTGGTAAAACACCTCCGGCAAGCCGTAGAGCTGGTCCCAAGCCATCTGGTCGCCTTGTCGATGCGGGCGGAAATCCTGGAGGCGCTCGGTGAGAGCACACTGGCTGCTGAGTGCTACGACGCGCTGGGCAGTGCGGCTGCCGTGCCCGCACATCGGGTCGCTGCCTTCCGTGAAGCCGCGCAGCTCTGGACCAATCTCCCCTCGGAGACGGGGCGGGCTCTGGCCTCACTCGAGAGGGCGCTCGAGATCGAGCCCACTCACCTTGAGGCGAGCCGTGCCCTGTGGGAACTCCTCCGCAGCGAGCGCCGCTTCGAAGACTTGGAGCAGGTGCTGCTCCGCCAGCTCGCCCACACCACCGACGTCGATGAGCAGCTCGTGCTCGAGATCGAGCGTGCCCGCACACTATGGCTCCTTTCTCGGATCCCTGAGGCACGACTCGCCATCGATCACGCAATTGAGCTCGGGCCCACCCATCAACCAGCCTTGATCCTGGCATCCGATCTGGCCATCGCCGACGATGATTGGGATCATGCCTACGTTCGACTCTCGGCCTTGCTGGAGTTGGTACGGGGTAGCAAAGCCGAGGGTGACGTGCTCTTGCGGATCGCCAATCTCGAGGAGAAGCAGCTGGGGCGTCCCGCGGAAGCGGAGACAACCTACAAGAAACTCTTCGTACTGAGGCACGACCCCGAGAGCCTAGAGTCCTTGCTCTCTTGCATGGGCCGCAATGGTCACATCAACGAAGGGATCGAGCTCCTCGAAACGCTGATCGAATCCGCCGAAACGCCCGAGCTCGAGCGCGCGCGGCTGATTCGCCTGGCCGCGTTCGTCGACGGGAACCAAAACGACAGGGAGCGAGCGGAAACCATCCTCGAGCGCGCGCGCCGCAAATGGCCGTACGCGGCCTCGCCCCTGGAAGCACTGGCTGACCTCTACCGCACACATGGTGAGACGCTCGCGCTCGATCCGTTGCTGGAGAAAACTGCCACCGAGGCGAGGCGCGCTCTTGGTACCGGGCGCTTCGATTTGGAGTTCTTCGAGGCGATCGCCACGGTTGCGAAACTCCGTGGCCACCGGGAGGCAGAAGCCGCGTCCCGTGCAACTCTAGCTGCACTCGAAGGCGGCGACACCAGCCTGAGCGGCGTCGGTTTGGTAGCAGCCGATCCAGATCTCGACGACGTACTCGCGCCAGAGCAGCTCAGCCTGCCGCTTCGCGCACTCTTACTCAACACGGGACACGTGCTCTCGCAGGTTCATCCTGTCGACCTTCGGGCCCTCGCAGCCACGCCCCTCGAGGAGCTGGCTTATGACTGGTCGCAAGAGATCCGCCAGATGGCGGCCGAGTTCCGGGTGAGCAACCTAGAGCTTTATGCCTCGGAACGCCTCGGGGCAGCGGTACTGCCGGGCTCGAGTGAGCCACCGGTCTTGGTGGTGGGACGAGCCCTGATCGAGCAGCCAGGTGCCGAGCGCGAGTTTTTGGTGATCCGGGCGCTCAAGGTGATCTCGGTGCACGGCACCACCTTCTTCAACACCGCTCCTATCGACCTTGGGCCGTTGCTCGCGGCTTACCTCGGGGTCTTCTTGCCTGACTACGCGCCATCATCGGGTGAGCCAGCACGCGTGGTTGAGCTCCGCGAGAGGTTGACCGCCGCCCTGGGTGACAGAGTGGAGGCGGCAGCAGTCTCGTTGGCCAGCGATGTGGCTCAGACCATTGGTAACCAGGTGAGCCAGTTGGGCATCGCCATAAGCCAGTGGGCCTCACGCACCGCCCTGCTCGCCCTCGGCGATCCGTCTGCGGCGCTCCGTGCCCTTCACCAGGCAAGCCAGGACCCCGATCCCTGGCCCGAGGCGGGTGCTCCTCGGATCCGCTGGGTTGTGCGCCACGCCGAAGCTCGGGATCTGATGGTGTTTTCTGCGAGCGAGCCCTATCTCAGCGCTCGACAGCGCGCCCAGAAGCTCGCTGCCACTCACCCCACGAAACCGCACTAGAGCCCGCCGGCACCAGGCCCCCGCTCACATTCCGAGGTAGCTCGCCCCAAAATCTCGCGAGATCAAGCCAAAACCTGCCGTCGGCGTCGAGAGATACGCGAACAGAACCTCGTCGAAGACAAGCAGGCTGAGCGACGTGATGGACTCAGTCAGTCCCCACTCGACGCGATCGAAGAGCACGGTCGGCGGGGTGAAGCTCTCACCCTCATCACGCGAGCTGATACTCCGCACAACGTCTCGGTCGACAGCAGCGATCACGATCGTTCCCGCGATGCGAACGACATCGATAGGCTGACTCAGCATCTGTTCGAAGCGCGAAAGTGTGAGCTTCTCGCATGCGGCACGCAGCCGGCAGCGCACCAAGAACGGCGCGCCCGAACCCGGCTCCCGCGCAAGCAGTGCCGCACCGAGCTTGTCACAGCCGAGGGCCAGTGGGGCCTGACCTGGGTCGAGCGCGCGCGACAAGAACTCCTCACCCTGCTCGAACTCGGTGATGAGCTCGGTCGTTTCGGTGCGCGGGGAGCGTCCGAGACGGAAGCGAGGCTGATCCGCGCCGGTGCTGCATCGTCCCGCCATTTTGGCCCAAGCTTCACCACGACTCGAAACCAAAGCCCAGTTTCTGCCACCATCCTTCGACTCGAACACTCGAAACGCCGTACCTTCGGAGCTTGCCACAAACCAGCTCTTGCCTACGCGACGGGTCGCTCGCAGCGCGCTCTGTCCGAGTTCGAGGCCACTGACCGGTACGAAGCGCGGGGGCTCACTCGGCGCGATGGCCCGCGCTGCACCTGGACTCGGCCGGAGCAGTTCTCGCGGTGTGCGGCTGGAAAACGGCCTCGCTTCAGCAGCCCAGACCGTAAGCCTCGGAAGCGCGGCAAAGAGCGGTTCGAGGCTCCCCAAACTTGCGCCACGAGCCCCCCACTCGGCGAACAGACCGGCCGGAAGCTGATGAAAGGGCCCTCCCAGCGTCAATCCTGCACGCTCGGCAAGCTCCCCGCAGGCCGAAAAGGGAGCTTCAGCTGGCGGTGCGTTGACCAGCCGCCTGCGCACCAACCTGTGGAACCGCGGAGGATCCTCGGCAAGGGCCTGCGGCCCCTGCTCGCCCACCATGCACAGCGCATAGTTCGCGAGAGGAGTGCCCATCCGCAACAGCCGCAACGCAGCGAGCGCACGCGGACCAAGCAAGGCGAACCCCAGTCCAAGGAGGCACACCAATACGAGCCACCTCAGCCGCAACCTCGGCTTGGCAGGTACCGTTCCAACCGAGAAGTGCCAGTGCAACATACGCGACGCGGGGCCATCCGCCGGATCGACCCGCGAGCCACTCAGCGTAGAACGCTTCGTCTATTCTTGCCCAGTCCGAACACGCTTGCGACGACGACGAGCCGCTTCGCTCGCCTTCTTGCGACGCTTCACGCTGGGCTTCATGTAGTGCCGACGACGCTTCAGCTCCCGAAGGATGCCTTCAGCCGCCATCTTGCGCTTCAGATGCTTGATTGCCCGTTCGATGCCCTTGTCGCCGACTTGGACCTCGAGGGCTTTGCAGAGAATGGATTCGGTCGGATTGGTCAAGGGGCGCCTCATATCGCAAACCACGGGGCGTTCTGCAACCCCTTTTTGCTCCCTGAACTACCGACCAGCGTGATTCGGTTGGTTGACCGACACAATCCCGTCACATTTCGCCGCATCCACCCCACTTCGTCGCAGAATAGTGGAAGCGATGTCTCGTCCCAGGCCTACCCGGATCTCGGCACCCCACGGCGCCGCCGACCTCACCCTCACCTGGTCCGACCAGATAACGACCGTACTCAGCCACCAGCTGCTCCGCGGCTTCTGCCCCTGCGCCACCTGTCAGGGGGAGCAGGGGGACATCCGGTTTCGCCGAGGGGGCAACACCGAACTCATCTCTCTTCGTCCGGTGGGAGCCTACGCCCTTCAGTTGACCTGGGGAGATGGCCACGACTCGGGGCTCTATTCCTTCGACTATCTCAGGCACCTGGCTCAGGCGCAAGAGCAACGCGGGCTCGACGCATTGCTGGTCGACGGCGCAAAGCTGGAACCATAGGCCTCTGCTGCCCATGCGGATCGGCGTCGTCTCCACCTCATATCCGGATGATCCGGACGATGCCAAAGGGCACTTCGTCGCGTCTGAAGTCGAGGCGCTGCTCGCCGAAGGACACCAGGTGGTGCTGGTGATTCCGAGCAGGTTGGCCTCACCCAAGCGCTCAGAGTCTAAGGAGGGCTCGCTCTCGATCGTGCGGTTGCCGCACGGCATGGCCTTTGGTTGGCCGGGCGTCTTGGCAAGGCTCCGTGAACGTCCGCTCCGGGCTCTCGGCGTGGTGGGCTTCGTCGTCGCGGCCCGACGAGCCTTGCGTGAGCTAGGCGTGGACCGCATCATCGCTCACTGGCTGGTGCCAAGCTTCTGGCCCATCGCCTACGATGCTGGCGTGCCTATCGAGGTGGTGATCCACGGCAGCGATCTGGGACTGCTCGAGCGTGCGCCGCGTCTGTTTGCGCGCGCCGTGGTTGATTTGCTTGCGGACCGCGCAACCATGATCCGGTGCGTATCTGACCAGCTCAAACGACGCTTGCAGGGGCTCTGTGGCTCGAAGGTGACCGCGGAGCGGATAGGCCAGAACCTGCAGGTAGCACCGGCATCGCTTGGCCTCCCAAAGCTCTCTTCACGTGCCGAACTGCGTGCAACCCTCGGCCTCGATGCGCGCCCCGTCGTGCTCTTGGTCGCGCGCCTTATCGAGAGTAAACGCGTCGAGGTCGCGCTCGCAGCCGCGACTCTGCTCGAACAGGTCGTGGTGGTAGTGATTGGGGACGGTCCCTTGAAGCAACCTCTAGCCGAACGTTTTCCGAGCGTACACTTCCTCGGGGCGCTCCCGCGCACCACGACCCTCGGCTGGATCAAGGCCGCAGACGTGGTGGTCTCGGCATCGCTCCTAGAAGGGGCCCCGACGGTGGTCCGCGAGGCGCGCGCCCTCGGCACTCCCGTGGTGGCCGTCGAGGCGGGTGACCTCCGTGCCTGGGCCGCGAAGGATCCTGGACTGGTAGTTCTGCCGAGACCAGCGCGGTAACGACGGACGCCGCCGGGTAGCCTTCAGGCTTCGTCCTCACCACGAGTGAGGCAAAGCTTCTTCAGCTCGTCCTGCCAGGTTACCCGCGAGATCCTGAGTCGAAGAGCCGTGACCTACACCCTTCTCCGAGATGGAGTACATCCCACAGTCTTGCCCAACGCACCCCACGCCGTTCCAGCAGTGAGGGCTCGAGCTTCCCCGAGCTTCGCTCCAGTATTCTCACGCTCACCATCGTCGGCGTCGTTGTCAGAAAGCTGACAACCACCAGTTCCCGAAGCCAATCCCGCCAGACCGCATCTCGAGCAGACAGAGCAAACGAGCAGTGTCGTTGCATGGCGCTCGGCCAAGAAGCCACCTTCACCCCAACCGGTCGCGCCCGCCCAACTGGCCGCCTTGAGCCGACCTCGCAACTGGGATATAGCCACCCGGCTTTGCCCATCATCACGGCCACCGGCCTTCACAAATCCTACGGCTCTCGCGTGGTCCTCGACGCCGTCGACGTCAGCATCATGACTGGCGAGCGCGTGGGTGTGGTCGGTCACAACGGCTCGGGCAAGAGTACCTTGGCCCGAATCCTAGCCGGAGTGGAGACGAGCGATCAGGGGGAGCTCGCGCGCCGGAGGGAGGCGCGGATCGCCTACCTCGACCAAGTGCCCCGCTTCGAGCCATCGAAGACGGCCGGCGCCATCGTCGAAGGAGGGCTGGTCGAGTGGACGGCAGCCATCGAACGACACCGCACCGCCACCCGCCTGCTCGAGAGCGCAACCGGCGCAGAACTCAACGAACGGCTCATTGCGCAGGCTCGCGCGAGCGACCAGGTGGAATCGCTCGGAGGCTGGGACCAATCCCATCGCGTCACCGAGCTGCTCCGTCACCTCGGGATCATGGAGCGCGAAGCGTGCTTCGGGCGCTTGAGCGGCGGCGAGCAGCGTCGTGTTGCCTTGGCCAGGATCTTGATCGGGACGCCCAGTTTGGCGATCCTCGACGAGCCCACCAATCACCTCGACACTCGCACCATCGACTGGCTCGAGCAGTACCTGCTCTCGGAGTACCGAGGTGCCCTGATGCTGATCACCCACGATCGTTATCTCCTCGATAGGATCGTGGAGCGCACCCTGGAGGTCGACCAAGGTCGGGTCTTCTCCTACGACGGCGGCTATGAGTCTTATCTCGAGCAGAAGGCGGAGCGAGAGCGACTGGCCGAGCGCACGGAGCAGAACCAACGCAATTTCCTGCGGCGCGAGCTGGAATGGCTGCGCCGACAGCCCAAAGCCCGCTCCACGAAACAGAAAGCACGTATCGATCGCGCCGAGCAAGTGATGGGCATCCGGGCGCCACGAGCCGAGGTTGCACCGCGCTTCGAGATCGAGGTCACTCGCACCGGTCGAACAATCCTCGAGCTCCACGAGCTCTCGGTGGAAGTGGCCGGGCGCACCTTGGTGAGAAAACTCGAACTCTCCGTCGGCGAGCGCTCGATGATCGGCGTGGTGGGACCGAACGGCAGCGGCAAGACCAGCCTGCTCCGGGCGATCCTGGGGGATCTTGCCCCCAGCCAGGGCCGAATCGTCCTCGGCAAGAACACCCGTATCGCCTATTTCGATCAACTCCGGTCCGGCCTCGACGACTCGGCATCGATCCTTGAGAACGTGGCCGGCGACGCGAGCCGGATCACTCTCGGCGAGAACAATCTCGATCCACGGAGCTACCTCGAGCGCTTCGGCTTCTCTGGCGTCCGCCAGCGTCAACCGGTCGGCTCACTCTCCGGCGGGGAGCGGGCACGGGTGGCATTGGCACGCCTCCTCACGCAACCCGCCAATCTGCTTCTGCTCGACGAGCCCACCAACGATCTGGATGTCATGACCTTGACGGCGCTCGAGTCGATGCTGGTCGACAACGCCCTCACCGCCATCATCGTCACCCACGATCGTTATCTGCTCGACCGAATCGCCACTCAGCTCTTGGTCTTCGAGGGAAACGGGGAGGTGAGCGTCATCGCGGGAAACTACCAGAGTTACCTCAGACATGCCGAGGCGCAGAGCCACACGGTGGAGCGTTCCGAACCACCGAAGACATCAAACCGCCCTGCGGAGCCGAAGAACAAGCGGCCGCTGACCTATGCGGAAACCCGGGAGCTAGCCGGTCTCATGGACCGGATCGGTGTCGCCGAAGCACGCGTGACCGAGCTGGAAGGCAAGCTCGGCGATCCGGACCTGTACCGGGAGCGCTCCCAGCTCGTGGCTCAGCTTTCCACCGAGTTGGAGCAAGCCAAGCTGGAGCTGACTCAGCTCATGGAACGTTGGGAAGCGCTCGAACAGAAGTCCGCGCTGGGCTGATTCAGCCCGTCACGGGAAGTGACACGCCACGGTTGCTCGCTCCGACCGTGAACAGTTCGCCCGGCGCCTTGAATCATGCGCTCTCCTGTTGCACACTCCCGCCACGTGAAAGGCGCCACAGCATCGTTGAGAACGAAGCCAAAGCCCTTGCACATCTTGCCGATCGACAGTCGTGTTTCGGAGGTCTCATGCTCTTCGTTCTCTCCAAGAGAAATCGATCCGAGTTTGCGCTGGTGGCACTCCTCATCACGGCGGCTGTCGCAGGCTCCTGCGGAGGTGAAGAGGGCGCGACGGAAGACGGCGGTTTGGGCGGTGCCGCAGGCAACACAGCAGCCTTGACGGCAGGTGCAGGCGGACTTGGGAGTGGCACAGCAGGTCAGGGCGGACTCCCCGTTGGTCAGGGCGGACTCCCCGTTGGTCAGGGCGGACTCCCCGTTGGTCAGGGCGGAC
>CAYNEY010000006.1:60853-61114 GCA_964396375.1 uncultured Polyangiaceae bacterium | reverse complement strand
TCCCCGTTGGTCAGGGCGGAGAGCTCGGCGTCGGAGGCATCTTTGGGGAATCAACCTGCGTTCCTGGCGTCGACACGGGAGATTTCTGCGATCCCATCATCGACACTGAGGAGTGCGAGCGAACGACCAGGATCTGTACCTGCCTCGCCGATACGACCCAGTGGATCTGCGTGCCACGTGAGGACGGAACGGGCGGCACCACCGGCGAAGGCGGCGCACCAGCCGAGGGCGGCATGACCTGGGGCCAAGGTGGCCAAACAG
>CAYNEY010000006.1:36410-60753 GCA_964396375.1 uncultured Polyangiaceae bacterium | reverse complement strand
GAAGGCGGCGCACCAGCCGAGGGCGGCATGACCTGGGGCCAAGGTGGCCAAACAGCCGAGGGCGGCATGACCTGGGGTGAAGGCGGCGCACCAGGCGAGGGAGGCGGGCTCGGTGAAGGCGGCGTCTTTGGCCCGGGCGGGACCACTGGCAGCGGCGGCTCCTCCACGCTGACCTGCACCTTCACGAGTGGCCGTCACGCGGGACAGACCCTCACCGGCTGTACCGGCGCCCGTTGCCACGTCTCTTGCAGCAGCTGCAACGACTGCGAAGGCTAACGACCGCTGGTGGAACACCGATCCGACCGAACGGCATGCCCCATGACACGCCGTTCCGTCATTCTGGGGCAGAGAGAGGTCTCTGACTTGCCTCGCATGAGGAGGTTCCCCAGAGTACCGTCTCCTGATGCGCGTCGACGTGCACACTCATGCCTTCCCGGAGCGGATCGCGGTCCGGGCCATCCAGCAGCTCGCCGACAACTCGGGGACCTACCGCCCGAAAACCGACGGCACCACCCGAGGGCTGCTCGCCTCGATGGATGCAGCCGGCATCGATTTGGCGTTCGTGGCCAACATCGCGACCCGCCCTGAACAGGCCGCGCCGATCCTAGCCTGGTCCCGAGAAATCACTTCACCGCGACTCCATCCACTGGGCTCCGTTCACCCTGACTCGCCAACCTGGGAGAGTGAACTCGAAAACTTCGCCAACGCCGGCTTCGCAGGCATCAAGCTCCACCCCCATTACCAAGCATTTTGGCTCGACGAGCCTCGCATGCAACCTGTCTTCACACAGATCGCCGAGCACGGGATGTTCCTTTTGTTGCACGCGGGCTACGATGTCGCCTTCCCTGGTGATCCCCGAGCGCTCCCGCCCGCGATCCTCGGCGTGCACCAGCGGCATCCGAGGCTTACCCTGATAGCCGCGCATTTCGGGGGCTGGGCGAGTTGGGGAGCGGTACTCGAGCATTTGGCTGGCACCGACGTGTTCTTCGATACCTCGTTCTTGAACGAGGTCGATCCAGCTCACGCCGCTGCCATCCTCCGCCGTCATGGCAGCGAGCGGCTGTTGTTCGGCAGTGATTCCCCGTGGGTGGATCAGTCTGAAAGCGTCACCGCCATCGAGCAACTGCCACTCACTGCCACCACCAAGCAAATGATCCTTGGGGGCAACGCGGAGGCGCTGCTCCGCGCGCATCAGCGCCGGCCGCGGAACCCCATCATCCCCTGAACCACCGTCTCACTGGCTTCTGCCACCTCCGCCTCCTCGCGAAGACGGTCGGCACAATCCTCACACAATCGCTTGGTTTTCCCGGCAACCTTGACGGAGACGAGTTCTACGTCCTCGGTTCCACAACTCTTGCAAGTAGCCACGAGGGGGAGTCTAGCGCGCTCAGGGATGGACGAACAGGCCGGGTTTGGTTATCTGTTCGCTCATGTCCCTCCCTATCCGCATTCTGGTCGGACTCATTGGGTTGATGGGGACGCTCGGCTCGGGCCACGCCCAGACGGGGGTACCGAACCGGTTGGACTGCCCCATGCAAGACCTTCGGTTGGTGCCAGGAGGAAGGAGCGCTGTCAGCACCGAAGGTATGGTGGTAAGCGTCGATGCGCTCGCGACCCGCGCTGGAACCCAGATCCTCGAGGCGGGTGGCAACGCCGCGGACGCAGCCATCACGGTGGCCGCAGTGTTGGCTGTGACCCACCCGAGCGCCGGAAACCTTGGCGGAGGAGGCTTCGCCCTCGTTCACATCCCGAACGGCGCTGATGTTGCGCTCGACTTTCGGGAGGTGGCCCCGAGCGGCCTCGACCGGAGTCGCTTTCTCACGATGATCGCGAAGGACCGTGGCGAAGGTCGAGACTCGGTAGGCATCCCTGGCACCGTTGCCGGCCTCATCGCCCTTCACGAGCGGTTCGCGACACTTCCGCTCCCATCCTTACTCGCCCCTGCCATCGAGTTCGCGGAGCGAGGCCACCGGGTGAGCGAGCGGGAGGCCGCCGCCATCGCTCGAGCCTGGCCGAGACTCCGCCACGATCCCTACGGACGGCGGATCTTCGGGAACGGAACCACCCCTCACCGCGCCGGAACCTGGCTCTGCCGTCCCCACCTCGCAGGCACTCTCCGCCGCATCGCGAGCGCGGGACACGACGGCTTCTACCGCGGCCCCACCGCAGTGTCGATCCTGACTGCGCTCGGCC
Source organism: uncultured Polyangiaceae bacterium (assembly GCA_964396375.1). GTDB lineage: Bacteria > Myxococcota_A > Polyangia > Polyangiales > Polyangiaceae > FEN-1139. The sequence goes on along the minus strand of CAYNEY010000006.1, from coordinate 58,560 downwards.
CCGAGAGCATGATGACGGCTCTGGATCTCAGTGCCACTCGGGCCGTCGAACGGCGACCGCGTGAGGTCTGCTACCGCGGCGCACGGGTGCTGGTGATGCCCACACCCTCTGCGGGCGGGGTGGCCGTCACGGAGGCCCTTTCCATGCTCGGTACCCTCACACCTCCCATCGCCGAAGAGTCTCCGATCCTCCGCGCCCATCTGCTCGCGGAGATCCTGCGGCGCGCCCACGTCGATCGCGTCTACGACGTGGTCGATCCGGACAGCCTCACTCTAGCCGAGCGCGAAGATGCGGAGAGCCGCTATCGCGATCCCGCACGCTGGCTTACGGCCCACCCCCTCGCCCGCGACCGCGCCACTCCGCACAAGGAGCTGTTCTGGCCGGGCGACGCAGTCCGAGAGGAGTCTCCCGAAACCACTCATCTCGCGGTGGCTGACCGCTCTGGTATGGCGCTCAGCCTCACGACCACCCTGTCGAGTGGCTTCGGCTCGAAGGTGGTGACAGAAACGGGTGTGGTGCTGAACAACACGGTCGCGTCGTTCTCAGGTCTTGGTAAGAACCAGCCCAAGGCTGGGCGACGGACCACGAGTTCGATGTCTCCACTTCTGGTCTTCGATCGCTCGGGACTCCGGTTGGTGCTCGGTACCCCAGGCGGCGACACCATCCCAAGCACCTTGGTGCAGCTGCTCGTCCATTTGATTGATCGTGGCTTGCCTCTCGATCGAGCGGTTGATGAGCCCCGGCTGCACCCCTCCGTCGGAGAGAGAGCCTGCCTGCGCATCGAGCCATCGAGGCCGATTCTCGCTGAAGTGCGCCGTGGCTTGGAAGCGCTCGGCCACTGTGTCGAAGGGAGTCGCTGGGGCGCGATGGGACACGCCAACTCGCTGCTCTTGCTCGGGGACCGATTCTACGGCTACGCGGATCCTCGCGAGGGAGGAGCGGCTCGCGGGCCTAAACGCGAGCGGTAGCTAATCGCCAAGGTCGGTGGAGTCGTAGCAGCCTCTGGACCCAGAGCCTGTCTGCCCACCCCCTCATGCCCCTTCCTTCCGGTCCGAACACCGCGGATGGTCCCCTCGACTCACAAGAGGATCCGTCGATTGCCGACCAGTCCTACGCGGACAAGACCATCGTCCTTTTCTGCGCGGATGGCCCAGACGTGGAGGCGCTCAAGCAGAACCTCTGGGATCAGGGGCTCCGAGTGCTCCACGCCCGTGACCTCGCGGAGATCCCGAAGCTGAGCGGCCTGGTCTCCCACGTGTTCATCGAACTTCTGCTCCCCCACGCGCCGGCATTGTTGACTGAGCTGTCCACCAATCACGACTCGGTGTACCCCGTTGCCATCGTCGCTCGCGACGAGGATCGCGGCATGGCCAGCCTGCACGGCGCCACCGCATCGCTCTTACGACCCCTCCGTTTTGAGGAATTTCACGCCTGTCTGCGAAGAAACCAGGAGCGGATGGAACGCCTCCGACTCCGCCAGGACGAGACGGATCTCCACCGGCAGGCGCTGGCAGCCTCAGCGCTGGATCGCGTGCTCCAAACCCTTGGCTACGAACTACGCAGCCCCTTGACCACGGCGCTCGCCAACATCGAGTATTTGACGGATACGGGAAGCGCCCAACGTCTCGACGACCCGGAAGGCCGGGAGCTCCTCACCGATACGCTGGACGCCCTCCACCGACTTCGGTTGACGCTCGACGGTCTCGAGGAGCTGCTCTGCTCGCGTCCCGCTCCACGAGAGCGCTTGGTATTGCTGCGCTTGCTGGGCCAAGTCGTGGCCGAGTTCTCTGATGCAGAAAGCCTGTTCGACCTCCGCTGCGATCCCGAACTCTTGGCCTGGGGTGACAGAAGCGCCCTGAGCCGAGTACTCAAAACCCTGCTGGCGCGAGGGCTAGCGAGCGCTGCCGAGTTCTTTCCGGCTCGAGTTCTGGTCCACGCCTATCCACATCACGCGGAGGCACGGATCACCCTCCAGGTAGAGCCCATCGAGTCCCCAACAGTCCCCTTTACGCCTCCTGCACCCGTCCCGCATCCCGCGTGCCGAGCGCCACGCGGACCATTGGTGATGGCTCTGCTCGGCCACGCCATGGTCTGCATGGGAGGAACGCTCGAATCCGAGCCGGAGCGCGCCGGCCAGCCCGAGCGGACGCGCTTGGTGCTTCGACGCGCCTCGGCGGCGCTCACTCACCCGCGCGCGTCGCGCGGCACATAGTCGCGGAGTCCGGAGCCAGTATAGAGCTGCCGCGGACGGGCGATCCCCGATTCGGGGTGGTCGCAGACCTCTCGGTAGTGTGCGATCCAGCCTGGCATGCGGCCAATCGCGAACATCACCGTGAACATGTTGACCGGGATCCCGATCGCTCGAAGAATGATGCCCGAATAGAAATCGACGTTTGGATAGAGGTCGCGTTCACGGAAGTAGTCGTCCGCCAGCGCCGCTTCCTCGAGTTCTCGGGCCATGTCCAGGAACGGATCCTTCAGTTTCAGGACCTCGAGCACCCGACCTGCCTGCTCGGAGAGGATCCGCGCGCGCGGGTCGTAGCTCTTGTAGACGCGATGACCGAAACCCATCAAGCGCACCTCACGCTTCTTGACGCGTTCGAGGTAGTCCTTGACGTTCTGCTTGGTCTTCATCATCTGCTCGAGCATCGCGATGACCGCCACATTCGCACCTCCGTGGCGCCAACCCCAGAGGGCGCATACACCGGCCGCACAGCTCGCGAACATGTTCGCGCCGCTCGAGGCCACCATCCGAACCGTACTGGTCGAACAGTTCTGCTCGTGGTCGGCATGCAGCATGAAGAACAAGCCGAGAGCCCGGACGATCTCCGGCGGCGGTTCATAGGCTCGATACGGGATCGAAAACATCATGTGCAGGAAATTCCGCACGTAATCATACTCGGGGTTCGGGTACACCAAGGGCTCTCCGACCGAGGCTTTATAGGCAGCCGCCGCGATGGTCCTCACCTTGGAGATCAAACGCGCAGCCGACTCCTCGAAGGTGTCCGGACTGTCTTCAGCGAGGATCTCTTCGTGGTAACAGGACACCGAATTGATCATCGCCGAGAGGATGGCCATCGGCGCAGCCGTCGACGGGAAGCCATCGTAGTGGTGGTGCAACCCCTCGTGGATCAGCTCATGTTCGGTCAAGAGAGCTCGGAACCGTCGGAGCTGCGCTTCCTTCGGGAGCTCGCCCCAGATGAGAAGCCACGCGGTCTCGATGAAGGTGCTCTGCTCGGCGAGCTGCTCGATCGGGATCCCGCGGTACCTGAGGATCCCCTTCTCGCCGTCGATGAACGTAACGTTCGAACGGCAGGCACCGGTGCTCCGATAGCCCTCATCCAAGGTGATAAAGCCGGTCTTTCCCCGGAGCTTCTCGATGTCGATCGCGTGTTCGCCCTCGGTCCCCACCCGCACCGGCAGCTCGATGGTCTGATTGTCGAGGATCAGCTTGGCGCTCGTCGTCGTAGCTTCGGTCATCGTCGGTCTCCTCGTTCGCAGCTCTGGCTTCGATCTGGCGCGGGGTTGGTACACCCCGGAACCACCGAAGACGGTCCGACCCTAGCAGCTCATAAGGCTGCGCGCGACCGGGCCGGACTGGGCCAGAGTGGGGCACGCTGCGAGGACCGAGCCGGTCGCAGACACTGGCCCACGCACCCTGCCAAGAGAAACCTTCCGGCAATATCCCCGGTATTTCCAGAATCCCAAGCGTCCTTCCGCCGGCCGATGCTAGCTTCGGCGCGATGACGAAGACCCCCGAAGCGACAACCCGCTTATGCGCCATTTTCGGGCACCCGGTGGGGCACTCGCTCTCACCCGCCCTCCACAACGCAGCCTTTCAGTCGCTGGGACTCGACCTGGTCTACGTCGCGCACGACGTGCCACCCGCACGCCTGACCGAAGCCTTCGCAGGGGCTCGAGCGCTCGGGTACGTCGGCCTGTCCATCACCATCCCCCACAAGGTGGCGGCGCTCGCCTTGGTCGACGAGCTCGATCCTGTCGCCCGCGGCATCGGCTGCATCAATACGGTGGTGAACCGGGAGGGTCACCTCTACGGCACGAACTCGGACGGACGGGGTGCGCTCGCTGCGCTGCGTAGGGCGGGTGCAGATCCGGAGGGGCGCCATCTCGTCCTTCTGGGCGCAGGAGGCGCTGCGCGTGCGATCGCAGTCACCATTGCCCTGGAGGCGGCTCCGCGCCGCATGACTCTGCTCGGGGTCGTTCCTGACGAGCTTGATCGGCTCGGCACCGATCTGCGCCGCCTCGGCACCACTGAGATCGAGACGGCCCCACTGGACCACCACCACCTCGCATCCTCCTTGGGCGACGCGGAACTTCTCCTCAACACCACACCGGTCGGGATGACCCCAAACACCGAGCAGTCTCTGGTTCCCGCCGATCTGCTCCACCCTTCGCTCGCCGTCTTCGATGCCGTTTACACGCCTCAGCGCACACGGCTCCTTCGCGACGCCGAGGCACGGGGTGCAACACCCATCTTCGGTCTCGAGATGTTCCTCGGCCAGGCCGAGGTACAGTTCCGCTTGTTCACCGGCAAGGAGCCACCACTCTCGCTCATGCGCTCAGTTGTCGCATCCCGCCTCGAAGGTTAGGTTTTGCGGATGAACATCATTCTGATCGGTTACCGCGGGACGGGCAAGAGCCACGTGGCAAGACTGCTCTCGGATATTCTGCGCTATCGAGTCTTTGGCCTGGACGCCGAGTTGGTACGCCGTGAAGGGCGCTCCATCCCCGCGCTGGTCGCCGAGCGAGGCTGGTCTGCGTTCCGCGATCTGGAAGAATCCTTGGTCCAAGAAGCGGTCTCGCTCGATCGCACCGTCATCGACTGTGGGGGCGGTGTGGTGGAGCGACGCGCGAACTTCCAGCCGCTACGAAGAGCCGGCACGGTGATCTGGCTCAGGGCTCGGACTGACACGATCGTGACGCGGATCGGCACCGACACCGAACGCCCCGCACTCACGTCCGGTCAGAGCTTCACGAGCGAGATCGAGGAGGTGTTGCAGCGTCGACAACCCCTTTACGCCGAGTTGGCACATGTGGCGCTCCACACCGATGAGCATAATCCTTCAGCGATCGCCCAACAAATCGCCGGGCTTGTGCCACGCGCCGAGGATTTCGCGGTAGCCTAGCCAATCTTTCCCATGTCAACCCCCTACGCCATCATCCTGGCCGGCGGTTCCGGGACCCGTTTCTGGCCGGCGTCGCGCCGCACCTGCCCCAAACAACTCCTCCCGTTGATCCCCGGATCCGACTCTTCGCTGCTCGAGCACACCCTCGCGCGCATCGCTTCTCTGGTCCCGCCCGAGCGGATCCTGATCGCGACCTCCGAGCGCCTGCGCGCCACCACACGCGCCCTTCTGCCCTGGTTGCCTGAAAACGCGGTGCTAGCTGAGCCAGTCGCGCGCAACACTGCACCGTGCATCGGGTGGGCGACCGCGATCATCGCCCGGAGCGCACCGGAAGCGGTGATCATGGTACTGCCAAGTGACCACTACGTCGCTGACGTAGGGCTATTTGGAGAGACCATCGATCGAGCCTGCGCGTTGGCCGCAACAGGCTCGATCGTGACCATCGGGCTCTGGCCCAATCGTCCCGAAACTGGCTACGGCTATCTCGAGCTCGGTCCACCCTTGGATCAAGGTCGAGGGGACACTTTCCGCTGCCAGAGATTCGTCGAGAAACCTGACCTAAAAGCCGCGCTGGAGTTCGTCACCAATGGACGACACCTCTGGAACAGCGGGATGTTCTTCTTCCGTGCTGATGTCCTAAAAGACAGGATTCGCCGGCACCTTCCCGCGCTGGCGGAGGCGCTCTTGGAGTTCGACCGGGCCGCAGTGGCAGGAACCGAGGCGACACGCCTCGCCGAGCTCTTTCCGAAGCTGCCCAACGTCAGCATCGACGTGGGGATCATGGAGCATGAGGACGAGCTTCTGGTCATCAAGGGCGATTTCGGTTGGAACGATCTTGGCAGTTTCGCTAGCCTCTGGGAGCTCGGAAAGCGCGACGGCGCCGAGAATTTGGCCGCACCCAATCACGTCTTGATCGACGCCGAGCGCAACCTCATCGTGTCCCAAGCCGGCCGACCACGCACCGTGGCGCTGCTCGGCGTCTCGGATCTCTGCGTGATCGACACTCCGGATGCCCTCCTGATCGTACCTCGCGACCGCGCTCAGGACGTCCGCGAGGTACTCCGCCATCTGGAGGCGGCTGGCCACGACGAGCTTCTGTGAAGGACCGGCCGCCCGCCGGCGCCCCTCCCTGCTCGGTGCGGTCCAGCTTCCAAACCAATGCCGCCCGCCGGCGCCCCTCCCTGCTCGGTGCGGTCCGGCTTCCAAACCAATGCCGCCCGCCGGCGCCCCACCGAGGGACCCGAGTGGCTTCATCTCGGCTAGGGCCGGGCCGCGCGCACCGTCGTCATGAGTGCCATGGGTCACGGTGGGATTTTGTGCCCCCTCGCAGGAATGGACTACGGTGTCCGTGTGACCAAAACCAAAGTCATCATCTTGTTCGGAGGCCGCTCCGCCGAGCACGAGGTCTCGATCCTGTCCGCTCGGAACGTCTTTTCTGCCCTGGATCGCGAGCGTTTCGAACCCGTGCTGCTCAGCATCGACAAGCTGGGTCGGTTTCGACGGGAGCCCGAGGAGACCCTTCGGAAGGCCGAGGGCGATCCACGCCGCATCAGATTGGCCGAGGGGATCCCCGAGGTACCGTTCCCGATCCGACCATTTTCAGAGGGCACCGACCCCTCCTTCTCTCAGCTCTTCGGCCCCGACTGCGTAGTCTTCCCGGTGTTGCATGGAACCTACGGCGAAGACGGGACAGTCCAGGGATTGCTGGAATTGGCCGACCTTGCCTACGTAGGGCCATCCCCCCTTGGTTCGGCGATCGGCATGGACAAGGACGTGACCAAACGATTGCTCAGCCAGGCGCACATCCCCGTGGTTCCCTCCCGTACCATCACCGCCCACGCCTTCGCGAAGGATGAGGAGGCTGTCTTGCTCGAGTCGAGCGAGCTGGGAGAGCGCCTCTTCGTGAAGCCGGCCAACGCGGGCTCCTCGGTGGGCGTGGCCATCGCGCGCAACGTCGCCGAGCTCCGAAAGGCGCTCCGTGCGGCCTTTTCTTACGACACCAAGGTGTTGGTGGAGCGGGCCATCGCCGCGCGCGAGATCGAGTGCGCGGTCCTCGGCAACGACGACCCCGAGACCTCGCTCCCCGCGGAAGTCATCGTGCACCACCGGGATGGATTCTACTCCTATGACGCGAAGTACGTGGACGGTGACGGCGCGACGACAGAGGTGCCTGCGCAGCTCCCACTGGAACAGCAAGAGCACATCCGTTCTCTGGCCAGGGAGACCTTCCGCACCCTAGAACTCTCAGGGATGGCCCGGGTCGACTTCTTCTTGTGTCGTGACACCCAGGCGCTATTCGTGAACGAGGTCAACACCATCCCAGGGTTCACGGCCATCTCGATGTACCCGAAGATGTGGGAGGCCTCGGGCCTGCCGGTCTCCTCCCTCGTAACGCGACTGATTGAGCTAGCATTGGAGCGCAGGCGATCCCGCCGAGCGCTGGTCACCCAAATCTAGCAACCGGCCGGCCCTCAGCCTTCGGTTGACGCGGCCCGAGCTTCGCGGTCTGATAGGCAGACCATGCGGATAACCCTAGGTTTCATGGCCTGCGTGCTGGGCTTCGGCCTCCTCGGCTGCGAGAAGAACACTCCTCCTCCACTGATGGGCAGCTCCGCCGGGCAATCCGTGTACGCGGTGAGCTTTCCGGACAAGCTCGGCGCCCTGCGCGGTGAATTCTCGGCCAAGGAGAACCGGATCGGCCAGCTCAAGGGGGAGATCTCGACATTTCCCGAGGGTCTCGAGACCAAGAACTGGGAGCACGTGATCGAACTCTACAAATTGGCTGAGCAAGACGGTCGAACCGAGAACTTCGGCGAGCGTTACGACCAGAACGAGCAAATCTCGACCTTCTTCGAGGAGGAGAAGGAGAAGCTCACCCAATCGGTCGCTGGCAACGTGGGGTATGTCGCGAAGCAGAAAGAGTGCAAGGATCCGAATGAGATCGCCGGCACGGCGGTGGTCAGCATGAAGAAATCCGTCGACAAGCAGCTCACAGAGCGGCTGCGATCGCACGGAGAAGCGCAGATCTATCTGCTCAGCCACTCGGAGGCGATCGGCACCAAGGCCACCGAGAAGCTACGCGACCAGATTGACACACTGAGTGAACTCTCCTACTTGGCGCATGTTGGCCTGGAGCGTACGCGCCGCCGCCTCCAATCCATGCTCGAACAGTCTTCCGAGATCCGCTCCACCCTGGAACGGGTCACTGAGAAGGCCGATCAACTGGTGGCTGACCAAGGGCAACCGGAAGGGGATCGCAAAGCTGCGGAAGTGCGCGCCAAGCTCGCCCGTTCCTCCCTGGCCGAGCTCGACAGCGAGATCTCCCAGGCCCAGTCTGTGTCCGAACAGTGGGAGACTAAGCTGCCCAAGCTGCGCGATGATGTCGACAGTGTCTTCGAGGCTCTGATCGACGCCGCCGAGAAGAAGGCGGAGCTGGCACAGAAATAGTCCGTGCAGCTCATTGCCCGTCCCCCTACCTACTGGCTTGCGGCGACTGCCCTGCTGGGCGTAGCGGTGGGCACCGTAACCGAGCGTCCGGTGGTGGTGATGTGGTGCGCTCTCATGCTCATCACCGCCGCCGCGCTCCGCGCTTCCCTCGCCTACCGGATCTGGGCCGTTCGAAGTGCCGGCTTCAACATGGCCTGGAGCACCGCCGAGCGCATGGCAACCATCACCCGCAAGAGTGATTTCTCCCTCACGGCCGAGCTCATCAACCGAGGTTCGGTACCGCTGGTGCTGGAGGACATCCGGGTCCTGCACAATCCAGAGCTGAAGGTGCTGGTGACCCCACGCTCTGCGTTCTTGCCGGCACACTCCAAGGTCACCGTCTCGCTTCTGATTCGACCACAGAGAATCGGCACGGCGGGCATCCAGGGTTTTGTTCTCTTGGTTGGGGACGCCAGCTCGGGTTTCCAGGTCCCGCTCTCGTTCCAGAACCCCTTCGTGCTCGAGGTCTTGCCGATGGGGAAGGGGCAGCGCGCTCCCGAAAACCTTCTGACTTCAGGCACGCGCCCCTGGCCGGGACCAGCCCTCACGCGAAGAGCGGGTCGTGCGCTCGAACTCCGTGAGCTCCGTGACTACGTGGCCGGAGATCCACGCCGCTCGGTGGCATCGCTGCCCTCCGCTCGGCGGGGCAAGCTGCTGGTGGTCGAGCGCGAGTTGGAGGAGCGCGAGACCATCGAGCTTATCCTGGATGCTTCGGTAGAGCTCTGGGCTGGCAAAATCGGGGAAGCTGCGCTCGATCATGCGATCGATCGGCTCACCACTTTCAGCCACCGCGCGCTCATGCTGGGTCACCATGTCGGACTCACAGTGCTGGGCACACGGGTGCTCGGTGAGATAGGTCCGCGCACCGGAATCGCCCAGCAGCACCGCATCCTTCATCTGCTGGCGGCTCATGCCACCAGTCGCGATGCCGATCGTTCGGGTCTTGATCGCGACGACGTGGCGGCCATGGTCGTCGAGCATCTCTGCGCGCTCGATCCCACCCGGAACGGTACACTCCTTTATCGTGATCGAAACCAGCTGGCGCGCCTCGCTCTCGACGAGATGAGCAAGATGCCTCATCCACCGCCCAAGCTGCTCGGACACGACCCGCTCGATCGCACCCTGCGCGAGTATCTGGCCATCTTCGGTCACCCTTCACCGACGCGACTCACCCCTGATCGCTCCGTAACGACCGGCCTGCTCGCCCAGACCTTGACCAACATGAGCCAGCGAAAGATAAGCCAGCTCGTGGTCTGCGCACCCACACCTGAGCCGATGCTGCTTCTTCACCTGACCGCGCTCGGGCCTCGGCTGCGTCGGAGCAGGATCCACATCAGTTGGCTTCCTATGGAGCTCGGGCGCGGAATCGTGCTGTCGGATGGTCCCGCCGATCGACTGGTCGCGACCGCCCTCTCCTTGCAGATCGACCACGAGTTCTCGGCTGGCGTCGCCGCCCTCAGGCGTGCCAAAGTCCGCGTACCTCGTCTGCCACACGCCAGCTCTCCTCCCCGCCTGTCGCTCCCCTCGCGATGACCGTACCACACCCAAAACAGCTCCTTTTCGCACACGGGCTCCGTGCCAAACGCCACTTCGGCCAGAATTTCTTGACCGACACCTCGCTGGTGGAAAAAATCGCCGCTGAGGCGATCCCGGGAAGCAGCGCTGGCGTCGTGGAGATCGGAGCCGGGCTGGGCGTCCTCACCGAGGCGCTCCTCGCACGCGGTGGGCAGGTGGTGACAATCGAGCGCGATCGGGATCTGATCCCCATTCTCGGCGAGCTGTTCGCGATCGCCCTCAGCGAGCAACGTCTCACGCTGCTCGAAGCCGACGCCAAGACCGTCGACTACACGGCGTGCTTCGACCGGCTCACGCCACCCTATGTGCTCGCCGGGAACCTGCCCTACCAGCTCACCGGACAGCTGCTCAGATGCGCGATCAAGCTTGCTTCCTCCCTCGACCGAGCCGTGTTCTTGGTTCAGGCCGAGGTTGCGGATCGTCTGGCAGCCAGCCCAGGCACGCCAGCCTACGGTGCTTTGTCGGTGTTCGCACAGGCAGCCTTCGCGGTACGCCGTGCCTTTCTCGTGCGAAAGGGTGCCTTCTATCCGCAGCCGAGTGTGGACAGCGCAGTCGTGACCCTCACACCGCTTCGCCCTCGCCTCATCGAGGAGACCGAAAGCTTCGTCCGGCTCGTCCACGACGCCTTCGGTCAACGCAGAAAGCAACTGCGCAACGCCTGGTCGGGCATCCTCTCCGATCCCGATGCCCTTTCAGCCGCGGCCCGGCGAGCGGGCATCGAGCTTTCGCGCCGCGGCGAGGAACTCGCCGTCGCTGACTTTGCCCGCATGGCCGAGGAGCTCTCTTCATGAGCCCTCGCCGAGCCGCACGATTCGGGCTCTGCCTGGCCAGCCTGGTTGCACTCCCTCTTTTCGGCTGCCACGACCCAAGATCGAGCCCACGGCTCCACCCCATGGTGAAAAGCGCCGAGTTTGGCGTCTTCGTCGGCGACCAGCTGAGTCGGCGCACCCAGATCCCCTTCGAGCTGCTCCCCACCCGACAAACCCAGGGGTTTCGCCTTACGTTCACCCATCCCTTACCAAACTCCATGACGGTACGTCTCGCCCTCGATGCTCCCGCGGCACCGAACGGACCGCGCGGTGCCACCAGCAGTCGACGGACCGAGCGAACCGCCGAGTGGCAAGTGCCGAAAGGCGCGCTGACCTTCGAGCGGCCCTTCGAGTTTGCCCCCACTGACCACACGGGGCTCTACAATATCCGCGTCTACCTGGAAAAGACCCCTGTCCTCGACCAGCCGTTTCTGGTCGTGCCACCGTCGCGCACACCCGCCCGCGAACGCTGAAGCAGGCCCCGCAGCGCTCAGGCCTCGTCAATCGACGAGAAATCAGCGTGTGCGACGGTCCGGAACTCATCGAAGGTGTGGACGGTGGGTGGCGGAGGATCGCCGTAGAGTTCGAGCCGCACCGCCGCCCAACGCTCAGCACGAATCAGCAGGCCGTGTTCGGGACTCCCTACCTCCCCAGTGAACTCCATCAGCGCCTCATCGGCCTCACGGAGTTCACGGCGCACCTCCACTGGGTCGATGCCATCACGTGCACTGTAGCGATCGGTGAGGATCGCGACCCTTTCGGACTCCACCTCCGCGAACCCTGGCCCAACCGCCACGCGTGTCTCCTGAGTGCCCTGTCGGAAGCATACAATCCCCGTTCGGAGAGCCGCCAGCAGCCGACGATGCCCGGGAAGCACCCCGAAGTCTCCGTCCACGCTGGGTGCCGTCACCTCATCGACGCTGGTTTTGAGCCGCAAACCCTCCGGTGTCACGATCTCGAGTTCAATCCGTTCGGTGGTGCTCATACCAAGTCCTCACTCAACCTAAGCCTGAGCGCGAAGCTGCTGCGCCTTCTGCTTCACTTCCTCGATTCCTCCGACCATCAAGAACGCCTGCTCGGGCAGGTCATCGAGCGCCCCAGAGAGGATCTCCTGGAAGCCTGCCACCGTCTCCTTCAGCGGGACGTACTTGCCCGTGAAACCCGTGAACTGTTCAGCCACGAAGAAGGGCTGCGAGAGGAATCGCTGGATCTTCCGGGCCCGCGAGACCACCAATTTGTCGTCTTCGCTGAGTTCATCCATACCCAAAATGGCAATGATGTCTTGCAGATCCTTGTAACGCTGCAGCGTGAGCTGTACCTCACGGGCGATCCGGTAATGGTCGTCGCCTACGATGTCGGGGGTCAACATGGTGCTGGTCGAGTCCAGAGGATCGACAGCTGGGTAGATGCCAAGCTCGGCGATCGACCGCGAGAGCACGGTGGTCGCATCCAAGTGGCTGAAGGTGGTGGCTGGCGCCGGATCGGTGAGATCGTCCGCCGGCACGTAGATGGCTTGCACGCTGGTGATGCTGCCCTTGGTGGTCGAGGTGATGCGCTCCTGGAGCGCACCCATCTCGGTCGCGAGCGTAGGCTGGTACCCCACTGCCGAGGGCATCCGGCCGAGCAGCGCGGAGACCTCGCTCCCCGCTTGGGTGAAGCGAAAGATGTTGTCGATGAAGAGGAGAACATCTTGTCCCTCTTCGTCACGAAAATACTCGGCCACAGTGAGCGCACTCAGCGCCACCCGCGCGCGCGCGCCTGGCGGCTCATTCATCTGACCATAGATGAGGGCAGCCTTCGAGATCACGGGCTCTCCGCTCTGCAGCTTCGATTCGCTCATCTCGAGGTAGAGATCGTTGCCTTCGCGGGTACGCTCACCCACCCCCGCGAAGCAGCTCACCCCGCCGTGAGCCTTGGCGACGTTGTTGATGAGCTCCATGATGAGCACGGTCTTTCCCACACCGGCCCCACCAAACAAGCCAATCTTCCCGCCCTTCCGGTAGGGAGCGAGAAGATCAATCACCTTGATACCGGTCTCGAAAACCTCAGCGCGGGTGCTCTGCTCGACGAAGGCCGGCGCCGGGCGGTGGATCGGCATACTGCGCTTCGCGTTCACCGGTCCGCGCTCGTCCACCGGACGACCAACGACATTCACGATCCTTCCCAGGGTCTCCGGACCAACGGGAACACAAATCGGGCTCCCGGTGTCGCGTACCGGCATCCCGCGCACCAAACCATCGGTCGTGTCCATGGCCACCGCACGCACCACCGAATCACCGAGGTGCTGCGCCACCTCCAGCACCAGGTTCTCGGGATCGCTCGAGATGGCGGGGTTGTTGACCACCAGGGCGTTCAGGATCCGAGGGAGCTTACCGGTGGGAAACTCGATGTCGACCACGGGCCCGATCACCTGGGACACCTTGCCAATGGCACCGGCAGCCGAGGTTGAGTGGGGGGACGTTACGTTGCCTAGGGAGCTACTCGTCTGGGTCATGTTGCCTCAAACACCTCACGCAGGACTGTCCGGCCGTTTACCATGGGAGCTTCCCCCTGCAAACGGGTGATTTGCATCCTCACCCCGATTCATCGGCAAAACGACAGAGCGCCCTCAAAAGGGGACCGGCCGAAATGCGCCAGACTCAGGTGCCATCGCGTGGCTTGCGGCGCTTTCGCGGGAGGGGGCTCGGATCAGGGGGCCTCTCCGCGTCGGCCTTACCCCCTTGGGGCGACAGGGAGTCGGCGACCTCGAGCGTCGGCTCTGCCGCGAAAAATCCACGCAGAGCGGCGATCTGGGCTGACCCAAGTCCCCGTACCAGAGCCAACTCCTGGTCGGTAGCGGCCCGGATCGCCTGCACCGAACCGAGGGTGGAGAGGAGAGCCTTCTTCGTCGCAGGACCGATGGTTGGGATCTCGTCGAGCACCGATGCAAAGGTGCGCGCACGCCCCCTCTGTCGTCGAGCATGGTTCGAGAACCGATGCGCTTCGTCACGAATGAGGGTTAGAAGTCGGAGTTCTGAGCCCGCCGGTCCGACCGGAATCGGGTTCTTCTGGTTCGGCAGATACACGCGATCGAGCAGCTTCGGCACCGAAAGGCTCTCCCGTTCCTTGGCCAGTGCCACCACCGGAAGCCCCTCGATCTCGAGATCTGCGAGCACGGCCAAGGCAACCTCGAGTTGACCTCGCCCCCCGTCTATCACCAGCAGATCGGGCAACGCCCAGGCCGCATCGTCGGGCTGATCCCGGCCCCGAATCAGACGTCGTTTCAACACCTCGAAGATAGCCTGGTAGTCGTTGCCGGGCTCAGCCGTGTGAACGTGATACTGCCGGTACGCACTCTTGTTCGGCTTGCCCTCGGAAAGCCGCACCACCGCACCCACACAATCCACCCCACCGTGATGGGAGATATCCACGCACTCGATCTCCTTCGGCTCACGGGGAAGCCGAAGACGCTGAGCGAGCCTGGCCAGGCGACTCGACAGATCGCTCGTGGATTTTTCGGCCTGAAGGAAGGCATGGCGAGCATTCTCGTTGGCGAGATCGAGAAGCTTGTTGGATTGCCCTCGCTTCGGCACCGTAAGCTTGGCCCGACCGCTCCGTCCACTCTGCCTGCGCTGCTCCTCGAGCCATGCCTCCACACCGGGTGCCCCCTCTGGAAGCAGCGGGAGGACAATCTCGTCTGGGATGGGCGCAGCGCGTTCCTCGCGGTCGTAGCTGACGCGGAGAAAGGTGGCGATCACCTCGGCATCATCGACCTTCGCGCGCACGTCCGCGAAGTGCAAGACGTCGATGACCCGCCCGGCTCGTACGATCAGCACCGCGAGCTCCACCCGATCGTGCTCGCGATAAAGCCCCACCACGTCTGCATCCCGTTGACTCACTTCGACTACACGCTGTCGCTCACGCACCTCACGGATGGCAGCGATCTGATCGCGAAGGAGTGCCGCGACCTCGAAGTCCATCGCCTGGCTCGCCTCCCGCATACGCTCTTCGAGCAGCGCCGTCACCTCGTCGTGGCGTCCTTCGAGGAACAGCGTCGTCGCCCGCACCTGGGCCCGATAGCGCTCGGGGTCGGCCAGGCCGACGCAGGGTCCGGGGCAGCGTTTGATCTGGTATTTGACGCAGGGACGGCGGCGCGACAAAAACTCCCGATCGCTGCAGGTGCGCAGCTGGAAGTGTCGCTCGACGGTGCGGAGCGTGCGGCGCGCGGCCGTCGCGCTCGGATAGGGGCCGAAATACCGCGCGCGGTCCGGCGTGGGCCGTCGCACCAGCTCGAGGCGCGGGAAGCTCACCTCAGGATCCAACCTGAGCGAAAGGTACTGCTTGTCGTCCCTGAGCTTGACGTTGTACTTCGGCCGATACTGCTTGATGAGGGTGTTCTCGAGGACGGTGGCTTCCTTCTCGGTCGCGGTCACCACACTGTCGATGCGCGCCACCCGCCGCCTCAGCCAGGGGATGAAGGCACGCGTATCGGTGGTCTTGTCCTGAAAGTAGCTGCGCACCCGGCTGCGCAGGTTGGTCGCCTTGCCGATGTACAGCATCCGGCCCTCGGCATCGCGGAACAGATAACAGCCAGGCGATCCAGGCAGCGCGCCGATTTGGCGACGGAGTTCCGCTTCCCGCTCCGACCCGTCGCCCTCGGGCTCGGGGTCGGGAGGCTCGTCGGCCACGGTGTCGTCGTTCTGCTGGTCGCCGTCTGGGTCGTCCATGGGGAGGGGGTAAACCGCCTTCGGCTTGACGAGACAAGCCCGCCTTTCCAAACTCCCCCTACCGTAGCGGATGACGAGTCGGTCCGGCAGCAGTTCTGGTCGCAATACCTTCGTCTGGATCACCTCGATCGCAGTCTTGGCGGCTGTGTCGATCACACTCCTGCTTCTGCCGCGTTTTCCTCACCCGGACGACCGGGCTGTGGCGCCACCCCAGGTATCCCTGCTCGGCCAACCTCTGCCCCTCACCGACGCTACGCACAAGGTTGCCCTCACCAGGTTGCGACAGTTCACCGCCGCACCGTTCACGCTGATCCTGCCGGAGAATCGCGTGGCGGAGCTCTCTCTCGGTCGTCTTGGCGTCCAGATCGACAAGCTGCGCCTCACCACACTGGTGCGGGAAGCCAAGGATCCTACCAGCACCCTCCGGCGAGTCTTCACCTCCCGGAGTGAGCCGGGCCGCAACTTGGTGCTTCCCGTACCGCTGGTGCTTTCCGCCGAACAGGCGGCGGTTGAGCTGTCCCGGATCAAAGACCAGGTAGATCGGACACCCGGAGATGCGCGTATGGACCTGGAGGCCCGTACCGTCCGTCCGGAGACTGTCGGCTACCTGCTCGATGTGGACGCAACCACCCTCGCGATCGAACGTGCCCTGCTCCGCGGCGACCACCGAACCACGGCGATTGTCGCCACGCTTCAACCCAAGCGCCTCGCGAAGGAGCTGGCACGGGTCGAGTTCTCGTCCATTCTGGGTTCTTTCGAGACTCGATACGACCGTTCGGACAAGGCACGGGACCGTACCTTCAATCTTCGGCTGGCCGCCTCAAGACTCGATGGACACGTGCTTCTGCCGAACGAGGAATTCGATTTCAACGAGATCGTCGGCCCCCGCGACGAACCGAACGGATACAAGGTGGCCACCGTGATCGCCGAAGGGGAGTTGGTCGACGGCGTGGGAGGGGGAACCTGTCAGATCTCCGGCACTCTCCACGGAGCGGTGTTCTTCGCGGGCCTCCAGATCCTCGAGAGAATCCCCCACACCCGCCCGAGTTCGTACATCAAGATGGGGTTGGACGCGACCGTCGTGTACCCAACCATCAACTTCCGCTTCCGGAACCCCTTCGAGTTCCCGGTCGTGATCCACCAGACCGTGAGAAACGGCGTCGTCCGCGCGGAGGTCCTTGGCAAAAAACACGATCAAGTGACCACGATGATCCGTCGCATCACCGACATCCAGCCCTATGAACAACTGGAGCGCCCCGACGAGAAGCTCCCCCGCGACACGCGGATCCTGGCCCAGCGGGGCATGCCGGGCTTCGCCGTGACGAGGTACCGCATTCTTCGCTCGGGAGCCCACGCGATCCGGGAGCGCTGGCTCGACCGATACCCTCCGACACCCCAGATCATCCGCGTCGGAACCCTGGAGAGCACATTCTCAGGCAAGCTGCCCGAGGACGATCGTCATGGGGAGTATCTGGCAGACGAGCTCCTGGTCATGACGCAGAGCACGCTCACCCCCGATCCCAATCGTGCGGAGGAACCGGACGACACCACCAGCGAGTGGCGAGAACCAGGGAAGTCCGGTCGCCTGGGTTGGACTCGAGAGCTTGGGATGCCGCAGTGGGAGAGTGAGGCCCGTGATGACGAAACACCGGCCGAGAATGCTCCCAACACCAAGAGAGCCCCCCGAAAAGTCCGATGATGGGCGGTACGGTGGCTCGTGTGGCCCTCGGGCAGGCCCCGCTGCTTCGCTGTGATCCGCCGCCGAGCGGTCAGTCGACCACCGTCGGGCGGTCTACAAACCCACGCAAACTCAGGGTTTCTGACCGGTCGTCCACCTGGCGCTTGACTCCTATCCAGAATGAGGGCACAACGCGGTCAGCCGAGGGCCGGTGCACCAGCCTAATTGGTTCGGGCATCGGCACCATTGGACCCGCCGGCATTGCCGGCTGGCCGGCGCAAGCAAGTACCATGAACACAGCAGACAACGCCCCCCAGGCTCCCATGGAATCGTCGGATACCTCCAACACAGCCACTGCGCCCCGCGCCGTCGACTGGGAAAACCCTCGTGTTGCGGCCATTCTCACCGCCGCAGCCAAGTGCTTCTCCCGGAGTGGCTTCAGCGCCACGACCCTTGCCGAGATCGGCAAGGAGCTTGGCCTTCGCAAAAGCATCGTCCACTACTACTTCGCCAGTAAGGCGGCCCTGATCCACGAGGTCCAGAGCTTCACCTATCGGAAGTTCCTTGACCGCGTGCGTGAAGTCACCGCTGCCGGCTCGGACGTCACCGGTGTCGCCCGCGCCCGAAAGGCCCTCGAGGCCCTGTGGGAGGCGATGCAGAGTGATCAAACCGCAGCTGGTCTCAACATCGAGGTGTGGAGTGCGGCTCGTCGTGATGTCGAGCTCAAGCGACGCGCCGCGATGCTCCAGCAGGATGCGCGGCAAATCATCGACGAAGCGCTGGCCAGCGCCGGTGACGTCGCGAAGCGGCCCTCCCTCGAGGGGCTGCCGGTCCTGGTTCAGGCTGTGCTAAACGGCCTCAGCATCTCCGAGTGTGTCGAGGATAACCCTCAACAGGCCAGGAAGGCCTACGAGGCGTTCCTCTACCTCCTCGACCAGGCTCTGAAGAAGTAGCGAGATTTTTCGTTTCATCCCATGGCCTGGCCCGGAGAATTGGGCCAGGCTTTGGGGGAACGATGATCTCCTTTCGCGATAGCATGGCAGGGCTTCGCTTCCCACTCCGGTGGTTGTCCGAGCGAGTCAGGTCCCGCCGGAGGTTTTTCCTCGGAGTTGGCCTCACTTCAGCCATGATGCTTGGCATCGCACCCCGGGCTGAAGCGCGGTTGTTCCGTGCCTCGTTCCTGCGTTTGGCCGAGAGTCGTTTCGGCAAGGCGGAGATCTGCGAGCCCACCAACCCTCTCATCCCTGAACTCGCGACACCCCGAGCGAACTGGTTTACTGCATCGCCGACCTTCGCCACCACCGCACGACCGTTTTCCCTCGAGAACTCGCAGTCGCCGTGGGGTTGTGACGCGGTTCGATTTGCAGCGCCCACCGGCGTTGGTTGGCTCTCCCACGGACTTGAAACGGGGTTTCGCTTCCGCTTGGCCGACATGCACACACTGCTCCTGCTCACACGCTATGCCACACCGGAGCGGGAACGGGTGTCCTTCGAACAGCGCTTCTTCGCCAACACCTTGGGCGCAGAGCGGCTCCCCTTGCTGCCCTCGCTGGTCTGGAGTGCACACCCCAGCTCCTCCCTCACCGTGCTCCACGCACCAGCTCCTCGGGACGAGCCGATCGTGCCGGCTCCACACTGTCGCGACAAGCTTCACCGCGTGGTGATCCGTGGTCTCGGGGGAGAGGGGGCGAGTCTATCGCTGCTCGATTGTGATGGTGCCATCGCGGTGGACGCCCTGGACCAGTTGAGCGTCCTCTGCCGAGCCCCAATCGGAACCACGCCAAGTCTCCCTCTGCCGCTGCAACCGAGTCCCGAGGCGGCGTATCCTGAGGAGTGGGTGCCATCGGTGCGCCTCCTTCACCCTCGCTTGCTCTGGGTACTCGATCGGCTCTCCCGACGATTTCCAGGTCACCCGATCCAGATTTTTAGCGGTTATCGGCGCGATTTGAAGCCGTCGCCACACCGCGAAGGTCGCGCGCTCGATCTCAGCGTGGTGGGTGTCTCCAACCACGATCTCTATCAGGCGTGCCGGAGCCTGCCGAACGCAGGTTGTGGTTTCTATCCGTTCCATCCATTCGTTCACATCGATGTACGCTCACCCGACCAGGGCTCGGTGTGGTGGACCGACCTTTCGCGCCCAGGCGAGCCGTCGCTGTACGTCGACGTCGGTCCCACCGAACGCCTGCCGGAGTCCCCTCCCTCCTGACCATGCCGTTTCGCGACATTCTCGGTCAAAGCACCGCCATCGAGACCTTGACCCGCTCGCTGTCGATGGGTCGGGTCCATCATGCCTACCGCTTCGAGGGACCCGACGGGGTCGGCCGAGAGCGGGTGGCGATCGGACTCGCACAGTCACTGCTCTGTGAATCACCGCGTTCAGGCCTGGCCTGCCTCGAGTGCGGCGCCTGCCGACGTGTGCCGGTTTTCGCTCCGCAACCGCCGCGTTCGAGCATGCATCCCGATCTGATCATTGTGGGCCGGGGCTTCTATCCACCGCAGCTACTCGGGGAGAAAAACCCGGAAGTCACGGGGATCAGCATCGCCCAGGTGCGCCGAGTGATCCTCGCCCGCGTCGGCATGGGCCCCCACGAAGGGCGTGCCCTCGTTTTTCTGATCCGCGATGCCGACGAACTCAACGCACAGTCAGCGAACGCGCTCCTCAAGACCTTGGAGGAGCCAGCGCAGCGTGTCCACTTCATTTTGCTCACCAGCCGCCCCAATCAACTCCTCGACACCATCCGCTCACGCACCCACGCAGTGCGCTTCGCGCCGCTGGCCGACGATGTCTTGGGTCAGATCCTCGAACGGCACGGAGCACCGCGCTCCTTGATTCCGATGGCGCAGGGCAGCGCGTCGTTGGCTCTCCAGCTTTCGGACAGTGAGTCTCTCGAGCACCGTGAACGCTTCGTCGAAACGATGGAGCGAGCAATTCAGGCGCCGGATCTGGCAACGGGTCTCATGCTGCTCGAGACCAAGAACGCCGATCGCACCGATCTCACCACTCAGCTCTCCTGGTTCGCAGCCCACCTCGCTCGTGCGGTGAGGGGCGCCGTCGAGGCCGGGAACGGAGCCGAGCTGCTGCTGGCCGAACAGCACGCAGCGGTGCTCGGAACTCTAGGCGACTTGCGACTCAACGGCCCCCCAGCTCTGATGCTGGAAGCGCTGCTCACACGGCTGCGCCGCCTCGCGAGCTGAGAGCCCCGTCATCACCGGCCACCAAGCGCGAGGTGGAGCGCCCGAGCGCGTTCCGTCACGGTAGCTAGCCGCGAGCCTTCCGGCAAGAGCGCGCCGATCACGGCCCCCTGCTCTGCACAGCGAGCGATGTGGTGGGCATTGTCGAGAGTTATGCCCCCAATCGCCACCAGCGGACAGCCGGCGTGCCGCGCGAGCCGTCCGGCCTCGGCTAGCTCTTCGAGACCAGTAACGGGCTCGGCGTCGGCCTTGGACGGCGTGGCGAAAACGGGACCATAGGCCACGTACTCGGGACGGGCAGCAAGGGAGGAGCGGAGCAAAGATAGGGTATGATTGGAGATCCCCACCCGCAGATCCGGGGCAAACGACCGGATTTCGTCGATCGCCATGTCCTTCTGCCCCACATGCACTCCATCACAGCCCGAAGCCACGGCAAGCTTGGGGTGGTCGTTCAGATAAAACGGAACTTGGGCTTCTCGAGCCAGGACTTGGAGTTGCCGCGCCAGCGCTTCGAGTTCAAGCTGGTTGGCCTGCTTCAGACGGAGCTGGATCGCCGCCGGCCCGGCCGCAAGCACCGCTTGGGCAAACTCGAGCAGCGGAACCTGTGCCCGCTCGAGCGCTTCGCCATCCACGATCGCGTACAAACCTCGGACTGCTTTCATCTTCACCTCGCAACCCTCCCGCTCATCGCTCAGGCCCGCGGATTTACGAGAGGTTCCGGCTTTGGGTGACACAAGTCCCGCCCGAAGGCCAGCAAATGTGCTACGGGGGCCCCATGTGGAAGGGTACGAGCCAGCTTCTCCTCTTCTCGGCCTGCTGCGCGGTGAGTAGCTGCGCCCCCGCCAAACCGCCTGTGACCCATCAGAAACCCGCAGCGGCGGCGGCGGCTACCCCAGTTGTGGCTCCCCAGGCCAACCTCGTCTCGCTGCCCCTTGGCACCGAGGAGGGTCTCGCCTCCGATCCGTCGCTCCACGACCCGTCACGTCGCTTGGAAGACGGGACAGAGGTGGCGGAGGAAGTGACCCCCAGCGCCACTGGCCTGCATCTCTCCGTGCTCGAGTCGGGTCCGTCTCTTCCCTGGACCGTCACCATCGAGAATCGCGGAACGCGTCCGGTACGACTGGCCGCAGATGCTCGTCTGCTCGCGTTTTCGGTGCGCGCTCCTGGCATGCGCAAGCGGACGCGCTGCGCTCTGCCAGAAGCCTCACGGCCAGAGGGGCGCGATCCGGCAACGGTCATCGTGCTCGCCCCAGGCGAATCCGTGAGTGAGGATTTCGATCCACGGTTTTTCTGCTTCGAGGAGGGCGGCCAACGGCTGCTCGTACCCGGCGCGCTGGTCACCCCGTTTTTCGGCTGGCCGTGGCGAGAACCGAAGCGCAGCTGGATCCGGGGCCAAGCTGTGACCACAGAGGTGACGCAGATCCCGCCGTTCGTCGCCGAGGCGCTCCCGGTCGAGGCGCATTCGGTCGAGACGCATTCGGTCGAGACGCATTCGGTCGAGGCGCATTCGGTCGAGGCGCATTCGGTCGAGGCGCATTCGGTCGAGGCGCATTCGGT
>CAYNEY010000006.1:18118-36310 GCA_964396375.1 uncultured Polyangiaceae bacterium | reverse complement strand
CGAGGCGCAGCCCCCCGCGCAGCCCAATGGCGGCGCGGTGGCAGCCCGGCCAGTGAGCGACAAGCAGCTGGTCGGCCAGACCTTCGCCCTCGCCAGCTCCTATGAATCGTGGTCGCGGGCCCGCCGCAAGCTCGCCTCCCCCCCCGACCAGCACGCAGATTTCGAGCTCGAGCTCACCCAAGGTTCGGATGCCGAAGCAGAGCGAAACGCAACGGTGACGATGAGCCTCAAGAACCGGAGTTCCAGCGAGCAGCGCTTGTTCTTTCGCCGCGAACTGGTGAGCTTCGTGGTGATCGGCCCCACCGGCGACACCCAAGTCTGCAACCCAGTCCCCGAACAACGCGCCCCGGACCGCCAGGCCTTCATGAAGCTCGCAGTCGGTGAACGCCGCGTCTACACCACCAGGCTCACTGAGCTTTGCCCACGCGGAAGCTTCAGTGCGCCCGGCCTGTACCGAGTCCACGCGCGCTTCGTCGCCAACGCGGACGGCCGTGACCAGGGGCTCGACGCCTTCACCGGCACGGTCACCAGCCGCGCCGCGGCCGTGCTGCGGATTCGCACCGGGGAAACCCGGTTGGTCGCGGTAGAGCCCATGCAACGTACTCCCTCGACCAAGGTTACGCCTTGAAGAAGCGCGCCACAAATCTGCTGGTTGCCGCCTGCCTGGTGGCAGGCTGCGGTGGCACGGTGCCGACTCCGCGGGCTGCTGACCCGCCCGCAGCCGTGGATGCCGCCGCACCCGAACCTCTGCCCCCTACCACCACCCCGGCCGACTCGGTACCGACCGCTGCGTCAGCGCTCGTGCCTCCACCGCCCGAGCAGTGCCAGCAGTTCTCGACGGAGCCGTCGAGCGGCCAGGTCGCGCTCGAGCCCGCTCGTTGCCTGTCCCTGCTCGAGACAGCGTTGGCGGAGAAGGAACCTCAGCATCGCGATGCTGCCCTCGCTCTGCTGGAAGACTGCGCGACCTTCGCGCCTGGATTGCTCCGGGCGTTGCGTGCAGAACTCGTCCCGGCCGTATGCGCGGATCGGTTGACGGAGCCGCTCCTCGCCACTCCTCTTCTCGGACAGTCGCGAACCATCACCGAGGTGCTCGAGGGGCTGGCGTTGGGGGCGAAACTCGCGCGAGTCCCGAGCACACCTCCGTCGCTGCCCGAAGGGTTGGATCGGACAGCGTATTTGAGTGCGTTCCGCGAGCACCTTGCACCCTGGTTTCTGCGTCAAGCTGAGGCGATCGGGGCGCTGTCGCGACGCGGAGCGAGGCTTTCCTCGTACGCCAAAGCCGTGGTCGCTGCACGGGCAGGGCTGGCCGATCTCGCCTTCGTCGAGGGAGCACGCTCGCTTCCCCTCCCGCAGGATCTCGCCACGTCGGCCGAGTTCGTCCAGGCCTACCAAATGGCGCTCGAGGATGCGCTCGCCCCACGCAAAGAGCGAGGTCGGGACGCTCTCTTGGTGGCGTTCTCGATCTTCTCCGAGTGGGGAGTGCTCGACGATCCACGGCTGCACGAGGCACAGAATACGCTCATCACTCTGTATTCGGGCAGTCGCATCGACGCGCTCTCGGGCCTGGTGCTCCCAGAGCAACCAAAGCCCCCCGCGGAGCATCAGCAGGGGCACCTGGCCCGCATGCTCCCGACATTCTACGCCAATGAGCTGCTCGCTCCCGAACTGGCACTTTCCCCAGAAACCCTCGACGCGCTCGCAGAGCGGGGGCTCCCACCACGCGCACGCACGCTGCTCGACCGCTCCACTCTCTCCAACCCGGCACTCGAGAGCTACGCACGGCTGCTGGTCGAGCTGGGACGGCGCTATTTCCGTCCCGCAGACTTCGCGCGCGCACGCGATCTCTTGCTCGCCGCGCGCCCGACGACCGAGGCCGAACGCGACCGCTT
Source organism: uncultured Polyangiaceae bacterium (assembly GCA_964396375.1). Lineage (GTDB taxonomy): Bacteria > Myxococcota_A > Polyangia > Polyangiales > Polyangiaceae > FEN-1139. The sequence goes on along the minus strand of CAYNEY010000006.1, from coordinate 34,421 downwards.
CGAGCTGCTGGCCGGCATCGCAGAGGCGCTGCAAAATGGGCCACGCGACACCATCGCGCTGATGTTGAACGGTCCGCTGCTGCCCGTTGGAATGGGAGACACCACCCGCCTCGATCGGCTCGGCAGCTCTCGCTCGAAACTCGCCGGACACGCGCTCTTCAACGCGGGGCACATCCGGTCCATCGCACACCCGTCGCTCGCCGCGAAGCAGGCGTGGGAAGCTGTCCACGAGCGCTTCCTGCGCGCAAGTCAGCTCCTCGCCGAGCCCGACCTACGCAGGCTGGCGCGACTGCGCGCCGACGATGCCCGGGCAACGCTTCAGGCCATCGCAGAACAAGGGGCGACTCCCGCTCGATCACCTCAAGAAGCCGGATCCGCACCCGCCGAGTGATCCGCGATGGCCGAGCGACCCCCGGCGGTCAATTGTTCGACGAGCTGCCGCAGGGTCATCATCGAGATCTCGGCCTGGCGCTTCTGGACACGCTCTCGGAGAAAATCGCGTAACTGTGGCTCCGCATCCCCCATGGACTCGAGGGAGGGGCTCCCCTCTTCAACCAACACCAGCAGCTCGCCCACCGTGATAGCAGCAAGATCACGGGCAATCACGTAGCGGGGCTCACCATAGCCGAGACTCCTCACCAAGAGTTCGCTCTCCAAGAAGCGCTCGAGTTCTGCCCGCAATCTCTCGATGGGCAGACCAAGCTCGCTCGCCAACATGCCTAAAGTGGCGGGAGGCTGCCCCAGCACCGCGCGTCGCCCCATGGCTACGAACGCCGCAAAGACCAGAAAGAGCCGCGATCGGTGGTCGAGCGCCGCCCCCCGGATGCGAAACGCGAAGAGCTCGGGCTTGTCGTGGGCGGCAGCGAGCTCGGCGCCAAGCAGCACCACGATCCAACTCACGAACACCCAGACTAGAAATACTGGGATCGCGGCGAAGGTCGAGTAGAGGGCGTTGTATCGCGCGACTCCGATCTGGAAATGGACGTGCACGACCAGAACCACGTACCAGACGATCCCCGCGACCACGCCACCCAACAGCGCCGATACCAGGCGGATCCGCCGGCAGGGCATGACCAAGTACAGAACCGTCAACGCGACGCTCATGACCAGCGCGGCCGTACTCTGCAGTACCACACCACTCTTCATCCAGGCCAGACGCTCCGCCCCGGAAGCGGCACCCGCCGCCAAGATGGTGCAGATCGGAGCGATGAACAGGATCGCCGAATAGTCGGTGATCCTCCGAATCAGACTGCGCGGCCTCTCCACCCCGAAGATGTGGTTCATGGTCTGTTCGACCGACACCATCAGCAACGCCACGATGTAAAAGAGCAGCACCAGACCGAAGGTGCCGAGAGTCCCGAAGCTCGCCTGCTCGACCAGATCGAGAACCTTGAGGAAGATCCCCAATAATCCCACGGTCTCGTCCTCTTCGCGACCACCCATGGCCGTCATCATCCGGACAATGCCGGGCCGGATGGTGTCCCGCATCAGCGCCTGGTACGCTCCGAAGCCCTTCATCGCCGAGACCAGAAATGCAAGGCACGGAATCAGCCCAAGCACACTGTCAAAGGCCAACGCGGAGGCGCGGTGCAGCCCTTGATCCCGAAAGAACCCGTGGACTGCCAGCCCAACGGTTCGACGGAGCGGAAGCCATCGAGCCCCCGTCCCGATCTTCCGCACGAGGTTCTGCACAACTCCCATGGTAGCCGAGCATTTTGCACGAATCTTACTCGAGTCACACCCCCTTCGACTCGGCCCTGGGGTCAATACGGTCCTCGCTCGGAACTCAGGCCGAGGATCGAGACCCGAGCCTTCGACGCGCGGGTGGTATGTGGCTATCACCCAAGGCAGCCCCAAAGCCCCGGGAAGGACCGACCGTGATTGATCGCGACCTCGTGAACTTCGAGTGCACCTCCTGCGGACGCTGCTGCAAAGAGCCACTCCTTCCACTCACTGACGTGGACGTGAAACGGATCATCACCCACACCGGGCTCCTGCCGAGTGTCTTCGTGATCTGGGTCAGCCCTCGTCAGATCGATCTGTCCGATCAACCCGAAGCCTTCGTGGAGCTCCGGAGCGGGCGTCGACTGATGGCGATGCGTCAGGGTCGTCTCGGCTGTCACTTCCTCAGCAGTGACCAGCGCTGCACCATCTACGATTTTCGCCCTACCGGCTGCCGGGTCTTCCCCTTCGACGCCGAGTTCAGTCGGACCGGGCGCCTGGTGAGGCTCGAACGCATCCCCGCCACCGACTGCCAGTCCACCCGTGGGAAGGGCCCCTCGCTCCCCTTGCTTCGGGAGAATCAACGGCTCTTCGACGACGAGGTGGACGCGTATCACGAAAAGGTGCGCATCTTCAATCGAGAGCAGCGCCGCCGCCGCCGCCACGGGTTACTCGCCGAACCACCCTCGCGATTCCTCGGCTACCTCGGGCTGCTCCCCTGAACGAGCCGACATTCCGCAGGGAGATCCCAAGGAGCTGTGCAGTTCAGGGGTCGGCCAGCTCGGACTTCTCTGATACCCTCGCCGCTCTGCCATGCTCGCCCCCTCTTTTGACCTGCTCCACGCCGAGCCCACGCGCCGCCTCTCGCCGCGCTTGACCCGGGAGACGCTGACCTTCGCGTTCGCCGCAGGTTGCGGCAGCGATCCGTTCGATCGGCTGTTTTGCCGAATCACCCCCGCGCCTACCACCTTCTCACCGGAGTGCTTCGCCACCGATCTGTTCCTGGAGGCCTTCGTGCAGCGCTGCCTCCGCACACATCTCCCCCAACAGAAGCGCGGATTTCACAAAGGCGCACTCCGGGTCACGCTCAGCTCCCCACCGATGCAGCGCGCGGACGTCGAGCTGCGTCGTTCAATCTTCGGTCATCTCGCGCAGCACCCGAAGAGCGTCGAGCTCCTAGCCGAACTCTGGCACGACCTCGACAACCTGCGTTTTTCACTCGAGTCTGCCGAGCTCGGCAAGCGCGGCGATCCGAGCGTGAGGCGCCTCGACATCCTCCGGCAGTTTGCCACCCTCCTCGACCGAGTGGCGGAGCGTTTCACGGAGTCGACGGGCCCCCTCGCGCGACTCGGAGCCTACGCCCGCGAGGTGCTCGCAAGCTCCGCCAATCAGAAGCTACGCCGCCTGCTCGACTACGAAGACAACCACAGTACCCTCACCTTCCGGCTTCGACTCGGACGGGACGCCCAAATCCGCGAGCTTACTCTGCTTGACAGACAGCACTCGGATCCGGATCTGGTCCGTATCCCATTGTTCCAGCGTTGGTTCTCCACCTGGTCCACACGCGCACGTCGCCACCGCGAGATCGTTGGCCGCCTGATCGAGGCTGTCTTCGAAGAACTGGAGGAACTGCTGGCCTGGTTGCTCGAGCTCGAACTCGCGGTCGAGTTCTATCTTGCCCTCGAAGGACTGTTTGCCACGGCGCGGAGCCGCGGCCTTCAGATGTGTCTGCCTGAGCTCTCCGAACTCGAGACGGGAGAGCCTCTCTCGCTCCACCACCTCTTCAACCCGTTTCTGCTGCTCGAAGACCACCCGCCCATTCCGTCTGATGTCCGCTTCGAGAACCAGAGCCTAGTCGTGATCACCGGCCCGAACTCGGGCGGCAAGACGCGCTTGCTGCAGGCTGTTGGCTTGGTCCAACTCCTGGCGCAGTCCGGGACCTGGGTCCCGGCAGCCGAGGCACATGTGCCTTTGCGTGACGGGCTCTTCGTCTCTCTGGTGCACGAGGTCAGCGCCGATCAGCGCGAAGGACGCCTCGGAACCGAGCTGCTCCGGATCCGAAGACTGTTCGAGCGGCTGCACTTCTCCGAACTGGTGTTGCTCGACGAGTTGTGCTCCGGGACCAATCCCTCAGAGGGTGAGGTGATCGTAAAGCTGGTGATCGGGTTGCTCGACGAGCTCTCGCCGCTCGCCCTGATCACCACCCATTTTCTCGAGTTTGCCCAGAAGCTCGAGCGCGAGCCCCCGGTTTCGCGGCTGGCGTTTCGGCGCGTGGTCTTGGACAGTCACGACCGTCCGTTGTTCCAGTTCGAGCCGGGCGTCGCGTCGACTTCACTCGCCGAAAAGACCGCCGAACGTCTCGGCGTCACCCGAGAGGCCCTGCTCACCCTGATCCGCACCAAGTCGACAAATCGCAAAGCGCCAGCCTCTCGGTCTGGCGCTTCATAACCTCAAGCTTCTCGGAGCGGGAGAAGGGATTTGAACCCTCGACGTCCACCTTGGCAAGGTGGCACTCTACCGCTGAGTTACTCCCGCAGCGGACGGCGACTTAGTAGCGACTGGGCGGGGCTCTGTCAAGACACATTGGGTGGATTCGCGAGACCGAACACGGGGCCGATCTAGCCTTCTCCCTCCTAGATGCGCTCCACCTCAACCACACCGTTGATCCCCTTGATCTCGTGCATCAGCTCCTGCAACTGCTCGAGATCGGACACGGTGACAGTGAAGGTGTTGCAGGTTCTCCCGTCCTCGCCCGCGCGACAATTGGCCTCACTCACGGCGACCCGCTGCGCAGAGAAGATCTGGCTGACGAGTCCCAACGTGCCAGAGCTTTGCGTGATCACTCTGAGCTGCACCGGCCGATTGATCTTGGCCTTCGACTCCCAAGTCACGTCAATCCGACGCTCCGGATCGAGGTCGAAGGTCTTGACACATTGGCGGCGGTGCACCGTAACGCCACGCCCCCGGGTGATGAAACCCGTAATGCCATCCCCCGGCAGTGGGTTGCAGCAACGCGCAAACCGCACCAGCACGTCATCCTGGCCGCTCACCCTGATGCCTATGTTATCTCTGCCGGTGATGCGCCGCGCCAGACGCTGAAGCTTGCCCTCCCGGAGGTCGGGCGGTGGTTCGGAGTCGGGTTGGTTGCCGCGGACCCGGGTGGCCTTCAGCACCTCGTCGGCAGCCACCTTGCCGTGGCCGATCGCCAACAGAAGCTCCTCGAGACCTTGAGTCTTGAACTGCTCGCAGATCCTGCGAACCTCGGCGTCGTTGCGACTGAACTTGGTGTAGGAAAGCCCGATCGTACGCATCTCTGACTCGAGCAATTCACGCCCCAGATTGATGGTCTTCTGATGCTGCTCGGCGCGCAAAAAATTGCGGATCTTGGTCAACGCGCGGGGCGTCCGACAGTACGTGAGCCAATCCCGGGTCGGGTGCGCGGTGGTCGAGGTCATGATCTCCACCGTGTCTCCACTGCGGAGGCGGTGCCTGAGCGGCACGATCTGCCCGTTGGCGCGGGCACCCACGCAGTGCTCCCCCACCTCGGAGTGGATGGCGAAGGCGAAGTCGATGGGGGTCGCGCCGCGCGGCAGAACTCGCAGCTCACCCTTCGGCGTGAACACGTAGACTTCCTCGGGGTAGACGTCGATCTTGACCGTCTCCAGGAACTCCACGGGATCCTTGACCTGACGTTGGAAGTCAGCGAGCTCACGCAACCAGCGAAAACGCTCGATGTCCTTCGGATCCACCCCACCGGTGCGTTCTTTGTAGCGCCAGTGTGCGGCGACGCCGTACTCCGCTACCCGGTGCATTTCATGGGTGCGGATCTGGACCTCCACCTGCCGGCGCTCCGGACCGATCACGCCCGTGTGCAGCGAACGATAGCCATTGGATTTCTCGAGCGCGATGTGATCCTTGAAACGCCCAGGAATCGGCCGCCACAACGAGTGCACCGCGCCCAACACCGCATAACAATCAGACACGGTTTCGACGCAGATCCGAAAGGCCACCAGATCATGCACTTGACCAACGGTGCTCCCCTGCTCCCGCATTTTGCGCTGGATCGAGTAAAGGTGCTTGGCTCGCCCGCTCACCTCGGCCGCGTACCCTTGCTCCGCCAGCCGCGAGCGAATCGTCTCACACACGCTCTCGATATAGCGCTCGCGATCACGGTGCGTCTTGTCCATCTGCGCTGAGAGCTCAACGAAGGCATCGGGCTCGAGATACCGGAAGCTCAGATCCTCGAGCTCGGCCTTCAGTCGGTGAATCCCGAGGCGTCCTGCCAGAGGCGCGTAGATATCTCGCGTTTCCCGCGAAATGCGCTCCTGAGCCTCGTGCTTCATGAACTCGAGGGTCCGCATGTTGTCGAGGCGATCGCAGAGCTTGATCAGCAGCACCCGGATGTCGCGCGCCATCGCCACGACCATCTTGCGGAAGCTCTCGGCCTGGCGGTCCTCGCGGTTCGTGAAGTTCAGCTTGCCGAGCTTGGTCACACCGTCGACCAGGCTGGCGATCTCTTCGCCAAAATCCTCACGCAGAGCATCGGCGGTAGTGTCGGTATCCTCCACCACGTCGTGGAGCAGGCCGGCGCAGATGCTAGCCGTGTCGAGTTTGAGCTCGGTGATGATCTCGGCCACCTGCGAGGGGTGGACGAAGTACGGCTGTCCGTTTCGGCGGGACTGTTCCCGGTGTGCCCACTCCGCATACCGGTAGGCCCGGCTCAGGAGACTGACATCGGCCGAGGGATGGTACGACTGAACTCGCTGGACGAGGGCATCGAAACCCAACACGATAAGGATCTCCGGAACGAAGTCGCCGCGCCGGCAAGCGCTGCACAACTAGGGTAACACCGCTCATGCACGCCGAAAAGCCCCCGCCCGTGTCCGAGCGACCGGCCTCTTTCGGTAGCGACGCAGATCGACCTCCACTCCCCCACCAGGGCACGATCGCAATCTATGTCCATTTCCCCTTCTGCCTCCGTCGCTGCCCATACTGCAGCTTCACGAGTGTGGCCGTCCCCAATGGCGTCGCCACAGTGGCAGGGCCCTATGTCGAGCAACTGATTCGGGAGTGCGCGGCGCGGGTGGCCCGCTTGGCTCCGCCGCGGCCCTTGGTAACCAGCCTCTACTTGGGCGGTGGCACACCGTCGCTCATGCCATCTCGCGAGCTAAAAAGGCTGCTTTCGGCGGTCTCCGGCCTCCTGCCTCTGGCCTGCGATGTCGAGATAACCCTTGAGTGCAACCCCGGCACCGCAACCGAGGAGATGCTGCTCGACGCCCGAGCACTCGGCGTGAACCGCCTCAGCATCGGGGTCCAGAGCCTCTCGGACCGTGCCCTCGGCTGGCTTCAGCGGATCCATGACGAGAAGCAGGCACGGGCGGCCATCAAGCTGGCAGAGCGCGCTGGCTTCAACAACATCGGTGCCGATCTGATCCTCGGAATCCCCGTCTCGTCGCTGTCTGAAGAGGTGCGGGCCGCACGCACCCTGCTTTCCCTCGGGGTCACTCACCTCTCGGCCTATGCCCTCTCGATCGAAGAGGGAACTCCGTTCTTCGCAGCACAAGCCCGTGGAGAACTCGAGACCCCAACCGAAGCACGACTCGCACGCACCTTCCAGATCCTCTCGGAGGACCTGCGCCACCGGGGCCTGGTCCATTACGAGATCAGCAACTACTGCCGCCCTGGGCGGGCCTCACGGCACAACCTGTCGGTGTGGCGCGGAGAGGATTACCTCGGGCTTGGCCTGGGGGCGACCGGCACCCACCACGACCGAGTGGGTGGCACGCGCAGCACTAATCCGCATGAGCTCTCGACCTACCTTCGACACGACTTCGATCCACCAGACTGCCTCGACGAGTTCGGCACCTCGGAGTCACTCTCCCTCGATACCTTGTTAAAGGAGCGCCTCATGCTCGGCCTGCGCACCGCCGAGGGCGTCGATCTCGCCGAACTTACGCGCCGGTTCAGAACTTCGGCCTGCCCACCCCTCTCGACGGAGCGCATCACCCGGTTAGTGGCGGAGGGTCGGCTCCGACGGGATGGCTCGAGGATCACCATCCCGCATCGCTTCTGGCACCTCTCCGACGCAATCATCCGCGACCTCTGGTGACCCCACACCATCCACCGTGTTGGACCGAATCCGAACGCCATACTTGGCCAGAGCCCAGGGTGCGAGAGCCCCAAACGCCCGCTCCGCCATCAGTTGACCGCGCTCTTCACGAGAGCGCTTCTTCGAAGCGGGAGGGGGTAGAGGAGGGAAGTGCGAATAGGTGATGTTGCTGGGTGTAAACGGCAGGTCTGTGCGGGTCAAGTGCCGCATCAGACTGCCGAGGGCGGTCTGGGGCGGAGGCAGCTCGAGAGGCACTCCCCGCAGGTGATCATGCACGAAACCCACCGCGACCAACGCGCTCGCCGCGCTTTCCACGTAACCCTCGACACCGCAGAGCTGACCCACGAAGAAGAGGCCCCTGTGGGCGCGACTCTGCAGCATGCCGTCGAGCAGCCGCGGAGCGTCGAGGTAGGTGTTGCGGTGAACCGAGCCGTAGCGCTCGAACACGGCCTGACGGAGCGCTGGGATCAGGCGAAATACCCGGTCTTGCTCGGGGATCTTCATCCGGGTCTGCATCCCCACCAGGTTAAACGCGGTCTTGGCTTCGTTTTCGGAGCGCAGTTGCAGCACCGCGTAGGGACGACGACCGGTGCGGGGATCGGTGAGACCCACCGGCTTCATCGGGCCAAACGCCAACGTGCGCTCACCACGCGCCGCCATGACCTCGATCGGCAGGCAGCCCTCGAAGAAGCGAGGCTCTTCGAAGGCCCGCGGCGGCACCAGCTCTGCGTTCCTGAGCCCGGCCACAAATGCTTGATATTCTTCGCGATCGAGCGGGCAGTTCAGGTACGCACGCAGCTCAGCTTCGGTCTCACCTCGTCCATAGCGCGACAGGAAAAAGGAGTGCTCGCGATCGACGCTCTCGGCGGTTACGACCGGCGCGATCGCGTCGTAGTAAGCGAGCGCGTCCTCGCCTAGCAACTCAGTGAGGCTCTCGCTGAGCGCTCCTTCGGTGAGTGGTCCAGTCGCGATCACCAGCGGACGTTCCTCCGGCAGCCGCTGCACCGAACGCGTCTCGAGCTCGATCAGCGGGGTGGTCCGCAGCCAATTCCCCAACAGCTCGCTGAAGCGCTGGCGATCCACCGCGAGCGCTCCCCCGGCCGCCACTCGGGTGAGCAGCGCTGCCCGCATGACCTTGGACCCCAAGAGTCGCATCTCCTCCTTGAGCAAGCCGACAGCGTTGCCGAGCGCGGCGGCGCGCAGCGAGTTCGAGCAAACCAACTCTGCGTACTCTGAACTCTGATGGGCCGGGCTCCTTGTCTCGGGCTTCTGATCGATGAGCCGTACGGCCACACCGCGCTCAGCGAGCCCAAGCGCAAGCTCCGTGCCCGCGAGCCCTGCGCCGACGATGGTCACGCGGTCGATCGACACGGCAACATCCTCTTGGCCTGCCTCGCCGGCTAGCCCAGGTTGACCTGCGCGTCTGACGCCAAGCGCCCGGACGAAGACGAGGTGTCACCAGATCGCTCAGCATCGGCATCCGTCTTCGTGACCAGCGGCTCGGAGTACCCGCAGTCCTTGTTCGCGCACAGAAGCTTCGGGTTCTTCTCACCGCCGCCGCGCAGCAAGAACGGGGCGTGACACAAGGGACAAGGCTTCGGAACCGGACGCTGCCACACCTTGAAGTCACACTTCGACTTCTGGTAGTTGACGCAACCGTAGAAGGCCCTTCCTCCCTTCTTCTTGGCGCGCACCTCGATCACATCGCCCCCGCACTTCGGGCACTTCACACCAAGCGGCATCGGTCGCGTGTGCTTGCACTCTGGGTAGCCGGTGCAGGCGAGAAATTCGCCATAGCGCCCGGTGCGTATCGCCATGGGTTTCTGGCATTCTTCACACCGATACTCGGTGATACGCACCTCGAGGGGGCGCCCATCCTGACCCAGGCTCCGCGTGTAACGGCACCGGGTCGCCTTCGCTGCGCGCGCACCCTTGCCTTTGGGCTTCGCGGTGGCACCAGCTTCCCCGTTCGAGTAGCCCTCACAGCCGATGAACCAACCGTTGCGGCTCCAACGTTTCTGGAGCCGCGATCCACACTCCGGACACTTCTCGTCAAGAATCTCGGGCTCCGGGGTCCAGCGCTTCTGCTTTTTGGCCTTCTCGAGCGTGCTTTGGAAGGATTTGTAGAAATCAGCCAGCAGTTCGACGCGTGGCAGGCGTCCTGCTTCGACCTCATCCAGTCGCTCCTCCATGCTTGCAGTGAAGCTCGGATCCATGATCGAGAGCTCAGTGCCAACCAAACCGTCAATCACGATCTTCCCGAGTTCGGTAGCCTTCATCTGCCCGGTGGGCAGCTTCTCCACGTAGTCCCGCGCCTGAACCTTGCTGATGATCTCTGCGTAGGTACTAGGCCGGCCGATCCCGCGCTTCTCGAGCTCACGCACCAGTGAACCCTCGTTGAACCGCGGAGGAGGCTGAGTGAACTTCTGATCGGTGATCACACCGGGAGGCGCCGAAACCGCCAGGCTGTCATTGTCAGACAGCTCGGGCAGAACGCCTTCCTCGTCGTTCTGCGGGCGACTCAGTGACGGCTCCTCCGTCTCTTCTTCGTTCGCTTCGTCCTCACCTGCGAGCTGTTTCGGTGGTTGTTCTTGGGTTCTTCCGTGCCCGTATTGCTCGAGCCAACCACTAAAACGGAGGATCTTGCCCGAAGCGCGCAGCCCAAACGCCCCTCGTCCGGCAAGCCCTGGGCTGGCTTCGATCAAGACCTGCGTTTGATCGTAAACCGCAGGCCTCATTTGAGAAGCGACGAACCGATCCCAAATCAGCCGGTAGAGCCGGAACTCCTCCTCGCTCAGGTGCTTCTTCACGATGTCCGGAGCAAACTCGAGGGAAGTGGGTCGGATCGCCTCGTGAGCCTCCTGCGCGCTCTTGCGCGCCTTGTACGTGTTCGGTTTGTCGGGCAGAAATTGGGCACCGAAGTTGGCTGCGATGTACTCACGCAACTCAGTGATGGCGTCGGCACTCACCCGGACCGAGTCGGTACGCATGTAGGTGATGAGCCCGACCGGACCTCCATCCTTCTTGAGGTCGACCCCCTCGTAGAGCTTCTGGGCAATACTCATGGTTCGCTTGGTGCCGAACCGGAGGTAGCTCGCGGCATCCTGCTGAAGCTTGCTGGTCGTGTAAGGGGCGGGGGCGTTCCGACGTTGTTCCCGTCGCGTCACCTCCCCCACGCGATAACTGGCTCGGCTGAGCGCCTCCCGGATCTCCTTGGCTTGTTCGCCGGTCTTGACCTCGAGTTTTTTACCATCGAGGGTGGCCAGGCGAGCCACGAAGGTCGCACGAGTGCGCGTGGCGAGCGCCACTGTCACATTCCAATACTCGACCGGAACAAAGACCTCGATCTCCCGCTCCCGCTCCACGATCAAGCGCAGCGCGACGCTCTGAACGCGCCCTGCGCTCAGGCCAAAGGCGAGCTTGTTCCAGACCAGCGCCGAAAGATCATACCCGACGATCCGATCGAGAACGCGCCGCGATCGCTGGGCGTCGTACAGGTTCTGATCCAGGTCACGCGGATGCTCGAGACCCCGAGTGACCCCCTTCTTCGTGATCTCCTCGAACTCCACCCTCACCAAGTCGAGTCCGGGCCGCTTCAGCTCCTCAGCCAGATGCCAGGCGATCGCTTCTCCTTCGCGATCCGGGTCGGTCGCGAGCAACAAGCGGTCGACCCCTTTCATCTTGCCTTTCAGCTCATCCAGCACCTTGGCCTTGGTCTCGATGACCTCATAGGTCTCACGAAACCCATCGGCCACATCGATCCCCATACGCTTCGGGAGATCCTTGACGTGTCCCTTGCTCGCCAAGACCTCGAAGCCAGGGCCCAGATACTTCTTGATGGTCTTGGCCTTGGCCGGTGACTCGACGACGACGAGGGTCTTGCCCATGGACAGGACGGTCCTTTCCGCCCCCGACATGCGATCCCAGAGTCCCTCGCGCAAGGAGTTCCGCATGGCCGCACAAAAAAACATAATTGAATCAAGGCGTTACTCGAAATACTCGGCCAGTCGGCAAGACCTCAATCACTCCCTCGAGAGAAAGCTGCAGCAGTTCCACTTGCAGTTGCTCTGCTCGCGCGCCGAGCCGCTCCGAAAGCTCGTCGACGGAAAGCTCCCCCTCCGAAAGCGCGGAGAGGACTCGCTCCGCTAAGTGGTTCATTAAGTCCGACCGGCTCGGAGCTTGGGAGGAGCCAGCATGGCTTTTTTCATCGAACGTTCCCCGAGCGCCACGAAAACCGCCCTGCCGTTGGGCGGCGGGACGGGTCGGCTCGAGAGTCGCCGCATCTCCAACGAACAGCGGGAGTTGATCCAGGTGCGGGCTACCTGCCCCTGCCCCCACCCAGCCCCGCGAGGCAAGGCACCTCGGGATGTCCCGCGCTCCGAGCAGCAAGGTGGCGCCGTGCCGAATCTCGATGTTGCAGCCCCGACCCGCAGAACCAGGTGACCATGGGACGCAGAACAGCGGACGGCCGAGGGCGCGGGCGTGCTTGGCCGCGTTGCGAGCGCCGCTGCGTACTCCGGCCTCGACGATGACCACGGCGTGCGACATCGCCGCCAACACCTCGTTGCGGCGAAAGAATGCCCCCCGAGTGGCCGAGGTGTTCGGCTCGACGAGGGCCACATGGGCTCCCCCACGGTCCACGATCTCGCGAAACATTTCTTCATGGTGCTCTGGGTAGGGTCGCGCGAAGCCAGCCGGCGCCACCACGATGGTCGTTCCCCCGGCATCCAGCGCCGCGCGGTGGGCAGCGGCATCGATGCCCTCCGCACCGCCTGAGAGGATGGCCAGACCTTCACCCACCCAAGCCTTGACCAGGGCCGCGGTGATTTCCTCAGCTTCAACCGTTGGCCGGCGCGTTCCCACCACAGCCACACCGGCGAAACGAGGGAGCGCTCCAGCGACGAAAAGACCCGCGGGTGGCTCCTTGAGTTCGCGAAGCCCAAGCGGAAGCCGATCCAGTGGAACGAAGCGAGGTTGGTTTTCCACAACCAACCGTCGTCCGGAAGGAACCCCGAGTTGTGTGCGAAATGGCGAAAGGTGAAGGTTCTATTTCTTGTAGACCTGCGCCCCGACCATGCCCTGGCCGAATACGGCGTACATGTCCACGGTCACAGCCATCGGGATCATGCTCTTGATGCAGCCCTCAGCCCCTCCGACCACGGGATCGGAGGCCGTGTCAGCACTCTGGGCAACCACCTGAGGCTGGGTGCCGGGCGCTGGCACGGTCAGTACGTTCAGCTGATACTTGAAGATCCCCGAGCCTCCGAAGCCTACGATCGTGTAACAGGAACCACCTTCGAGCTGCAGCGGAGCCTGAGCGTGCTGTCCCTGCGACAATCGAGCAGACATCAGTGAACCAACCGGCTTCATGCCCTTCGCAACCTGACTTGCCTTCATCTTGATGCCAGCCTCGATGGGACCGAGCTCTCCCCCGGTCATCGGGCTCATCTGCGCCGCCACCCCCGCCAACGCACCGGTCACGATCTGCTGCAGAAGCTGAGGATTGCTCAGCACCGTGCCGATCGGGTTGGTACCAGACTGGCCAGCGACACCACTCATGCCGCCAACTCCTCCCTCCGCCGGTACTGCACCCCACTGACCGCCCACCCCTGGCTGACCCGATTGATAGGTACCCGGCTGGCCCCCCATGGGAGCACCTGCCTGACCCACAGAGGTCGAGAACTGAGAGCTGTTCGGAGGAGCTTGCTCCCCCTCCTTGCTGCAGGCTGGCGCAGTCAAAAGAAAAACGAGGATCGGGGTGACGAAGGTCGATGGTTTCATGGGTTGGCGTTCCTCTTGGAAATCACAAAGATAACGTTCCAGAGTGACCGCAGCTTACACAAAGCCGCAGCCCTACGACCAAGATTTGCGACAAAGTCCGTGGTTCAGTCAACCTTGGGCGGTTCACCCAGAAACTCGAAGTGCATGGTGTCCTCGAGCTTGTCGTACCCAAGCCAGTAGAACCCGTACCGCTCGAAGGCATCCACCCAACACCGCGTCACCTTGGCCCGAAGAAACGGGGATTTTCCCTCGATCTGACAGCGGGGGTTGCCTTGCCACTTCTTCACGCAGTGGCAACAGGGATTGTCGTTCGGATCGAAGTCGATAGCGATCCCGAAGAGGTGGTTCGAGAGCTCCCCTCCTCGAATCGTGTTCTCGGTCCGGAGGCCGCCCACATGTTTTGGGGAGTAGCGATCCTTCGGCCCTTTGCACACCGCACGGATCCGTTTCTCCACGCAGCTGAGAGCCGGAATTACCTTGCGATGCATGGTAACGGGCTTACCGAAAAAGTGCGTCACCGCGACTTGCTCGGTGACCGGCTTCGGATTGTAGCGCTCGAGACCGAGGCCAGGCACATGCCCATACTGTTCGACACGATAGCGCAGCGCGCGTTCGTGCTGGCGTGCCAGCAGCATGCCATTCTTCACGTAACTCGAGCGTTTGAGAAACCGTTGGGGCGCCTGGATCCGACACTTGCCAGATGAAACGCGACTGGTTGCCGGAGCCACCACCGGGCACAAGAGGGCGAATGTAGCAACGCCCATGGCCGGCAGTACTCGCATGGCCAGCCGAGTCATCCTGGACAGGCACCAACTCATCACCCCTAGGCTAGCACGGCCAGACGGTCTAGCCAGAACAGCGCGCCTCGCGGCGTATGGTGCCATCCGGGGGTACCTGACGAAAAACGTCCGGCACGAGCGGGGGATTGTGCCGAACGTTCTCGAGACGGATCACTACATCCTTGTGCCGAGAGGGCAGCTCTAGATGAAGGCGTCTCGGAATCTCGGCGCGACACGGCGGTCCGCTAGGCGCGATCGGCTCCTCCAGCCCATCCGGATCTTCTCGTACGGCGGCGGTGGTGGCAAGGCCGTGCTCGGCGAGTTCAACCCTGTACATCACTTGCTCACGCTCCCTTACCTCGACGCGAGTGACCCGCACGCGCTGCTCAAAATACGGCGCGTCGTAATCCGCCGGATGGGGAACCATCCAGATCTGCTCTTCAATTTCGCCTCGGCCACGCAGTGTCACCACGTAACCAGAGGTCCCAAAGAGCGGGCTGTTCCAGGCGATGACAGCATGCCCGGGCTCAAACATGATCACGGGAGCCTCCCCCCGGAACAGCTGCCCTAGAACGAACGGAGGGAGCGGAACCTGAGTGAATCGCGCGAGATTGCAAGGGCTGGGCTCACCCTCCAGCACCGCCCGTTCCCGGAGATCGAACAGAGTGAATCGCTCGCGATCGGCAGTGAGGGTCGAGAGGTTGATTCCAAACGGGCTGAAGGCGTCCAGCCTGAGATTGTCGGGGAGGTTGGTCAGCACCCCGACCCGACCCCGGACCCGGCTCGCTCGGTCAAAGACATCAACCGTAGCTTCGGCGACTATTCCTCGGCTACAAGCCACGGTTGCGCGCATGCGCGCCAGAGCGGACGCTGCATCGGGGAACCGCGAAGGCGGCGGCCCCCCACAACCGAGGCCGAGCAGCAGAAGACCGAGCGCAGCCCAGAAGCGCACCTCAGCCTCCCGACTTGATGGCATCCAGCAAGTCAACGTCCGGCACCATCACCGACACCACGCTGCGCTGCACCATCACTGCGTGCTCTTCCATCATCCGCACGAGGCCCAAGCCATCCAGCAGGTGAATTGGGGCTGCTCCCACGGCATGAGCCTCATCGCGAGCACCACTCAGCACCTGTCCGGCCGTGACCAACCAGCCAACCGTCGCCGAGCCATAGTGATGGAGGGCTCCGCGCAGCTCCGTGACTCGCTCTCGGCCGATCTCACGGCCGTCGCGACGCACCACCACGGCGGCGCGGAGTTCACCGGAAGGCGCGGTGAGCTTCCCGGCAAGGTGTAGTTCGGCACCATGTGCCCCCGGCCGCCGTACCACCGAGAGTTCGGTCAGGCCAAGCCGCTCCAACAGCACGATGGCTACCTCACCGAAGGCGCGTTGTGGAAGGTCTTGGAGGCGCCGCAATAGGGAGCGGCGTGCTTGCTCGCGGTATCGCTCCACGGCATCACGCATGTCCCGTTCGAGACGCACGAGTTCACCATCGAGACCCCACTCGGCCAGGCTGATCCGGCGCTCACCGATCCGGAAGCGTGGACGCTGCCCGAGCGCCACCTGCCGCACATTGTCGGCGCGTGCCGCCGCCTCCAGCATGCTCTGCCCCTGGCCAATCTCACCCGCGTACCGACCGCGTCGCTTCAAGGTCTCGGCCAACCGCGTAAAAGCGACAGGACCCGCATTACGATCGTAACCGGAGAGCATCTGCACCAGAGCCTCGACCAAATCGCGACCCACGAGATCGTCGACCGGTGTACTAGGTTGCTGATTGCGGTTGTCTCGCCCGTCGCGGTTGTCTCGCCCGTCGCGGTTGTCCCGCCCGTCGCGGTTGTCTCGCCCGTCGCGGTTGTCCCGCCCGTCGCGGTTGTCCCGCCCGTCGCGGTTGTCCCGCCCGTCGCGGTTGTCCC
>CAYNEY010000006.1:0-18018 GCA_964396375.1 uncultured Polyangiaceae bacterium | reverse complement strand
GCCCATTGCGATTTTCGCGTCCATCACGAGTCCCGGGGTTGGACTCCTGCCGACCCTGCGCCGATTCCCGAGCGCGGAGCTCGGCGTCCGCCGCGGCCAACACCTCAGGAGATGGCTCCGACACCGTGAAGGTCGGAAGGTCATCCTCGCCACCACGTCCTTCGTCGGCGCGTGGTCGCCGGCGGCGGCGGCCTCGCCGTCCACGCTCATCCCGATCCGTGGCTTCTTCCTCCACCACTTCATCGGCGAAGATCGGTCGGTCGTCGTCTTCTTCCGGCGCGAACAGCTCCGTGGCTCCGAGCGCCAACTCGGCACGACGACGATCGTCCTCGGTCGCCGCGACCGGTGGCTCGCTGTCTTCACCCCGCGCCCCGGCCTCCGGCGGCGCTGAACCCTCCGTCTCGTCGCCAACATCCACCAGAGTCTCTCCAGCTGCGCTCATGGCAGCCGCCAGACGCTCGAGGGCTGGCGTGCGATCGGCCAGACCTTTGGCAATCATCGCTGGATCCCACTCTCGCAGCGCGAACACTCCGGGCTTGACCCGCACCAAGACAGTGTCCTTGTCGCCCTTCTTTACCAGCGCTGCGAGCCTCGCCCCCATCGTCACCTCGGGGCTCTTGCCCACATGGGAAAGGAGGTTCTTCTCGATCGCAACGTCCGTAATCTCTTTGTAGTGTAGGGGTTTTCCGACCAGGCGCAGGACTTGCGCCGCAGCTTCCGTGAAGGTCATGCTCTCGACTCGAAGTTGATTGTTGCCATCACAAACGGGATCTCTGCCCGCCTGTGGCCTCGGTGTCGCCTGGGAAGCCTCGGCTTCCACCTCCGGACGAGCACCCGACTGCCAGTTGCCGTCTTAGCATGGGGGGCGCAGAAACCCAGAAAGAATACGGTCCGTCCTACCCGGTCGGGACCCATCGCCTGGATTTCTCTGGTTTTTGACCCTCCGAAGCTGCCCGCAGAGCAAAAGGGCAGGTCAGTGGGTGGTCAGAAGAGCGAGCCGCCCGATCCACTCTGGGGCGACACCGAGCGCGAGCACGGCGATCGCAGCCAGCGTCATGGCCACCACCAACACCGGCGCGCGCATCGGAATGGCCACCGCAGCGTCGGGCTCGGGCTCCTTCATGTACATGACCACCAAGACCCGCAGGTAATAGTAGGCTGCCACGACGCTATTGATGAGGGCAATGACCACCAGCAGCGTCAAGTTCGCCTGCATCGCTGCCGAGAAGATCATCAGCTTCCCGAAGAAGCCCGCCAGCGGCGGGATGCCCGCCAGCGACAACACGAAGATTGACAAAAGCAGGGCTACTGCTGGATGCCGACGGCCGAGCCCAGCCAGGTCGTTGTAACTGGTGGCCTCACGTCCGTAGCAGCCCGTCCAGGCGAGGGCACCGAACGCCCCGATCGTGGAGAGCGAGTAGACCAAGAGGTAGAGAGCCACCGCGGGGACAGCCAGCTGTGACCCGAGACCTGCCAGCACCCCGAGCAGAAGGTAGCCCGCGTGCGAAATCGACGAGTAGGCGAGCATCCGCTTCACCGAACTCTGACGAACCGCAATCACGTTGGCCACCGTCATGGTCAACACGGCCAAGGTAGCGATCACGGGCGGCCAGCCTCCGGCCCACCCTGTTGCACCCTCACCGATCAACGCCGAATGCAAGATCCGCATCACCATGCCGAACGCCGCGACCTTGACCACTCCAGCCATGAAAGCGGTGGTCGGTGTCGGCGCCCCCTCGTAGGCGTCAGGAGTCCAGGTGTGGAATGGCACCGCCGCAACCTTGAAACCGAGCCCCACCACCATGAGAACCATGCCTGGGAGGGAGAAGTGCGGAGCGTCTGCCAGGCGCTCACCAATCTCAGCCAGCGCCAACTGACCGGTCGCGCCGTACAGCAAGGCTGCGCCGAACAAGAAGAGCGCCGATGCGAAGCCCCCCAACAGAAAATACTTCAGCGCGGCTTCGAAGGAGCGGGGCGTGCGCCGCGCGGCGACCAAACAGTAGGTCCCAAGCGAGAGCGTTTCGAGAGATACGAAGACCACCATCAGATGGCCCGCCAGGATCAGCCCCATGGCTCCTGTGCTCGCCAGAAGCAGAAGCGGGAAGAACTCAGATCGATCGATGCGATGTTCCCGTAGGTACGCTCCAGCGATCAACGCACAGAGCCCTCCACCTACCGCAACGGTAGCCGCCAGAAACAGCCCGAATCGATCCACAATCAAGTGTGGGGCCAGCACCTGCGCGGAAGGCGCCGCCAACGCCACGGCTACCGCACCGATCGCCGCGGCGAAGAAGACGACCGCAGTGATGATCGAGAGCTCGCCAAGCCGGCCCAGAGCCCCCTCTTCGCCGCCATCATTCTTGCCAAAGGCCTCGACGAGCATCACCAGAAGCGCGCCCACCGCCAGAAAAAGCAGGGGCAACAGGGAGAGCAGAACGTTCATCGCTGATTTTCTCCCGCCTGGACCGGTGCGGAGCCGGCCGATTGGCGCCTCGTCTGCTCGGATTGCGAGCGTTCTCTTGCTTCCGGTGGTTCCGGATAACCAACCTCCAGCGGACCACCGCGGCGTGGAATCATCGTGACCGCCACCGACTCAGGGGAACGGTTCAGATAGGTGATGCGGCCATCTCGGTAATGCTCGATGACCGAGGCCACACTGTCGCTTACCCTGGACAGAAACACCTGAGGGAAGAACCCAATCGCGAAGATCAGCACCACCAGAGGCGACAACACCAGCACCTCACGGACGTTGAGATCGGACAGGCCGTGATTGAGCGGGTTGGCATTGGGCCCGAAGAACATGCGCTGGACGACCTTCAACATGTAAACCGCGGCCAGGATCACCCCGAGGCTGGCCAGGATGGCCTGGATAGACGCGAAGGAGCCAAGCGAAACCGAAGCAAATGTCCCAGCAATCACCATGAATTCGCCAACAAACCCGTTGGTGCCCGGCACACCAATGCTGGAGAGCGCCACCACTGCGAAAATGGTCGCGTAGATGGGCATGACCTTGGCCAAGCCCCCAAACTCGTCGAGCATGCGCGTGTGCCGCCGGTCGTAGATGACACCAACCAAAAGGAACAACGCCCCGGTGGAGATCCCATGGCTTATCATCTGCAAGATCGCCCCCTCGACGCTGGCTTGGCTCGCAGCGAAGAGGCCGAGCATCACGAAGCCCATGTGGGAGACGGACGAGTACGCCACCAGGCGCTTTACGTCCTTCTGCTGCCAGGCTACCAGCGCGCCGTACAGAATCCCTCCCAGCACCGCCACGCCCGCCAACGTCACTCCTGCCTGCCAAGCGGGACCTGGAAACATCCCCATGCAGAACCGGAGATACCCGTAAGCACCTAGCTTCAACAGCACTGCCGCCAGGATCACCGAGCCACCGGTCGGCGCCTGGACATGGGCATCCGGTAACCAGGTGTGGAGTGGGAACATCGGCACCTTGATCGCAAACGCAATCCCGAACGCGATGAAGCACGCAAACGCAGCCGTGGGTGGCAAGCTCAGATGACTGAGTGCAAGGTAGTCGAAGGTCACGAAGCCGGCTGCCCGCTTGTGCTCGAACACCATGTACAGGATGGCAGCGAGCATCAACACGCTGCCGGCCATGGTGTAGAGGAAGAATTTGTAGGCAGCTTTGATCCTCTCGACGCCACCCCACACACCGATGAGCACAATCATCGGCACCAGCATCAGCTCCCAGAAGACGTAGAAGAGGAAGAGATCGAGAGCTACGAACGCTCCGAGCATCCCCGCGTGCAGAAGCAGGATGGCGAAACAGAGGTCTTTGATACGATGCTGGATCGAACCGAAGGCAGCGTAAGCCGCGATGGGTGTGGTGAGCGTGGTGAGCAACACCAGCCAAAGGCTGATACCGTCAATGGCCACGTGATACCTGATCCCAAAGGAAGGCAGCCACGGCGCGATGAACTGGTGGTGCCAACCCGCGGTCATCGGCGTTTTCAGCAGCCACAAGGACACCGCAAAGTCGACCAACAGAACCCCAAGCGTGAACCCCTTGAGCAACGAGCGCGACTGCCGCGGTAAGAAGAGTAAGAGCGCTGCGCCCAGCAAGGGAAGGAACACGATCACATTGAGGAGCTGCGGCCATTCGTTGACCACCGACTCCGTGGCGTCGGGCCAAAGGCCACGCACTAGGGCGAGGCCCAACACCGCGATCACACCGAGTCCAACTCGCTCCAGCAGCTTGTGCCGTACCGGAAGGAAGTAGCCGAGCAAGAACACGAGCAAGCTGGGCCCGAGCTCACCGATCAGTCGTCCCAGGAAATTCACTTTTCGTTCCCCTGTTGGCGGATCGCGTCCAGAATGTCGTTCAGGCCCTGGACCCGGTTTTGGCTCCCGGTAGGAGGAGCGAGGCGGGTCTTGCCATCAGCGTCCTCGAACACATCCAGGCGCATCACCCCATGGCTCTGGTCCAGACGAGGGCGTTCGATGACGAGTTCGGTAGTCACCACGGCACCGGTCGGGCCGGTCACCTCCAGCCCAACACGCCGCTTCTCGGCACGGGCGAGCGAGACTTCGAGACGGCGGTTGTCTTTCCGACGCTCACCCTCGAAACGGCCATCGCCATCCGCGTCCCAGCGGTAGCTGTAACCGAGCCCAGCTCGAGCCACCACACCATACTTGCCGCTCGCCGGATCCGGCACAATGTCCAACTTGGCGTGCGGACGAGTGAGATAGAAGCCTACGCCGAATACGCCCACCACCATCAAGCTCGCGTAGGACTGCACCCGTCCAGTCTGAAAGAGCCGGAGCACGGCACCACTCGCCGAGACCACAAAGGCCGAGAAGCGAGCCAAGATCCCATCGACAATCCAGACATCGATCCAGGTAGCAAGCTCCGCGAGCGCCTCGAGCACGAAGATGATCGTGCTCCGATACAGCTCATCCACTCGCCACTTTTCCCGCAACAACCGGTAGAATTTCGGGAAGCGCATGGCGAAGGCCTCGGCCGGCGCACCCTTCTTGTGCACAAATACCAGGTACGCCAACCCTACCCCGACCACGAACGCGCCGATCCCAAAGGGAAGCACCCGGTGCTCGATGGCCACTTTGTCTGGACTGGTGATCACGCCGGGCAACTTCTTGAACAGCGGCTCGAGCAGGTGATCGAGCGGAGTCAGGTGCAAGAGGTGAGCGTTCAGGAAACCTCCAACCAAGGAAAGGACACCCAACACCACCAGCGGCAGGGTCATTTGCCACGGCGATTCGCGGGGCGCGACCCCCTCCAGCCCAGGTCCAGCCACAGGTCCGTGATGGCCTGCGTCCGGGTGGTGGTCAGCCGCCAGATGGGCGTCAGATGCGGGTGGGGCCGCCACGACGGTCCAACCCCTGAAGTTCCCAAAGAAGATACCAATCAACAGGCGAGTCATATAAAAGGCGGTCATCACCGCTCCCATGACCGCGAGCACACCGAGCAGGGCGGAACCGAAGCTGGGCCAGCCGAGAAGTTCGACGGTCTGCCCCGCGCGGACGAAAGAGCTCCGCGGCGCCTCGATGTGCGAGGCGAAGGCCTGAACCAAGATCTCGTCCTTGGAGAAGAACCCACTGGTGCCGGGCAGACCCACGATCGCAGCCCAGGCCGCCGCAAAGGTGGCGAACGTGACGGGCATGTAGCGCCGGAGGCCTCCCATGTACCCCATGTCCTGCGACGCATCAGGGTCGTGGATGGTTTTGTGCATCGCGTAGATCACACTCCCCGCGCCGAGAAACAGGCAAGCCTTGAAGAAGGCGTGGGTCAGCACGTGAAAGAAGCCGGCGGTGAATGCGCCGACCCCTACCCCGAGGAACATGTAGCCGAGCTGGCTTACCGTCGAGTAGGCGAGCACACGCTTGATATCCTTCTGGACGAAGGCAATGGTCGCGGCAAAGACCGCCGTCAGCGCGCCAATCAGGGCGATGGTGAACATGGCCGCCGGCGAGAGCACGAACACCGGAGCCATCCGACAAACCAGGTAGATCCCCGCTGTGACCATGGTGGCGGCGTGAATCAACGCGCTCACCGGCGTGGGGCCGGCCATGGCATCCGGCAGCCAGACGTACAGCGGCAACTGGGCACTCTTTCCGGCGCATCCGAGGAACAGCGCGAGCCCGATCAGGGTGGCAGGGCTAGCGTAACCGGGCTCGCTCACGAAGGCGGCGGCACCTTCGAGGGACAACGCGGAGAAGAGCGCCGAAAGCGGGACATTCCCGTTGCCCAGCGGCCAGATCTGGATCGGCTCGAGCAGCCGGTGCGCCGCTGAACTCTCGACGGTGCGCCAATCGAGGCCTCCCAGATAGACGACCAGAAGCCCCATCGCGACCAGCAGACCAAAATCCCCGATCCGATTGGTGATGAAGGCCTTCTTGCCTGCGCTCGCATTCTTGTCCTCGGAGAACCAGAACCCAATCAAGAGGTAGCTGCACAGGCCAACTCCCTCCCAACCCACGAACAAGACCGGCAGGTTGTCGCCGAGAACCAACACCAGCATCGCGAACACGAACAGGTTCAGGTACGCGAAGAACCGCGCGTACCCCTCATCCTTCGCCATGTACTTGGTCGAGTAGAGGTGGATGAGGAAGCTGATTCCGGTGACCAAGAGCGCCATCACGCCGCTCAACGCGTCCATCGAGAACGCGACCTCGATGGCGAAGCTGCCCCCAGACTGCGGCAGTGATAGCCGCAGCCACTCCCAGCCATGCCAACTCAGCCGCGCGACGCCTCCCGTCGCGGGTTGCTGGAGCAATCCGACGAAGCTGACGGCGCTGACCAAGAACGCAAGGAAGACCGAACTCACCCCCATCAAGCTCACGGCCTGTTGTCCGAGCCGCTTGCCGAACAGCCCGTTGAAGAGGGCGCCCAGCAAAGGCAAAAGCAGGATCACGGGGAGGAGCGTGAAATCATCGACCGGAAAGAGAGAGGCTAATCCGTGCATGATCATTGCCGCAAGGTGTCGGCGTCGTCGCTGTGGACGCTGTGGAACAGGCGGAAGAAGCCGAGGACGATGGCCAGGCCGACCGCCACCTCGGCGGCAGCGACGGCGATCACGAAGAAGGCGAGCAGTTGACCGTCCAGGCTTTCCGGATGCTGTCGGTTGAAGGCGACCAGCGAGAGGTTGACCGCGTTCAACATCAGCTCCAGGCTCATCAACTGCACGAGGACGTTACGCCGTGCCAGAAAGCCGATCGCGCCAATGGTGAAGAGTGCGGCCGATAAGAGCACGTAGTGCTCGACGAATAGTCCAAGTTCACTCATCGCTCGATCTCCTTGGCCAGGGGGCGCTCGGCGTCCCTCGGGTGAACGGGACCACCAAAGAGACGGCGCGTGGCGTGGGGCTCGGGGGCAGCGGGCGCCACTCGCAGTCGCAACTTGGCCACGGTGATCGCGCCCACGGCCGCCACGATGAGGAGCATGGTGGAAAGCTCGAAAGCCACCAACCCGTCGCTGAAGAGCGCATCCCCGAAAGCGCTCGGACCGCCGAAACCAGCCGGGCTCGGCGGCATGGCTCGGGGCTGCCCGGAGAGCAGCACCAAGACGCCAGCACCGAGCATGCCGAGGAGCAACACCACCCCGAGCAATCGCGAGAACCAGACGCGGGTCAAGAGCGCCTGATCGGTCGCGTCCGCCCCCAGCAAGAGGAGCACGAAAACGAACAGAATCACCACCGCCCCGGCGTAGACGATCAGCTGGACCGCTGCCAGGAACTGGGCTTCGAGGGGCAAGAAGAGCCCCGCGATACCGACGATGGTGGTAAGCAGGCCCATCGCCCCGCGGATCGGCTTCATGGAGAGCACCGTAAACAACGCTCCACACAGGCTGAGGACCGCACAGGCCGCGAAATAGATGCCACCGAGGTTCATGGTACGAGGCGGTGGGTTTGCCCCTGCCCACCGGTCAGGATGTAGTCCTCGAAGGCAGGACGGAATTTTCTCACGAAGGCGAGCATGGGGCCCGCGGCGCCGTCACCGAACGCGCAAATGGTGTTGCCGATGATGTTCGACGCCACCTCAGAGACCAGGTTGAGCTCTTCCATGCTGGCCCGCCCGTCGACGAGCTTGCCGAGCAGCCGATCCAACCAGCCACACCCCTCACGGCACGGAGTGCACTGACCGCACGATTCGTGTTTGTAGAAGCGCATCAGGTTTCGGCACGCCAACACCGGATCCACCGCATCCGAGAGCACGATCGCGCAACAGGTGCCGAGCATCGTGCCGATGTTGCGGAAAGTGTCGACGCCCATCGGTAGATCGAGCACGCTGGCCCCTTGGTACGGGGCGAAGCGCGGATCGTGCGGGACGTCGACCCGCTCGTCGGGAAGCAGGATAGGACACGACGAGCCACCTGGAATCACGCCCAGCAACGCCCGATCGTCGAGCAGCCCCCCGCCGAGATCGTAGATCAACTCACGGAGCGTGAGTCCGACCGCCGCCTCGTAGATCCCGGGTTTTTTCACGTGCCCACTCACCCCGAACAGCCGCACCCCGCCATCGGCGAAATCATAGAGAGCACTCTCACGGCCGAACTTCTCACCTCCCAGGCCCAACGCCAACGAAACTGCCGCCATGGTCTCGACATTGTTGACGGTCGTCGGTTGGCCGAAGGCCCCACTCTGAGCCGGGAAAGGCGGCTTCAATCTGGGCTCTCCGCGGTTGCCCTCCAACGATTCAAGCAGCGCAGTCTCCTCGCCGCAGATGTACGCGCCGGCACCGGTGTGGACCACGATCCGGAGCGGTCGCCCCGATCCCATGGCTCGAGCACCAAGATAGCCCCGGGCTTCGGCCTCGGCGATCGCCGCGTTGACCCGAGCCTTTGCGAAAAAAAGCTCATGGCGCACGAAGATGTACGCGGTCTCCGCTCCCATCGCGTGAGCACCAATGATGCACCCTTCGACCAACGCATGCGGATTGTGCTCGAGGATCAGCCGGTCTTTGAAGGTTCCAGGCTCGCCCTCGTCAGCGTTGACCACCAAATAGTGCGGGCGCCCCGAGGGCTGCGGCATGAAGCTCCACTTGGTCCCGCAATCAAAGCCCGCCCCGCCCCGACCACGGATCCGCGCCGCCTTCACCTCTTCGATGACGGCTCGCGGCTCCATGGCGAGCGCGCGCCGCGCCCCTCTGTAACCACCGCTCGCTTCGTAGACGGGCAAGGTGTGGGAAAACGGATTCCCAACATTGCCGGTGAGGTATTCGGTCTTCTTCAACATGAGGTCATTCCGAAGAGGGGGGCTTGGGCTCAGCGAGCAGCCGATCCAAGAGCTGGTCGAGCGCCGCCTGATCCATGCGCTCGTGGTACTCTTCATCCACTTGAACGACAGGAGCGGTGCCGCAGGAGGCCAAGCACTCTGCGGTGTGCAGGCTCACACGCCCATCGGGGGTGGTCTCACCGACACGGATACCGAGCCGTCGCTCGCAATGCGCAAGGAGCTGCTCGGAGCCACGCAGGGCACAAGAGAGCGTATGGCAGAACCAGAGCTGGTGCCGCCCAACCGGCTTCTGCTCGAACAACGAGTAGAAAGTGACGACCCCCTGCACATGGGCGGGGCTGACCTCCAGCTCCTCCGCGACGAAACAGATGACCTCATCCGAGATCCAGCCGCCGTTGGCCTTCTGGCACAGGTGGAGCAAGGGGATGCAGGCGGCCTTCTTGTGGGGGTAGCGCCCGACGATTTCTTCTAGCTCGCGGCGCTGCTCCGGGTCGAGACTAAATGGCATGGATGATCCGTGGCTGGGAGCTTTCGAGGGACCCACCGATCCGAAGCGGGAGCGGGCGAAGCCTCGAAGGCGAGCGAACCGTAGTGAGCGGCAATCGGATGTGTCAAGCCCGCCTGGCTGATTGTTGCCGATCCGCGCTGGTCATCGGGAGCATGCCACCCCAAACTGGTGGGGCGTCACCCCGCGTTTTCTCCGACGTTCTAGCCGGCCGCGGCCCAGAAGCGCCATCCTCTTCTCCTCCGCCCTTGAGCCCGCCCCTGTTCCTGTGTAGTCTGGCTCGGGCCTGGTCGAGCTCGGCTGGGTTGTACCGGAGGTAATCGAGAGTGTTTTGCCCGAACTGCGGGACGCAGAACGACGACGGTTTGAGCACGTGCCAGAAATGCGGCTTCAATCTCAAGGGGGCGGCCGCGCCGAAATTCAAGGGTACGATGCTCATGGTAAATGCCCCAGCGGCGGCCAAAGCCCAGGCGCCTCAGCCAGCCCCGGCTGGTACACCGGCTCCGGCCGGATCGCCAGCTCCGGTGGCGGCAAAGCCGATGATGAAGGCCACCATGATTGGGGTCGCCCCTCCTCCCACCGGCGCGGTGGCTCCCCCGCCAGGAGCTGCCCCCCCTCCCGCCGCGGCTCCTGGTCCCCAATTTGGTGGATTTGGTCAGGCTCCTCCTCCGCCTGCAGGTGTGGGGGCTACCGTTCCCGATCCTGTGAACCCTCTGGCCGGCACCTTTGTAGCTGACCCGAATGCGGTCGCCAGTTACATGGGTGGCCAAGGGCCGGCCCCTCAGCCAGCCCACCCCCCGATGGGTGGTCCTCCGCCCCAAATGGGTGCCCCGATGGGCGGTCCTCCACCCCAAATGGGTGCCCCCATGGGTGGTCCGATGGGTGGTCCTCCGCCCCAAATGGGTGCCCCCATGGGTGGTCCGATGGGTGGTCCTCCGCCCCAAATGGGTGCCCCGATGGGCGGTCCCATGGGTGGTCCTCCGCCCCAAATGGGTGCCCCGATGGGTGGTCCCATGGGTGGTCCTCCGCCCCAAATGGGTGCCCCGATGGGTGGTCCGCAACAGATGGCACCCGGCGGATGGCAACCGCAACCGGGCGGCATCCAGCCGGGTGGGCCTCAAGGCTACCCGATGGGTGGTCCGCCGATGGGTGGTGGCGGCATGGGTCCCATCGGCACCGTCCGTAACCCCATCATGGTCGCGGTGATCTCGTACTTCTGCTTCATCTACATGATCATCGTGCTGTTCGGGATGCTAAACGAGTTGAAAGCGTTCCGTCGCCGCGACGACATCAACCCCATCATGTTCTTCATCCCGATCCTCGGGTTGTTGGAGATGCTGAAGCTGCCAGAGAAGGTGCTGGAGGCGAAGCGCATGGCCGGCGTCCCCAACGCTCAGGTCGTGCACCCCGTGCTCTACCTCTTCCTCTGGATCTACTTCATGCCGCTCGATCTGAACGAGATCTGGCAGGCAGCCTCACGCCAAGCTGGCGGAGCACTGCCTCCCGGTCCGCGCTAGGGCGCACCACTCGTGAGCGCGATCTCCCCCGGCCCCGAGTGGCTGGGGGAGCGCGTTTTGTGTCACTGGTATCTCTGCCTCGTCTCACGGACATGACGCCAGGTCGTATCATTGGGGACAAATACCGGATTTTGGAGGTCCTCGGACGGGGGGGGATGGGTGTCGTGGTGCGCGCCGAGAACGTGCTCCTCGGAAACCAGGTTGCCATCAAGTTCCTACGCGACGACGTCGCTCAGAACATCGCCCCCGATGCCCGCTTCCATCGTGAGGCGCGGCTGGCAGCCCGCTTGACCAGCCCGCATGCCTGCCGAGTCATCGACTACGGCAGCTCCGACACCGGACCCTACTTGGTGATGGAACTGCTTACGGGCAGAAGCCTGTCCGAGGAACTCACCGAGAAGGGTCCTCTTCGTTGGCAGCGTGCCCACACCATCACCACCCAGATCTGTGATGCGGTCGCTGAAGCGCATGCCCTTCACATCGTGCATCGCGATCTCAAACCCAACAACATCTTCCTCACCGAGTCTTCTGCGGAGCGAGTACACGTCAAGGTCCTCGACTTTGGCGCCGCCAAGATCCCCGCCGAGGTGATCACGGCGAGCGGCGGTCCCAGCCTAACCGATCAGAGCATCCTGCTCGGCACCCCCGCCTACGTGGCTCCCGAGCAACTCGAGAACAGCAAACTGGTGAGCGCCCCCGCCGACATTTGGGCGATCGGGGTGCTTCTGTACGAGATGCTGAGCGGAACCCTGCCCTTCGAAGATCGCTGGGTACCGAAGCTCCTCACTCGGATCGCGAAAGAGGCTCCGAAACCCCTCGGTGAGCTCGTCCCCGACTGCCCCGCCGCCTTCGCGAGCTTGGTCATGCGCTGCCTCGAGAAGGAGCCGAAGGCACGCTTTGCCCACGCCGCCGAGCTTGGCCTCGAGCTCGCCAAGCTGCTGCCCGTGCCCGAGGCCACGGTCGAGCGCTTCATCCGCCACTCGACGCCGCTCGCCCCACGCTCCATTCCGCCTTCGAGCACCAGCCTCCGCTCCTCACCGAACTCGGCGGCTCTCCGCGACTCGGCGTTTCGCAGCGCAAGAACCATCACCCACCCCGCCCCCATCGCACCTCGCCGGGTTTGGCCAGGATGGGTCTTCGCCTTTGCCCTCGGCACCGCCACCGGTGCGGGCTTGATGCTGCTCGTGCCACGTGAGCCTGGGTCGATGCCTGCACCACCCCGCCCCACCGCTTCACCGCCGGTGAGCGACCAGATAACGGTCGAAGTCTCGGTGAGCCCCGAGTCGGCGCGCCTCACCCTGGACGGAGCTCGCCTCCCGAAGAACCCCTTCCGTGGAAGGTATCCCCGCGACACCTCGCCGCACCAACTCTTGGTGGAGGCCGACGGCTTTCTGCCACAGTCGCTGCCACTCTCCTTCGATCGCGACTCGGTCATCGCCCTTCGCCTCACCCCGAGCCCTTCTGCCTCGAGCACCGCATCCCCACCGCCGCGTGCAACTCCCGCGCGAGTACCGACCACTGCCCACACCTCGGAGCCCGCGCCCGCCGAGAGGAAGAAGCTCGATGTGAAAAATCCTTTCGGGGAGTGAGGCGGCTCTCGCAGGGCGAAGGCGTGGTTCGCAGCTCCTTCGAGACCAGAGGTTTGTGGCGGCGCGGGAACGCCGAATGAGCGTTTGCGGTGACTCTTCGGCGCTGTTGCTCCCACGAAGGGACGGCCCGCGACACACCTACTGCAAATATCCTCACCACCCGTCCGCGGAGGGCGAGCACTTGACGCACCATGCCGCCATCCCGTAAGCTATCTGGGCTACTGCGGAAAGGACATGGGGTGATAATCATGCGCGAAGGGTCGTTCGTGGGTTCTCGGGTCGTTCGTGGGTTCTCGGGTCGTTCGTGGGTTCTCGGGATCGTAGCGGCGCTCTTCGCGCAAACGGCTGAGGCTGGGGAGGGCTTCGTGGTCCCGGGGGACGTGAGCAATCCTTCGGACACCTGTCGGAGGCAGACACTCTGGGACATCAAGGGCGTGTCTACCCCCGCCGGGCTTTTTTCAGAGGCGGTGGAGGTGACGGCCGAGCTGAGCTGTGATGCCTATTCGGATCCGAGCGTAGGCTATGTGGCCCGTGCGGGTGATATCTTTCTCAACTTCGGCTACGCGTACATCCCGACCATGGCAGAGGTGGAAGCCCTGGCAGCCGCGGTGCATCGCATCAACAGCGGCTTGTGCGATGCGACCGACGGGATGATGCGTCTGGCCCGCGCCCACATCCTTGCACCAACCGGCTTCAGCGATCCAGATGTCACCATCTTCTCGCCCGAAACGCACTTTCGCTCCACGATAACGGCGGGAGATGTGGGTGACGTCGGAGCACGGGTCATCATGGGTGCCCCGCCCTCGGATTGGGATCTTGTCTTCGTTCACGAATTCGGGCACTTCGCCTATGACATCGGGGACAGCTACTACGAACCCAAGGTGGGGCGCGGTGCAGCCTTCGATGGCGTGGCACCCGGTGGGGCACGCTGGCTCCCCCTTGGACTGAGCGGGTTGAATCCAACGACCCACCCTTGGCCGGGGCAGATCAACAACCCCGCCTTCGAGCTGAGCAGCGATATCGAGCAGTTCTCGAGCATCATGCAGCAATCGACGTGGCGCCACTGTCGCAACGAGGACAGCCTCACGCCCGCGCAGGTCAACCCCCTCTACTGGTCATCGTTCAATCGCAGCTGCGATCCGGACAATCCTGCCGCGGCCTGCACGGTGCCAGGGTTCGACCGCTGCCCTCTCGAGGTCCCCGGTTATTCCGAGTTCTCGGTGCAGGCCAACTTCGATCTGCTGCGCGGTGGCCGCCCCTCGGAGGGCATCCTGTCGTACAACCAGCCGCACCCACTGCCACAAGAAGCACGTGAGCTCGTGCTGAGCGGACTCCTCGATCCCACTGTCACGGCGCTGTCGGCCGATGGTGGGACCTTGAGGCTCACCGTGCCCGGTTGCGCCGGAGACGACACCGGTCACGGCACGGGTCTCCAACAGTATCTCGGTGAGGAGTGTCTGTCTGGGACGACCGCCTCCTGCAACGGACCGTCCGGAGGCGCTCCCCTGCTCGTGTGCGGAAACAACTGTCTTTGGGACTATTCGGCCTGCGCGGTCCCTGCCGGTTGTGGCGATGGCGTGGTCGATCCAGCTACCGAAGACTGCGACTTTGTCCCCGCCGCTCCGCCAGAAGAGCGGGATTGCCAGGAGCTCGACGCCGACCTTCTGAGCGGCAACCTGGCTCGTTGTGGCAGCAACTGTCGCTGGGATCGCTCGGCGTGCAGGACACGGAGCCCACGGATCCCAGATGAGCTGAGCACCTGGGTCACCCCTCAACCTGGGGAGGTCATCCACTATTACGACCACCTCGGGCAAGTGGTCGACATCACGACCTCCGTCCATTCGCTGATGGTCGTACCTGCCCGTCGCTCCGAGACAGAGTACGCCCTTCACGTATTCGTGAGCGCCGCCGATTTCGACACTCCGAGCGACACCGACTGGCGACCTATCGCAGTCTTCCTCGTGGAGTTCGACCTCGTTTCCGGCTCGCTCGTCGCGGTCAACGGCATCTCCTACACCGAGGGTGAGCCCGCCGCGGCCCAGCTCCTCCTCGGCGCCAACTCGCCGTCTCCTCAGGAGGGTCTCTCTGGCTACGATGGGCTGATGGGCGGCCAGTATGCCGCCACCGGGCGCTTCGTGAACGACGCTCCGCCTCTTCCCATCCGGCTCTTCTTCGAGGAGCTGCGGCTTGGCACCATCACCGCACCTGACGGCGTGACGCAACTTGCCACCAACATCCGGGGTTATGCCCGGCACGGCACGACGGCGGAGGGCCTCGTCATCCCTCAGCTGGGGATGTGCGTCGAGCCGGGAGGAAGCGTCGAGGACTACGGCGACAATCCCGCGCTCCCGCACTGTGAGATCGCCTACAATGGCGACACGGGAGACTTCGAGACCACCGCCCATGCCGGAGGTCAACTCTACGCCCGGTGGCTCGGCTGCCAATCAGCGCCCAACAAACAAGGCTGTCTCGAGGAGCTCGGTGAAGGCGGCAACACCCTCGAGTCCGATTGGGTCACTATGGCTCGGAAGATGACCGGCCGTTACGGGCTACGAAACGGCGGGTTCCCCGTCCAGGCGCCTGATTTCGTGCGATCGACGCCTCCCGATGTCGCCACCTGCGGCACCCCCATCATTACGCCTGAGCTCTCCACCCTGCCCACGGGGCTGCCGGCGCGGGTGGTCTTCGCCCTCGACACCTCGGAGCGGATGGGGGAGGGCGCCGTCCCCTTCAACATGCTCGGAACCCGCCTGGACTTCGCCAAGGCCAGCATGCGGCAGATGGTGGCCAACTTCGACGCTCACGTGAACCGAAACACCAACACCGTGATCCGTGTGGGGACGACCCGCTTCAGCTCGAACGCCGTCCCCTACTCGTACCTGGCCAACCGAGGCACCCTCGAGCTTCTCGGCAACGGCGGCTCGATCGGAGCGGACGGCGCCAGTGATGAGTCCATCCTCGAGGGCATGTACCTGGGTGCGAAGATGGGGCCTTTGGACTTCGACCGTTTCCACCGTGACTCCGACTCCAGCTCGGAGTACCCGGTGGCCGAGGGCCGAGGCAACGGCCACGGTTGGGGGCTCTATGGCGCCCTCGAAGGGATCGGCGGCACACGCAGTGAGCGCCGGGCCATCATCCTACTCTCCTCACAGTTGACCGAGCGAACCCTTGGCCTCGACGGCTCGGGGTGGCAGGGCCAGGCCCCGGCCTCGCAGATGATCGACCGCGCCGCCCGCGAGGGCATCGAGCTGTACCTACTCGACATCAGCACCACCCAGGGCCTCAGCCTCGCCAGGGCCTCGGATCTGTACAGCCCCAACTACTGGACACTCCGCAATGCCGAAGACACCGCCAGCGCCCTGACCGAGATCGAGGCCCGCATTCACGGAGATTCCGTGGTGCTCTCCGGCTGGTGGGCTCCCCCGATCGAAGAGGTCGTCGTGCCCGGTTCGGGGGTCACAAGGTACCGACCCAAGTGGAGCCTCTTGGTCGAGGAGGGGGCCGACCGGCTCTTCTTGCGCCTGTCCCGCAGCCTCGGTCTCACCTACTGGGAACCCGACATCATCCTGACCGATCCGCTTGGAGCCGTGCTCACGCCGAGCATGCGCTGCTACTCGGATGTCTGCGACATCGTGCTCGACGACCCCACCCCGGGGCTCTACACCCTCGCCCCGGACATCTCGGGCAGCCTGAAGACTCCCTCTTCTCCCTTCCCCTTCGTGACCTCGGCCCGCATCGAGTCGGGTCATCACCCACGGTGCCTTCTCACCGTCGACCAAGCCGTGGTGGACGACAACGAAGACGTGACCATCACTGCCGCCGCCACCTACGATGGCCGGCCTCTGGGAGGTCCGATCGAGGTCACAGGGCATGTGCGTCTCCCGAATGAGCGTATCGAGTCGCTCACCTTCTCCTACGACTACTTCAAGCAGCGGGCCGTAGCGGGCTTCCCTGCCAGCAAGTTCGACGGGCGAGGTCAGTATCACGTCGTCGCATCCTGCGCGGTCGCAGAGGGCACCCTCCTCGAGCCTGGCGAGGCATTCCACGAGCCAGATTTCCAGCCCAACAAGGTTCCCGTGCCGGCCTTCCGCCGCGACGCCACCGCTCGCTTCTCGGTCGATTCCCCCGACGTCGGGCAGCTTCCACCTCCCGATTCGCGCTACGCGGAAGACTGCGATGGCGACGGCATCCCGAACGCTCTCGAGGGTACGGGTGACGCAGATCTCGATGGTGCGCCCGACATGTGCGACGAAGACTCGGACGACGACGGCCTCCACGACAGCACCGATCCCGATCCGACCGTGGCCGATCCCGAGTGCGGTGGTCTGCCCGAGGGGATCTCGTGCTGCGCTGGTCCCGCGTCGTGTGGCCCTCTCCGGGATCTGGGCCTTTGGGCCACTCGGCAGCTGCGACTCGGTGATCGCATCCGGGTGGTCACCCCCGACGACCAACCCGCAGGCATCATGGCAGCCGCAGAGCCGGACGCCTCGATCTGGATCGGAACCGACGGTTACCTCGGGGACCTCTACTCCACCGGCTCGGTGGAGCTCCGTGACCGCACCAAGGTACTGGGAGGCCTCTGGATTGGTGGTGAGCTGCTCGAAGGCAACCAGCTGCTCCTCGCTGGACCTGTCGAAGAGGGCGCAGAGGTGAGCGCTCCCTCCCTCGCAAGCTTCGATGTCGTGCTGCCCAATGAGACCGGCCCGTCGCACTTCCTCGGACCGGAGACGATGCTCACCCTTCCTCCCGGCAACTACAATCGCATCGACGTCCACCGAGCAGCGCGGCTCACCTTCACTCCCGGCTCCTACACCATCCGTCGACTGGTCGTGGAGAGCCAGGGCCTCCTCCGGTTCGAGGCCAGTAGCGGGCCAGTAAGGCTCTTCATCGGCGATGAGCTCACCTGGCGAGGCGCGATGGAGACCGTCGGCGGCCCGGAGCAACTCTTCGTGGCCTATCTCGGCACCGGCACCGCCTACCTCGACGCGCCCTGGCGCACCACCCTGGTCGCTCCCAATGGCAAGCTCCTCCTCGCCAGTCGCCCTCACGAGGGAGCCTTCTTCGCCCGTGATCTGGAGGCCTATGCGGGCACCACCGTCACCCTACGTCCCTTCCTCTACCCCTGGCTCCCCTGAGAGGTAACCCATGAAGGCCTGCGCTCTCCCACTTTGCCTTCTCTCCCTCGCCTGTGGCACGGC
>CAYNEY010000005.1:64670-163053 GCA_964396375.1 uncultured Polyangiaceae bacterium | reverse complement strand
CGGTCGAAGAGGACCTTCACCTCGGTCGACAGCTCGTCGAAGAGCGACTCGAGGTAGAGGCGGTAGCCCGCGCTCTCGGGCAAGAGCGGCAGTCCCGGTGCCATGCCGCAGAACTCGCGGTAGCCGGCAGACTGCTCGCCCTTCGTGATGCACTCCTGCACCAGCTCTCGGGCCTCGAGCATCTTGAGTGCCACGAAGCGGTTGAGCGTCGTGAACGCCGCGTCGCGCAGGTAGTCGCGGGCGCCGTCAGCGGGGTTCATCCCGGCGGCGCGCTTGTGCTCGATGGCGGCGACGATGCGCTCGCGCTGGAAGGCCTGGCGGGCCGTGAGGTGGCCTCCGGCCTTCGGGGCCACCGCTCCGTCGCGGTCCACGTCGAAGTCGCCCTCGAGTTGGGCGGCGAAGTCCTCCTCGAGGAGCTTCCGCGCCCTTTGGGTGGCGCGCTCGATGGCGTTGCGTGTGTCCTTGTCCATTACGGCTCCGACACTGGATTGGGACAGTCTACGCAATTCCTCATCACAGGTAACCTCCGGAAGATCCGCAACAAATCACTCGGCCGGCGCCATCGAATTGCGTAGGAATTGCGTAGGAATTGCGGTCGATGATCAACCATGGGAGTCATCCTCGGTTGACGGGCCAGGATACCAACGAGCTGCCTTGGTCTTTCCCTTGGGATGAACCACGCCATCCCGCTTGAGCTCGCGGAGGAGGTTCTGAACTTGGCTGGGCTTCATGGCGGGCAGTACCTGGTTTAGCTCGACCAAGGGACTGCCGTCTCGCGCATTGCGCTCGATATGCTCGCGCAGCAGGGCCTTGTTCGTATTGCGGTCGAGGCCGCGTCGACGGGTGTACTCGCCCCGCTTCCCGACGAAGGTGTAGAAGCGCCGGGACAAGGTCAGCTTCTTGGGTGAGGTTCGTTCAATGGCACCCATTGCAATCAACGGAGTGACCCGGGCTCGAGCGCGTGTAGGGATCGGGAGCTCTCGGTGAACCGCATCCAGCACGATGAGGTCGTCGAGACTCAAGAGTTCTTGGGTCTCGGCGCCCAACCGCTCGAGGAATCGCAGGAACTGCTCGTCACGGATCTGGCCGTGGAGCACAACTGAAACCAGATAGTCGTCACTCTTACTGAAGTCCGGGGGCAGCTTGCCTTCGGAAACGGCGGCGGAGAACATCCTGTCGACTCCCTGTCCAGACCGCTCGACGAGGCCACATCGTGCGAGCGCGTCCGCCAGCCGGCGGTTCCGCGGCGATTGACGCTCGAGAATGTTCTCTTGCGTCACGCCGGCTGGAAAACCACCGGGACTGTCTATCTGGATTGACTGGGGGTACTGGCGGATAAACACGGAACCCCCGAGGCGGTAGTCACGATGGCTAACGGCGTTGAGAATCGCCTCGCGCACCGCACCCTCGTTGAAGGTTGGGATCTCGCGTCGAAACAGCCCATCCTGCAACGAGTACAGATCGTTTCTGAGGTTGACCGTGTTCCAAAGTTCTTCCTCGAAAAGCAGGAAGCCTTCCCGGTGCTCTTTCCGTTGTTGGTAAGGGATCGAGGCTGGATCCGAACGATACTCGAACACGACTTCGGCTTGAGCAAGGTGTCGACCAAGCGCTCGACGCGTGCCAAGCAGAATCAGCGCGGCATAGGTTGGGGCTCCGTCGAGCGTGAGCTCTGCATCCTCGAGCAAGTGCTCGACGGTCATGTCTCGTAGCTCGGGTCGCTTCGATTTCTCCACCCACCTCGCACGGAACTTCTCGATGGCGCTCGGCTCGAGGTCGGCGAGGGTTGCCCCCGTACAAATCTCGGCCGAGAAGTCCGGCTGTGTCTCGGCAAAGATCCGCTGAAGCATGTCCTGCGTCATCGGGATAAGGTCTTCGCCTCCGCGCATCCAGTACGCACCCTTGTATTGGATTGGGAACCCGACAGGACGAGCGGGAACGTGGAACACGACGACTTTGCCATCTGGATGGTCGATAGCGTCTGCATCAATGCGCAACCGAAGCCTCTCCACGAGTCCCGACTTCGTTCGCTCCAACGACTCAAACTCCGTCGTTCCCACTACCCGACGGGGACGTTTGTCGGTGACGCCGAGGATCATCCGCCCACCCCCTTCGTTGGCGAGCGCTGCACCGTATTTGACCAACTTCTCGAAGTCGAAGTGGTTCTTCGCCTCCTTGAATTCGAGGTGCTCGTCCTCCTTGAGGGCGAGTAGTTCGAAAAGTTGTTCCAGAGTGGTGGTCACTGCACGATGACCTTCTTGCCAGCGCCGATGAGGCGCGCGCACTCCTCGCGCACGCCGTCGAGAGCGGCTTCTAGCTGCTCCTCCGTCTCGATGCCGCCCGCGAAGTAGCTGCCGACGCTGACGGCGACGACACGCTCCCCGTCAATAGTGCGCCGCAGCTCGGCGATAGCCGCGCTCAGGCGGCCTCCGCAGGCGTCGCGATCGGCGCGGAGCTGCGGAATGGGCACGCGACCTTCATCACGTTTCTGCCCCCGCTCGAAGGGCTCGGCGAGACGATGCTGTTGGTCTTCGTCGAGCTCCGTCCAGCCAGGCGTCTTCACCAGTCTCTCGAAGGCCTTGGCGTACGCGGCGATGCGGGCGTCGAGCGCCTCGTCGAAGCGCCTCTGGTACTCGACCTCCAGTGTCCTGGTGTGCTGCTCGATGGCGGGCAGCTCCTTGAAAAAGGTCTCACGCTGCAAGAGGTCGTCGAGCTCCGTAGCACGTGTGCGCAGGTCATCGGCGATGTCCGCCTCCTGGCTGAGGAAGCGCCACAGTGAACTGTGCGCCTTGCGAGCTCGCTCGAGGTCATGGAGACGCGGCTCATTCAGCACTTGCTCCAGCTCGACCGCGCGCTTGATGGCGTCCTTGATGGCGCGGTGGCTAGTGTTGAAGGTCGCGATGGCGTTGTCCTCAGAACCCCGGAGGATAGCCTTCATCTGGCCTATGGCGCCGTCGAGCGCGGTACCGCCCGGGAGGCGATGCGCGGTGAGCGTGCCAAGCGCTGAGGCGACGGTGTCCTCGTTGCGGGCGACCTCCTTGCGCAGCTCGGCGACGATGGCGCCGGCGTTCAGCTCCTTCACCTCGCAGCCGAACGTGTCGCGGAAGGCCTCGGAGGCCTTCACCAGCTCCTCGAACTCGATGCCCTTCTTCGGGCGGAACGATGCTTGCCGGAACAGGTTGTTGTTTGAGAACGTGTCCCGCGCCTCGATTCCCGTGACGGTGTCGAGCGTCTGTCCCTTGCTGGTCGCCTCGAGCTTCCCTGCGCGCAGGAGCGACAGGACGAGCAGGCGTACGACCTCGAAGTCCCAGCCGAACGGCTCTTTCGCGAACTCGTCGGCAAGGTAGCGACCGCTCGCAGTGTCGCCGTAGTTGGCACGTTCTTCGATTCGGTCGAGCACCTCCTTCAGGGGGCCGCTCTCGGTGCGGAAGACGGTCTTGCCCTTTTCGTCCCGGAGCAGGCCGAGGCTGCCGAATACGCTAGGCAGGCCCTGAAGGTTCTCGGCGGTGAAGAGCGCGTCGGTGCCCTTCTTCACGTCCGTCGTCTTGGCCGCGGCCTCCTTGAAGCGGTCGAAGACCTCGGGTAGCACCGTGCCGAGCACTTCAGCGGCCGTCCTGCCCACGTCGACAGCGCGATCCCCGGGGCTGCGGTCGTTGCCCCGGAAGTAGATGCGGCCCGAGAGCGCCGACGCCTTGAGAAGTCGGCGCAGTTCGTCGTTATGGCGACGCAAGCGAACTCGCTCCTCGGCGATGAGGGCGGGTGTGTCTTCGCCCTTGGTCTCTCGCTCTTTGCGGGCGAGCATCTCCTTCGATCGGAACAGCTCAACGGTCTCGCGGTCAATTG
The DNA here is from genome assembly GCA_964396375.1 of uncultured Polyangiaceae bacterium. Lineage (GTDB taxonomy): Bacteria > Myxococcota_A > Polyangia > Polyangiales > Polyangiaceae > FEN-1139. The sequence goes on along the minus strand of CAYNEY010000005.1, from coordinate 159,213 downwards.
CGTCGGTGAGCGCGATGGCCCAGAAGACGTGCTTGCGCTCCTGCTGGCTGCGCGTGCGCAGCTCAGCGGCGAGCCCGTCGAAGTCCTTACCGTCCTCGGCGAGATGGACCTGAAACATCATGTCGCCCGCCGTGAGCTCGCGGCCGTGGATGGCGAGGCCCGCCTTGAAGGTCTTGGTGTCGAAGAGCGTGTGCGAGGGCTGCGGCTGCCAGAAACCCGAAAGCACTTCCTGGTAGAGCCGGTGCGAGTCGCCGGGCTTAGGGTTGATGCCGTTGCGCATGCGCTCCCAGTCGTCCTCAGCGGGCGTGGGGATACGGTAGCCGTCGTCACCGTGGCGAACCTTGTGGGCTGCCTCAAGCTCGCGCAGAGCTTCCTTAACCGAGGCGACTTGAGAGTCACCGTCGACCCGCGGGTGGAGAGCCGCTGCAATGTTCTCGGCGGCGCGGTGGACGATCTTCACGTACTGCAGAAGGCAGATTACCTTGGCTACGGGCTGCGCGAGCGGGTGGTTCAGCTCCTTCGAGATGGCGGCAATCTTCGCCCTCACCTCCGAACCAATGTTGCCCTCTACGAGGTCGTAGACCTGGTCGAGGCGCACGAGGTCACCCAGGCAACCACCGGCGAGGTTCACCGCAGGGTTGATGAGGAGCTGCTGCGCGAGCTTGATGATGGTGCGGTTGGCGCCGCCAACGTGCTTGCTGGCACCGCCCTGCGTGCGCAGGCCCGAGACCACCTGGATGATGAGGTCGATCTGGTACGGGAGCAGTGGGTAGAGGTCGATGAAGGCCTCGCGCGTCAGCTCCGGGAGCCTGATGTCGGCGGTGAGCCGCGTGTGCTCCGTGAGCCGTCCTCGGTGCTCGTCAAAGAGCTTGCCGAGCGCGGTCTGCGCGTTCGCGTTCTTCGAGAGCACGCGGCGGCTCGTGACCTCGGAGATGTCGCTGGGCTCCAGGTGAACCTGTAGCGGGAAGCGGTCCATCAAGCGGGCAAGCTCGATCTTCTTATCATCGAGACCGGAGACAAGCTCGCCGAGCTTCTCCTGGGAGGTGATGACGACCCAGTGCCTGCCGCGCCCCTTCACGCCCAGCTGCTGCACGATGGCCTGAAGGTCGAGCATCTTCTGGACGTCGCGTGCAACGAACTGCCCGACCTCGTCGACCACGAACATGAGCGAAAGGCCGGGCTTCCTGCGCCTCATCAGCTCTCCCGCTCGCTCGGCGAGCTTACCCGGGGTGATGTCGGCTTTGTTCTTGACGGCTTTCACCCAGGAGTCCGCCATGGGGTACGTGTCGGGGTCCAGGTTATGCAGCACGCGGCTCGCTTCCGAGAGCGCGAACGCAACCTTCCCCTTCTCGGCGGTCCAGTCCTTCCTGAAGAGGCGCTGGTACTCGGTCTCGAAGCGCGCAAGTTCGCCCTTCTCCTCAAGGCCGATCTCGAGCTCCGACAGGTCGAGATCCTTCGCATAGCCGAGGCTCTGGAGGAAGAGCCCATACATGATCTCGGTGAGGGTCTGGTTACCGCTGCGGATCCCACGGTCGGTGGAGACGTCGAAGATTACGGCGTGAGTCGGGATCCTCTCGTTGATCGCCTTGAGCAGGACCTGAAGCTTCTTGTCGCCTGCGCGCTCGGCGAAACGCTCGGCCGCTGAGTCGCCAGCGACGGTGCGGTTCGCGATAGCGAGACCAAGCATTTTGGCGAAGCTCGACTTGCCGGAGCCGAAGAAGCCCGACACCCAGATGGACACGCCATCGGTCGGCTTGTTGGGAGCCTCATGGTAGGCCTCGAAGATGCCTGTGTAGTGCGTGCGGATCGCGTCCGTGACGACGTACTCATTGATTTCGTCGCGGATGATCTCCTCATCGGTTTGATCGACCTTGATGACTTCTTCGATCCGACGGTGGATGTCGTTGGAAAAAAGGCTTTGGATGGGCGTAGGCGTCGTCATCGTCTGTGATCCTCAGAAGATCTTCGGGCGGTAGTTGTGCTCCGCGTCGAGCACGCCCATGAAGCGCAGGCCTGCCGCGCCATCGAGGTCGCCGGGGTAGAAGAGAACAGTAGGAACGTGGACGCGCCCCTTGAGCTGCTCGAGCAGCGAGAAGGTGCGGTACACTGGGAAGAGCGCGCCGGTACGCTGGATGAAGACAACATCGCGCGTCGGGTCGCTGGAATCTTCATCGGGGAGGTGACTCGCCACGAGGTCCACGAGTGGCATGTACTCAGACAGTACAGCGTGAATGGTCTCAATCAGTGTCGCAGTGCCGTGCTCCCGCTCCGCTGCGAACCACTCCTCCAACGGACGCTGGGTCCGCATGGCGGCATCGAGGCAGTTGGCCAGGGAAATCCGGGTGATGCGCTTCCCCTTCTGAGAAAGCCGGGTCTCAAGGAGAGTGACCTGCTTGCGAAGCTCGAACTCCTCCTCCGGCTCGTATCGGAACAGAGCGTAGGGCATGTCGTGGTAAGCGCTGATGCGCTGCCGGGGATCCGGCAACTCGAGGATGGGCTCAAGGTTCTCCTTCATGCGGTGTTCGAGGTCGCTCATGCAACCATCCTCTCTGCATAGGCAGCGGACGTGGCACAGGGGAGCGCGATCTGCACCAGACTGCCGGCCACGTGGTATTCGAGCTTGCGAAACTGATGCAGGCGCAGGAGTTCCCGTTCGACGTCGGAGGGGCTCATTAGGAACAATCGCCATTCTGGAGAGCTAACCACCTTGCCCGGACTCAGCTTGTCATCGCGCAGTGCGTGCAGCAGATAGATGAAGCTCTGCTCGGGGAGGTGAAAGGAGCAGAACTCCTTGGTAGTGGCGCCGCGGAGCAAACCAAAATCGGCCGCGATCCGGAGCAGGCCGGCGGCAACGCGCTTGGTCGTTGCGTCGGTCCAGGCGTGTTCCGTCGTTGCACCTCGCCTACGAATGCCGGTGAGGTAGGCAAGGACGTCCGTTGAGCGCAGGCGGTACGCTCCGGCGCTATACTCGGCGAAGAGCCAGCTCTCGACGAAGTCGCGCACCAAGAACTCGTCGCGCGTCATGTGCCAGAGGAGCAGCGGCTTCCACTCGTCAAGGGAAAGCCCATGCTTTGCGAGAAGGACCAGAGGCTTGTCGCGTCCGGCAGGTTCGAAACGCCTGTTCAATACCTTTGCCACGTCGCGCAACCAGGTTGCACTGCGCGCTCCGATGAAGTTCTCCTGGCGGAGGCGGTCGAGGTTCTCGCGTTTCGAACGTTCGAAGTCCCAGGCGGCGAAGACGGCGTAGGTCTCGTCAATCATTGCGCCCTTCACGACCGTGAACGACGACGCGACATTTGCTCGCGAATGTTCGGGAGCCACGGTCTTCCTAGGTGTCCGAGACCGACTCATGCGTCGGCGAGCCTCGCGTAGGGGACAGCCAGGGCGGACGGTTCGGCGCGAGCAAACCCGAGTGCGAGTAACGCAATGTCGGCGTCGGAGCCGGAGTAGAACCCGGGCAACGGGACCGCGCGCCCTTCCGCTGAGCGGCGCAGCTTGGCGAAAGCCGCAAGGTCGCTGTCGTCAACAAGTTCGAAGGTGCGGAGCACGGATGCGAGCTCGGTGCCCTGGAGTTCCCGCAACTTGTCGAAGAACGAGGACCATTGAGATGCATTGTCGAGCCAGTGTTCCCACCGTGCGTCGAATTCCTCTTCGGTGGCTTCCGGCAATCGCCAAAGAGTGACGCACTTGGGTGGGTCGAAGACCTCCGCGCAGCGGTGTGCTGCCACGGCGAAGACGGAGCGCGCCTGGGCAAAGTTGTGGCTGCGAGGGAACCCGCGCCGCAGCGCGGCCGCCCCGAGACGACCCAGTTGGCCCTTCGTGTTCCACCACTTGGCGAGGTCCATCTCGCCGAAGCGTGCGACCAGTAGCCGCAGTCGAAGTAGACGCTCGAGATCAGGCAGGGTGCTCATCGCTGTGCCACTCGCTCCGCGAGGGGTGATGGGTTGCGTGCCGGGTCGAACGTCGACGGGTTCGCCAAGACGACAGGCTCGTCGCGATCTGTGGCCGGCAGCAGCGGATGGAAGGTGCGCATGGTTGTGCGACCGGCCCCCAGACCAACACAGCGATGACCCGGAGCACAGCCGAGCGCACGATACCAGCGGAAACCAGCGCCAGACAACCGCGGCGACCGCCCGGAACGCCGCGATAGGACGAAGAAAGTCGGGACCCGGCGGCCGGTTGCGTTCAGCCTCGCACCACTGGCAAGCACTAGCGGCGCGCCCACGGAAATTGGGGCGGTCGCCTACCCAACCCGTACGACACCCCATTCTCACGCGGACCTAGCCAGCCAACGACACGTGAAGGCCGCCGCCCGCGCGGATGTGCACGTTCCAAGAGATAGCTGAGTGATGGAATGCCGACATGGGAACAACAATGACCCATGCGACACTTGCCATCCCACGCGCCACCCGTGACACTCCTCCTATGCCGTCGAAATGGGTTCCATCAACGCTTGGTGAGTGTCTTTACTGGTCGTATGCGAACTTGGCGATGGCCCACGCAGCCGTGGCGACGGGAGCTCGCGACTACAGGCGCGTTCACTACATGATCCGTTCGCGCCTTCTCGCTGGTCTAGAATCCGGTGCGATGACGATGGGTCCGCTCGCCGAAGATGAGAAGCTGAAGCTCGTTCTGCCCCAGTCCTGCTGTTACTGTGGGGGAAAGGCCTCGCTCTCCGTCGATCACCTCCTGCCCAGAGCGCGCGGTGGCAGCGACGAGGGCGAGAACATGGTGTGGGCGTGCAGGTCCTGCAACAGCTCAAAGGGTAAGAAAGATGTGCTGGTCTGGTTGAAGGAGAGCGGACGATTCGCCCCTTTGTTGCTACTTCGCCGCTATCTGAAGCTGGCACTTGGAGATGCCATAGATCGCGGTTGTCTTCTGACGAAACTGGAGCAGGCTGCCACCCTCGAGCTAGCGTTCTCGATCGAGGCCCTTCCGTACCAGTATCCGATGCCTAGCGAACTCGTGTTGTGGGTGGTCCCGATCGAGTGACGTGACGCCGGTGAGCCATTCCGGATTCATCGCTGATGATTGTCAGCCAGGCATGTCGCAGGCCAGCGACACAATCCGCGGCCGATCCCTTCGTGTCCGAACGCCGGCCCACTCGCCGACGGCATGGAAGGTTGCCGCGTTCATCCCCGTCATGCCCCGATTCAGAGCCAGATGCAGAGGGATACGCAATCCCGTGGCTCACCCAAAATACCGAAACAACCTGCCAAATCATGGTGTCCAGGTGGTTGGTTTGCGCGGCGATTGCGTGGTGATTGTGTTGACGAACCAGCCCCTGAACCTATCCTGGTGGGTCGAGTGGCCAACGGCACGAAGCTACGGTCTGTGGCCGAACGTGGATCCCGCTCCGTTCCTCTCGGGGCGCTTGTTCCGTATGTCATGCTCGGTAGGCTCAACCGGAGAAACTGAATCGATTCTCGGCTGGGACCGAGCTTCGCGGTGGCCTAGCGAATCGCAGGATGAGACGGTTCACCAAGGCAAAGCAACTGCTCAACCAGGGTGGCGAGTGCGGAGCCTTGTGGACTGTGCGTGATCACCAGTTGGTGTCGATTCCTGTCAGCCCCCTCCAGGTAGAAGCTCGTGCCGTCAAAGACCGTCCGATTGGGATCGTCTGGCCTGGATGGCAGAGCAAAGAAGTGCGCGGCCTGAAGTAGGTCGTTCAAGGTGGTCCACTCCGCGTCGGTGAGCCACCGGTGGCGCTTGGAGGACACCTGCACGGCTCCGGGCACTTCGGGCCTCGCGGTGCGTTTCACCGTGAGAAAGGCGCCAGAAGGGCGCTTCACGATCCGGATCATCTGACTCACCGGCCAGAGAGAAGGCAGGGCGTAAAGTCGATAGACCGACCAATCCTCAGGGAGGTCGACCAGCCGTGGCTCATCAAACTCAAGATTGAGACGGTCGTAACTCTCAGCTAATGCCATCAGGCATGCCGAGTGATCGCTCTGCGTAAGGGTCGAAACCACCAAGTGCCGCCGTTTGCGTCCGAGGATTCGACGACAGTAGGAAGCCACGCACCGTTCGGTCTGCTCTTCGATGGTGCCCTCTCCCAACGGATGGCGTCTCCTGCAATAATCATCGAAGCCGAACGCCGAAGGGGGCACGTAGCCACCGGCGAGAAGAGGATCGGAGAGGACGGGACCCACCCCAGAGATTCTGCCCTTGGATACCTCCTCCGCTGAGCATTTTCCGACGCCCCATCGGTGCGAGAAGTTGGGGGCCATTGGATCCGGTCGAGAGCAAGAAGGTAGAACCAGGGGCACGAGAAGCCACGCAAGCCTCATCGCTCTAGATGACCGCGGCGCTGGCGAAAGGTCAAGTGGCGTAGGTTCGTCGCAACCCCGGTCGACTTTCGGCTCTGGACTACGCGTCAAGTCCGGGCTCACAAGTGTCGGCAGCTTGGGCATCGGCACACCTCCATCGACCACGGCCGCCATGGCAGCGGCCCTCGATCCGGCTGTTGCTGCCACCGTCGAGTGCTCGACCCGCACGGCGGGCCTGGGGCTTCACTTCGGCCACAGCGTGTTCATCAACGGGAACGCGGATCTTAGGCTGATGCTGGCTCTGAATCGCGCGAGTTACGGTTGCCGGAGTGAGCCTGTCGGCTTCGAGAGCTCAGCGTCGAGCAAGAGGCAGGTGGGCGACACCGCGATGCCTGCGATCGCGGTCAACGTGGTTGTAGGCAGGGGGGGGTCGGTTGAGCATCGATGCTCCGCATCCCCTCCCGCCGATCTCAGATTCGTGCTCTTGCGTTCCTGAGCAACAGAATCACCGCAGCGAATTTCCGAGCGGAGCTGGCAGGTTGGGCACACTTGTCACGTTGAGCTGGAGAACTTCGTGATGAAGCTTGTCCGAACGCCAATACTGTTGTCCGCTGGGCTCGTGGTGCCTGCTTGCAGTGGTGAGGAAGGGGCGTCGGCCAAGATGGCCGTAGGTGGGACCTCGGATCCCGGGAGCGGGACGAGCATTGGAGGAGAAGACGACAACAGCGGCGGAGCGGTGAGTAGCGGCGGGGCGGTGGGATTGAGTGGAAGCGAGAATCCCGGCTGCTCCACGACGTGTACGACCACCACCGAGTTCATTCCCGGCGAGTTCTGTGATCCCCGAGACTACCAGTCCAACGAGTGTGTGGTGATCGGAACACAGATGTGAATGGGCCAGAACCTCAACTACGGGGAATAGCTCATCTCCGTGCTGTCTGAGCCGAGTGACGATGAAGTGATCGAGAAGTTCTGCTACGAGGAGTCCACGGCGAACTGCGACACCTGCGGTGGCCTCTACACGTGGACCGAGGCGATCTCGGCCAATGCTGCGAGCAGCTCTTCTACGCTGGTGGGAGCCAGCCCTCACCTGGGGGCCTGCCCTCTTGGGTGGCACGTTCCCACGCAGAGTGAATGGAGCACCCTGCTGAGGGTGGCGGACGCCATGGACGCTACGGACGGAAACGAAGGCATGACGCTGCGGTCTTCAGCGGAGGGTTCTTGGGCTAGTCTCGATGGTGTGGGCGGTCCCGGCACCGATGACTATGGTTTCACAGCGCTCGCCGGTCGGGGGCTCTTCGTCAGCGGGCAGACATGCAAGGCCGGAACGAACGCGACAGACGCCTACGACTACTGTTGGGGGAGGCGTTTCGCAGGATATTCTGGACAAGCGACAACGACACCGACACGGCAACTCTGTACGATTTTGGAGACAACGTGCTTGGCGTGGCTCGGGATTCGGAAACCAAGGTCCATGGCTATTCCCTGCGCTGCGCTCAGGATTGACCAGGCGAGGTTTCCCATCCCTCTGGGGTTTGTCCCGTGATGTCTGTTCAGGTGTGTTGGGGCTCCCCACCGCACTGCGCGTACGCTGAGGTGTTCGTCCAGCTGCCGAACGTATCGGTGCCAACGGAAGTCCTCGACAGTATTCGATATCTCCCAGTGACATCTGCCCGTCGCGCGAAACCACCCGGTCCGCACCTTCCCTACACCGCCCGACGGCGGATGGCGGCGGGGGCCAGGGTGCGCTTGTGACCGAGCGGAAGGTAGGCCAGACTAGTGATTGCTTGGTAGGGCCCGGTCGGGCCGTTCAGGGCTCCACCCTGCTGCATCGGATCTCTGGGAGGGAATGATGTCCACCACTGACACCGCGGTTGATCTGGGATTCGCGGAGGCTCGAGTATCGGAGGGATGCCACGTCTGTCAGCTCTACGGCAACGACGAGGAACGTGACCGCGCGCTTCAGCTCTTCTTGCTGCGGGGGCTGGCGAACCGGGAGATCTCGGCCTGCTTCTCGGACCGGTTCTCCCCCAAGCAACGCACCGACGAGTTTCGAGCCGCGGGACACGATCTGCACGAGGCGCTCGAGCGAGGTGACCTTCTGGTGCGCGGAGCCGAGGAAACCTACTTCGCCGGTGGGGTCTTCGACCCTGACCGAATGCTCCAGCAGCTCGCCCAGTTCCACAGGGCTGCGCGCGATGCCGGTCGCTCCGTGAGGGTGATCGGCGAGATGAGCCCACGGATCACCACGATTGACGGCGGTTCACGCTTGATGGAGTACGAGGGTCGCGTCAACGGCCTCTTGCGCGTGCATCCCGTGACCGCCGTATGCCAGTACGACGTCCGACTCTTCAGTGGTTCCACGATCATGGACGTATTGTCCATGCACCCGCACGTGGTGGTTCAGGGTCATCTGATCCAGAACCCCTTCTTCGCTCCCCCGAGCGAATACCACTGGCTCGATTGAGTCGGCTTTCTCGATGAGCGCCCCTCCGCAACAGTTGCGTGCCGACGTCCTGGCGCGGCTGCTGCTCATCCAGAGCACCGCTGCTCATCTGGATCAGGATCAGACCATCGTGGAGCTGGCCTGCCGGGGCTTCGAGATGGTGCCTGGCGTGAGACGTGTCAGCTACCGAGCGAGGGAAACCTCCCCCCCCGGCCCTCCCGAGTCGTGTCAGAGCCATGCACTGAAGTACGGGGACTGGATCCACGGACAGGTGGACGTCGAGCTCACCTCAGCGGACGCCTACGCGCCCTACGCTCCCCACGTCCAGAACGTCCTGCATGTCCTCGGGTTGATGCTGGAGGAGCGGCGACAGCGAAGGCGGGCGGAGGAGTATCGTGAGCACTTGGAGCAGCGTGTTGAGGCGCGCACGGCACAGCTGTCTCGCGAGATCGCCGAGCGGGCTCTGGCCGAAGAGCGAGCGCGCTTCGCCGCCGATCGTGCGGAGGGCTACCTCGCCGTCTCTGAGGCGCTCATCATCGAGTGCGACCTGGAGGGACGGATCGAGCTCGTCAACTCCCGCGTCAGCCAGATCCTGGGCTCCACGGAGCCCGAGCTCCTCGGAAGCAGCTGGTTCGAGACCGTCTTTGGCCCTAGGGAGCGCAGCCGTGTGCGCTCCGTGATCGAGCAGCTGCGTCGCGCCGCTCCAGGCGAGCTGCTTCGCTGTGACACTTCGATCTCTGTGCGCAGCGGCGGGCTGCGACACATCGCCTGGAACCTGGTGCTGCGAAAGACCTCCGGACACACGACTGGGTTCATCGCCTCGGGCATCGACATCACGGAGCGGAAGCTGATCGAAGAGAAGCTGGCAGAGGAGAAGGAGCAGCTGGACGTGACCCTGCGATCGATTGGTGATGGGGTGATCACCACCGATACCAGAGGCGTGATCCAAGGCATGAACCCAGTGGCCGAGGAGCTGACAGGGTGGCGGCTCGAGGAGGCCCTGGGTCAACCCCTCTCGCAGGTTCTGGTCACGGTCGCTGCCGCCAGCAACCTGCCGTGCGAAGAGGTTCTGACTCGGGCCTTGTCCAAAGAGCGCGTGGTGGAAGTCTCGACCCAGCTCGAGCTGATTGACAGAGGGGGGAGACACCGGTCCCTGGCGGAGACGGCCGCGCCTCTGCGCGACAACGCTGGACGCGTGATGGGTGCCGTGTTCGCTCTGCGGGATGTGACGGAGAAGCTGCGGCTTGCCGAGCAGGCGCAGCGCGCAGAGCGGCTGGACGCGATCGGTGTGCTCGCGGGAGGGATTGCGCACGACTTCAACAATCTTCTCGCGGGGATCTTCGGCTACCTGTGCCTGGCCCGCGAACTCGCCACCGACCGAGAAGCCCAGGTGGCCGCGCTCGACGACGCTCTCAGCGTATTCGAACGTGCGCGCGATCTGACGCAGCAGCTCCTCACTTTCTCCAAGGGTGGAGCACCCGTGCGCGACGCCGTCGATCTTGGTAGGCTCCTCAGCGATTGTGCGCGCTTCGCGTTGAGTGGTTCCAATGTCGCGCTCGATCTGCAGCTCTCCGAGGAACTCCCGAGTGTGCCCGTCGATCCGAACCAGATCTGGCGGGTGGTCGACAACCTCATCCGCAACGCCGTCCAAGCCATGCCTGAGGGCGGGACCGTGACGATCAGGGGCGTGCCCATCGCGCTGCCCAGCCAGAATCGCTACCAGCTCGCCGCCGGGGACTACGTCTCTGTCACCATCTCGGATCAGGGGCCTGGCATTCCGCCCGAGCATCTGAAGCGGATCTTCGAGCCCTTCTTCACCACCAAGCAACAAGGAACCGGGCTGGGGCTGGCCACCGCCTATTCGGTGGTGCGACGTCATGAGGGGCGCCTCGAGGTGGAATCGACCCAGGGCAAGGGGACGAGCTTCACCATCATCCTGCCCACAGCCGGGCAGCTCTCGACGGTTCGCCAATGTCCGGTCTCCCCCACAGAGCATCTCGGGGCCGGGCGAGCGCTGCTCCTCGATGACGAGCCCTACCTGTGCCGCCTCTTCGAACGGTATCTGGCGCGTCTGGGCTACGAGGTGACCACTGTGCGATGCGGTGAGGACGCCATCTCGTCCGCGGAGCTCGCTGTCACCGAAGGGCGACCCTACAGCATAGCCTTGCTCGATCTGACCGTGCCCGGCGGCTTGGGTGGTCGTGACGTGGTGCTCCGGCTGCGCGAGAAGATGCCGGCTCTCATCGCCATTGCGGCGAGCGGCTACTCGGAGGATCCGATCATGGCCAGCCCCGAGGAGTTCGGGTTTCACGCGGGGCTGGCCAAACCCTTCGCCCTCGCAGAGCTCTCGGCCTTGCTCGAGCGACTCATTCAGAAGCGTGCCCTCTAGCTCGCATCGCGTGCCCAGCGCGCTCTTTTGCGGCGCGAAGCGCCCTCTTGCGAGCGCTCCAACTGAGCCAGGCAGGGGCACAAGTCCCCTCTTGCCTCGCTCTGCTCGAACACCCCACCGGCATTCGCTATCGCGCAACCCCTTCGCGGCTTCGCTCGAGTCGTTCCATCTCTCCGAAAGCCGCTCCCAAGCTGGGCGAATCATCATGGGTGCGTCGCGGTGGCGCGACAGGCGGGTGCCGTGTCGAGGAGTGCCTCGAGATATCTGGTGAGACCGATACTTCGCCGAGCCGCATTCCCGAGACCGCGCCGACTTCTTCGCTCAGAATCACCACCAGCGTGCCCTGGAGTTCGGCCGGAATCACCAGGGTGAAGGAACCGTCGGCATGGGTCACGGTCGTTCCGACCAATTGGGTGCCGAGTGTCGCCGAGACCAGCCTTTCTCCCAGGGACGACGGGTCACACACGACAGTTTTCGTCGTTTCTACGATTTCATCAGGTTCTGGCTCCGAGCGCAGCAGCTGAGAGTGTTGGTGGTCTGCCAAACCCCAGAGACTCCCGCCCATCAACCCCGCAGAGCCGAGCACTCCCAACGTACCAAGCAGCACGGTGTCTTCCCGTGGGCTGTTGCATTTGATGGCATGTGGTTCACTGCAGGTCTTCTGGTTGGACATCTCATCTGCGCTGGACAAGAGCGCCACCGAACCCACACCGAGGGCCGCGCCTACCACCAAAGCGGCGACTGAGAGCCCAGCGTGGGGTTCCCGCCGTTGATAGTATTCGCGCGTGACGGGGCGGCGTTGCCCAAGGCGGCAATCCCCGCGTGCTCTCAGAAGGCCTCGCAAGATGGGAGCCTCATAGCGGAGCTCTGCGGTCAAAGGGGAAGTGCCGGGGCTGGGCGGCAGCACCACGGAGGAGCGGGGTCCGTAGGTCTGACGTGAGAAACGAACCGGGACCGTACACGCGACGCCAACGAAAAGAAGAGCGACAAGCAAGGTTGCCCGGCGGAGCATGCGGTTCACTCAGCAAGGGCCGTACCAGGGATCCGACCCAAGGAAATGGGGCTTCGGCGTGGAGCAATGGTTCGTTTCGGAGACGGGTGTGCCTGAGAGTCACGCCCTTGGGGCGACACCCGAGCGACATGACCTCAGACTTGGAGCCATGCCACAGATAGCAAGCGGGTACTGGGTGAGGGAGTTCGGGCGCCCTGAGGCGTGAGCGGCTCAGGCAGCGCGACCGAGTCTGCTGCGGGCCCGACGCAACCACCGCAGGGTGGTGAGTGTGAGCAGTGCCGTGGTGACCCCGAAGACGGCCGGATCGAGGAGCGAGCTGAGGGGGCTGAGTCGATAGCCAAAGGTAAGGATCGAGGCCCACACCATGGTCAGGGTTACATCGCGCTCCACGTCTGGGCCGCGAGTCTGCCAGAAGATCCCGTAGATCACCGGGACCACGATGGCTGGTGCCCAGGCGTGGTAGGTGAATAGGAGCAGGTCGATGACATCGGGTCGCAGCAATGCCACCCCAATGGCCAGGACACCGAGGACAGCGGTGCAGATGCGGGCGCGGCGTAGGGTTTCCCGATCCGAGCGGGGCGCCCGGCGCAGCTGCTGTTCGAAGAGGTCTTTGGTGAAGATCGCGGTTGCCGAGTTGAGCGCGGAGTCCGCGGAGGACATCACCGCGCTGAGCAGCGCTCCCACCATCAACCCCGCAACCAGCGGATTGTTGATGGCGCGGATCACCCTGGGCAGAGCCGTGCCCGGATCGAGAGCATCGAACCTGAAGTGTGCGTAGGCTGCGATGAAGAAGAGGATGAGGGGAAACGTGAGGGCCAGAAGCACGCCCGCCCCAACCACACCGCGTCGGGTGTGGCTTTCGTCGCGTCCCGAGCAGAAGCGGGTCGCGTAGCCCGGGGCGAAGGTTTCCCCCAAAAAGAAAGCGAGGAACGTGGTCATAAGGGTGAGCCAACCGCGGTTGTTGGTAGGAGAGAAGAAACCGTCGGGTACACGGGCGGGAAGCTCAGACCAGTGAGCCCAGAGTTCGGGTGCAACCAAGGCCAAGGTGACCATGAACCCGAGCATCAGGACCGCGAACTGGTAGATGTCAGTGGCGATTACTGCCAATAGACCTCCCGCAGTGCTGTAGGCCACCACCAAGAGTCCTCCGAGGAGGATCGCCAGCTGTGGTCCCTCCAGCCACGGACTCTGAGTCTTCAGCAGCAGCGAGACCGAAGGCAGAAGCGAGCTTAGCACCCAACCGAACGCCGCCATCTGCGCGGCCACGATGAACACCGAAAAGAACAGCGACAGTAGCAAGGCCAGCCGTCGAGGTCCCTCTCCGAAGCGGTGACCGAAGTAGCCCGCCACCGTGTACAGCTTCTCGCGCCGGAAGCGTGGCGCCACGAAGAGACCGGCGAAAATCAAGTGGAGATACCAGCCGCTGGAGACCAGCAGCATGAAAAGCCCTTGCTCATAGGTCTTGCTGACGGCACCGATCGAGGCGCCTCCCCCCACGATGGTGGCGCCCATGGTGCACATGAGAGGCAGCCAGCTCACGTTGCGTCCAGCCAAGAGGAAGGCATCACTGCCGTCGACACGCGTCGCCTTGGCTAGACCCTTGACCACGATGAAGCCTAGGTAGGCGAGGACCACTGCCCAGGTGATCTGGTCTGGGTAGCGTTGCCAGAGTTCCACCGAGTCTAGGCCTTCGCAGTAATCAATCGGTCGAACAGTGGTGTGAGGTGGTGGGCGGTGTCCAAGATCGCCAGCTGAACGGGCTCAGCGCGCAGAGCGTCGAGCCTCGATCCTCGCAGGTGCAGGGCGTGGTGTGTGCCCCAATGCCTGCCGATCCATGCATCGAATTGGGCAAACGAATACCAGTGTGACTCGTAGTTGGTGTGGGTGAGGATTCTGCCGGAGCGCAGCGTCTCCTCGACCTCAGGTGCCGAGCGTCGAAGAACGTGGTCGGGTACCACGAGCTGGTTGTTTGCGTCACGCACCTCGACCGTGAGTGTTTCATCGGTGTCGTGTGCCCGCTTGTACCGCTTTGGGATCTGTCGGAACTCAGGGCCGGCGTAGGTGTCGGGCAGAAGCCAACGGGGTTGCCCGCAGACGTCCATCGTCGACTCGTAGTTGCCGAGAGCGTGCGACTGAACCGCCCCTTGCTGGTAGGCGCTGATGATGCCGATCCCCCCACAGGAACCGACCGCACGCTCGACCGCGGCAAAGAGCTGTGCTGCACCCTCGGGTCCCTGCATGACGCCGATCGAGTTGCAGACACAGACCACGACGGGTAGCGGTTCGGAGTCGAGCGGCTGAAGGTCGAACGCCGACCCGCATCTCAACTCGAGCCGAGTCTCGAGTTGAGACGCAAGCCCCGCATTGGTGAGCTTCTCTCGTGCGATGGCCAACATGCTCTTCGCAAAGTCGATCCCCAACACCGACACCAGGTGTTCAGCCAAGAGCGGATCGAAGGCCAAATCCGGACGCAGACGTCGGAGGTGCTCGAGGACTCGGCGGTCACGTCCGTCGAGTGCAGAGCACAGAACCGTCTTGATGCCGTAGCGCAGGTGTAACCGCGCAGAGCCGCAGCCGAGGTCGATCAGTCGGAGCCGGTACCGCTTGTCACGTGCCAGAAATAGCAAGATCAGATCGAGTAGATCTTCCTCGAACGCCTCGTAGGCCAAGACCTCCGGGTGCCCCTTTACGATGCGGCTCTCGTAGACATCCGCGCATTCGTCCCAAACCAGTCGATCGCGCTCGTAGCGCGCGTTGGAATTCGGTGTTGCCATCATGAGGCCAGTGTCTCCTGTCTAATAGAGCTTCCGAGCGCCCGGAGGCGAGAGTGAACTTGTTGATCTGCGGCCCGTGGTGTATGTCCACCCGACAAGAACTTCGGAACGTAACGGTCGTTCATGAGCCTGAGCAGCGCGGAGTAGGAGGGACGAAAGCGGATGCTGTTCCCCACCCGAAGCTCTCCAGGATCAGGGCCCAGGTTCACCACAGTGATGTCACTGCTGGCTCCGCTGATACTGTGGCAGGGATCGAGCGGAATCAGGCCTGTCACGTCGGTATCGAGCTGGCCGAGCGCCAAGAGCGCCCGATAGCCGCGCTGGTGTGGCTGGCAGGTCGAGTCGCTCTCGATCCTGGAAAAAGGGGTGATGGAGGAGCTGTGGGTGGAGGCGACCAGGTCCTTCTCTCGGATCTCGGTGATTTCGCCCTCTACGGTCACCACGTCGTTGCGCAAGCCGGGTAGCGTTCCACCGTCGATCAAGTTGGTGCCGAGAAAGACCGACTCTCCCACCCGAAAGTGATTTACTTCACGAGGTCGCCGGCCAGTACACAAAAGGGGAAGCGCAGAGCTCGATCCCACCGAGACCAGTGGTAAGGGTCGACCGAAACGCAGCTCGAGGAACTCGCGGCAGATCAGGAGTTGCCCGATGTTGTCTACAGTCGGGATCGCACCCGCTAGGCACCCGAGGCTCGCGCCCAGCCCGAGTATGTCCACATTGGGCAGCTCCAAAACCTGTTGGTAGAACGATCTCAGCGAACCGACCGAAACGCCCTCGCGGAGATCGCCGAGCTCAACCATGATGATGATACGGTGCACCGTGTTGGCCAGGCGTGCCTCGTGGTCCAGTGCGCGGATCGTCGCGAGCTCGGTGTTCAAGCTCACGTTGGCCAGACGCACCAAGCTGGGGATAGCCGAGAGGTGGGGTGGCCGGAGATACCAGGTTTCGGCATGCGGTGAGGTCTGTCGCACTGCCTCCAGGTTGAGCAGTCGCGAATCCCCGAACGAGCCAACTCCGAGGTTATGCAGGACCGCGAGCACCTCCGGATGACCACACAACACCTTGGAGATCAAGGTCCAGCCGGCATGATGCTCCGAGATCCAGTCGTCGATGGTGGTGAGGTTGTGCTCGAGCGCTTCAAGGTTGAAAACCACCCGATTCACGGTGCGCGTCTCCGCGTCAGGCGCATGTCCTCGTACTTGGAGCAGAACCCGAGCCGCTCGTACAGCCGTTTGGCGGGATTGTCGTGCTCGACGTGCAGCTTGATGTCTCCTTCACACCGAGCGGCTGCCCTTCTGACCAACTCAGCACCCAACCCGCGGCCGCGCCAACGCCTATCCACTGCGACGAAAAGGAGCAGGTGCTCGGAAACGTAGCCGCGCATGCCTGTTCCCAGCATCACCAGTGCTCCTACCGGCCTCGATTCTGCGCAGGCAAGCAGGACGAATCCTCCCGGAGCGGGTCGGTCCGTGAGCGCGTCTTCGATGCCGCGGAGCGTATCGGCCAGCGTGTCTTGGTAGGGCTTCATGTGTTCATGGAGAAACACTGCCAGCCCATCTGGGGTGAGGAAGTGGGGGAGCTGCTGGGGGGTCGACACAAACAGGAGGCGCGGACCGGCCGCGCCCGAACTCTCGAGACACACGGATTGGACCATTGTGAGCCCTTCAATCTCAGGGGATAACGGCGAAACTATCGGCTGGAGCGTCGATACGACCAACGGTCGTGCGAGCGAGCGCTCCAACGGAGAGTGACGAAGCAACCGTGCCGGTGGGACTTACCCGGGCTCGATGGACGCGGGCTCGCGGGGCGAGAATCGTGCTGGTTGTCGCAGCACGCGGCGACCCAAGGGCCCCAACATGCCTGCTTCGAGAACCAAGAACGACATCCTCAGCATGATACCACGACAAATCGACGAGGCGCAACCCTCTCGTCTGTCACCCACGGCAGAGATCGATGCCGCTTTCGGCTGAAATCCGGCATCCAGCGGAGCATCCGATTTCTTGACCGAGGTCGCCAAAGTACGGCCAGCTTGGCGGAGGTCCGGCGGGATTTCGGCTGGCGCCTGAAGTAACCCAGACGGTGCACGAGAGCCGTCTGGGTGATTTCGGGTTGGGCAGGAGCCCCGGGGGTGATCGTCTCTAAATGCTGTGTGCTCGACGCTTTCCGTGTCGACGGGGATCACCGGGAGGCATCTGGGGAGCTCGGCCCGGCGGCGGTCCACCGGTTGGGGCAACGGGTGGGCAACAGGCCAGAGTAAGGAGTTGACGCCGAGCGCGTGGCGGTCAAGATCCGCCTGTCCAAAAGCCGTTTGGAGGAGTGGCCGAGTGGTCGAAGGCAGCGGTTTTGAAAACCGCCGTACTCTTACGGGTACCAGGGGTTCGAATCCCTTCTCCTCCGCCAAGTAGCGTCCCGGTTGTCACGCGCTTTGCCACGGCGGCACCTGGGCGCTCGAAGCCATGAACGGTGTAGGCTCAGGGTTTTTGGGCCAGCATGATGATCCGGGGAGAACTCTCTCCGAGGAACACCCCGCGGGTGGCAGGGTGGCCGCTCGCCTCTGTGACACGGAAGCCCACGTCATGGAGCAGCTTGCCGAGCTCGTGGAGAGAGTAGAGGCGAATCGAGTACGAGCACTCGCGGGTCTTGCCATCGTCCAGGATCAGGCTGCGTTTCACCCTGAGACGACTGGTGATGAAGTCGACGGTCATGTCATCCATGCAGACACAGGAATCTCCCTCGTACCAGACGCTCGAGGGCTGTACCCCAGTGGCAAAATCCCGGTTGATGACGTCGACCAGGAACGTGCCACCGCTCTTCAGAGCCGCGAGCACCCGCTGGGCCACCAGCACGTTCTTGTCTTCCTCGAAGTAGCCAAAGCTGGTGTTCCAGCAGTAGATGCCGTCGAACATCTCCTCGAAGGCCATCTCGCGCATGTCACCTTGGAGGAGGTTGAGCTTCTGTCCTGCGTCATGGGCCACGTCGGTGGCTAGCGCCAACTGATACAGGGACAAATCGTAGCCGACCACACCGTAGCCGCGGCTGGCCAGCTCTGTTGCGTGGTAGCCCGCGCCGCAGCCAAGGTCCAGGATGATCCCTCCCTCTCCAACTCCCAGAGACTCCTCGATGAACGTGACCTCCTGCTGGACCTGGTGCTCGCTCAGGCGGGCCTGAGCCCGGGAGAAGTCCTCTCCGAAGAGTTCCTCCCACCAGGGTTTGCGCAACCGCTGCTTGGGGAGGTCAAGAGGAGTGGCTGCCGGCTGCGCGCTTGGGTTTTCTGCTGGGGCGGTTGGGGCCTTCTCCGTGCCAGACGCTCCCACCGGATCTGGTCGCAGCGAGCGTCGAGGTGGTGGGCCTGGTGCGCGCGAGACGGGTGGAAGCCGAACGGTGGGGGTGTCCTCGAGGAGATGAGCGGTCTCGTCCGGGAGAGGCTCGGCGACCGCTGCGGTGGTGGAAGAAATCTCACCGGGTTCGATCGAGCCGCGGCGACGAGGGGGCAGCGGCGGGGGTCGGCTGCTCTCCGAATCGAGGAGTGGTCGAGGCTGGCTACTCTCCGCAGTAGCAAGGGCAACGGGCTCCAGGTGAGCGGCCGCGTTGGCTGCGGTGGCTGCAGCTCCGTTAGCTTCAGTCAAACGCTGGGATCCCTCGACGTCGAGCGCGGAAGGCTCAGCTTGCCCCACGATTTCGGCGACCGGCGGAGCGAGGGTCGCTTCATCCGGTGCAGGCGGCGTAGTCACGGCGTGCGACCGCTCGGGTGGTTCCGGCATCAGCGAGGGGGGCGGAACGAATTCGTCGGTGCTCTCCGGGTTCGACTCCTCGGTGCCGATTGCGATGATACGCATCGCTTGGATGGCGGCGACGCTAGAACCCTCCGCCGCAGGCCGGGGAGGAGAGAGCCGGGGACGCGGAGGTGACGCCACCAGGTGCACGGGTTGCCGTGACAATGCGCTCGAAATCTCAAGCTTTGGGCTCGTCCCCTCCGACGGGGAAAGCTCCGAGCTGCGGCTGACTGGTGAAGTGGAGGCTCGCAGTGCGGGACGACCGAGAGTTTGGGCGAAGCCGGGGGCCCGGGACGCGGGAGCCGGATGCGGGAGGCTCGACGGTCGCGGGGGGCCGACTGGCACTGGAACCTGTGGGGACGGCACGGTCGAGTCCAGCTGGTCACGACGGCCTGGCTTTGGGGGAGGGACCAAGCGGCGGCCCGAAGGTGGCGCGCTCGGGCGGAGAGAGTCGGGATTCGAGTGGACGGGCTGCGGTACAGCCCGCGGATCGGAAGGGATCTCGGCGCTCTCGGTGGGACGGGGCTCGCGAGAGGGATTGCCCACCGGGATCGGGGTGCCCGCGATGCTGGCTCCCGCGTCCGTCAATGTGCGTTGTGGAGGTCGGATCGGGGTGATCGGAACCGGTGCGGGAGGATCGACGTCGCGAGGCTCGCTCATGAGGCGCTCGACAAGCTTTGACCGAGGAGGATCGGTCCCGAGTGGGCGTCGAGGGTGAGCGGCGGGGGAACGAACAGCACCACGGTGGAGCCCAGATGGAACGCGCCTACCTCGTCACCGCGCCGCACTGTCCGTTTTGCGATCGCGTGTTCTCCTTCCGGCACGTCCTCGTCACCCAGGGCATTGATCGAGATCTTGCCTACGATCATCGCGCCCACCATCACCATGAACAGCTCATGGGGGCTCTGATCGAGGGCGAAGCGCAGCACCACCCGTCGATTCTTCACGAACAGATGGGGTACGCTCCGTTCTCCGAGGGCATTTACCGGGAAGAGGCTGCCCTCGATGGCACGCACATGCATGAGTGTGCCGTCCACTGGGGCATGCACGCGGTGATAATCCCGCGGCGAGAGGTAGATGACGGAGAAGTGTCCACCGATGACCTTACCCGCTTCCACGGCCGAGCCGAGCAGCTCGGCGACCTCATAGCGCTGACCTTTGACCAGGATCCGAGCACCTTCGTCGATCGGACCCTGGGCGCTGATCCGACCATCACAGGGACTGATGATGGATGCATCTTCGATCGGCCGTGACCCAGCGCGGAGTCGACGCGTGAAGAAAGCATCAAAGCTCCGGTAGCTGCCATGGGGTACGGCGGCATCTTTCATGTCAACGCCGAAAGCGCCCGCGTAGATCCGTGACGTGAGATCTGAAACGAGTGGTGGCAGGGGCAGCTCGCAGAGCTTGCCTACGGCATGGCTGATGCGCTCCCGAGGGAGGACGCGAAGGAGGTGGGCGGCGGCGAAGGAGGACAGGCTCACGGGGCGGGGCTCCGGGAAGAGTCGCTGACCTTGGTATCGTAGGGTGAGCGGCTGTCCCGGGTCAATCTCGCTGCTTTGTAGCTTTGCGAGGGGCAAGAGCGCTGTGGTCTGCCTCCCCAAGCTGAGGACGGAGGGCGAATCCAGCCGAATTCGCAGCGCTAGCCTCATTCGGAAGGCCATTTTCAAGGAGAATTCGTCCGCGCAAGGCGAACCAGGGGCCGCTCGGAGCCTGCACCTGCTCGGGTGTTCCGATGGCCTGAAGTGCAGCGCTTGGTTCCCCATTCTCGAGCAGAGCCCGAGCCAACCAGGTGCGGACGGATGCCGAGGTGGGCTGAACGGCCAAAATCGGGTAAAGGAGCTTTTTCGCGGCACCGTGTGCGCCGACTTCGGTGAGCAATTCACCCAGGCGGAGAGCCTGCCGTGCCTCCAGCCTGTTTTCCAGATCAGCCTCGGCTAACGGGGCTGACCTTGTGGTCGATTCTTGGCGCAATCGGCTGAGCCAGCGCACAGTGTGTTCGGCGAGCGGCTCCGAAGTAGCCCCGTGCAGGGCTTTCGAAGCGTTGGCGAGACCCAGCTGGCCGAACTCGTGCAGAAGCAAACGGATCGCGGCCATCGTGTGACGCTCCGCCAGATACTCCACGAAATCATGGGCGACCGCGTAGGCGTACCGAGCGCTCTTTGGATTCGGAAGTAGCGTGAGGGACTCAGGGAAGTCCTCGATTGGGAGCAGCTCACCGGTGCGGAGTGCCTCGATGGCGAGGGCGTGACTCACCTCCCGCTCGCGGTCTCGCGGACCGTTGCGCCAGCCTGTCTCGAGCTGCTTCGCCAAACCCTCCTGTAGCCAGATTGGCGCCTGGTCGGCGCTCGCCTGGGACACCGCCAGATGGACGAGTTCATGGCATAGCGTGTCTTGCCAGGGGTAGCCGTCGCGGGTGGAGCGCGGGGAGAGCATCATCACTCGCCCGAACCTCGCCACTGCCACGGTGCCTGTCTTCTCCGCAGATACGATCGAAAGCCCAGCAAGATGCGCCAAGCTGAAGGTGTCTGTCACTACCTCCACGCGCACCGTCCCTTCGAGTTCGATGCCTAAGACCCGGCGGAGCATTTGCCGCGCCTCGGTTACGGTCGTAACCAGGCCAGGCGTCATCACTCGGTCCTGAGGGTTCTGCCAGCGCACGCTCAGACGAGCGCCAGGATGGTGGTCGAGCGGCGCGTGTGCCGTGACTCCGAGACAGCTCTGGACCAGGGTGCGGAGGCCAACGCTCTCGGGGTCTTTGCCTTCGACACTGCCAAGATGATCGAGCGCTGCGGCGCAATCTCCCAGGTTGAAAGCTAGACGAGCGCGCTTTTGCTCGACATTGACACCCTTGCTCTCCAGTGCTTCGAGCATGGCGTTCGCTCCCTCGAAATCATGCGTGGCCATGGCTCGCTCGAGGGCGTAGTGCTCGACCGGTGACATCAGTTGCGAGGCCTGGGCGGCGGTGGTCGACGCCGAGGGAGTCGGGGTGGGTGGGCGCTCCGCGCAACCGGTGCCGATTGAGCAGGCAACCAGGAGGTGGAGGAACCACCCGCAATCCCGGTTCATCGGAGCAAGCCCTCCACGTACCGTGTGACCGAGTCATGAAGTGAAGGTGGTGCCTGGTTTCCGAGGCTCTCCTGGACCTGACGCCGGAATCTCTCTCGCGCCAATGGATCGGTGGTTGGAGTGGTCGACATGGGTTGCCGGTTCGACCGAGTGCCCAAGGGAGTTGCACCAAGACCGAGCGCCTTCGAGTCGTCGGATGCGCCGAACGTTTCTCCCACCGCGCACTGCTCGAGGAGACGCTGAGCTTCGCGTTGGGCGAGTAGAGCTTCGGTTCCAAGAGTCCCAAGCAGCGCGGCCTGAGCGTTCCGCATCATGCGCATTGCCTGACCAAGCGAGGAGAGGAACGCCTCCGGGAGGACCGCGTCTGCCGCTCGCTCCCGCTCGACCAGGCGCTCCGTGCGCTGAGCCAGCTCTGACTCGCCCTCGGCGAGGGTTTGGTAGCTCTCAGCCGCGCGCACGCCACCCAGGATTCGGAGCGCAGCCGTCTTTTCGCGCACCCATCCGCGCTCGACGGTCAAGCTCAGTTCGAGCTTCCGCACCACCTCGGCCGAAGAAGAAGCCGGGGCGAGGTTGGCCTCCAGCGTGCCTACCAGCGCCAAGGCTCGGTCGAGATTGGTCGCAGCCGATATCAGTTCTGCGCGCGCGAGACTGTCTCGAACGTTACGCAGTGCCTCGTTGAGCTGGCTGCATGCTGCGCCGTCGGTGTTTGGGGGAGCGATGGAATCGAGGAGCTCCGTGAGTCTCGTGAGCGCCTGCGCGTGAACAGAGAGCTCGTTGGCCCATTCGCCGGGCGCACGCGTCACCGCGACCGTCCGCGTGAGCGCAGCGTTCTGTTCGATGAGTGCCGCGTGATCCGCAGCTAAGCGCTCAATCTCGCGGCTCAGTCGATCGAAGCGAACATCCAGCTGAGAGAGCCGGAGCAGACTCACATCGTCGACTCCGCTGGCCATCTCGACTCCGACCGCACCGCGCCAACCGAAGCGGGGAGCGGCAAGTTGAAGGCGCTCCGTCAGAAGTGTCCCGACTGCCTCCACTGCGCGCCAGTCTCGCAACTCCCGAGCGCGCTCGAGACGCGCCGTCGCGAGCCGGACGGCCTGGGCCAGATCCTCCCCGAGTGTCGTGAGGTTCTGGAGATGCCCTGCTCCATCTTCGAGCGCTCGCAGAGCGACCAGCATCAGCTCTTCTGAGCGCGGATCGGTCGTCTCGGAACCGAGCGCGCGTGCGGCTTGACGGATCTGGTCTGTGAGCGTGGCCAGGCTGAGCGACACCAGCTTGGCGTCGCGACTACCGAGGGTCTCGATCGCCTGATCCATGAAGAGCAGCAGCTGAGAGATCTCGGTGTTCTGGCTTGAGCCGTTTCTTGCGCGGAGCAATCGCGCGAGCTGTCCTGTGAGCACCTGTCGAAGACCCAAAGGCAGCGCAGATTGGCTGTCCATGACCGAAAGCTCGGTTGCAAGCGCTCTCTTCAGCGACTCGCGTGAGCCAAACGCGTTCGGTCCGGGCTCGAGCTCGACAGCCAGCATTTGTGCAAGCTTTTCCCGCAGAGCGGTCAAGGCTGTCAGGCGAGCGGTCTCGCGCTCACCAAGCCGCGGGACCAGTACTGTGATGCTCCGGCTCTCACCCCAGCCGCCTCTCGGGAGCGTCGTGTTGTCCCGAGCTCGGATCGTCACCTCGATCGGGAATCCGGAGGCGATCAGGAACGGATCAGCTCGATCGAGCAGCAGCCCGCCGAACTCCGTCGCCCGAGAGCCGTCGAGCTCGGAGAGCAGCCGAAGCTCCTCGCGCAGGCCGGTTCTGAGGTGTAGCTGAACCTTCGACACGCCGTGATCATCGCTGATCCGATAAGGAATGACAGCTTGCTCGCTGCGCGTCAAATCGAGCACGCCGCCTTCGAGTTCAAGCTCAATGACCGGCGGGCGATCTTTGATGACACGAAGCTCGATGCTGTGACGTTGCCAGAGCCGTGCCTCGCCGAATCGAGCCACCACGCCGATCCTTCCACTCCTTTCACAGGGAAATCTCGCGACCAGTTGGCCTCTGCCATCATCGACCAGAGGGATTTCCCGGTGTCCATCGCTTACCATGAGTTGCCGATTCGGATGGCGCGCTGCACCACGCACCACCAGCACGCTGCCCTCCGGCTCGGTGAGCGATGTGACCATCCCCAGCTCGCGGCTCTCTTTCTTCAGGTATTCCGGATGCTGGAGGGACAATCGAGTGATCTCCAGATAATCGATGGGAAGCTGAAACGAACCCGTTCTGGCGAGCAGTACGGCGTAGCCCTCGAGCAGTCGCAGCGGTTCGAGCAACACTAGGCCGAAGCTGATCACCCAAGTCAGAAGTGAGATCCTCACCAGTCGGCGCGCTCGAAGGCGTGCAGCACCCTCGATGCCCCAGAGTGGCACACGGTCGATCAAGGTCTTCAAATGGTGTTCGGCGAGCTCCGAGCTGGTGTTGGCAGCGGTGCCGCGCACGCGGAGGCGTAGGCGTTCGGCACGCGCGATGCGCTCGGCGAGCGCGCCGTTGAGTCCGCGAACCCGCCGCACGAAGGTTGCAGAGGAAGGCCGTCGTAGGCGCTGGCGGAGCACCACCGCCACGACCCCCACGGTTGCGACAAGGATTGCCAGCTCTGCCACCAGACGATGGAGTTCCGTGCCGCTCCGGGCGAGATGTGGGCTTGCCACCAGCACCACCACCCAGAGAGCGATGAGCGCGCGCCAAAGCGCTGGCTCGACCCGTTCGGACCAGCCCTTGAGGGCGCGTGCTGCATTCGGGTCGAGCATGCTCGGTCGAGTCTAGCTGACAGGCTTCTGGCTGGCGACGGGTGTGGTAAGCTCCCTCGGTGACGCAGAGTGCGGACCTCATCCGCTCGGTTCTTGGATTCTCGTGTCTGGTCTTGCGCAGGGATTGGCTCATGACCAGGCTCGCCGAGGTACCGACCGAAGACTTGGGGTCGGCGTTCGATGGCTGGCTTGGGGCTGCGCAGGCGTCGCATCCTGCCGCCATGGCTGCGCTCCCCGCGCTGGTCGTGACGGCGGTTTGGCCCAGCGCCGAGCGCTGGATGGAGGAGTTGCGCCGCCTTGCCTTCCAGCGCCGCTGGCTTGGGCTCGCGCGGCTACTCCGGACCTACCCGGAGCCACAGAACCTCGCCGAGTCCGCGGCCGAGGTTCCCCCGTACGATCCGTCCCGGGAGCTCACGCTCGGCGAACGGCGGAGCTTGGCTCGCGCCATCGGACCACGTGCCATCGACAAATTCCTCGCCGATCCGAATCCGATGGTGGTGCGCGAGTTGCTCCGAAACCCGCGGCTCACCGAGGAGCATGTGGTACGCTTGGCGGCGCGACGGCCGCCGAGGCCGAAGAACATCTCGGTGCTCGCTGAGACTCCGAACTGGCTGATCCGCCCACGCGTTCGCATGGCGCTGGTTCAGAACCCGGGGACCCCAGCTGCGCTCGGAATGCCGCTTCTTTCACTCGCTACACGCCCCGAACTCGAGAGTGTGGCAGAGAGTTCGAGTCTCCACATCGTGCTCCGCGCCACCGCGGAGGAGTACCTAGGCTTCAAGGCCCCATGGGTGGCACCCGATCTCACTCGACCCAATTGAAGGTTGACGCTCGCTTAGAGGGCTTTTCAATGGCGTGGACCGCCATGGATTGGCTTCGCCAATGCGCTCTATCTTTCCCAAGGTGGGGCACCTGCCCCTTATGACTCGCTCTGCTCGTCAATTCACCCCGTATTCGCTTTCGCGAATACCTAGAGCGACTTTCATCGAGATGTTCCATCTCTGTGAAAGCCGCTCTAGTCGGTGGGCAACCCGAGTGCTTCGGCCAACCACTCTGCGATATCGCGCACTGGTAGGGTGCTCGAACTGGTGAGCGCGGCATCGGTGAGCTGAGTGAGGCAGAAGGGGCAGGCAGTAGCCACCGCGTCTGCTCCGGTCGCGCGCAGTTGGGCGATGCGCTGATGGGACATGCGCGCTTCGCCACCCTCCTCGTCCCACATGCCCCCGCCACCGGCCCCACAGCAGCTGGTGTGAAGTCCGTGTCGCTCGGGCTCGCGACAGCGCGAGAAGCCCGCACCGCGGAGCACTGCGCGAGGAGCGGTGGTGACCCCGAGGTTCCTTGCCAACGTGCAGGGGTCGTGGAACGCGACCGAGAGCGGGCTGTTGTCCTTGGTTACCAGTCGTTTGGAGCGAACCAACTCTGCGAGTAGCTGACTGTGGTGCACGACCTGATACCTGCCACCGAAGTCCGCATAGTCATGGCTGAGGCTGCTTGCGCAGTGAGGGCAGAGCGCAACGATGCGATCGAAGCGCCCTTCTGCCTGATAGCGATTGAGTAGCGTGAGGTTGCGTTCCATAAGGGAGAGGAACAGGTACTCATTGCCGAGCACCCGGGCCAGATCTCCGGTGCAGCTCTCTTCATCACCCAGCACCGCGAAGTCGACTTGAGCTCGTTCGAGTAACCGAACCAGTGAGCGCGCTACCCGTCCTGCACGGTCATCGTAGCTTGCTGCGCAACCTACCCAAAGGAGCACATCGACCCGTTTCGTCTCAGCCAGACGCCGGATCTCGAGCTTCTGCATCCAGCCGTTGCGATCGGCGCGCGGGAGGTTCCATGGGTTGCCGTGAAGCTCGAGGCTCTCGCAGACTCGAGCCCGCGCTGGCGGGATCTCTCCTCGCATCAAGACCAAGTTGCGGCGGAGCTCGAGCAAGGTTGCGGCGGGACGGATTCGAACCGGACACCTGGTGTCACAGGCACGACAGCTCGTGCAGGCCCACACCTCCTCTGGCGCGATCACCGCGGGGACCAGGGGGTGGGACAAACCTTCCGAGCTAGCGAGCAGTTGGTCCCGCAGGCGCATCACCACCTGCTTGGGCGAGAGCAGCTTTCCGGTAAGGTGCGCTGGGCAGTTGTCCGAGCAGCGTCCGCACTCGGTGCAGGAGGAGAGACCGAGTCGCTCCGTGAAGTCGAGTTCCTCGAGGCAGGCGAGGCCGACGGCGACCTCGGGTCGTTTTGGTGCGTCCATGGCTTGCTCGACTCGGGCGAGCAAGGCCTCTTGGTTCGGCGCGAGCACGCGAGGTTTGCCGAAGTCGGGCGTGGGAGCCAAGAACACGTTGACCAGTGCGGTAAGGATGTGCTGGTGCTTGGTGACGAAGAGGGCGTTCAAGAAAGCGAGCACCAGAAGCACGTGAATCCAGAAACCTGCTTGGGCCAAGAACAGCAGGGCGTCAGGACCAAAGACGCGAGAGGCCACCGGTCCGAGCAGATGCGCGACGGGAGCGGCCTCGATCTCTTGCCCTGCCAGCAACGGGGCGATCAGGGCTTGAGCTGGGAAGCAGAAGTCGCGGGAAGGCTCAGCATTGCAGTGAAGCGTCACGGCCCCGCGTAGCCCCTCGGCGCCGATGTCGTAGAGTGCATCGCCCACCATCATCACCGCGATCGTGCCGAGGATCGCCCACGCTTCGACGGAGTGGGTCAGGCGGCGTGGACGCGCGCCGATTCGGATCGCGAGCAGGCCAAGCACCGCCATCAACACCGCGACCAGCGCCAGATCCTTTAGCCATGCATAGGCGAAGAACGCCTGGCCGAGCAGTGTCGTGGACGAGGACAACCATCCGAAAGGGAACACCGGATCGAAACCACGTCCAAACAAGATGATGGAACGGGGGAGGAGCAGGAAGAAGCCTGCGAACACCACCGCGTGCAAAGCTCCAATCAGCGGATATTCGAGGAGTCGTCTCTGAAATATACCCTCGACCAGTAGGCGGATGAGGCGCTTACCCAATTGGTTCGGCCAGGCCCAGCGCTGTCCGACCGGGCGCAGGCGCGCCAGACGCCGAACCAGACCAACCAGGAATCCGCCCCAGCCGAGTACGAGAACGAGCGACATCACGAGCGGGTTCACGGTGGGGACGTACGACACCGAGCCGGCTCGGTCAACGTGACGTGGGTGTGCTCAGTAGAGGAGCTGGAGCAGTGCTCCGAGCGTGAGGCCCAAGGCCACCAGTGCTGCGATGGCGATGCAGCGGGACTTCTGCCCAGGCCCCTCGGGACAGAGGGAGCGCGTCACCAGCTCGGGCAGGGAAGGCAGCGGACGTCGCGTCCCGCCTAGATAGTGCACGTTCGCACTGGGGGTGGCGGAGGCAACCAAGCTGACGAAGAGTTGGCCCCGTCCCACGCCAGGCAGAGGTGATGGGGCACCGTGTTCCGGCAGACGCACAGTCAAACGGAGCGCTTGCTCGGGGGCCTCGTCACGGTCCAGCGAGATGCCCGAGAGACCGATCGAAACCAACTCCACGGGAGCGTCACGCTCACGCAGGGCAAGCGCTCCGGAGAACTCACACACCGAACAGCCACCCCCCTCGCACGCGGCACAGGTGACATGACGCGGCAGAGTAAGCTCGAGCGTTCCAGGCTCGCGAAGCCAGCCTGGATCCACCTCCACACGCAGACATCCATCCGGTCCCCGAACGGGGGCGAGTGGCTCTATGACTCGACCGAGGATCGTCGCCAAGCAGTCCCATTTTAGCCGACCTTGGGCGGTGGTGGAGACAAGAAAAGGGGCGCGAGAAGTCGGTTTTCGAACTGCTCACGCCCCTCTTCGGGCGCCTGGGCTGGCGCTCTCGGCTGACTTCGAGGTGGTTAGTTACCGCCGGACTTCGATTTGTCGTCCTCGATGGCCTTCATACCCTGAAGCACCTTGGGGTTCATCAGCTCATGATAGGCGTCGCGAGCGATCTTGCCGACTGGTCCCTTCTCCTCACGCAGCGCTAGCAGCACGCCTTGCTCCTTCATGAACTTCAGCGTGCGCACTGCGGCCTCCCGCTTGGCGTCGTCCGTGCGTGCCATCTGATAGAGGCGGTGCCTCAGCACGACACGCGTGAAGGAGTGCGGACCGTTGTCGAAGTCGAGGTTATCCAGCTGTTTCATCAGAAGGCCGGTTGCCCACTCCTGGGGGGTCAGGTTGATCTCCACACGAGAAATCGCCACGGCGTTGTCTACCCAGTTGAAGATCCGGCCCTTCTCCAGGTCTTCCTTCGACCAGTAGCCGAAGGTGCGGTACCAGAGGTCTTGAAGCTCCTCGAGCGGGGCCTTGGCCTTGTCGCCGAAGAGCTTACCGTACATGGCCACCGCGCGTGCCGCCACCTCGGGCGTTCCGCCCAGGATCAGCGCCAAGGCAGCATCGTTCACCAGTACCTCACTCGACATCATTTCGAACAGCTTGGCGGTCACGTCCTCGGTCAGGCCAGCCTTGCCGATCGCGCGTGCCACTTGGTGACGGGTCTCGATCGCGCTGTCTGTACTCATCAAGCCAAGCAGGGCCGGCGCAGTGCCCGCTACCGGGCGTGAGATCAGGGTTTCGAGCAGGCAGGCCCGGCGGAACTGGTCGGACTTCTGAAGCCCCGAGTACTCCTGGATCTTCTTTGCCACCGTGAGAAGGTCCTCGTCGGTGCCGACCCAGGCCAACGCCGCACAGGCATCCATGCGGCTTTGTTCGTTGTTCTTCACATCTTCGATGTACTTGAGCAGCGACTTGAAGCCCTTCGCGTCGCCCCACTCGCTCATACCCTCGGCCGCCCCTTTGCCGACCGCACGCAGTGTCATGCCCAGGATGGCCAGCCCGCCTTGCATGAGGCTCTCCATGGTGGCGTCGATCTCCTGGGGACGGCGGGTCAGCATCTTCTCGAACACGCCCCAGGAACGCTCGTCCTTCAGCCAACCGACATAGCGCAGCGCGCTTTGTGAGATCACCCACTCTTCCGGCATCGGTGGCTGCTGTCCCTCTTTCGGCAGCGGCACGTCGGGATTCGACCACTTCCGGAACGCCTCGATGTCTTTGGTCGAGCCCAGCGCAGCCAAGCCGCGCATACCGTTGGCGTGTGGGGAGGGCAGCTCATGGATCCAGAAGATCAGGGCGTCCTCCGCTTGCTCGCGCATTTCCTCACGCTTGTCGGGGTGAAGCTGGGCCAAGTCCGCGATCATGCGTGCGGCTACCACGCGCTCCTGATCGTCGCGCTTGAGCTCCATCTCCCAGTCATGCTGGTCGGTGTAGATCTTCAGAGGATCCATGCGCAGGCGCTTGGCCAGGGTCGGGACCGCGCGATAGTCGCCAACCCGCGCCATGGTGGTGGCTGCGCGGGTCTGCCAGTGGATGTGTGGCTTCTTCTCCAGGTACGGAACCAGCCAGTCGCCGACCCGTGGATCAGCCAGCCTGTCCAAGAGCTCGAAGACCTGCCTGGTCTGGTACCAGGCGCTCTTCTCGGTCTCCTTCGAGACGCTGTCGAGGGCGAGCACCAGGCCTTGGGCGCCGATACCGTCGCGCAGCGCTTCCAGGTACTTGGTGCGGCTCTCCTTGTCGGCTCGGCGTAGTGCCTCGAGCAGCGGAGTTCGGGCACGCTCATCGCCAATCTTGCCGAGACCCGGCGCGGCCTGTCGAGCAATCTCCTGATCGGTGTCTCCGAGCAGCTTGATCAAGATATCCGTGTAGCGAGGCTCGGCCACCCGCGACAGAACCGTGGCGGCAAGTTGACGGACCGCACCACTCTCGTCCCCAGCCATGGTGGCTAGCTTTTCGGTGGTGATCAAGGTTGCCAGCTTGTCGGAATCGAAGGCAACTCCGCCACCCAGGCGCTGGACCTGCGAGAGGTGTCCCGCACGGTACAGGGTCATGATGGTGTCGAGGGCTGCCGGCTCATTGAGCTCGACCAACGCCCATGCCACCTGAGGCTTCGCGCCCGGACCAACGGTTTTCAGCGCTGCGACCAGGGCTGGTTTGGCGTTGTCTGCCGCAGGCGAACCGTAGTAGGAGAGCGCCGTCGCGGCGTCACCTTGAACGCCCTCGTTCATGTCGGTAAGCGCGCGGGCTGCCAGCACCACGCCGTCCGGATCCCGCGCCCAGGCCAGCTGCTTTAGCGCCTCGCGCTTCAGCTCCGCGCTCACGTCCAAGGACGCCGCCCACTTGCGCCACTCGGGGATCTGCTCGTTCTTGGGGCGTACGTACAGATCCTTGATGATCTTCATGGCGTCCGGCACGCTGACGCGCTCAGCATCCTTCTTCATACCGATGAACAAGAAGACCGCGAGCCCCACCACGGCGAGGATCCCGATGATGATCACCACAGGGTTGAAACGACCTCGCTTGAAATCGCCGTCGCCTCCGCCTCCGTAAGGGCTTGGGGGCATGCCGCCACCCGCAGGAGCAGGAGGCGGAGCGGCAGCGTCATCATCGTCTGGCGGCCACTTCGCCGCGTTCACGATGGGAAGGAGAGGTCGTCGACCGGCTTTGGGGGTGTAGAGGTTGGAGTCGAGCATGAATCCTCGCTGGGCGGCCACGTTATCCTAAAAGGGCTCACGGCCGGGAGACCAGTCGACCTCAATAATCCCGATCTGTCGGGAGATGTTGTTGTAAGATTGGAAATATACATTTGGGTTACAAATCTGACTTAGCGACCGATTCCCCACTTCCTGGCTGGTGAGCGATAGTCGAGACTGGTGTGGCCGCTGGCGCAGATTTCGGTTCAGCCCTGACCCGGCACAAGCAAAGGATGAGCACCTCCCCCGATCCTAGATGTCCTTCGGTCTCACTTGGCCTGCGTGCCGGGTTGAGTGTGGCCGCGCTGGTGACACTACTGGTGGCGGCCGTTGGTCGGTTGGTTCCCGAGACCTGGTCGGGAACCGCGATCGCGGTGGTGTTCTTGGGGGCGACCTACCTGTTCTCGGTTCGCGGTCGCGAGAACGAAGTGGTGAGGGCGTTTGGGCTCGAGCTCGGTGGGGTGCTTTCGGAACGCCCCCTCGACCCCTGGCGTATGGCGTTGGACACCGTGCGCGCTTTCTCGCAGGCGGTGCTGGCTGCCGTCATCCTGTTTCCGCCGTTCCTTCTCGGCTTCGTATGGTGGTGGCGTCCCGAGCAGCCCTTCGACATGATCCCGCTCGTCGATGTCGCAAACGATCTCTTCGGGCAGCTTTTCGCCATCGCTCTGCCAGAAGAGGCGTTTTATCGAGGGTTTCTCCAGACCACGCTCGCCTTCGGTTTCGCGCGGACCCGCCTTTCCCCCCGGGGCGCGGTCTTTTTCGCCGTCCTGGTCACCAGCGCAATTTTCGCCCTCGGTCACCTCGCGACAGCGCCCCAGCCGGCGCGCCTGGCGGTGTTCTTTCCCTCTCTCCTCTTTGGCTGGCTTCGTGTGCGCTCTCGAGGGATCGGGAGCGCCATTTGGTTTCACGCGTTCTGCAACACCTTTGCCTCGGTGCTCGGCCAGAGCTACGGTCTGTTTCGATGATTCCTTTCGTGAACCTCGATGCCATCATCGACCGAGCGCTCGACGAAGATCTCCAGGCAGGCGATCTCACCACCGAGGCTACCGTTGCTCCGGAAACGCGTGCCGTCGGCCGAGTGGTCGCGCACGCCCCTCTGGTGATGTGCGGGGCAGATGTCTTCGCTCGAGTGCATTTCCGCATCGATCCAGCGGTTCGAGTCGAATGCTTGGTCGATGAGGGTGTGATGGTTGCTGCCGAGACCCCCCTCCTTTTGGTGGAAGGCTCTGCCCGCAGTATCCTGATGGCAGAGCGCACCGCCCTCAATTTCTTGCAACGCCTGTGCGGCGTCGCCACCCACACGCGCCGCCTCGTCGAGCGCATCCCAGCTGGCGCGGTGTCGGTCATCACCGACACCAGGAAGACCACCCCTGGCTTGCGCTGTCTCGAGCGTTACGCAGTGCGGACCGGCGGAGGCAAGAATCATCGCGATAACTTGGGATCGGCGGTGCTGATCAAGGACAACCACATAGCCGCCAGCGGCGGAATCGCCGAGGCGATTGCGCGGGCACGGCGCCGCGCCCCCCACACGTCGCGCATCGAGATCGAAGTCGAGTCCCTGGTGGGTGTCGATCAAGCGTTGGCGGCGGGTGCCGACATCGTCATGCTCGACAACTTCGCGCCCGAAGAAATCTCGAGCGCGATCGCTCGCTGCCGCGGACGAGCGCTGGTCGAGGTGAGCGGTGGGGTCACCCTGGAGCGCATCGAGGAGCTGGCGCTGCTTGGGGTGGACGTGATAAGCGTCGGGGCGTTGACTCATTCCTCGCCAGCGGCCGACATCGGTCTCGATATCGAGCCTGTCGGGTGAGGTCACGTGTCGTCGATCGCAATGCGGTTGGGATTCGACAAAAAGCGGTTTGAAGCGCTTCGTCGCACCGAAGTGCTGGGTGCCAACTTCGAGCTCTGCGAGGTGACCGGCTCGACCAACGACGATCTGATGCGTCGTGTGCAAGCGGGGGCAGAGCACGGATTGGTGCGCCTGAGCGAGCACCAGACACGTGGCCGCGGTCGAGCCTCGAATCTCTGGCTCTCACCCCGCCCGCGAGAGAATCTGTTGTTCTCGGTGCACCTCCGCCCGCGCTTCGCTATGGAACAGCTGAGCGCCTTCACGCTGGCCGTGGGACTCGCGGTACGCCGAGCAATCGCGGGCTTGGTGGTGCAGCCGGTGGGTGTGAAATGGATCAATGACGTGATGGTTGGTGACCGGAAGATCGCGGGGATCTTGGTCGAGAGCCAACTCCTTCCTCGAGGCGAGGTGGCGCTGGTGGTGGGGATTGGGGTCAATGTGTTCATGACTGAGTTGCCCGAGCCCATTGCCGGGTTGGCGACCTCGCTTGCGCTGCTCGGCGCAGAGCGGGTTGAGCGCGAGCGCCTGCTCGCGGACATCCTCACCGATCTCGAGTGGCGGATTGCTCGTTGGGAGAGAGAGGGCGTGGCGAGCGTGCTCGAAGAGCTGCGAGACAACGACGCGATCGGTGGGCGTCGGGTGCGTATCGACGGTCGGCTCGGGATCGCTCGCGGGATCGATGACAGCGGAGGCCTCAATTTTGAACCGGAGGGTTCTTCGAGGATCGAGGTTCTGACCCACGGTTTGGTCGAGCTCTTGAGCGAGTGACTAACAACCTGCCTTGCTTTAGAACGCTTTTTCAATGGCCTGGACCGCCATTGATTGGCTTCGCCAATGCGCTCTATCCTTCCCAAGGTGGGGCACCGGCCCCTTATGACTCGCTCTGCTCGTCAATTCACCCCGTATTCGCTTTCGCGAATACCTAGAGCGACTTTCGTCGAGATGTTCCATCTCTGTGAGAGCCGCTCCAGTCTAGGTTCTGGTCGAGTGATGGCCGCAGGTGTCGCGTTCACGCTGCGCGACAGAGATCGGCCTCCACCACGGCCTGGAGACGACGGCGTGCGCGGGAGAGACGGCTCATCACCGTCCCAACCGGGATGTTGAGTTCTCGTGCGGCCTCGCGGTAACTGAGTTCATCCAAATCGACCAGCGCCACCACGGATTGCATGGGTGGCGGCAGAGTGGAGAAGAGCCGTTCCAGCCGTTGCCGGGCGGCTGGGATTGGCGTGGTCCAACTCGGAGCCTTGACGGCGGCGAGATGGCCAAGACGATCCAATCCCAAGCGTTCACGCTGTTCGCGGCGATGCGACGACACGAACAGATGGAACAGGATGCGGTGGAGCCAAGCCCGAAGATTGGTGCCTCGCTCGAATTGTTCCACATGTCGGAGCGCGCGCTCCAGGGTATCTTGGACGAGATCATCGGCGGCGGTCACGGTGCGACACAGCCGGCGCGCGCGTCGAGTGAGGGAAGGAACGTGGGTTGGGAGTTCATCCGTGAACCAGCGGGGTACCATCGCACTCATGATGGCTTCCCTCTGCACGAGACGTGCCAGTGCAACTGCTCAGCGAAAAACCCGTAACGCCGCAGGTTTATTGGGGCCGATGTGCGGCCAGCGGACTCGAGGAGGCTGCCAAACTGTCATCGCGCTTCCCTCCCTCGGCCAAGCTGGCAAAGGCGCCGGGAACGTGGTCCGCGAGCTCATGGGCGAGCATCCCCCGATCGGTGCCGGTGAGGCCGCGATGAATCGCGCCCGTCCGGTTGTGGACGATGACACCCAGCAGGGCTGCCTCGAGCGGAGGATGGTCGACCAGAAGCGCGGCGACGATACCCGACAGGACGTCGCCGGAGCCGCCCACGGCGAGCAGGGGGCACGGACCACCGGCGACGAAGAGTGGTCGACCAGGACTGCCGACCACGCTGTACGGCCCCTTCAACACCACGGTGGCTTCTGTCAGCTCGACGGCGCGACGTGTGGTTTCCAAGGGTGTCCGCACGACCTCCTCGGCGTCGATCCCGAGCAGTCGCGCCATCTCGACTGGGTGGGGAAGCAGGACCCGTGGCCCCGCCGCGCTCTCGAATAGCTTTGGTTGTTCGGCGAGCAGGGTGATGGCATCTGCGTCCAAGACCACACTCGCGCGGGCGCTCTTGGCCAGGGTTCGGCAGATCAACCGTGCCGTTTCCGAGAGGCCGAGCCCCGGCCCAACGATCACCGACTGGGCACGGCACACTTGTTCGAGCAGGTGCTCAGCCAACCGATGCTCGTCGAGGACTGCTGTCATCGACTCGAGTACGCGCGGCTCGAGTTCGGAGATTGCCTCTCGGGTTCCCACGTGTGTTACCAACCCGGCGCCGGCGCGGAGCGCACCGCGCGCCGCCAGCAAGCCGGCTCCGCTCGTCCCCCGAGCTCCCGCCATCACCATCACCCGACCCGCGCGCCCTTTGTGCAAACACAAAGAGCGTGTCCCGAGGTGAGCACGGGCATCGCTCGCCTCGAACCAGCGCGCGCTCGGCTCGACCAAAGCGGTCATCGAGCCGCTGATCCCGATCGAGGTTACGAAGAGTCGACCACTGTACTCCACACCGATGCTGGTGAAATGCGCAGGCTTTGGGTGCGCGAAACTGACGGTGGCGGTGGCGCGGACGCATAGACCATAGATTCGTCCCTGATCGCTGTCCAAGCCAGAAGGCAAATCCAAAGCCAAGACTGGGCAGGAGGATTCGTTGACGAGGCGGATCACCTCGGCGGTCCATCCCTCGATGGGCCGTGAGAGGCCAGTGCCGAACAGTCCATCCACCAGCAGGGTAGCTCGCCTGAGTGCCTCTTCGAACCTGGCGAGCCCCGCCGGACCGTCAATTATGTCGAGTCTGCCACCGAGCGCGACGAAGGCCTCGCGCATCTGGCGGGCGTCACCGCCGATCCTTTGTGCGTCGCCGACCACGAAGACTTCGACCTCGTGACCGCCGAGCATCAGGTGGCGGGCCAGTACCAAGCCGTCACCGCCGTTGTTGCCGAGACCTACCGTCACCAGCACCCTCTTGCAGTCGAACTCGGATCGCGCGAGCTCCGCCGCACCGCGACCCGCATTCTCCATCAGTACCAAGGTAGAGAGTCCGGTGACACTGACCGCAGCCTGGTCCAGTTCTCGAGAGGCTCGCGCCGTCAGAATCGACCTCATGGCACTCGCGTGGCCTCCAGCACCACTACCGCCACGGCGACACCCGCGTCGTGCGACAAGCTGACCCATGGGCGCTCGACACCGCGTTCACGTGCGGCAACGGCACAGCGTCCTTTCAAGCTGAGCGTCGGCTCGCCACGTTCGCCACTGGTCGTGATGAGTTCGTGCCAGCCGGCGTGTCGAGGCACCGCAAGAGCCTTCAAGCCTGCCTCCTTCACCGCGAAGCGCCCCGCCAAATACTCGAGCGCGAGGGCCCCACGCATCCGATATTCGAGCAGCTCTTCGGGAGCCAGGAGCCGCTCGGCGAAGCGCTCACCGAAGCGGGCGAGTGCCCCTTGGAGGCGTCCGGTCGCAACCACATCGATGCCAATACCCACGATCACCCAAACAGGATCGCAAACTTTGGCGGCAAACGCAAAACCCCGGCTCTTATCCCGGGTTTTTAGGTCTTGTGTCCCGCGAGAACGGCTGAGGGGCTGCCTCTGCGCAGATCGAGGCCGCGGGCGATGGCCGCCCGGTAGCCGGCAATCGCTGCCGGAAGACCGACCATGACCGAGTCGGCGATCACCGCATGACCGATGTTGAGCTCTTCGACGGTTGGGATGGCCACGATGTCGACCAGATTGGCCTGGGTCAAGCCGTGACCGGCGGCGATTGCCAAGCCCAGACTTCGTCCGAGTTCGCCGGCGTTGGCGATGGCCCCAAGTTCCCTCGCTCGGTCCTGTCCCGTTGCGTGGCAGAAGAAACCAGTATGAAACTCCACCTGCACCGCGCCCACGTCGACCGCGGCTCGAACCTGTTCGGGGTCGGGGGCGATGAACAGGCTCAGGCGGATCTTGGCGCGTTTGGCCATTTCGGCCACCGTGCGAATCATCGCCTGATGTCCGCGAACGTCCAGGCCACCCTCGGTGGTGCGTTCCTCGCGGCGCTCCGGGACCAAGGTGATGGCGTCCGGGTGGACGCGCTCCGCGATGGTGATCATCTCATGGGTGGCCGCCATCTCCAGATTGAGCAGGGTGTGAACGCGCTGCCGCAGCGCGTTCAGATCGGCGTCGTTGATGTGCCGCCGGTCCTCTCGCAAGTGTGCGGTGATCCCGTCCACTCCCGCGTGTTCACACAGGCAGGCGTGCTCGGCCGGGTCGGGATAAGTGGTTCCGCGCGCATTGCGCAGCGTGGCCACGTGGTCGATGTTGACATGAAAGCGTATCCGCCCTGGTGCAGGGTTCATGGTTCACTCCCGAACTCCCAGTCTTCGCCGAAGAGCTCGCTCTTCTTGGTGGGCAGCGGCTCTCCGTTCGGGCCATCACGCCGAACGACCAGGGTGACCCTTGATGCCGTGTCCGCGTTCTCACGGGCCACGATAGTGATCACGTTGACACCGGGCATGAGCTCGGCGGTAGCCTCGAACGGCAGAGAGCGCGTGTTGGCAGACGAAACCGGATTCGCCTGGTAGAAGACCTTGCGATTGCCGACGAAGATGAACGCGTCGGCGACCCGGTCGGCGTCCGTGGCGCGTCCACGAAGGGTGATCCGCGGCTCACGAGTACTGAGCGCGGTTGGCTCCACCTCGATGAGTGGTGGTGAGCGGCGCAGCACTGGGACGAAGCGGGGGCTGGCGGTGGGTGCAGAACTCGGGCCAAGCAGAGGGGTTGGAACCCACGCGAAGCGCTTCTCTTCCAGGCGCACTTTTGTGAAGTCACCGAGGCGACCCAGCTGCTCCACGGTCGAGCCGGCTTCGATCTGTCCGATCACGGCGCTCATCGGATCGGGCCCGGCGTGTACGCGTGTGGCCTCGGCGAGCGTAGCCAACCCCGAAAGTGGCGAGATCGTGAGGGGAGTACTGGTGATTGGAAGTGGGATCTTCTCGTTGGAGATCACGCGGAGGTCACGGTCGACGACGCTGAGCTCGACGCGTGCGTCCTCGTTGCGCAGCGAGTCGAGGACGTCAAAGGTGAATGCGACGTGGCGTTCACTGCCTGGCTCCATCGATGAGATGTCGAAGCGACCGGCGTGCAGCAAGAGCCCGTCCCCGGTGAGATTGCGGAGATTGGCTTGGGTCTCGTAGGAGCGCCCGGTCCCCGTGTTCTTGACCGTGAGGTAGAGTGTGGCACCTTCCCCACGCTGGAGCTTCCCGTCCCCGTTGCCTGGACGGTTGTCCACGAGCTGATAGGCGTAGGAGAAAATCGGTCGGGGCAGACTCTGGACCGCGATCTTGAGGGAGGCATCCTTGGGTGCTGCGCTCCGCTCGGCTGCGAACTTCACCGTCACCATGTCCTCACGGCTCACCGCATCCAGAGGGATCTTGCACACCTTCTTCTCATTGGTGGCGCGAGGCTTGATGCTGGGGGTTCGGTCTCCTTCGGTTTCGCACCACCCGAGCGGTACGCGGGCCACCACCCGTGCCTTGGGATCGACCCGCCCGAACACCAGCTCCTTCTCGTCGAGATACGGATTGTCGCTCTTGGTGGTCGCGCGCAGCTGATACACGGGCACGCTCCCACGGTTCTCGACCGTGACCTCGAGTCCGAGTGGTTCACCAGCCAGCGCTGAGCGCTCTGGATGGTCGGTGCGCACCGTGGTGATGAACTCAGTGTCGCGCAGGGTGGAGGTGGTGTCGGTCGGCGGTGGGCTGAAATCGATCCCGAGTTTTCGCAGATCGGAGCTGATCGCCAAGAGCTCGGCGCTCTGCGCCTTGTCGAGGAAGGGCTGCACGGCACTCAAGGGGGTCGAGGGAGCGCCGAGGGCGCGGGCTAGGGCCCGGGCGAACTCGATCGGGGTATCGACGCTGATCAGCTCGTCGTCCACGTCTCCCTCCAGCTCACGCAGGTGCTGGCGCTGCTCAGGGGTTATCCGATAGCGAAGGGTGGTGATGGGTTTCTCGTTGGCGCGCTGACCGATCCCTTCCAGGCTCTTCGAGAGATCCTGCTCACGCATCAGACCCTCGTTGCGGAACAGGTCGATCTCGAGGGGATCGACCGTCATCGGATCCAGCAGGATATGCGGGATCACCCCGGTTCCCTGGATCGAGATATCGCCGGCGGTCAAGTACTTGGCGATGGTCAGCTTGAGAGCGGCACCTTCCGGGGTCAGCTTCGGATCGACGATCTGAACGGTGCCCTTGCCAAAGGTGGGCTGTCCGACCACCACCACCCTGCCCAGTTGCTTGAGTGAGCCGGCCACGATCTCGCTTGCGCTCGCCGAGGCGCCGTTCACCAAGACCACGATGGGGTACTTGGGTTCGTTGCCCTTTCGCGTCGCGCGCTTCTCTTCACGACCCTCGTGTCCACCGACGGTCGAGACCAACACCCCTTCGCTCACGAACGCGTCGGCGACTCGTGCTGCCTGCTCCAGCAACCCACCGGGGTTACCCCGTAGGTCGAGCACCAAGCCGGCAACTGGTGACTCCTGGGCGAGGGACGTGAGGGCCTGATTCAACTCGTCTGCGGTGGTGGCCTGGAATTGGCGGATCCGTAGGTAGCCGATGTTCTCCCGGAGTAACCGGGAGTCCACCGAGCGGATTCGAATCTCCTCGCGTACCAACTCGAAGGGGCGGGATCCGGTCCAGCCCTCGGTGCCGTCACGATGCACCCAGACCGTGACCCGTGAACCCGCTTGGCCGCGGAGGCGCGCCACCGCGTCGTCCAGCGGCATGTTGAGGGTAGACTCGTTGTTGATCTTGGTGATCCGATCGAAGCGCTTGAGTCCAGCCCGCCCCGCCGGGGTGTCGGGCATCGGCTTCATGACCGTGAGCTGCTGGTCGCGCAGCGAAATGACGATACCGAGACCCCCGAAATGACCGGAGGTCGAGAGGTTCATGTCTCGATAGGCCTCCGGGCTCAAGAACACACTGTGCGGATCGAGGGTGCGCAGCATCCCGTTGCAGGCAGCGTACTCCACCTCACGCAGATCGAGCTCTTGGTCCTTCTTCAGGTGGTCTTGCAGGAAGGCGAAAACCTCGCGCAACCGCGCCGGGACGTCCCAAATCCCCTGGATGTTGTCGACGCGGAAATCTCGAGTTTCGGTCTCGATCCGGACTTGCACACGCGGAGACTTCTCCTCATGCAGCACGATCACCTGCGCGACGTCCTTCTGAACCTCGTCGAGGGCTGACAGGAACATCTGCCGCGGGCGGATCCGCTGGGGATCGACGTACTTGTCGCGGATGGCGGTCAAGGTCGCGTTCACCGCCTGAAGGCGTGTCAGATCATAGGGGGAGCGGCTCTGCTCCGGGGCCGTAACGGCATGGGCGATCTCGAGTCCGCGCCAGAGCCCTCCGGTGCCATGGCGGACCGCGAAGAAGGATGCGAGACCAAAGATGCCGAGGAGCCCGAGGACCTTGAGGATTCGGTCGGTGACGCGCATGCGGATCGCGAGTATAGGCACGCCTCGCGGAAGATGCGAGCTATGGTTGGGCCTTCTGGTCGATCGGTGGGGTGGGTGTGGACGCCTCCGTGGGACTCGTGGCCGGATCCTTGACCTCCACCACGCGTGCCCCGTCCGACTGTTTGACGGAGTAGCGGACCAAGGCGCGCAGCGCCCGGTTCCGCTCCACGTTGCCGAGGATGACCTTGAGATCCTCGTAGACCGAGGGATCGACGAGCAACGCCCCGAGGGTGCCCTTGCCCGAGCGAACACCGGCGACGATGGCCTGGGCATCAGCCACGATCTGGTTCAGATCGCGGATCAAGTTGGCAGTCTGCTCGTCTCCGTACACCAGCGAATGCGCCAGACCCTGCCCGCTCTCTATCGCTGCGAGCATCTCGCGTAGCTCCTCGGCGGCGGCGCCGATTTGAGCGACCGAGTTGGCGCCTGCCTCGTCGAACACAATGCTGTGTACGAGTCCGGGACCTTGCTCCACGCGCTCGGCGATCCGATCGACGCGCCCGAGCGTGGTCCCGATTCCCGCGGACGCCTGCTCCAGGTTGGCGACGGTCTGCGAGAGCCTCGTCGCCTCATTCGGATCGGAGAGGAGCTTTGCCACGTATCCTGGGCCGGAGTCAGCGGCGGAGAGGATGCGGCTCAAGGAGCGTGCGCTCGACTTGAGGTCGTTTACCAGCTCCTCGTCGGCCAACATGGTGGTGGTGATCTCGAGATTGGCGAGGACGTTCTCGGCTTTGGTGGCGAGTTCACCAACCTTGTGGAGTGCGGCGCCCAGATCCTTCGGATCCTTCTCGGCGGGGATCCGGCCGCCCGAGGGGAGCGGGGGAAGCTCCGGATTGCCGGGCAGCAAGGTG
Organism: uncultured Polyangiaceae bacterium; assembly: GCA_964396375.1. GTDB lineage: Bacteria > Myxococcota_A > Polyangia > Polyangiales > Polyangiaceae > FEN-1139. The sequence goes on along the minus strand of CAYNEY010000005.1, from coordinate 117,914 downwards.
ATCATCTTGTCGCCGAGCAACCCTTTGTCTTGGATCCGGGCGCGGCTGTCCTCACGGATCCGCCGCGCCTCGGTCTCTACGATCTGCAAAGAAACGTACAGCCGTGCGTCTCGGTGATCGGCGCTGTACCCAACGTGCGAGACCGAACCCACGTCGATCCCTCCCATTCTCACCGTAGAGCCACGCTTCAGGCCTTGCACGTCATCGAACACGATCTCGTACGGTATCTTCTTCGAGAACATCTGGCGCTCGTCCCCGATCAGAAAGATGACGAGCCCGATCAGGCAGAGCCCAGCCAGGACGAACGCACCAACCTTGATTTCCCGTGAGTCGAACATCCACTCGGGCCGAAGCATTGCGCATCAGGGGAAGGATTTCATCTCGGCTATGGGGCCGATGTGGGAGGTGCGCGGACAGTTCGACGAGCACCCCTCCGCCGTCGGCGGACTCGCTCCCAAGCAGCGAAGGTTCAGGTGCTAAGGAGGGTCTCGACGTCTTCTTTGACTGGCGCATGGCCAAGCACGAAGTCTGACACGCGTGGGTCGGCGAGCGAACGAAACTCCTCGACGGTTCCGGAGGCGATGATCCTTCCAGCATGCACCATGGCCACCCGATCGCTGATGGAAAACGCGCTCTTCATGTCGTGGGTCACCACCACCGAGGTGATGTTCATGCGCTCCTTCAGGCCGGTGATGAGATGACCGACGCGTGCGGTGTTGATCGGATCGAGACCGGTCGTTGGCTCATCGAAGAGCACCACCTCGGGGCGGAGCGCGATGGCCCGCGCCAACCCAACGCGTTTGCGCATCCCGCCTGAGAGATCGGCAGGTCGCATGGCTTCGATTCCCGGGAGATCCACGGCCTGCAGGGCCCAGGCCACCCGCTCGTGCACCGCCAGATCGGACATCTGGTCGTGGTAGTGTTCGCGCAGGCCGTACGCGACATTCTCACCCACCGACATCGAATCGAACAGGGCTCCACTCTGAAACAGCATGGCGATTCGCTGCCGGACGCGTGAGAGCCGGCGCTCTGACATCTTCGTCACCTCCTCGCCATCGAAGACGATGCTGCCGGCGTCCGCCTTGAGCAGGCCGATCAAGAGCTTTAGCATCACGCTCTTGCCTACCCCTGAGCCTCCCACGATGGTCAGGGTCTCGCCGCGCATCACGTCGAGGCAGAGATCTTGGCACACCACCTTCGGGCCAAAGGCCTTATGCACGTGGGAGTAGCGGATCAGTGGCTCAGGCATGGGGAGGTTCCTCGACGCCAAGCACTCGGAGCTCGGCGCGACAATCTGTCCCGTAGCGGCTCTCGCGGAGTTGGCCGGTCATGGTGATCGAACCGTGCAGCTCCTTGGCGCGTGCTCCCAGGTTGGGGCCAAATCCGACGAAGCGCGTGCCCGAGGGATGCACGAGTTCGAGGCGCAAGTGTCCCCCACGGACATCGCGCGCTTGCCCGACCTCGGCGGTGACCCGCAGGTGGACCGCGGGATTCCCCTGGCCGCACGGTTCGAGCAAGGCGAGCTCCCGCGCCACCACCAAAGGATCGTCTTCGGGGTGAAGCTCGAGCGCGAGTGTTCGAGGTGAGCTCTCGAGCGCACTCACCACCGGGCCCGCCGCCGATGCCGCGGCGAAGCGAGCCCGGAACTCGGCGATCCGTGTTTCTGCGATTTCGAGACCCGCCGCGGCCTCGTGCCCTCCGAAACGCAGCAAGCAGTCGGCGCTTGCGGCGAGCAGCGCATGTGCAGACACTCCCGCTGGAACGCGCACGGAGCCGCGGCCGAGTGACTCCGAGAAGCCGACCACCGCCACCGGACGGCCAAAGAGTTCGGTGAGCCGCCCGGCGACGATACCCACCACTCCGACGTTCCATCCCGAGCGCGCTACCACGATGCCGGGCGCGCTGTCCCACCCCTCGGCGCGGATCTCCGCGATGGCTTCGCTCAGCATCGTGTCTTGCTGTTGTCGCCGCCGTTGCTGGTAACCCTCGAGTTCTAGAGCCCGCTCTCGGGCCTTCTCCGGGTCCTGCTCGAGCAGCAGTGCGAGCGCTGGCTCCGGGCTTTGCATACGCCCTGGGGCATTGAGTCGCGGAGCGATCCGAAACGCGATGTCTTCGGCGGAGAGCGGGCATCCCAGGTCGATCCGCGCGGTCTCGAAGAGTGCGCGCAGACCTGGTCGCGCCGGGTGTGCGAGTAGCCGTAGCCCAGCACTGACCAGAATGCGATTGTCGTCTTCGAGCCGGGCCACGTCGGCGATGGTCCCGATCGCTACCAGGTCGAGCCAGTCGCGGAGATCGAGGTCGGCGCGGGTCACACTGCGCAGACCCGCTGCCACCAGCAGTGCAAGGCCACAGGAGGCCAGGTGTTTGAAGCTGAAGCCGCAGCCCGCCTGGTGTGGGTTGAGGAAGCCCAAGACCGGCAGGGGTCGGTCCGGAACCAGGTGGTGGTCGATGACCACACAATCGAGGCCTTCGGTGCCCAGTGCTGCGAGCGACTCGTGTTCGGAGCTGCCACAGTCGCAGGTCACGAGAAGCTGGGGGCGGAGCGCGCGGATCTTAGCCAACGATGCGGGACCGAGGCCGTATCCCCCCTCGAAGCGGTTGGCGAGCAGGGGGGTGACCTCCGCCCCAAGTCTCCGGAGCACCTCGGTCAGGATCGCGGTCGACGTGATGCCGTCGCAGTCATAGTCGCCAAACACGCATATTTTCTCACGTTTCCGGACTGCGAGGGCGAGTCGGTCGACCACCACCCCGTGATCGCGCATCGAGCCCGGATCCGCGAGGTCGGAGAGGCGGGGGGCAAGGAACCGGCGAATGGTGGCGGTCTCCGAGAAGCCTCGTCGCACCAGGAACTCCACCATCGTCCGGGACATCCCGAGCTCGGCGCGCAAGCGCTGGAATAGTGCCGTCTGATCGGCGGTTAGGGGAGATGTGGCGGTCATCGCCAAGACGGCCGGACCAGACATGTTCGATCCTTTTTTCACGCGTTCCCTCGAGTGTCAACCCATCCTCTGCCTCCCAAAGAGCCGTCTTTGCTCGACCATCGACCGTCAGCACCCCGTGCTATGCTCCATCTGCCGCGGCCGGAGAGCCGCACAGAGCTAGAGGTCACCCATGCCCCATCCGTCCCAAGCATACGCAGGCTATTCGACGACTCGCCCGACCACGCGCACCGACGAGCGTGCTCGCTTCATCACCCGTACGTATAACCACCTCTTTGGCGCGATTGTTCTCTTCGCGTTGATAGAGATCGCGCTCTTCGCGTCCGGGACTGCGGTGGCGATTGCGGGGGTACTTGGTCAGAGTTGGCTCCTCGTGCTCGGCGGCTTGATGCTGGTCAGCTGGCTCGCGAGCCGCGCCGCGCACACCTCCCAGTCGCTGGTCGTGCAGTATGCCGCGCTGGGTGGTTTCGTGGTGATGCAGGCGATTGTCTTCGTTCCGCTCTTGGTGGTGGCCGAGGCGGTGGCTCCCGGTGCCATCCAAAGCGCCGCACTGGTCACCTTCATCGGATTTGCTGCGCTGACGGCGGTGGTCTTCGTCACCCGGAAGGACTTCAGCTTCCTCGGTAGCTTCCTGCGCTGGGGTGGGATCGTCGCGCTCTTGCTGATTGTTGCCGGGCTGATCTTTGGGTTCTCCCTCGGCACCTTCTTCAGCGTTGCGATGGTGGGCTTCGCCGGAGCCGCTATCCTCTACGACACCTCGGCGGTGTTGCGGGACTTCCCCACCGATCGACCGGTGGCAGCAGCGCTCCAGCTGTTCTCCTCGGTGATGCTGCTCCTCTGGTACGTGCTCCGGCTGTTCATGTCCTCTCGAGACTGACCGAGTGCTCGAGCGTTTCCGGTTCGGGGCTCGCAGATTTTCTCCGCAGAGACGGCCGGATCGGGGTAAACAAAGGTAGAACCGGTCGACAGGCTGGGCCAATCACGGCTCAGCCTTCACCGTTTCCGAGGAGCAAGGCCCCATGCACAAGTTCGCGATCACTGGCATCGGTAACGCCATCGTCGACGTGCTCGCCCACGTCGATGATGCTCTGCTCGATCGCGAGGGGCTCGACAAGGGGGCGATGATCCTGATCGACGCACCGCGAGCCAAGGAACTGCTCGGTGCACTTCCAGCTCAGAGGAAGCAATCGAGTGGGGGCTCAGCGGCCAATACCGTCGCGGGCGTGGCCTCCTTAGGGAGTCGTGCCGCCTATATTGGCAAGGTTGGCCAAGATCGACTCGGCGAGGCCTTTTCGAACGCGATGCTCGAACTCGAGGTCACCTTCCGCACCCCACCCAGCCGGAGCCAGACCCCGAGCGCCGTGTGTGTGGTGCTGGTGACGGCGGACGCTCAGCGCACTATGTGCACCTACCTCGGTGCCTGCGTGGAACTCGGCCCTGACGATGTTGACGTGGAGCTTATCGCCCAGAGCCAGATCACCTACCTGGAGGGTTACCTCTGGGATCCCCCTGCGGCCAAGCAGGCCTTCCTGCGTGCCGCCGAGATCGCCCATGCCGAACATGGTCAGGTGGCTCTCAGCCTCTCCGACAGCTTCTGCGTCGAACGACACCGGGAAAGCTTCCTTCAGCTGCTCTCACATGTAGACGTGCTGTTTGCGAACGAGGCAGAGCTCTGTGCGCTGTTCGGCGTGACCGACGTGCGGGCGGCGCTCGAGCTCAGCCGAGATGCCTGCCGCATCACTGCCGTGACGCTGGGAGCCAGAGGCTGTGCGCTGGCCTGGGACGGAACACTGCACGAGTATCCGGCCGAGCCGGTCACGAAGGTCATCGACACCACCGGCGCCGGCGATCTGTTCGCAGCAGGCTTCTTGCACGGGCTTGCGCTGGGTCGCTCGCCGGCGAGCTGCGCGAAGCTTGGGGGCATCGCTGCGGCTGAGGTGATCTCGCACGTCGGCGCACGACCAGAGGTTTCACTCGCCGCCCTTACTCGGTCTCTCACCTAGGACGAATCCTGATGACCGATCTGGTAAGATTCGGGATCGCGATGGATGCGGGGCTGCTCACGCGTTTCGATGCGCTTCTGGTGCGCCGTGCCTATCCCAACCGCTCCGAGGCGATCCGCGATCTGGTGAGAAAAGAGCTGGACCAGGACGCCTGGGAGCGCGGGCAGGAGACAGTAGCCACCATTTCCCTTGTTTACGATCACCATGTTCGGGAGCTGACGGAGCGGCTCAACGAAATTCAGCACGACCATGGGGAGCTGATCGTCTCGAGCTTGCACGTCCATCTCGATCACCACCATTGTCTCGAGGTGATCGTCGTGCGGGGCAACGCCCGCCACTTGAAGTCCCTCGCCGACCGACTGCTTGGCACCAAGGGGGTGCTCTCGGGCAACGTCGCGCCCGCGGCCCTGCCGTCGTCTGCGGAGCGGTGAGTCACCCAAGACGGCGCCCGCCACGCGCGGGTGGTGGCTCTGCGTCCCAGAAGAGGCGGGTGGGCGGAGCCACCGGTTGTGGAGCGCTCCAATTGGCGCGCTTCGCTTCTCTTCCTAAACCACCGCTTCGGCGCGCTTCTTGACGGTGCCGCGGCTGGCGATCGCGCCTTTGCCTCCGAAGAACCTGCGATCGAGCCATTCGGTGACGGGCAACGCGATGTAGATCGACGAGTAGGTGCCAAAGACAACGCCGATCACCAGGACCAGCGCGAAGTCCTTGAGGGTGCCGGTCCCGAAGAAGAAGAAGGCAAGCAGGCTGAAGATGGTGGTCCCCGAGGCGAGCACCGTTCGCCCGAACATCTCGGAGATGCTGACGTTGATGAGCCCGATGAAGCTTGCGCCGCGTAAGCGGCCAAGATTCTCCCGGACTCGATCGTAGACGATCACCGTGTCGTTCACCGAGTATCCCACCAGGGTGAGGATGGCGGCGACGGTGGTCAGGTTGATCTCCCGGCCTACGATGATCAAAAAGCCGATGCACGCGATCACATCGTGAACCATCGCGATCACCGCGCCGGGTGCGAAGCGGATGTCGAACCGGAAGGCGATGTAAGCCATGATGAAGATCACGGCGACAGCAACGGCCTTGAGGGCCGAGTCCCGGAGCTGAGCCCCCGCCTTCGGTCCGATCCACTCGACACGGAGCAGGCTGTCATGGTCCACGGTGCCCGGAGCGAGCGTGGCCCGAAGGCCATCCATCATCTGGTCGCCCTTGCTTTTCAGCTGGATCTCGACCTTGTGCTCTCGAGGATTCTGCAGATACGGGTTGTTGGCCCCATCTCTTAGCTTGATGCTCGAGACCTGGGCCAGCTGTCCACGGATCCACTCCAGATCTGGGTTGTTGGCGAAGCGCACCGTGATCTTGTCGCCGCCCGGACTGAACTTGATCTCCGTGGCCGTTCGCTCCGGTGTGCACGCCGCATCACCAGGCGTGGCGCAGAGGTGGCGCTCGATCCGTTCGCGCTCCTGCTCTCCGATCGTCGATACGGCGTCGACTCGGATCAGATACCGGGCGGCCAGGTTCGGATCCACCACATGGACCACATCTGGATGGGAGAAGCCCACCTGGTTCAGGGCCGAGCGGATCTGACCGGCTGAGATCGGCTTCTTGAAGCCCACCTCGAGCTCGGTACCGCCGCGGAAATCAGTTCCGAGGCGCGGACCGGGCACGAAGAGGAGGACCACCGCCGCGACCGACATCAGCAAGCTGGTCCAGAGCGCCCAGGCTCGGGCACCCATGAAATCGTAGAGTGTTCCAGGAGGGAATAGCTGCATGGCGGTTCAACCCAAATTCAGCTTTGCGTCCCGAGACATGACGCCCCGGACCCAGAGATCGAAGAGCACGCGTGAGACGACCACCGAGGTGAAGAGGCTTGCCACCACGCCGACCATCAGGGTCACCGCGAAGCCCTTGACTGGCCCGGTTCCATACTGCGCGAGGACGACGCCTGAGATGAGTGTCGTCAAGTGACCATCGAGGATGGCAGAGAAGGCCTTGCCGTACCCGATCTCCACCGCGGCCCGGGCGCTCTTGCCCTCGCGGATTTCCTCGCGGATTCGTTCATTGATGAGCACGTTGCCGTCCACGCTCATACCGATGGTGAGCGCGAGGCCAGCGATTCCAGGCAGGGTCATGGAGGCGCCGAAGGAGGCGAGGATGGCAAGCTGCAAGAATAGGTTGAGTGCCACCGCGAAGTTCGCGATCAGCCCGGCGCGCTTGTAGTAGAGCACCATGAATACCAGCACCAACCCCGAGCCGAGCAGGGCACCCTTCAACGCGAGACGGATCGAGTCGAGCCCGAGTGTGGGCCCGATCCGCTGCTCGTTGGAGGGGCTGATCGGCGCCGGCAAGGCGCCGGACTTCAGCACCAGCTCGAGCTTCTTCGAGTCGCGCACCTGAATCTCCGGATCGCCAGAGCCCATGGTGATCTGCGCGTGGCCACCCGAGATCCGAGACTGGATGACCGGCGCGCTCTCGGTGCGGCCGTCGAGGATGATGGCGAAGCGCCGCTTGATGTTGGCGCCGGTGATGCGGTCGAAGATCCGACCACCCTGGTCGGTGAAGGTGAGGGCCACATGCCAGCCACCCATGGCCCCTTGATCCTGATCGGGCATGGCCATCGCGTCCCGAATCATGTCGCCGGTGATGTCGGCGCGGGAACGCAAGAAGTAGGTGCGGTACCCAGCTTCGCGCTCCTGTTGGGTATCTGGATCGGTCTCGTAGATGAGCTGGAACCCCACCTCACGATCGCTTGGGACACTCAGGGTCGAGACCCACTCCCGCAGCCGGAGCAGCACGTCTTTGCTCTGCTCGTTCGGCTTCTTCTCCATGTAGACGAAGGTTTGGCTCTTGGTCTTCGACTCGCCGCCCTCGTCGACGCCGACCGGCGCCACCTCGGTGCGGAACTCAAGACCCTCGGGCAGGCTCTCGGGCTTCGCGCTGGCCATGATCGGCCCGAAGAAGTCCTCATCGTCGGCCAGCAGCTTGAACTCGAGACGCGCCGTCTGACTGATGATCTCGCGGATGGTGTTGAAGTCCTCGCGGTCGCCTGGGACCTCGACGATGATGTCCTCGTCACGGGTGCTGACCGCCGCCTCGCGCAGCCCCATTTCGTCGATGCGGCGCAGGATGATCTCGCGCGCTTGTTGCACAGCGCGCTCCCGGATCGCGGTCTCCGACTGATTGCGCAGCGAGAAGATCAAGGTCCGCTGATCCTCAGAGCGTGTGTAGGAGAGATCCGCGGCGAATTGGGCAAGAAACCGCGCGTCGATCTTCTTCGGATCGGCGGATGGCTTGACTGTGATCCGAAGCTCGTTTACGGAGCTGCGCGGCGCTTCTACCTCCACCACCTCGCGGAGCTTCGTGTACACTTCCTCGGTGGGGCGGTCGCTGCCCTGGTGGAAACCGAAGACGCGGGCCAGTTCGACCCGCATATCCTCCTGGTAGCGCGCGCGCTTGTCCTTGATGGCCTCGTCGACGTCGACGCTGTACACCATCCGCATACCACCCGAGAGGTCGAGCCCCTGGGTCAGGCGGAAGGTGACGCGCTCCTCGACCCAACGTGGACAGGGAATGAGGCCCCGGGTCATCACGTCCAGGGTCGGCCAGAGCACGAGCGCTGCGAGCAACGCAATCACGGTCGTCAAGCCGAAGCGTGCGCACCATCGGGCGTCGATCACTTTGAGACCGAGGATGGCACCCCACAGCGCCAGAAGCGCGCAGCTGGCCATCGGCCAGAACGCGTCGTAGTGAGCCCCCGCTCCCGCCAGGGCCGCAGCGATGGCACCGGCCCAAAGCATCCAGCGCTTCGGTCGGCGGAGCGTGCCCCACAGCAAGAGAAGCAACGCAAAAACAGCGAATGTGATGGTAAGGATGGTGTTGACCACGGTCGTCCCGCTCTACTTCTTGGCCGCGGCGGCAGCGTCGCCGCCGTCCTTGCCAGTGACTCCGCTCTTCAGCACCTCGATCTTCACGCCCGGCGCGATCTCCACCCGCAGGCTCCGCTCCTTGACCTCGGCGATCTCGCCGAGGATGCCGCTCTGCAGCTGGACGCGATCACCCTTTTTCAGCTCAGCGATGGCGGCTGCATGCTTCTTCTGCTGGGAACGAGAGGACCAGAAGAGGAGAAAGAGCAACGGGACGAAGAGCAGGATCGGAAAGAGGGCGGACATGCCACCTCCTCCGGGGGGCGGGGCGGTGGTCTCGTGGGCGCCTGGGGGCACAGCGGGAGCTGCGGTCTGTGCCTGTCCCTCGACGGGGCCTGACGGACGTCCGGGTGCGGGAGGAACCTGTTGGTAGGTGGAGTAGGATGAAGCCACGAGGCAGAGTCCGTTCCGTTCGGTGGCGATACCCACCGAGACCGCGAGGAAGAGCACCCGGGAGGACGAGACCGACCCAACGGCGGCCCTCCCGGGCTGGGCCGACACCGGAGCCCCACCTGAGGATGGGGACGGGCGCCTATACCGGCTTTGTCCGGTCGGCGCAAGCATCGGGGAGGGACTGTGGCGCGCGGGCCGCTTGACAGGTGGACCGAGCAGTTGTAACTGGTGGCTCCCCTGCGTTCCGGAGACAACCATCCCCAGGCTCTGCGAAGCCTTTTCGACCCACAGGCGCGTAGCTCAGTGGTAGAGCACTACCTTGACACGGTAGGGGTCGTTGGTTCAATCCCAATCGCGCCTACAGCGATGAGTGTTCCGTGTGCGCAGGGGGAGTCTCTTCGGGTTCACTGCACCATGACGAAGTACTCGTAATGGAGCTCGGTTCCCGCTTGGCTCTTCGTCGGATGGGCTCCGTCCTCGGGAGGTGGGGAGGGCTCGTCATTGGGTCGAGTTCGAGTCGACGGAGCGTGGGCAGGCCAAGTCGTGGCCGGGTTCCGCTCGGTGAGCGTTAGCATCTTTGGTCGTTCTGCTTGAAGGAGTCATTCAGTCAATATGGCAATGGGGCGTCGTTTCAGCCGTGAGCCGCGTGGACCGCAGGTCCGGATCAATCACCGCATTCGCGTGCCGGAGGTGCGCGTGGTGGGTCCCGATGGATCCAACTGGGGGGTGCTAGCGACGGATGAGGCGCTGCGGCGTGCCCAGCAGGCCGGTCTCGATTTGGTCGAGGTGAATCCGAAGGCGGTGCCACCGGTCTGCAAGATCCTGAATTTTGGCAAGTTCAAGTACGAAGAGAAGAAGAAGCAGCGCGAGGCCAAGAAAAAGCAGACTGTGGTGGAGGTCAAGGAGATCAAGCTGCGGCCGAAGACCGACGACCACGATCTGATGGTAAAGGTCCGGGCTGCGCGTCGCTTCCTCGAGGCGGGCAATAAGGTGAAGTTCACCTGCCGCTTCCGTGGGCGTGAGATAACGCACCCCGAGGTTGCTCTCCATCAGCTCGAGTTGATCTTCTCCAAGCTCGAGGACCTCGCCAACATCGAGCAGCGCGCGACGATGGAGGGGCGAGCCATGGCTGCCATCATCTCGCCGAAACCTCAAGTCTTGCAGAAGCTGGCGCAGGAGCGTGCGACCCGCGAGCGTCAGGAGGCGCTCCAGCGCCGGGACGGGAAGTCGGGTACCGGTGAAGACTCGGACGACGATGAGGATCGGCTCGACGACGACGAATCTGTGACGGGTGACGAGGACGACGAGGACGACGAGGACGACGAGGACGACGAGGACGACGAGGACGACAAGGACGACAAGGACGAGGCGAAGTAGCCTAGACTCTAGGCTGTGAGAGGGGGGGCACACCCCCCTCTGTCCCGTCGCCCGGTTCTCGCCCCCGCCCGACGGTACGGTTTTCAGCGCCGAGAGGCGGGGACCGGCCGTGAAGCGGAAGAGTTCGAGCCAAGCCGGTAGGCGAGCGCGCTCGCGCCGAGGACCAGCAGCAGCACCCCCGCCACCACTAGGAGTCGCTGCTTCTTCGCCGCAACGGGTGCGAAGAGCGCGTCCGGCGCCATACGCGAGCGGCGTGATGATGGGGGCTTCGAGGCCTCGATCTCCGAGTCCTCGAGCGCCGCCAAATTGCCGATCTGTGGGGCGATCTCCGGCTCGGGTGGGGCAGGCTCCGACATCACTCCCAGATCACTGATGTCGTTTGCCCAATCCTGGACGTTCTCGAAATTTCCGAGCCGCAATGACAGGGGCTGCGCGGGTGATAGTGAGGAATTTTCCTGGCTCTTGTCGATCGAGGTGAACTCGAAGAGTGCCTCCTCGATCATCGAACCGATGATTGCTCCGCGGTCCCGCTGCTTGCCGCTGCGCTGGCGTTCTCGGTGCGTGCAGTGGCTTTCGACCAGCGCTGCAATGTCAAAAGAGGAGACGGGGCGCCCACCCGAGAACATCACTCCGTTCAGGTCGCGGCCAAGTTCGGCTGCGGTTTGGTAGCGTTGGGCGGGTTCGCGGGCGAGTGCCTTGCTCAGCACTTGCTCCAAGGCCGGTGGGCAATTCCGGTTGAAGTCCCGGATACTCGGGATGACCGCGGCCTGGACCTGTTGCACGGTGGCGAAGTCCGTCTCACCCAAGAACAACCGCCGACCCGCCAAGATCTCCCAGAGGATGATCCCAACTGCGAAGATGTCGGTTCGGGAGTCCACCACCTGCCCGTAGGCTGCCTCTGGGGAAAGATAGCCGAATTTTCCCTTGATGATCCCTGGCTCGCTGCGCTCGAGTTGGCTGTTGGCTTTGGCGAGCCCAAAATCCACAATCTTGATCTCTCCGTAACGGGTGAGGAGCACGTTTGGTGGAGACATGTCACGGTGCACCAGGTTGAGCGGCTGGCCTCGTCCGTCGCGCGCGTTGTGGGCATAGCTCAGCCCTTCGCAGATCTTCACGCAGATCAGGCACGCCTCTTCCATCGAAAACGGACGGCCGACATTGCGCGTGTGCTCGATCAGCGTCTTCAGGTCCGAGCCGTCAACGTACTCCATGACGATGAAGTAGGTGTTGTCGCCCATACCTATGTCGAAGACCTGCACGCAGTTGGAATGCGTCAGGTGGGCAGAGAGACGCGCCTCGTCCAGGAACATCCCAATGAACTGTTTCTTCTCCGAGAGATGAGACAACACGCGTTTGATCGCGACGGTCTTCTTGAAACCTTCGACTCCCGCGCTTTCAGCGCGGAAGACCTCGGCCATCCCACCCGCGGCGATCTTCTCGACGACGCGGTAGCGTTGCTGATTCTGGGCCATGAAGCTTCGAGTCTGAGCGGGCGACGCCGCCCTTTCGCACGCCTCAGACTAGGCCCGCTCCGCGCATGGGGTCAAGGAGCTGGCTGCCTCGGCTCTTGACCTCGGCGAGACGCGAGTGCATATCCCAAGCGCGATGACCGACGATCAGGCACGTCAGAGCCTCCCTTCTGCGCCACCCAGCTCGGATTCTGAGCTGCCCGACGAGCCGATCACGCCGCGCTGGCTCACCTGGGTCGGTTCGCTCTGCGTCGTGGCACTGGGGCTGGTCGTGATTTCGGTTTTCGCTTCGGTTGGCAGCGCAGAATCGCGAGCCACCACGGTTCCTTCCGGGCAGGTCAGCGGGCCTGCCGCGGTGGGAGCTGCGGCGGACTAATCGGCGCTGCCATGCGAGAATTTGCTCGCCCCGAGTCGATTCTCCGCTATTGTCCCGCTCCCCGTTGGGGCCGTAGCTCAGCTGGGAGAGCGCCGCACTGGCAGTGCGGAGGTCAGGGGTTCGATCCCCCTCGGCTCCACCGAAGACTCTTCGGGTGTATCGCCGTTGCCATCACGATCGGGGTTGGCTTCGGGTGGGCCGTGCCCGCTCATGGCGAGGGCGCGTCGCCACCGGTTTCGTCCGACGTGATGGAGGAGCCCCCGAAGCAGCCCCTGCATTACTACCGCACTGGGGCATGGATGACCTTGATGCTCGGGTCGGGCGCGCTCTGGTACGTGCTTGATGAACGGAACGTCCTGGATTGGGACAAGCCGAGCCTCGAGAGTCGCTTGACCGGGGAGTCGTGGCGCTTCGACAACAACGATTTTGGGATGAACTTCATCCTGCACCCGATCAATGGCTCCGGGTTCTATGCCTTTTCGCGTGCCAACCGCTTTACTCCCTGGGAATCGCTCGGTGTTTCGTTCGGGACATCCATGATCTGGGAGTATGTGATCGAATACAACGAGCGTGTCAGCATCAACGATGTGGTGACGACCCCCTTGGCCGGGATGGCGATTGGGGAATTCGCGCACAAACTGGCACACTACTTGGGTTCGAGTCCGGCACCGAACCGTTCGCGCACTGTGCTTGGCTTCGTGCTGGGCCCCACCGTTGCCGTGCATCGGGCGATCGACGGTGAACGTGCCGCACCTGTCGCCCCCGATCGGCTCGGCTACTCCGGCGAGATCTGGCACGAATTTGACGTTGAATCGGGACTCTCCGAGATCCGAACCCGGGATGGACGTTCCGCGGTTGGAACGACCTTTGGAGCGAGGGGGCGGCTGGTGAGCCTTCGGGACTACGCGCACCCGAAGAGCTTCGAGACTTGGTATTCGAACCTCGAGTTCGCTCGCTTCCAGGTGTCGCTCGAGGGATCACCCTGGGGAACCGGTGTCGAACTCAACTCAGAGGTCTGGATGATTGGACATCACGCGCAAGCGCTCGATCCGCGTCGCCTGGGAACACTGCGCACGCTTGGCATTGGCGCCGCCTACCGATACAGAAATAGCCCCAGCCGCGGGTATGATGAGAGACGCTCATGGATTGGAGTTCCTGGGTTCGTGCTCGACTGGCAGCGATGGGATTCCTTTTTTCACACGCGCCTCGAGCTGCTCACCACACCGCTTTTTGGGGCGGTCAGTTTTCCCGGCTTCCCGAGGGTGGCTGGGTTGAGGCCAGCGAGCAGGATGAAAACGATTCTCGAGAAGCACGGCTACGCGTACGGGTGGGGAGGGGCCACGGAGGTCTCTCTCCAGGTCTCGCTCGGTGCCTTCAGGCTCGAGACCGCCGGCACGGCGGGTATGATCGACACGATCGAGGGATGGGACCGTGACCAAGAAGAGCTGACCTGGGACGTGCCGGGGACCGAGCGCTGGCTTTCGGTGCGCCAGCGGCTCGGGGTCGCGCTGCCGGATACGCCACTGATGATCGGGGTGGCCGGTGAGAACCATGGGCGGTGGTCACGCCTTGGTCCCATCAGGACCACGCTGGGTCGAAAAAGCGGTGAGATCTGGCTTCGGGCCGAATTCTAGCCGAGAGCGTTCCGAGCCAGGCGAAGACGTGCTATGGCGCTCCGAGAATGGCTGCCCTCCTGATCCAGATCCAGGTGATCTACGCCTTGATCCTGCGGGAGATGTGTACCCGTTTCGGAACCCACCGTCTTGGCTATCTCTGGGCGCTCATCAACCCGTTGCTTTGGATCGGGACCTTCACCGTGCTCTTCCAGGTCATGGGTCGGCCGATCCCCATGCACCTCGACACCCTTCCCTTTCTGGCGGCGAGCTTCGTGCCGTTCCTGCTCTTCCGCGACATGGTCTCTCGAATCTCAGCCGCGATCGGGGCCAACCGGGGGCTCCTCTACTACGTCCAGGTGCGCCCCCTCGATCTGATGCTGGCTCGCGGAGTCCTCGAGTTTCTCACCTCCGTGGTGATGTTCGTAGTGTTGATCGGGGGTTGGTCGCTGTATCGCTGGGAACTCCGGATCGCCGATCCGCTGATGGTGATCGTGGGGCTGTCGTTGGCCGCAGCGCTCGGATTCTCGCTTGGGCTGGTGTTCTGTGGGCTCAGCGTATTGGTGAAGGCTGTTGAGCGTCTGCAAAGCCCCTTGATTCGACCCCTATTCTGGATCTCGGCGATCTTCTACTCACCGGTCATGGTGCCGCCGGAGTTCCGTTATTACCTGCTCTTGAATCCGGTGGTCCATGTGCTTGAGTTGGTTCGCCACGGTATGTTTCGTGGCTATCGGGTCGACTCTGTCTCTGCCGCATATCCCCTCGCGTGGATTCTGATCCTGCTTGCAGCGGGCCTCGGCCTGGAGCGCGTCGCGCGCAAGAGGACACGGCTGGCCGTATGATCGCCCTCGACGACATCAGTAAGGCCTATCCGACTCGGCACGGCATGCATGTGGTGCTCGATCGCATCAGCGCGAGCTTTCCGCGCGGGGAGAACGTCGGTATCATTGGTCGCAACGGTGCCGGGAAGTCCACGTTGCTCCGGCTGCTCTCCGGCGTCGAGCCGCCGGACACGGGGACCATCCACCGGCAGGGCCGCATCTCCTGGCCGATCGGGTTCTCCGGCGGCTTCGCGCAGTCCCTCACCGGAAATGAAAACGCACGCTTCGTGGCACGTGTGTTCGGTGCCGATGCGGATGTGGTGGCGGCGTTCGTGCTAGATTTCTCCGAGCTGGGTGACTACTTCGACATGCCGATCTCGACCTACTCGTCCGGGATGCGGGCGCGGCTCGCGTTCGGGATCAGCATGGCCATCGATTTCGAGGTGTACCTCGTCGATGAGGTGACCGGCGTGGGAGATTCGCGTTTTCAGAGAAAGTGCAAGGACGCCTTTGCCGAGCGCCGTGCGCGCTCGAGCGTCATCATCGTCTCTCACAACGTGAAGACCGTGAAATCCTACGCCGATCGGGTCGCGGTGCTCGAAAAGGGTCGGCTCCACTTCTTCGATAGCGTGAAGGATGCCATGGTGTTCTACGAGCGGTGAACGCGAAGGTCGTCGTCGAGCCCTTGATGGGCCCGCCGCGATTGGTTTCTGCCCACCGCCTTGGGTTGGAGGTTAGGATGAAAGAAGAAACGTCGACGATCGAAGCCAAGGACGCGGACGCCCTGGGCGAAAACACTCCGCAGATCGACGCCCTTCCTCGAACGATCGCGACCGCCGAACCACCCCTTGCCTTCCCAAGCCCGGGTGGGCAGGCCCCCTTTTTCGTATCCCAAGGCCCCACGGAACCCGTGCTGCCTGCGTCGACCAGCCTTCTGGGATCCCCGACGAGCGGAGCCATTTCTCTCCCGGAAGCCGTGCAGACCGCACAGCCTGGCGAGGGCACTGCTTCGGAACCGACCCAGGCATCAGAGCAGTCGACTGAGCATGATCCGCTGGCGCTGGCAGCATCAAGTGATGCCAAATCCGCGAAGGCTGCTTTTGGTGAGGCTGAGCCTGCGAAGGCTGCTTTTGGTGAGGCTGAGCCTGCGAAGGCTGCTTTTGGTGAGGCTGAGCCTGCGAAGGCTGCTTCTGGTGAGGCTGAGTCTGCGAAGGCTGCTTCTGGTGAGGCTGAGCCTGCGAAGCCTAACTCCGCCGCGGTGGAGCGCGTGGTGGCGGTTGCCCAGGCGGCGAAGAAGAAGCTCAAGAAGGGCAAACCGACGCCGCCGGTGGCCAAACCGATTTCCAAGCCTGCTGTTCTCGGTGACGCACCTTCCCCCGCCGGTTCTACCGCGTCGGTTGATTCTGGTGCGGTGGCTCCCGTCCCCAGCGTCGCGGCATCGTCGGGGATTGCGGATATGCCATGGTCGATCGCAGGCAGTACTTCACTCGAGATGATCAAGCGGGCACGCCGACGACGCGTCAAGCAGTTGCTCGTTCGTCTACTCGTGTTCGTAATCTTCCCTACCCTGGTCGCCACCGTCTTCTACGGATTTGTGGTTACTCGGCAGTATGAGTCGACGTGCACCTTCGAGGTGCGGGATCTGCGTCTACTCGAGAACGAAGCGATGGACCACGACGGACGCTCGATCGAAGGTGTCACCGAAAGGGTCTCGAAGAAACCCAGCACGCGTTCGCGTGATCTGGACCGTGCATCGCTGGTCGCGAGCGCACGTCAGGTGATGACATCCCGAGACCTTCTGAACAAGCTGGACAAGAGCCAGAAATTCTTGAGCCACTACCAGGCGCCGCACGTGGATTTTTGGTCGCGTCTCGGCGCGGGCCGGGAGGCTTCTTTCGAGTATTTTCGAAGCAAGGTCGAGGTCGAGGAGCAGGCGGGAGAACTCTTGCTGCTGCGTGTCCGCGCCTTCGGCGCGGGCGATGCTCGGCGCTTCGCCGATGCCATCCTCAATACCACGGAAGAGATGTTGAATCAGAGTGCGAAGCAGAGCCTCCAGGAAGTGGTCAAGAACGCCGACGCCGACGTGAAGAGGCTCACCAAGCAGATCCGCCGCCTCACCGAGCCCAAGAAGAAGGCCGGCGGGGAGTTGCCGGTCACGGACACCGAGGGTGAGGAGCCTGTGGAGGCTTCGGCTCCCGTCGAGCCACTGGCCGCGGCAGCTGGTTCCTCCTCCGCGGTGCCCCAGGTGCCGGCGGTTCCAGTCGTCAACCTTCTCGATCGCGAGACCGAGGTGCTGGCTGCCAGCTACCAGGCGGCACAGGCAAGACTTGTGAGACTCCGTGGCGAGGTGGACAAGAAGAGCTTCCGCATCGTGCGGATCGCGGCCCCATCGCAGCCGGATCGGCCGAGCTATCCGAACGTGGCAAAAAGTGCAATCACGGTCTTTCTGGCTGCGGGTCTGCTCCTCGCCATCGTGAGTCTGCTGGTGGCTGCGGTGCGCGAGCACCTCGCCACTTAGGTCGAACCGTGTCGGATGCCGCAGAGATGAGGGCTGTTCCAAGATGACGCACGTGTCGGAGCCGATGCGCGAGACCGTGGTGGAGCGCTCCACCACGACCACACCGGTGGCGCTGCTCGAACGACTCATCCAGGATGGCGCTCGCCTGGCAGTCTTCTCCAGGCAGCTTGCTTCTCTCTTGCGACGGTTTCCGTTGGTGACGGAGTCCCAGCTGTGTTTTCGACCTCGCGAGCCCAACCGTTCGGGGGTGCGGGCGGTGCTGGCGTGGCGGCGCGACGACGACCGAGCAGAGCGCTTCGCAAGCAGCCATCGGCTCCCGCTCTTCGTGCTCTCGGAGGGCATGTTGGGTGGTTGTGTGTCGACCGGCAAACTGCCGTTATCGCTGCTTGTGGACCATCGATGTGCTCCTGATGACCGAGGGGCGCTTGGTCGACTCCTTCACCAACGCGCAACCGGAGAGTTTGACCGTGAGCCATCTCTGTTGCTGCGGGCGCGGGAACTCCGTGCTCGGATTAGGAACTATTGTCTGGGTCAGAGCGAACAGGAATCGGAGCGTCTCTCGGAATGGTTGAGACGGCCCAGCCGTCCTTGGGTGATGGTGGTCGATCAAGAGTTTCGCTCGAGCATGGGTGAGCCGCGGCGCATTCGACAACTCTTCGACCAGATGCTGGAGGCGGCTCGGTGTGAGAACCCCGCGGCCCTGGTGGTGGTGGTGGGGTTGGCGAACCGCTCACGACGTGGGGTGTTGGGAACCGGTCCCCGTCCGGCATGTGACGTGTTTTTGGACCACTCTTTGGATCGGAGTACGCTTTGTGCCCACGCGGAGGCTCTCTACACCTTCGACTCGGATCTGGGATTCGAGGGTTGTCTGGCTGAACGCCGTGTGGTGTGTTTCGGCCGTCCCTTTTACGCGGGTCTTGGTCTCACCGACGATCGTGCACCTCTCTTTGGAGAGAGTGTGCCTCGCAGTCCCGATGAACTGGCAGCGGCTGTGTTACTCGAGAGTTCGGTGTATGCACTCCCGGTCGGGCCACGGCGTGCCAGTGCAGAAGACGTGGCCGCCCACCTCACGCTCAGGCGTGAGCGCCATCGCGAGAATCAAGGACTCTCGGTGTGTGTGGGCATGGCACCCTTTCGAAGACCAACGCTGCGCGAGTATCTGAGATCACCGGATGGAACGGTCGAGTTTGCAGCAGACAGAGAGGCCGCCCAAGCGGTGTCGCGCGGGTCACGGGTCCGCTGGTTGGTGTGGGGGCTTGCGGTGAGCGACGAGGTTGAGGCTGCCGCCAGGGCACGCAACATTCCCATCGTGCATGTCGAGGACGGATTCCTGCGCTCGGCCGGACTCGGTTCCGACTTCTCGGTGCCAGGCTCATTGGTCTTCGATACCCGTGGCCTCTACTGCGACCCACGGGTGAGTTCCGACTTGGAGGTCATTCTCGAAACCGCAGAGTTCACTCTCGAAGAGCTGGAGCAGAGCCGACGGTTGCGGAAGTTGGTGATTGAGCACAGGGTTAGCAAGTACAATCCAGTTGCCGATCGGCCTTACCGTCCGCGGGCCAAACCAGAGCAGGTTATCGTGCTGGTGCCAGGACAAGTCGGGGACGATGTTTCTGTGCGATTTGGGAGTACGTTTGTCCCCAGTAACGACGCGCTGGTCCGTGAGGTGCGTCGGCGGATGCCCGACGCGTACCTCATCTTCAAGCCGCATCCTGACGTGGTGGCAGGTAATCGCGCCGGGGCGATCGACCCCGAAACGGAGCGTTTGTGCGATGAGATTGTGACCGATGTGCCGGTCACGCGGTGTCTCGAGCTGGCCGACCAGGTTCACACCATGACCTCGCTGGTTGGGTTCGAGGCTTTGCTGCGCGAGAAGCCAACGACCGTGTATGGTCAGCCCTTCTATGCCGGCTGGGGTCTGACTGAGGACCTGCACCCGGTGGCACGACGGACGCGTCGCCTCAGTATCGATGAATTGGCGGCTGGGGTGTGGCTACGATACCCGCGCTACTTCGACTTCGAATCGCGCACCTTCTGCACGGCTTTCGATATGGTGGTTCGTCTTGGCGCTTGTAAGACCAGTCGCTGGGTAACCTACCCGCAGCTGCGGGTGGTTCGCCGTGCCGTCAACTTGCTTCGGATCCTTGGAAGGTCCTGGCATGTTCGCTGAATATGCTGGGAAGCACCTGCTGCTGCTGCAAGGGCCGAACGGCCCTCTGTTCGCGCGACTGCTGGTGCGGCTAAGGCGCGTCGCTCGTTCGGTGCTGAAGGTGAACTTCCACGGTGGCGACTGGCTGTTTTGCCACGGTCCGGACACGGTTTGCTATCGGGGTCCGATGGAGAACTGGGGCGAGTACTTCGAGCGCCTCCTCGAACAACGACGCATCGATGCGGTGCTCCTGTTCGGGGACTGTCGCCCCATCCACCGGGTCGCGATCGAGCGGGCGCGCGCGCGCGGGGTCGAGGTCGGGGTTTTCGAGGAAGGCTATATTCGCCCCAACTTCGTCACCTTCGAGCGTGGCGGTGTGAACGGTAATTCGAGCCTTCCCCGCGACCCAGCGTTCTATGCGGCACAGGTTCCAGGCTCGTTTGCCCCGGGGCCGAGGATCAAGAACGCCTTTCTCATTGCCGCGCTGGTGACCATCCTGAACGCCATCGCCTGCGCGTTTGGTCGACCTTTCTTTCCGTACTATCGGCATCACCGCGACATTCGCGTGTTCGTGCAGGCCAGCTACTGGGCTCGCGGTCTCATGCGCAAGCTATGGCACCATCTCCGTGACGCCCGAGTCGCCCGGAAGATCATGCACGACCAGATGCCTCCCTACTTCCTGGTGGCGCTCCAGGTGCATCTCGACTCCCAGATTTCGCACAGCCCCTACCGGTGCATCGAAGACTTCATCGAGGAAGTCGTCGAATCCTTTGCCAAGCACGCGCCCCCCAAGACCTCGCTCGTGCTCAAGCATCATCCCTTCGATCGTCCGTACCGAGACTACCAGCGACTGGTGCGCGACCTAGAGGTTCGACACGGTCTCGGTGGGCGTCTGGTCTATGTGGATCTGATCAACCTCCCGCATGCCCTGCGCCGCGCCCGTGGAGCCGTGGTGATCAACAGTACGGTGGGGCTGTCTGCGGTTGGCTATGGTACGCCCACCAAGTGCATGGGGAACGCTGTCTACGACATGGCTGGGCTCACGCACCAAGGGTCACTTGACAGCTTCTGGACTGAACCAGAACCGGTCGATCGCGAGCTGTCGCGCCAATACCACCATTTCTTGCGCCGCACTTGTCAGTTGCCAGGCTCGGTGTGGACGGACGTGATGACGGATCTCGACTAAACATGGGGCGGCGAATCGGGAACTCGAGTGGGCGAGGGTTGCTACCCCGCACGCTAGACGGAAGAGCCGCGGTCGAGCGAGGACGCTCCCGACCTCTTGGTCACTTGTCTTGACTCAGCTGCTCGAGTGTGGGCGTCACCATGCCAGGTGGGGCCCGGCGAATCGACCCTTGCGCGATGGTGGCGATGTCGTCCAGAAAACCAGACCGCCTTCGGGATCAATCGAGGATCGTCACCACGCATGGATCTATCGTGGTGCTATCGAGCGTGTCCACGTTACCGCCTGGCTGGCGCGGTGCAGTCGATCATTGATGGCGAGACCGAGCCCGATGCTGGGTGCCGGTCGGGCCAGGATGGTGTCGAGCTCGAGGCTATCGAGGCGACGGAGTGCGCCGAACAGGTTCCGTGCCGCCTCGGAGAGATCGAGCGTGGGGCTCAGAATCTCGACTTTGGTGAAGCCTTGGAGGTGAGTCACAGGAAACGGCGACAGAAGGCCGAGTCGACCGGGGAGAGACGGGAGGTCCGCACCAATCTCGAGCAGGATGAGTGGGGTTCGTGGGGCGTAGTGCGAGGGTAGCTGGCCTGGTGCTGACGGTTGTTCCGGATCGCGTCGCGGTATGCTCAGAACTCCGAGCACCGATTCGAGTGCCTCAACCGACACCCCCCCGGGCCGCAGCAGCACCGGCGGATCCTCCAGCAGTGAGACGATGGTGGACTCCACGCCGGTTCGACATGCTCCTCCATCCAACAAGAGCGGTGTCTGCTCCCCAAACTCCTCCCGAACGTGGCTGGCTTGAGTAGGGCTCAGGCGACCGAAGCGGTTGGCGCTCGGGGCTGCGATCGGACCACCGAAGCTGTGCAGCAGTTGAAGCGCCACGGGGTGTGCCGGCACCCGGAGGGCTACGCTCGGAAGACCGGCGGTGACAAGATCAGGTACGTGGGAGCGCTTCTCGAGAACCAGGGTGAGCGGACCCGGCCAGAATCGAGTGGCCAGGCGTCGGGCTGCTTCAGGAACGTATTCCGCGAGCGCAAAAGCCTGGTGCTCGTTCTCGGTGTGGACGATCAACGGATCGAAGCGTGGTCGCGCCTTGAGTTCGAAGACCTTGCAGACCGCATCCACCGAGAGCGCGTGGGCGCCTAGGCCGTAGACAGTTTCGGTTGGAAATGCAACCAGGCCGCCGCTGCGCAGCTCGGCGGCCGCTCGCTCGATGTCGGCCAGATTCACCCTCCAGCGATGCCACTATTGGCAGCATTCTGCAAACCGGCCGTGTGGGCACTTCGTGACTGGGGAGCCAGCACCTCAGGGCCCCGGCTCGGCGGGCGTGCGGCGCTGCGGCAGAACGCGCTCTTGGTAGTATCGATCGATGACAGTGGCATCGCTGGCGGTGACGCCGAACCACGCGTAGACAGCGGCGTCAAGCTTCTGGCGGAGCTGTTGGCTCGCTGGTGACACCGCCATGTCCCTCACCAAGTCGCTCAACTCGTGGGCTCGATCTTGGTCGAAGTACGGTGCCGGCAGGGCGCGGAGATGCCCGATTTTCACCTGCGGGAAGCTGCGCTGCCGGGCGTCGCGTCGCTGACTGAGATGCAGGGCGCGGAGCAGCGTGGAGTTGAGAAGTCCGATCAGCACCGAACCGGTCCATGGGGCCACCTCGAAGCCGGCCAGAAGAGAGTTGCGGAAGATCCGCCCGTCATGGGGCGCAGCGATCGGGTAGCGTGCCGTCTGCCGGATCACGAAGTCGACGCTCCGATAGAGCGTGTGGGGTCGGAGGCGACACCGGGCTTGGTGCAGAACCTCCGGATCGGGTGAGAAGAAAAGCCGTGATGGCCCTTCGCGAAACTCGCTGACGTCGCGTCCTTCGAGCAGCGGCACGATGAATGGTGGCATCGGCGCGGGGCCCCGATGAAGCAGCCGCGCGGTCACGAGCGAGGTGGTCTGGAGCCCGAGTTCGCGAAACACGCGGCTGGGGAAGGTGTGATCGGTGCGCAGTTCCGTGAGGGCCGAGGGTGCTTGGAGCGGCACTGCTGAATCGACATACGACGAGCGTTCACTCAGGGAAAAAGGCTCGGGTCGCGAACAGGCCGATGTCACGGCCTGAGCGATCAGGCCGAAGCAGGGTTGAGTCACCCCCGGAAAGGCATCTTGGCCATACTCGATCAGTGGCAGCTCGGGCTGATGCCGAGCCGTCAGTACCCGACGGATCGGCGCGTAACCTTCGAGATCGGCAACCGGACTGGGCAAGAGCAGCGCGATGCGACCGTCTGGTGCGAGGCGGCAAGCGAGTTCGACGAAGCAACCGTGCAGTGTTGGATAGCCGCGGAAGGCGGCGAAGCTTCGCCGAAGGTGGGCGCGCAGGGAAGGTTCGAGTGGCTGGCTGGCGCGACCCGCGAAGGCCACCCAAGGCGGGTTACCGATCACCAGATCGTACACGGAGTCGGGCGGATTGGACAGTGAGTCACGGAGCTCGACGTGAGCACGCAAGGTTGCCGCGGTGCCGTCTGGATCGTTCAGCCACCACGCAAGACTGGCCTCGGTGACCGCCACCGCCAGAGGGTCGACGTCGAAACCGAACAGACCCTGAAGAACCCGCTGGCGCATTGCCAAAGGGGTCATGGGCCTCTGGTCGGTGTCGTCACATGGTATCGCCCGGCTCAATTGGCGAGCGACTCCGAGCAAGAACGCCCCTGCACCCACCGCAGGATCGCAGACTCGGAGCATCCTGGTACCAACGCCTGCCACCGCCGCCGTTCGGCCTGCACCCACCGCAGGATCGCAGACTCGGAGCATCGGGGTCGCTTCGCGTAGGGGAAACCCGAGGGCGCGTTGCACCACCTCTTCGACGATCGCGGTGGGAGTGTAATAGGCGCCGAGCCGCCGCTTCAGCCCGCGGCGCGAGGCCGATTCCGATAGTGTGTCGTCGAAGACCGGTGCCGCGAGGAGTTCTTCGAGCAGAGGAACCAGCATGGTCGGCTGCTGCTCGGCCGCCGTTTCGAGCGTGACTGCTGGGAGCTCACGGATCTGAAGAAACGTCTCATCGAAGAGCCGCAGCCCGGTACCCGGTTGGCTCAGCTGCGGTGCGAGGATGGGGCGGAGAACTGCGCGGAGGGACAGCACGCGCAGCTCTCGAGCGGTCCAAATCCTGGTGGGGAACTGGGCGCGCAGATCACTTTCTAGCTGTTGGACCAAACAGGCGCTGTGGCTTCTGGCCTTGGCGCTCATCGCCCGCGCTCGAGCCGCGCCGCAAGGTCGATTGCCGCGTTCATTCCCGCCGGATCGGCCTGGTTCTTCCAGGCGATGTCGTAGCCCGTCCCGTGATCCACGCTGGTGCGCACGATGGACAGGCCCCAGGTCACGTTCACTGCGGATCCAAAGGAGAGCAGCTTCATGGGGATGGTGGCCTGGTCGTGGTACATCGCCACGACGCCGGCGAAGTGCCCCAAGGCAGCCTTGCGATAGGCGGTTTCGGCTCCGATGGGACCGATGAGCACGGCGCGTCGCCCCAACCGCCGGCGCGCCACCGCGATTCCTGGGCTGATCGCTGTGGCCTCTTCGTGCCCGATGAGTTCTCCCTCTCCGGCATGGGGATTGAGTGAGCAGACGGCGATTTGGGGGCGCACCACCCCCGATTCGAGCAGAAGCTCGGCCAAGGCCAGGGTGCTGCGGGCCACCTTCTCGGGTGACAGAGCGCGTGGAACGCGGGCAATCGGGAGGTGAGTGGTGACCAGGCTGGTCGAGAAGCGCGGACCCGCGAAGCACATCACGCTGAAGCTTGCCCCGTCGCGGCGCTCCAGCCATTCCGTGTGCCCGAGGAACCGCCTCGAGCCTGGGGCGCCTGAGGTCGCGATCACCGATTTGCTGACAGGAGCGGTGACCAAGACAGCCTTCGGCGCGTGGCTCTTTACCCAATCAAAGGCCGCATCGACGTAAGCAAGCTGAGCTATGCCAGAGAGTTTCGAGGGACGGCCGGGGGCGCGATCGCGCCGGCTCAGCTCTGGACCCACCGACAGCACCGGAACCTGCCTCAATTTGAGTCGGGCACCTGTGTACGGGACGAGCCGAGCTGGATCGACCCCGACCACAACGGCTGCCTCACGGAGCGTCGCGAGCTCACCGACCAAGAGCGGTGGATGGCGTCGTGTTGCCGCAGCCGCCACCGAGATCTCTGGACCAATTCCGGAGGGACATCCGGTCGAGACGACGATCATTCGTGGCTGGGCTCCCCGCTGGATTCGCTTTCAGAGTCGGGCATGCGGAGCTTGTACCCCGATCCCCGTAGCGTTTCCAGAGGGAGGAGGGGACCAAGCTTGGCCCTCAGGCGGCGCACGTGGATGTCCACGGTGCGCGGCCCGCCTTCGTAGCGATTTCCCCACACGCGCGCCAGAAGGTGCTCCCGCGAGAGCACCTTACCGCGCCGCTCACAGAGGTAAGCCAGCAGTGCGAACTCCTTGGTGGTGAGCGCCACTGGGCGTCCGTCCACCCAGACCTCGTGTCCGGTCTTGTCCACCACGATGCCGCCGACTTTGTGCCGCTCTTCGGTCGCGAACTCGCTGCGACGCCACTCCAGCGCGCGGATTCGCCCGTACAGCTCCTCGGGGACGTACGGAAAGAGGCAGAAGTCATCGAAGCCACTCGAGGGTTCGATACGCGCGATCTGTCCTACGGTCACTGAGATCAGTGCCCCCACGTTCGCGAAGTATGGCTCGCGGCGCACGGCGCGCAGAGCGGCGACCGCTAGATCCGGCCGATCGAGCGCCTCGAAGACCAGAGCCCGCGGGCGAATCCCGAGCTCGTCATCAGCGTCGTCGATCAGACTCACGGGGTCGTCCCAGAGATCCAGGGTTCTTACCACCGCACCGAGCTGCCTCAACGTCGAGGCCGCACCGTCCTCGCGTTCGAGGTGTTGGATATGCCCGAGCACACCAACGAAGGTCGTGTGACGAGCGCGTACAGGTTCAGCCAATTTGGGTGCCACCGACGGTGATCCGGGAGAGCTTGATGGTTGGACAGGCGACCCCGACGGGTACGCTCTGTCCGGCTTTGCCGCAGGTCCAGATCCCGTCGGAGACGACTAAGTCGCTGCCCAACATCGTTACACCACTCAATGTTTCGGGACCGTTGCCAATCAGGTTCACCCCCTTCAAGGGCGTGGTGATTTTTCCGTCCTCGATCAGATAGCTTTCAGTCAGGTTGAAAACGAAGTCCCCATTTGCAATGTCAACCTGTCCGCCCCCGAACGCCCGAGCGAAGATCCCCCGCTTGACCGAGCCGATGATCTCCTCGGGAGCATGGGGGCCGGCGAGGAGCAGGGTGTTCGTCATCCGTGGAAGGGTTACGGAGGAGTAGCTCTCACGCCGACCATTTCCGGTGGCCGGAACGCCGAAATGGTGGGCGGACATCCGGTCATGCAGGTAGCCTCGCAGCCGCCCCTCCTCGATCAGCACTGTCCGCTCGGCGGAGCAAGCCTCATCATCCACGTTGATGCTCCCGCGGCCGTGAAGAAGGCCTGGATCATCCACCACCGTGCACAGAGGACTTGCCACCATCTGCCCCAACCGACCCGAGTAGTTGCTGGTTCCGCGACGATTGAAATCAGCCTCCAATCCGTGGCCGATCGCCTCGTGAAGCAGGATGCCGCTGTCGCCTGGACCGAGAACCACCTCCAACTGGCCCGCCGGTGCAGGCTTTGCTTCCAGCAACACTGTAGCCTGGCGAACGGCTTCTGCCGCATGGGCAGAAACGGGGTGCTGGTCGAAGTACTCGAGGCCAAGCCGACCACCTCCGCCACTGCGCCCTGCTTCGCGCCTGCTGCCATCTTCTAGGACTGCGCGGATGTGGAACCGCAGCATGGGCTGGCTGTCGCTCGCCCATCCCCCATCGCTGGTCAGGATCATCACCTCACGGACTTGTTCCACCAAGCTGGTCTCCACCCGCACCACCCGCGGATCGCAGGCAAACGCCGCGTCGTGCGCTCGGGCGAGCAGACGACGCTTGTGCATGTGCGCCTCATCGATCGAGGCACGTACGACGGGATAGCGGTGAGGGAGCTCACGCTCCACCAGCTGGCTCGCGATACCCGCTCCCCCTGCCTTGGCGATCCGCGCCGCGGTTTCGGCGGCGCGTTTCATGCTCTCCCAGGTCAACTCCTCGGTGTGGGCGAATCCCGTGGACTCTCCAACGCAGGCACGCACACCAAGGCCTAGATGGACGCCACTGGTGGCTTGCCGCACCAGACCTTCCTCGAGCACGAGTGCCGCGTACTCGGTGTACTCGAAGAACAGATCGGCATAGTCTGCCCCATGGGCCAGGCTGCACTCGAGCAAACGGGTGAGGTGTGCACCATCAAATCCGTTGTGGCTCTTGGCGAAGGGGGCTCGGGAGCAGTTGAGGGCGATCACGTGCCTCAGCATACCGTCCTCGGGGTACCTCCGAGCAAGCTCCCTGCGAGCTTGTGCGGCCGGCCGGGATTCAGGAGGCCATGCCGGTAACTCTACCGAACGAGGGGCGGCAGTGTATGATTACGGGTGCATGCCAGCAGCTGAGCCGGTTACCAGGCCGACCATACGTGCACCTGTTACGCCCTGGGTCAACCGTCCGTCTCTAGCTGAATCGGCTCGGCTTCGGTAATTCCCAACGTGGCTATCGATCGAGAAAAGGCGCTGCAGCAGGCGCAGAAATTCATCGAGAAGAGGCGGTACGACCGCGCACTCGAGGAGTATCAGCGCATCCTGCGCGAGGAACCAAACGACAGCCGAACCCTGTTGAAGCTCGGAGATCTCCAGATCCGCATGCAGGCCTTTGCGGATGCGATGGCGACCTACGACAGGGTGGGGCAGCTCTACGAGACCCAAGGCTTTCCGGTGAAGGCCGTGGCTGTTTACAAGCAGATCCGCGAGCACATCCAGAAGCGTTCCCCGGACCTCGCCGAGCGCTTCGCCCACGTTACGCCACGGCTCGCCAAGATCTACGCGAAGCTCCAGCTCACCAGCGATGCCATCCAGGCCTACGACGAAGTTGCCACGCGGTTGCTGAGGGTGGGCAAGCGGAACGAGGCGGTCGCCACCTTCCGCGAGATGGTGGCGCTCGATCCTGGCAATCCCCTCACGCATGTCCGGCTCGCCGAGGCGCTGTGTCACCTGGCAGATCTGGAGGGTGGGCAGGCAGCCTTTGGGAAGGCCTCCGAGCTCCTGCTGAAGCTCGGCCGCCACGAGGATGCGGCTCGCGTCGTCGAGCGAGGGCTGCACTTCCGGGCTGATCCGAGCCTCGCCAAGCTGGCAGCGGAGATCTATCTGCAACGCGGGACTCGCAACGACGGTCTTCAGGCGCTGAGCAAACTGCAGATCTGCTTTCAGGCCGATCCGAAGGACCTGTCGGTACTCGGGATGCTGGCGCAGGCCTTCAACCTCCTTGAGCAGTCCGACAAGGCAGTCGAGGTCCAGAAGCAGATGGCCATTTTGGCGCGCGAGAAGGGGGAGCATAAGCTGTTTGCCCAGCTCGTCCACTACCTCGCGCAGGTGGCGCCGAACGATGACCAGGTGCGGGCGATGCTGCTCATGAGTCAGCCGGAGGCACCGGCGGCGGTGGGGGCCTCGCTTCCTCCTCCCCGCTCACTTGCGCCCGCCTCCATTCCGGCGCCGGTGGTCACTGAGCTTTCGGACGACGAGATCGAGGAGATCGACGACGTTGAAGAGATCGACGACGACATCGAGTTCGTCGACACTGGTGCGCCTGCCTCTGACTTTGCCGGACAGACCAGCGTTCCCCCCATCGATCCCGAGGCCGAGATCCAGAGAATCCTTGCCGATGCCGACGCTTCACGGCGGCTCCGCCTCTTTCCTCAGGCCATCGCCGTCCTTTCGCAGGGTCTGGTCATCTACCCCAATTCGCTCGATCTGCGCTATCGCCTGCGGGAAGTGCTCTACGAGCAGGGTGACCACGAGGGGATGTGGAACGAGTGCCTCACCATCGCCAAGATCCTCATCGAGTACGGCTACAAGGAGGAGGCAGGGGCTTTCGTCTCGGAGGTGATTGCCGCGCAGCCGACTCGTCCGCTCGCGGTCCAGCTGTATACGGAAATCTACGGACGGGCGCCTCCGCAGCCGGCGTCGCGTTCCATCGAGCCTGCCCCGGCTGCGCCGAAGTCCCCTTCCAGTTTGCCCTCCTACGATCTGGAGGGTTTGGATGATGGACGTCGTGAAGGTAGTCAGGTGCCTTCCTTCGAATACGTGGACGCTCCCTTTGGTGAAGAGAACGTTTCGTTGCCGCAGTCAGAGTTGCCGAGTTTCTCGCTCGACGATGCGCTCGACGAGCGCGGTGTCCGACAACCGCAACCGCAGCACTCAGGCATTTTGCCACTCGAAGACACCCTCGACCAGGCCGAGTCGCTGGCAGCGGCAGGCGAACTCGAGCAGGCGCATCAGTTGCTGCTTGCCCAACTCAAGCGAACTCCCCAGCACCCGCTGGTCCTCGAGAAGCTGCAGGAGCTGGGTCTCTCTGCGAGCGTCGCTCCGGCCCCGCGCGAAGAGTCTCAGGTAGTCCCTCTCGACTACGACGACGATGAGGAGCTTTCGGCCTCCTTTCAGGCGCTCGACCACTTGGAGATGGACCATGCTGGCGCGTCGCCGGTGGCGCTGGTCGATGCCGACACCATGTTTGCCCAGTTCAAAGAGGGCGTGCGCTCACAGGTTGATGAGAGCGACACTGCCACGCACTACGACTTGGGCGTAGCGTACAAGGAGATGGGGCTGGTTGGGGACGCGATCAAGGAGTTTGGTCTGGCCGCCCGCGATCCCCACCGTGAGTGCATGTGCTACGCGATGATTGGGCTCATCCACCTCGAGCAGAACGAACTCGAGCAGGCGATTGTTGCCTACGGTCGTGGGCTCGAGTCGCGGAACAGGACCGAGGAGCAGGAGCTGAACCTCTCGTATGATCTCGCCATCACTCACGAGATGCGCGGTGAGTACGAGAAGGCGGTGGAGTACTTGACCCGAATCGCCGTGCGCGATCCCAACTACCGGGATGTATCGGCGCGCCTGCTCGCACTAGGACAGCCCACCGCGGCAGCGCCACCCAAAGTGGCCAGGGCGGCCAATGGTGAGGATGAGTTCGAGCGGGCCTTTGACGACATGTTTCACGACGGCTGAGCCGAGCGGGTCAGCGTCAACGTGAGACCAGTTCGTGTGAACCTTCGGCCTCGACCGAATCCGCTCACCTCGCGGGAGCGGAAGCTGGAGCGGCAGGGACCGGAGTAGCAGGAGCTGGTGTAGGCACCTGCTTCGGCTGGTCGGGCTTCGCTTCAGTGCTCTCCGGTACCGCGCCCCCGTTGACCATCTGGATCACCTTGTCGGTGAGCTCCATGTCGCCCCGCACGTAGGGGACGGCTTGCTTGTCAACCACGATATCGAAGCCTTCGGTGGTAGCGATGCGGCGAACAGCGCCCAGCGTCTTCTGGAAGATAGGCTGGGTCAGTTCATTCTGCTTCTTCTGAATTTCCTTGTTGTACTCCAGAAAGACCGCCTGCAGTTCCGCCATCTCGCGCTGCCACACCTCGGCCCGCTTCTGCCATGCCTCGGCGCTCAACACCTTGCGCTGCTTCTCGATGTCTTCGCGCTCCTTCTGAAGATCTTCCTGCTTCTTGTCGAGCTCACGCTGCTTGCTGTCGAACAACTTCTTCAGCGTGGCTTGTGCGCGCAGCCCCTCCTCTGTTTCCATGATGGCGCGCTGGGTATCGACCACTCCGATCCGCGACTGTGCCTGAGCCACGGCAGGGAGCGACACCAGCGTCGCGAAACCAAAGACTGACAGCAGGCGGGCAAGGGGTGAGCCGGACCAAATCATGGGTGGGCATTAGCCGCAGGTGGGAGGGGATGCAAGGATGAAGCGGGGCGCTAGCGCTGCCTTTGCCCCTGAACCCCCAGAAATATCGGGAAAATCCCTACCAAGCAGGCGGGGGGCGGAGGCGGGTCTCAGGCCACGCTCTCGCGGCGTTGGGCGGTGGTTATCCCGAGTCGACGCAGCGTGCGCCAGACCGTAACCACACTGACCTCGATCCCCGTGCGTTCCCGTAGCTGGGTTCCGATGTCTCGGAGAGTGGCCTGCGGAAGCTCGGTGACGATGGCACGAAGGGAATTCTCATGCTCGGTTGCGACGAGGTAGTGTCGACGACCGCCGCGCTTCGGAAGGATCGACCCTTCGTTGCGCAGTTGGACACGGAGCTTACGGACGAAGCTGGCGCTCACACCGAACTGCTCGCCCACACGAGACGAGAGCGGCTCGATCTCGAGGGCCCGCGCGATCTTCTCTCTTAGCTCGGGATTGAATGGCTTCGGCATGGCGTGCAACCCAGCAGTGGGATGGGTCGCGAAATACGGCTCACCATTTTTGCATGCTGTGACAAGTCGGCCGGCCGTCGCTTAGGGAGGCGCCAGAGTGGTGCCCTGGGGGTGGCAGCCAACAGCACCGGCAGCTCACCCGATCCGTGGGGATGGAGTTCAGCGGGTGAGGATGAACTCACCTCGAACCAGGTGCGCAGCCGAAGGTTTCGTTCAGTGCTGCAGCGATTATCGAGCCTGATTGCGCGAAAGTGGACCGCCATGGTGTTACGGACCGGGAAAATGTCGAACGAGCGCGAAACCCGTTGCTGTTCCTGCGAGATGGAAGGAAGATCCACGCTCTTGGTTCCATTCGAACAGTTGTTCGACAAGAGTACCGTGGCTCGGGGAAGTCCATATTTGAGCCGGAGGAAATACATATGACGACACGAAAGCGCTCGCTCGGGCAGTTTGCTCTCATCGCGATCCTGGCATCGGCCTCCTCGTTCGTTGCCTGTGGGGGAGAGGATTCCTCCGATGGCGACGAAGCAGGTGTGGGTGGCGGCGGGGGCATGGGCGGCTACGTGCCGAGCGGTACCGGTGGGAGGCCCGTGTCAACCTTGGGTGGTTCTACCGGACGCGGTGGCTCTACCTCGGGCCAGGGTGGTCAGGCTCAGGGCGTGGGTGGTGACAACGATGGCACCGGTGGCGACAGCCAACCCCCGAGCGGTGGGCGACCGGGTCAGGGTGGTGAGACGAGCGGGGAGGGTGGCGACACTGGTAATGAACAGGGTGGAACGACCGGCGAGGCGGGTGGCGGCAACGAACAGGGCGGGATGACCGGCGAGGCGGGGAATACCTCCGTCGCGGGATCCACTGGCGAGTCGAGCTGCGTCCCGGGCACCAGCACGGGCGACGCCTGCAACCCCGAGATCGATACCGAGGTGTGTGAGCGTAGCAACCGCACCTGTGTCTGCGGCGATGACGGCAGCTGGATCTGCACTCCGATCGGTGGCGGAGAGGGCGGCGCTGCTGGTGGCACGGGTGAAGGTGGTGCTGCTGGCGAGAATCAGGCTGGTGGTGGTGGCACCTCGGGCGATTCATGCCCCGAGGGCACCGTCACCGGTATGGATTGCGATGCTGAAACGGACAGCTCCTGTTCGAACGGCACCGAGACCTGTGTCTGTACCGACGTTCCAGGACCCACCGATGAGTGGGTATGCGGCGAGAGCGGTGCGGGCGGAGCGGGTGGCGAGGCTGGAGGCACTGGCGAAGCTGGGAGCACCGGCGAGGCTGGGAGCACCGGCGAAGCTGGGAGCACCGGCGAGGCTGGGAGCACCGGCGAAGGTGGCAGTGCAGGCGAGGCCGGCAGTGCAGGCGAGGCCGGCAGTGCAGGCGAGGCCGGCAGTGCAGGCGAAGCTGGGAGCACCGGCGAGGCTGGGAGCACCGGCGAAGGTGGCAGTGCAGGCGAGGCTGGCAGTGCAGGCGAAGGTGGCAGTGCAGGCGCAGCCGCTGGGAGCACCGGCGAGGGTGGCAGCGCAGGCGCAGCCGCTGGGAGCACCGGTGAGGGTGGCAGCGGTGGTGAAGGTGGCGCGGGTGAAGAACTCTTAGCATGTGCGCCGACGGTCGAGGAGGGGCGCGACTGCAGCGTTGCCGACACCGGTGAGCTTTGCAGTCTGGACACGTCGATCTGCATGTGTGACTCGGTCAGCGCCGAGGTTTCCGAGTGGATGTGCGATGACGCCTGCCGCGAGGGCGCGGCGGAAGGCGTGGCCTGTGGTGAGAGTCTGGGTGATCCAGAGTCTATCTACAGCGATCCTTGTAGTACTCCGGAGGGGTTGAGCTGTCGGTGCACGGTTGTCTCGGGAACCGACGTGTTCGTTTGCGATCCGCTGTGAGCCCAATCTGAGCTGGCTCCTGCCCACGTGGGAGCCGAAGACGGGCAGTGTCGAGAACACGGACTTCCGTGACCCTCGGCCCTGCCCGTTGCGTATTTGTTACCCAGGTGTGGGGAGATTTTTAGGCTCACGGATCGGGCAAGGGCAGCGTTATGATATCCATCATGCAGCGCTTCCTCCTCCCCGCATCAGTCGTCGTCACGATGGTACTTGCCCTGGCCGGCTGTGGCTCCTCCGCCGCGAACTCGCCGTCCGCCGAAGCTGCTCCTGAGCCCGCGGAAGCCGCGGTTCCAGCCGAGGTTGAGCCCACGGCTCCGCCTGCCACCACGGCCGCACCTGCCGAGAGCTCCGCCCCGAGCGAACCCGCTGCGGCTTCCACCCCAGAGGGCGACCAGAAGAATGTGACGGATGACTCGCGCACCACCGAGAGCATCAAGAAGATCGTCGTGCAGAACCGTCCAGCCTTCAAGAAGTGTTACGAGGATGCGCGGAAGCTGACCGCCGACCTCAAGGGGACGGTCATACTGCGGATGGAACTGGACGCGGCCGGCAAGGTGAAGACCGCCGCAGTGGCCATCGATGAGAGCACGATCAAGGACGTGAAGCTCGCTGAGTGCATCACCAAGATCGCCAAGGGGCTCAGCTATCCTGCCTCGACCAAAGGCCTCGACAAGGACTTCGAGTACGCGTTTGGGTTCGGAACTTCCGCGCAGTGAATGCTCGGTGCCCGTGATCGCAGTCCGAAGTCCGCTCGTTTTGGATTGGGAGTGACGGTCGACGAGGGGGTGGTTCCACCCGTTTTCTCAGCGTTTGCGTCGTTGCGGTCTGCGGGAAGGGAGTCATCGAAGGCAACGAGCCGTGCCTGCTGCGGGCACGGGCTAGTGGCGACGCCTGATCGCTGACCCGGCGAACGACGAAGACTGGCCCCGGCGTGCCGCGAGATCTGCGACTTCCGTAGCGACCTACGAACGGCTAGGAAACGGCCATGTGGTGGTGATGAGACCACGTCGCCTTGTCCGCCAGATCGACCCATCTTGGGTGAATCGTTTTGGAATCAACCCGGTGCCCGGCCACCCCAATAGCCGCTACCGTTGTTCGGCGAGTTCGTAGCGCTTGTTCTCGGACGAGTACTGCCACTCCACCCAGGTGAGACCGTCCATTTGGGCCTGTGGCGCCTGGGTCCGTCGAGCTCCGATGCGGGAAAACGATGCATCGTGGTAGGCCCGATCCAACTCGCCCGAAGACAGGGTGTCCAGCTGTTGTCCATCGAGGACCGCGCCATCATCCGCGACTCGCAGGAACTCCCAGGTTACGGCGGCGCGTAGACTCGCGTCATCAATGCCGACAAACGACTCGATGAGCTGAATCTCGCCATCCCTCACCAAGGCGCGAGCCTGGCCGCCAGTGCGGATCAGGTCGACCGGCACGCGATCGACCAAGACCAGCGCGGCTCCGAACTCGGCGGGAAGCATGCGGACCTCGACGCGCCCCAAGCGCACCCCGCGGGTTGGAAGTGTCACTGCTTTGGTGACGAGCCGCCTCGGATCGGTTGCAACCCAGCTGAGTGCCCCAACCCTCCTGCCGACGTAACGATGCCCATGCGCGGTGAGGGTATCCTCCACGCCCGGTTGATAGCTGAAGGCGGGATCGTAGCTCATGGGCTGTGGTTCGTTGAATCTTCTGCACAGAACTTTTCGAAGTGGCAGGTTTGAATCAAAGTCCCAAGGGGTTGGTAGAGTGATTCGCGCTTCCGTCGACTCTTCTGGGGACACGTGAAGGCGGACCCCGACTTCTGGCGCCGTACAGAGTCCGAGGCGCGGCAGGGCGCGAGCCGCGAGCGTTGTCTCGATGAGCAGCCTATCCTCGACGATGCTGCATTGTTCGGCGCGAGCATCGATCGTAGGCAGTGAGGTCGTTTCACCCAGACGCCGAAGACCCAAGGCGTCGATGACGTAGGTCCTAACGAAACTTGCTGCATAATTCTCTCGATAGGCGGCGTCGCGACGGAGCTCAGTGAAGCAGGCCTGGCTTCGCTCGGGGGACAAGAGTTTCTCGGACCACCACGCTTCGCGGATGCAATGGTATTCGGGAAGTGCCCCTGCGCGCTCGAAGGCGACGCCGACGGAGGGGAGTGGCATCGACGGAAGGCTGAGCTCGAGAGTTGCGTGCTTCGTCGACAGCTGACCTGCGATGATGAGGCCCTTTCGGCTGAACACCAGCGCAAGAAAATCGGCGTTTGGCTCGTGGAGCTCCCCCCACTCGTCGAGCTTCCCGTCCAGAGCGAAGCTGGCGGGAAGTGTGGTGCTGAAGACGGCCGGCAGTCTCACGCGCGCTGCCAACGCGGTCTTGGTGGGAGGAGGAGCGGGCGGTGGCAGGGGGGACTGCGCCGAGGAACAAGTAGTAGTTGGGGCGGGAGTCGAGGGTGGTGCGACCACGAGCGCGGGCGCCATCTGCGGCGCGGGCGCCATCTGCGGCGCGGCCACGGCGTGATGCTCGGTTGGCCTTGCCAGCGGGCAACAGGCGCAGACCCAGCTCACGGTACAGACCAACCCAACTCGAGCTTGCTTCGTGCGCATATCGTCGCACCGAGAATCCTTCGTCGGCACGGACCCGTCAAGTTGCCTCTGTTGGGGACCCGTCTGGCAGCGGCTGCCGGAGCACGCGTGTTGGCGTTCCAGCGCCGCTTGTTCGCAGATCAGTTGCACCCGGCCGACCTCGCCGATCTCGAACCGAACCTTGATCCCTCGTGGATGAACCGCGGAGTTGGTCAGGATGTGGCGTACGGTTCCATGCGTCGGCTCCCCCGATGGCTGATCGGCCTTCGTCACGATCGCGACCTCGGCGCTGCCTTTCACGTCGGCGCGCTTCATCGGTGACCTTAGACTGGCTGGCAGCTCGCGGTTGGTCTCGACTACCGACGGAGGTGCCAGAAACGCGGGTCTGGTCCCGACCAACGCCCGGAGGTTACCCGCCTTGTCGAGCCACTGCCCCGCGCGCTCATGGAGCGAACCGATGAGGAGCAGATCGGTACGGCCCCGCACGGTACTGCACCCCAAACCTTGACACAGCCGAGCGGCGATGGCGTTGAAGTCCTCGACGGGTAGGCCTGCGATGTGGGTTGTGGCCTTACCACCGCGACCCGCTGGCTTGATTCGAATTCACAACTGGGCGACTGTGATGGTGGCTCGCGGTCTCGGGGCTGCGACCGAGGGTGTGGGTGTGACCCCCGTTGTTCTCCTAGGCCGATCCCTCTTCGCGTCCAGGGCAGAAGGCGGGTGACCACTGGTCTCCGCACAGTCCCGCCGTGGAGAATCTCAGGGCGCCGTGAGCTCTTTCGCGCAGCGGAAGCCCGCCACCAGGATCCGCCAGCTCTCGGGATGATGCACCCGGTTGGTCACGCGCAGGCCCGGCCCAGGATAGTTGAAGGCGCCACCGCGGAGGACTCGCTCACACTCGGTCGGGATGGGGTTGGCTCCGGTGAAGCCCTGCTGACCGCTCGAGCGGAGCTCCTCCTGCGTTCGCAGGATCTCTTCGCAGGTGCCGGGCACGCCACGCTCGCGAGTAGCTCGCCGATACGCATAGGGATCATAGTGGTCGGCGGTCCACTCCCAGACGTTGCCCGCGAGATCGAGATGGCCGTAGGGGCCTGCGCCGAGCGGAAACGAGCCTACGTCGGCGGTGGTGCCGGCGCTCGGCCCCACCCCCAATCCGAAGCAACCGTGACGTTTGGGATCGGGAGGTTCGTTGCCCCAGGGATAGCGTCGATCGTCGTCGCCGCGGGCGGCACGCTCCCACTCGGCTTCGGTCGGGAGTCGCTTTTCCACGAACCTGCAGTAACTGAGGGCGTCCGGTTGGGAGATCCCGGAGACCGGTTGTCTTGGGCGGCGAAAGCGGGTGTCGTCGCCCGCGCCCCAGCTCTTAGCTGCGTCCGTACGGTACATCGGGCAGCTCTCGGCCTCGACGCAGCCGAGATACTCGCCGACGGTCACCTCGAGCCGATCCAAATAGAAGCTTTCCACCGTGACCTGATGGGCTGGGCGCTCGTCGGGTTCACCCCCGCGATCGGTGCCCATCGTGAAGGTTCCGCCGGGAACCAACAGCATACCCGCCGGCGGAGCCGGGGCCGGCTCCGTGACAGAAGCGGTGGCCGCCACCGAGGTCACGGCGGGTGCAGGCTCGGCTGTGAGAGCAGTCGCTGTGACTTGAGGTGGGACAGCCGAGGTGAGCGGCAGGCTAGGACGGGGCGTTTGGTGCCCGGGGTGCCTCTTCGGCTCGGCTGGGTGACAACCGAGCAGAACTCCGAGCAAGCAGGCGGTGGCGCGACCGATCATGGCAAGCAGACCCTAGTGCGCCCGGCACGGCTCGTCCACTGTGGCCTCTTACGTGAACCGATGAGCGCGCTCAGCCGTCGACAGAGATGGCCCCCGGATCACCGGTGATCTGGCTGCTCTCGCCGCGGCCGTAGGCGGCAAAGAGCTTCCCCCACTCCGTGCTGCTCTGCCACGACTCGAAGGTCGCGCGGTCCTTGTACGGCCAGCGATAGTAGTCGTGGTAGATTTCACTGCCGAGCACGAACGCGTTGACCAGCGGGGTGTGGAAAAACAGCTTCTGAAAGCGCTTGAGGGGACCGAACCACATCAGGTCACCGACCGTGCTTGCTCCGTTGTCGCCCACCTCGAAGTTCCAGCTCTCGCCCGAGATATCACTGCCCACCACCTCGATATCGCGAGGATCACCCACGCCGAGCCCATCCTCATGGGCCACGCGGATGAACTCCAAGCTCATCGGATCGAAGCCCATCATTTTGGCCGCCACCGCGTCGATCGCCACCTGGTCATCGCTCGCCAGCATGATGTTCTTTATCACAGGGATCATGGTGCGTGGCCCCGGTCCATTTCCGGCCGTTGTTCCATCCATGATCGCGAACAGACCCGAATGGATCTCTTTCTGAATGGCCAGAAGGTCGACCAGTGTTCGGTGGATCCAGCTGTGCGTGTAGTGACGCTTGGTGTTGAGGAGCCCGCCAAAGGCGTTCTTCATGGCCCCGGTGGTGGTGGTGTAGATGTGACACTTGACGGTGGGCAGATGAACGATGTTCTTGCCGAAGAAGTAGTCGGGGATTCGGATTCCCTCCGGGAAGATCTTGTGCAGAACGTGCAGAGAGGCCTTCGGACGGTACTCCACCCACTTCATGTCTGAGTCTTTGAAATTGTAGAGCACTGGCACATCGTATTTGCGGAACAGCGGCACGTAGTGATTGAGGTCCTCGCCCTTGAAGGCGTTGGTGACCACCGTCTTGTTCTGCACGCAGGTGACGTCACAGAAACCGCTGTTGCGCAGCGCAAGGATCGTCCCTTCCATCTGCCAGGGTGTCGTGTTGGCTCCAGGGAAGGGGTAGTGCCACGAGATGTTGTCCTTGAGGATGGTGGTTGCCGAAGCATCGAGCGCCTGCTTCATCCCCGCGAGTTCGCACAGCCTGGTGATGTCCGAGAGGATGGTGGCAGGGTTGACCTTGAGCGCGGCTACCTTCGATTTTCCCATGGGAGACTCCGCGCCCAACTTACCGCGGAGGGGGATTTCGGCAAGTTCGCGGGGGGGGCGAGCGGTCTTGTCCCAAGATCCCAGCTATTTCTCTGCGCAGCTCAGCACGGCAGCGCAAGAGTCCTTCTTCCCGCAGGTGGTCCGAAAGCGGTTCGGGTGCTGCTGGCACAGCAACGCCTGGTCCCCATCCAGGGTCTTGTCTCTCACGGCCCGGCACGCGGCCAGGCGCACGCAGAGGGGGATCACCTCGTTGTTCTTGGTTGGGATCACGCGCTTCCGCTCTGCCTCGTCCCCCTTGGTGGGGATGATGACCACCGGCCGAAGCTTCTCGAGCGTGGGTGTCTTGCCGCACACGAGCTCGGGCTTACCGGTGGGGGTGATGGTTTTGTACAGGGCGGCGGCGCGGGTGCAGGTCGCGGCGTCGCCGCATTTCGCGAGTAGCGCCACACCCTTGGTGGGGGTGTGATCGGCGGTGAAGAACGAGATCTCCCGAGAGGTCTTGGGGGTCTTCCCGCGAGGGAGGATCTTGAACCAGGGATCGGCGGCGAAGATCTGCCGGGCGTAGTGCCACTCGAAGTTCTCACTGTCGATGATCTTGCGGGTCAAGGCCTGGAAGATCACGGTGCTTGCCACGCAGTTCTCCGGAAGCTCCGCGAGCCCCGCTCGAGAGTATTCCGTTGGTGCTGCGCTCGCGCTTGGGCTCGGTGCCGCGCTTGGGCTCGGCGCCGCGGTGGCCGTCGCTGAAGGCGCGGGGAAGGTGGGAGGTGGTGGTGCGGGGGTTGCGACTGCCGCGGTCAGGGTGGCGGGCGCCGCGGGACCCGTGCCCGAGCTGGGGTTGTCGAAGGGGTTGCATCCACCGAGCAGCGCCATCGAGCCCACCAGCCCAGCCATCCGAACGAACGTCGACATGCCGCATAGAAAAGCCCCGACCCACCTGTCTCGTCAATCACAACTCGAACTGGTCGAGAGAGGCCAGTAGGCCGAGCTTGGAAGACAGGAGTGGATTCGGGGCTGGCCGCGAGGCGGCGAGGGAGCGATGGGCTATCTCAGCGCTCCCTCGCGGTGTCCTAGCGCGCGCCGAGCTCAGCGCCGAAAGACGCTCTTGCCCGCGTACTCCTGAGCCGAGCCGAGCTCATCGGCGATGCGGAGGAGTTGGTTGTACTTCGCGATGCGATCGCTTCGGCTAAGGCTTCCGGTTTTGATCTGTCCGGCGTTGGTGGCAACTGCCAAGTCCGCGATGAACGCGTCTTCGGTTTCGCCCGACCGGTGGGAGATGACCGATGTGTAGCCCGAGCGCTGGGCGAGCCGGATGGTGTCGAGAGTCTCGGTCAACGATCCGATCTGGTTTACCTTGACCAGGATCGAGTTGGCGATCCCCTTCTCGATCCCGGTAGCCAGACGGGTCTTGTTGGTCACGAACAAATCATCGCCCACCAGCTGGCACTTCCGGCCGAGCTTATCGGTGAGAAGCTTCCACCCGTCCCAGTCGTCCTCGGCCAGGCCATCTTCGATGGTCACGATCGGGTAGCTCTGGCACAGCTTCTCGTAGATCCCGATCAACTCTTCGCGAGTCCGAGTCTGCTTGTCGAAGGTGTACTTGCCGTCGGCATAGAACTCACTCGACGCGCAGTCCAGGCCCAAGGCGATCTGCTCACCCGGCTTGTAACCGGCTTTCTCGATGGCCGAAAGGATCTTCTTGATCGCGTCTTCGTTGGAGCCGAGGCGAGGGGCAAAGCCCCCCTCGTCGCCTACCGCGGTGGTCAGGCCCTCGGCGGCCAGGAGCTTCTTCAGGGAGTGAAACACCTCGGTGCCGGCGCGTAGGGCGTCCGCGAAGGTCGGAAGACCCCAGGGAACGATCATGAACTCTTGGATCTCAAGGCCATTGTCAGCGTGTTTGCCACCGTTCAGGATGTTCATGAGGGGCGTCGGCAGCACCCGGGCCTGAACTCCGCCGAGGTAGCGCCAGAGGGGCAGACCCACCGTGTCGGCGGCAGCGCGCGCTGCTGCCATGGAGACGGCCAAGATGGCGTTGGCCCCCAGCTTGGACTTGTTCGGCGTGCCGTCGAGCTCGAGCATGCGCTCATCAAGCCCCGACTGATCCAAGGCGGAGAGCCCACAGATGGCCGGACCGAGCTTGTCGTTGACGTTGGCAACGGCGGTCAGAACTCCTTTGCCGACGTAGCGCTTGGGATCGTTGTCCCGTAGCTCGTTGGCTTCGTGGGCACCGGTGGACGCTCCGCTCGGAACGGCAGCACGACCTGTGCCACTTACGGTTTCAACCTCTGCTTCGACCGTCGGATTTCCGCGCGAGTCGAGGATCTCACGAGCAATGACTTGGATGATTTCTGGCATGGTGGGGCCGGTCTAACATACAAGCCGACCCGCCGCGACTGGCCTCTCCGGCCTCGGCGGCGAGCCAGCGAAACGGCTGCCGGCTGGGGTGTCGGGAGCTGGGCCGACTCCCGCCAGCCCTTTGCCCGCCGTGATCGCCCCCGTCGATCGGGTGGCCGAGGTCCCACCCAACACGAGCCGAGGGTCAAGCCGAGGTGGTGTCGAGCTCGAAGGCTCGCGAGTCGACAAAGAGTGTGACCAGCTCCGGATCGAGGTGCCCATCTTTGACTTCTAGCCCAAGGATGGTCAAGGCGCGATCGACCGGCACGGCGCGCTTGTAGGGGCGATCGCTTGCTGTCAGCGCGTCGAAGATGTCGGCGACGCTCATGATCTTGGATTGAAGAGGGATTTGCTCGGCCTTTAGCCCCTGCGGGTACCCAGCACCGTTACAGCGCTCGTGGTGGCAACCCGCGATCGCAGGTACCAGTGACAGGTCCCGGCCCCACGGGATACGGGACAAGAATCGGTAGGTGTGGGTTACATGGCTGCGGATTTCGTCGAGTTCGCTCGCCGTGAGCGAACCTCGCGTGACGCGCAGACTCTCGAGCTCGTCAGGCTCGACCAGCGGCACGAAGACCCCGGCCGCGTTGGTCATCCCCAGGCGAGCGAGTTCGCTCAGCGCTTCTGACTGCGCGACACTCAGCACTGTCGGCTCGTTCGCGGACAAGATGAGTTCGAAGGCTTGTTCCAGCTCGCGGCGCCGGTGTTCGAGTTCGGTGTCCAGTCGGGCATGGTCACCATCGATTCCCATACGTCGCAGCAATTCCAACTTGGACTCGGCCAGCTCGGCGCGCTGCACCGAAAGCGCGAAATCAAACCGTGCGCGTAGACGCTCGAGTTGGTCTGGATAGAGCTTCTTGGCTTTGATCAGCACGTTCTCGCGCACCCCAATCTTGCCGAAGTCATGCAGGAGTGCTGCAACCTCGAGCTCACGGAGCTGCTTCCGATCGAATCGGGTGGCGGCGTAGGAGCCCCGCTCGGTTCGGCTCACCGCTTCGGCGAGGTTCAGCGAGAGGCGGGCTACCCGCCGTGAGTGACCGCTGGTTGTCGGATCCCGTGACTCGATCGCGTCCACCGACGCCCGCACGAAACCGTCGAACAACCCGCGGATCTCCTGGTACAGCAGGGCAGTCTCCAGGGCGACGCCGGCTTGAGCCGCCAAGGTGAGCAAGAGCTCGTGGCTCCGATCATCGAATGGTACGACCTTCTGGTCGAAGTCGTCCCAGCACAGCAACTTACGGCGCGGATCGACCTTCTTGTTGATCAGTTGGATGACACCCAGCACGTCACCACGGCTGGAAACGAGGGGTGTGCAGAGCACGCTCCTCGTGCGATAGCCCACCCGCTCATCAAAGGATCGATCGAAGCCGAAGGGTGAGTCGGGCGGCAGGTGGTAGACGTCTGCGATGCGCAGGGTGGCCTTCTCGAGAGCGACCCAGCCGGCCATGCTGGTGCGACTGATAGGCATCGTGAACTCGCGCGCGTCGAAGCTCACCGAGTCGTTCTGGCTCAGCTTGAAATGCAGACGCCGTCTCAGGATGTCCGTGTCGTCACCCTCGACCACGTACAAACTGCCGGCATCGGCCCCGGTGATGAAGCGACTCTTTTCCAGGATCAAACCGAGGAGGCGCTCCGTCTCGCGTTCGGTGATCAGGGCCCGCGTGATCTCGATGAGCTCACGGAGTTCGTAGTCGGTTCGCACCAAACGCCGCTTCTGCTCGGCCCGCTCGAGTTCGGCGTCCAGGCACTCCCAGGCCTGCTCCAGGACCAATGACAGCGCAGCATCACTGAGCTCTGGGCTGAGCAGCCCGACCAGACCAGAGTCGTGTGCCGATTGTGCCTGTTCGAGTTCGAGAGCTCCCACCAACAAGAAGCGCCTCGGTCCGGTCAGGCGATCGAGCTTCTGTTTCAGGTACCAAGGAGTGTTCGTGAACACCTCGACCGAGGTGACGAGGAGGGTTGCCCCGGCGCGGGTCAAGGCGAGGAGCTCGGGCTCAGGCGTCGCGAGCGCAAAGCCCCGGTTCAGGCCTTGGATACGCTGTGACCAAGACTCGATCGGCCAGAGTGGCCGCGACGGGCCCGTGTGTGCGGTCATGGGTGGGGCTCCCGTGCCAGCTTCTGGTCGTGCCCCGCGTAGGCCACCACGATCCTCTGGACCAGAGGATGTCGCACCACGTCGGTATCAGTCAAGGTGCAGACGCGGATCCCATCGATGTTCTGCAGGAGCGTGGCAGCTTCGCGTAGACCGCTCCGAGCCCCCGTCGGGAGATCGGTCTGGGTCACGTCCCCGGTGACCACCGCCTTGGAACCGAAACCGAGACGCGTCAGGAACATCCGCATCTGTTCGGAGGTGGCGTTCTGCGCCTCATCCAGGATCACGAACGAATCATTCAAGGTTCTCCCGCGCATGAACGCGAGAGGTGCAACCTCGAT
The DNA here is from genome assembly GCA_964396375.1 of uncultured Polyangiaceae bacterium. GTDB lineage: Bacteria > Myxococcota_A > Polyangia > Polyangiales > Polyangiaceae > FEN-1139. The sequence continues at coordinate 74,580 of CAYNEY010000005.1, read as the reverse complement.
CTGACCGCGCTGCCGCAGTTGGTCGACTTTGTCGAAGTCCATCATGTCGTGCAGTGCGTCGTAGAGTGGTCGAAGGTACGGGTTCACCTTGTCGGCGATATCACCGGGCAGAAACCCGAGCCGTTCACCGGCCTCCACCGCGGGGCGGGTGAGCACGATTCGCTTGACGCGTCGCGTGAGCAGATAGCTCGCTGCCACCGCCATCGCCAAGTAGGTCTTCCCGGTCCCCGCTGGGCCGATCCCGAACGTCAGATCGTGAGTCTGGATCGCCGTGACGTACGCCTGCTGTCCGGGGGTCTTGGGGACGATCGGACGGCGCTTCGGGTTGATGATGATGGCCCCCTCGAGCCGAGTCACCATCGAGGCCTCCGGATCGTCCTCGAGTTCGAGGAGCGAGCGCTCGACATCGGCGCCCGAGAGCGCATGACCGCGCTCGGCCATGGTTGCCGCATCGTGCAAGAAGCGATGTGCGATCCGCACCTTTGACTCGGCACCACAGATGAAGATGGTGTTGCCTCGCAGGTTCACCTCAGCGCCCGAAGCGCGTGCGACCTCGCCCAGAATGGTGCTGTGGGGACCCGCGAGGGCGAGGAGGGTCGAGGTGTCTTCGACTTCGAGGCTCATCCGGTACGGTTCTTGGGTGTGCACGATCGGGCTCGTCGGGGGGGGGGGCAGGTACGGAAAGTTGGTCTCCAGCATACCCTCCCCTCGGCCTGGTCGCACCTGGGTCTAGGGGTAAGGGGGCCAGATTTGTCGTGCCTGCGCCGAAAGCGGTCGGGGTGCGGCCGATCGGGGTGGATTGTCGTCCGAAGAGCGGGCACCCTCATCCGTCATGCCGATCGCGAGTCTTCCATCGTGCAGGCGTGGAACGCTCCTGCTCTCTCTGGTGCTTCTCGCTGCACTCATCCTCTTGCCGGGGCTGGGTTCTTTCCCACTCTGGGACCCGTGGGAGCCGCACTACACGCAGGTAGCCTGGGAGATGGGGCGACACCACACCCTCTTGGATCCCATCTACAGAGACTCCACCAACTGGTCCTCCAAGCCCATCTTCATGTTCTGGCTCTTGCGTGGGAGCCTCAGTCTCCTGTGGGACAGCGCGAACGACTTCTTCGGTCATGCCTTGGCTGCCCGGCTCCCATTTGCCCTGTTTGCCGTCCTGGGCACGGTGCTGACCTACGATTGGGTGCGACGCCTGTTCTCGCCGCGGGCTGGCGTGATTGCGGCGCTGGTGCTGGTGACCTCTCCCCAGTATGTATTGATTGGGCGTCAGGTGATGGCTGATATGGTGATGGTCGTCACCTACAGCGCGGCGCTCGGATACCTTGCGGTGGCACTCCTCACCCGGCCTACAGCTGGTGTTGGAAAGGGGAGCTGGATGTGGGGCGGGCGCTTGCCCCTGATCTGCTTCTGGAGTCTCTCTGCGATCGCTGTCTTGACCAAGGGATTTCTGCCCTGGGTGCTGGTCATGCTCACGGTGCTCGTCTACCTGATCTCCACGCTTCGGCGCTGGCGTCCGACCCGAGACGAACTCGGAGCGAGCTTGCGCGCATATCTGGGTTGGCGCACGGCGGAGCTTGCGCTGCTCGTGGCAGTGATTCTGACCTGCGCTTGGTGGGTGCGGCAACGAACCGAATTTACGCGAGAACAGGACTGGCTCGTCTCTCTGGGGTGGAGCGTACTGACCGTGATAGCCGCGCTGTTCGTGCTGCGCGCACTGCCCTTTGTTCGACACTTGCTGAGATTTCTGCGTGAGAGTGGGGCGTGGTGGGGGGGGCCGCTATTCCTGGTCATTGCTGCCCCGTGGTACGTCTACATCACTCTCGAACGTGGATGGCACTACTGGGAGACCTTCATCTTCTTCCACCATCTCGGCCGCGCCGAAGGCACGATCAGCCTGCCCACCTATTCCTTCGAATACACGCTGAAGAACTTGGCCTTCGCGCTCTTTCCTTGGACGGGGTTGCTGGTACCGTTGCTCGGCATGCTTCTGATTACGGCCCGCCCTCGGGGATCCGAAGCTGCCCGTCGGGTTTGGTTCGTGTTGCTCGCGGCGCTGGTTCCGGCTGTCTTCTTCATGTTGTCCCGCACCAAGTTCGGGCACTACGCGTTCCCGGTGGTCCCGTTTCTGGCCGCGGCGCTCGGGGTTGGTGTCGATCGGCTTCTGGCCGACCATGCCGAGCGTGGAGTGACGGAGCCCAGCCGTCGAATGAGCTTGGTGGTGTTGGGTATCGTAGGTGCACTGATTACGTTGGTATTGTTACGAGACATCGTCGATGACTACCGGCAGATCCTCCGGCTCTTCGTCTACTACGCGAGTCGTCCCGCTCCCTTCCCCTTCCAGCCCGAACCGGTGTTGTTCTGGCTCGCAGTGCCTGCGCTTGGGAGCTTCATCGCCCTCGGTGTGCGACGCCGCTGTGATCTGGTTCAGCTTTCGGGTCTTGGGGTGTCGGCGATTGGGCTCGCCATCTACATTTCTTGGGTGATGATGCCTCGCGCCGTCTGGTCTTACACCTATCAACCAGTCCTCGAGGCCTACCACCGTCTGCGAGCGCCCGACGACCGCCTGGGCCAGTACGCCAACTGGGCAACCGCCGAGCGTTCGGTGACGTTTCTCTCTCAGAATCGCGTGGAGCTCCTCGCGAGCGATCCGGTAGCCACCATCTTCTTGACCCGCCCTGGACGCAAGTTCTTGATTGTGGAGCGAAGGAGGGTCGACGAATTGAGGAGGCTCGGTGAGCGAGTCGAGGTACCGCTCCACGTGGTCTTTGACGCCCACCCAACTGCACGCCTCCTGTCCAATGTGCCTGTGCCTCGTGCTGCTCCACGCATCACTCGGGGTGAGGTCGAGCCAGGGTTGGCGCGCGTGGATGCCGAGTTTGACGGACGGATCCGCTGGCACGGCTACCGGAGTGACAAGGACCGTGTCCGCCCGGGGGAGACGCTCGCGTTCAACCTGAATTTCGAGGCGAAGCGTCCGATCCGCGATGAACTCTTGGTGGTGGCGGCGTTGGGACGCGGCGGCAAACATGCACCGGTGCTCACCGTCGCCCACGCTCCGGCCTCGGGGCGCCATCCCACTCGGCGCTGGTGCGAGGGACAGGTGGTGGTCGATCGTATGACAATCACTCTCCCCAAGCTGCTCCCGAAGGGCCCCTATTACCTCTGGCTTGGTTTCGCAGACGTCGAGGGCAGACGCCTACCGGTCTCGAGCCGTCCCAACCTCAGTCACAACCAGTTGGTCCGCGGTCCCGCCCTTTTGGTGGAATGACGCCGGGGTACTCTCCCAGCGCTTGGCACCCAAAGGTGAGTCGGGTACCGTCGGTTCTGTTGCCATGGCTGTTGCCCGTTCCCACGAGTGTCCCAATTGTGGTGGTCTGGTTCGCGAGAACGCACGCACCTGCGGTTTCTGCAGAAGCCCTCTCGCGACCGTTCGGTGCAGCATCTGCTATACAATGAATGTGACGGAAGCGAGCTACTGCCTCGCTTGCGGAACCGAGCTTGGCCTCGAGCCGCTGGCGGTTGGCAGTGACGCGAAGCTTTCCTGTCCGCGGTGCGCGGGGCTCTCGCTCGATGGGTTCTCGAACGGTGACGGTCCGCTGTACGACTGTGCAGGGTGTGGTGGCCAGTTCGTCGATCCTCACACCCTCAGAATCATGGTGGAACGCCACCGTGCACGGAGCGATGGCGGGGGTGGCGGTTTGACCACCCCGCCGTCCCGGGAGGCCCGCATCACCTACCTTCGCTGTCCCGTGTGCCGAGAACTCATGCACCGCCGTAACTTCGGACGGACCAGCGGGGTGATCGTCGATGTGTGCGAAATCCATGGAACATGGTTCGACGTGGGGGAGCTCCCTTGGATCCTCGGCTTCGTGGCTCGTGGGGGACTCGAGCGTGGGCAACTCGTTGAACTCCAAGAGAAAGAGCGTCTCATCAGAGCGGAGCGCTCCTCAATCTCTGGCTCTTCTCGCTCGATAGGGGTCTCGGCCGGAGACGTGGAGATCGAAGGTCGTTGGGAGGATCTCGCCGAGGCCATTGCACAGTTCGTGAGGTGGGTGTTGGAACGCAGAATCACACGGTTTTGACGGGCGCGCGGGACTTAGGGGAGTCCGTCAAAGTCTTGACTCCTCGAAGAGGGAGCTGTGTCGCATTTCTCACCCGCCGCGCAGAAGTAAAGGAACGCCAAACCATTTCCAGGGAGGGGCTCAGAAATCGGAGCCATTGGCCGTAACCCTTGCGGAGGAGATTGGCCGGCGTGTCGTCCGTAATGTCCTGAAACGGCGTTTGGTCTCAAAGTGGGTATCTATCAGGTTGTGTTGGTGGAAAGGGCTTGCGTGCAGAAGGACTTGGGTCTCGCGCTTTCGAAAGAACCGAACCAACCCTTTGGTGTGGTCTTGCGGAGCTGTCTCGGTGAGGACTCAGTCTATGAATCGTGGCTCGCCGAGCTGTGTGAAGAGGGCGCGATCGCGCGGCCCCAACTGATCCGGATCCTCCGCGCAGAACGCGCGAAGGATCCTCGGCTCTGTCAAGAGGTCCGGCTGCGCGCCAACAAGGCCAGTACACTCCATCACCCCTCGATCCTCCGGATCATGGAGCTTGCACCCGAGAGCGACTCGTGTGGGTATGTCTCCGAGCTGTTCGACGGGAAGTCCCTCCAGCAATTGCTGGAACTCACCTCCAAGGCCGGCCACGCGTTGCCGATCTGGTTTGGCCTCGAAGTTGCTCGACAGCTCGCTCGGGCGCTGGAGTATGCGCATGGTCGGCTCGATGAACAGGGACGACCACTTGGCACCTGTCACGGCGACGTGGCGCCGGAGAACATCATCATCACCATCCAAGGACTAGTGAAGCTGATCGACTTTGGACTCAGTCCAGGCGCTCTCGGTCTGGTCGAAGGCCCAGGCACGACCCAAAGCGCTGCAAGTATCGAGTTGGCTGAAGTTTCGCCGAATCTGGATTGGGAGGGTGGGAGAGCCCGTGACCTCAGGCAAATCGGCTCAACCCTGTATCGATTGCTCACGGGTCGCAGTCCCGAGCTGAGCTTCGTGCCGCCGAGTGTGCACGCACCGTGGATCAGCGCAGAGCTCGACGCCGTGATTGAGCGACTCTTGCTTTCAGACCACCCCGCCCGGGTCACGAGCGCCGGCGAGCTAGCCTGCGAACTCGACGTGCTGCTCATGGCCACCCGCGATCAGGTGAGCCCGAGCCACGTCGCCAGCTTGGTTTCGCTCTTGTTCGTGGTTGAGGGATGCGAGGCCCCTCCTCCCACGGTGCGGTCCGAACCGCAGCTGCGAGCCGCCTGCCCGCCCGGGGCCGCCGCCAGTGCGCGCCGGATCTCAGGGCCATCGATCAAGGCAGTGCTGCCGCGGAGTTCATCTCCGGAACACGAGGTCGACCGCTCCCCGACCGGCCTTGGTTCGCGGTGTTTGCCCTCGTCGTGCGCCACCGAGGAGTCTCTGTCGGCTCGCTCGCGTGCCATGGTGGGGATGAGCTCGGCACCAGGGGCAGGACCGTCCCGGCATGATTGGGACGCGGCGCTCGAGCGAGTTCGGCGCGAACAAGCATCGGTGCAGCCCCACGGGGAGCCCTCAGCCAGCGATTCCAGGCTCCGCATTGTGGGCTTGCCCGAGGACCCCAAGCGGGCGGCGGCGCTGTTGTTCGAACGCGGGTTCGAGGCCATGCAAAGCGGGCAGCTCGCCGAGGCCCGAGACCACTGGCAACGCGCGCTCGAACTCGATCCCGAGCATCGAGCCTGTCGCGCCAATCTCAAGATGCTTCAGAAGAAATGCGAGCAGTGACACATGTCTATCGCCCAGGGAGGGACCATGACCGAGCCGCTCAATCAGAAATCCGGAGAACTTCAAGGCATGATGGTGTTTTTGGCTTCGCTCTCCCATGGGCTAGAAAGCACGCTGGGGCGAGGCGCCACGACCATCACCTTCCGTGCCGGGCGCGCGATCGGACTCAAAGAAAAAGCCTCCCGCACCACCTCGGATCCCATCGAAGCGCTGGCACTGCTCACGCAAAAACTAGGGGAGCTTGGGATCGACTGGCCTTTCGAGGTCTGGCAAGAGCACGGTGCGAGCACACCCTTCTACGAGAAGCAGGGCAAGAAGGCGCTTCGGTTGGTGTTTCACCACTGTATGGTTCGATGCTCGCTGTTTCGATACGCACACGAGCAACGGCTCTCCTTGTGCATGATGAATCATGGGTTGTTCTGTGGGTACTTGCAGAATATCCTGGGTAAGAAGGTCGATCTGGACATCATTCACGCCGGCGACAGTGCCTGTCTGAAGGAGCTGGTGATCACGGAGTAGGGGGACATGATGACAAAAACGACTGTATCCTTCGAGTGGCTGTCCAGTTGCTCCGGCTGTGAGGTGAGCCTGGTCGATCTGCACGAGCGGCTGACGGCGGTGCTCGACGAGATCGAGATTGTTCGGTTGCCGATTCTGATGGACCAGAAAGGTTACCCGCCCGCGCGCTTGGGCCTGGTGAGTGGCGCCTTGCGCACCGAGCACGACGTCGTGTGCGCTCACGCGATGCGGGAGAGCTGTGAGCTAATCCTATCGTTTGGAGTGTGCGCCGTGTACGGAGGGCCACAGGGAAGCGCGTACGCACATACCCACCGGGAGCTCGAGGACAGTGTGTTTCGTGCCAATCCCACTACCGCAACCGACACCGTTCCCGATCGCGGGCTGCCCCGGTTGCTCCCGGAGGGTGTGCGCCCGCTCGACAGCGAGATTGCCGTCGACTTCTATTTGCCGGGCTGTCCGCCGAACCCGTTTTATATTGCTGGTGCGTTGCGACAGGCGTTGCGGGGAATCGACGGTGGTTTTGGGCCAGAGAACGTGTGCTACCGATGCTCGCGGCGGATGGAGAAGACGGATTGTGCGACCCTCAGGCGCGAGCACGAGGGGGTGCTCGATCCCGAGCTGTGCTTTCTCTCACAGGGGGTGGTGTGTCTCGGCAGCGCTACCCTCGATCGTTGTCTCGCCCCTTGCCCACAGCGAGGAGTCCCTTGTACGGGCTGTGGTGGTCCATCGGAGCTGGTGATCCTCGAGCCACACCGCGACATCCGCACCGAGGTGGCCACGCGGATGAGCCACCTGACCAAGATCGAACGATCCGCCATCATCAGCGAGATCGAACAGCAATCGAAAACCCACTACGCATACGCTATGGCAAGCCCGGTATTCCGGCGCAAGCCAAGCTTTTTGGTCCGCCGTTGGTTGAACAAAGAGGGGGCCTGAAATATGAGTCGAACCATCGAAATCAACCCGGTCACCCGGATCGAAGGACATGCGCGGGTCACCATTGAACTTCTGGACGACGGTCGGGTGGGCTCGGCCCAGTTTCACGTGCTCGAATTTCGTGGTTTCGAGCGTTTCGTGCAGGGCATGCACGTGGAGATGATGCCGACGGTGACCTCCAGGATCTGCGGCACGTGTCCGCATGCCCATCACCTGGTGGCGGCCAAGGCAGTGGATCGCGTCTTCGGTGTCAGCATTCCCCGCGCCGCGCGGCTGCTCCGCGAGCTGCTCAACGCGGGTAGCATCATTCACTCACACGCCATCCACTTCTTTGCACTGGCTGGGCCGGATCTGTTTCTTGGGTTGGACGCGGCACCGGAGCGGCGCAACCTGGTCGCTCTGCTGGAGGTTGCACCGGAGCTAGCCCGCAAGGCGTTGCGGCTCCGGTCGATTGGGCAGCGCATCGCGGAGGAGGTAGGGGGGCGGGGAACTCATCCGGTGACGTGTGTGGTGGGAGGGATGGCGAGTCCGCTCGGTGCCGACGCGCACCAGAGACTGACGGTGCTCGTCGACGAGGCACTGGACTCGGTCGAGGGGTTGGTCGACGCGGGATTTGAAGCGCTCCGTCGTCACGACGACGTGCTGGCGCGATTCTCCCTGCCCGTTCATGATGTCTGCTCGACCATCAACGGCGTTGTGGATGCCTACGACGGGAGTCTCCGGGTCATGGGTCCGGACGGGAGCCTGGTTCGTGAGTTTGCCGTAGAGGAGTACCGGGAGCATCTGCAGGAACGGGCGCTCGAGCATTCCTACGCGAAAGAGATCCGCTTTCGGCATGGGGACGATTGGGTGCCGTATCGGGTCGGGCCTTTGGCGCGCATCAACGTGACGGAGCGCCTTTCCACCCCGCGCGCCCAGGCCGCGCTCGAGCGATTCCGTGAGAGTTATGGCCGCCCCTGTCACGCCACGGTTGCGCAGCACCATGCCCGTTTGATCGAGCTTCTGCACCAGGTGGAGCGCGCTCGCGAGTTGCTCTCTGACCCGGAGATCCTCTCCGACAGAGTGAGGGAGACTAGGCTAGGTTCCCTGGGGCGAGGAGTGGCGCATGTGGAGGCGCCTCGCGGGATTCTGATTCATGACTTCGAGGTGGATGAGCGTGCGAACGTGACGCGCGCGAACCTGTTGGTGGCGACGCAGCACAATATCGCCGGTATCAACCAGACGGTGGTCGATGCGGCGCGGCACTTCCTGGAGGGGCCGGAGTCCGAGCTGTTGAACGGCATCGAGTTTGCCATTCGCTGCTATGATCCCTGTCTGTCGTGCTCAACGCACGCGGTGGGACAGATGCCGCTCGAAGTCAAAATCCTGGTTCGGCAGGAGCTGGTTCGTCAAATCGTGAGGGTATAACGCCATGGCCAGCATCAGCATCGATCGTGTTGGATGTCGCTCGTGTCGGATGTGTGTGGACATTTGTCCCACCCAGGTCTTCGTCCTTGGCACCGGGTCGATCCCGGAGGTGAGCCATCCCGAGGATTGCATCGGCTGCGAATCATGCCGAAACCTGTGTCCGTCACGCTGTCTGGAAGTGTCGGACATCAAAAAGCAGTCCCCCTTCTATCGGGTGGTTGACGATGTGGCATTGGTCAACCGCTTCTTGCGCGCCCGTCCGCTCGGTGCCGAGATTGGTGAGCACGAGTGGGAGGGTGCGCTCCGTGATGTTGCTGTGCGTCTGGGTGGGCTCGCCGACTCCATCGTGGAGACCATGGGTCGCGGTCAGCGAGCAGTGGGGAGAAAGGCAGGCAAGCTCGCGGCTGAGCATCTGCCCGAGATGTATGAGGGGTGCCGGGTGAGCGAGGTGCTTCTGCGGTTACGACAGCGCATGCGCGGTGCGTTCGAGTTCGAGTATCAGGTATCGAGTGACTCGCAGAGCATCTCCATCACCATGACCCGCTGTGCGGTTACCAGAGTGGCGGGTGTGAGTCAGGTCCCCGGGAAGGTTGCGGTGGTGTGCGAGTTGTTTCATGAGTACTGGGCGGGGCTGCTGGGGGCGTTTGTGAGTCGCAATTATCAGATCTCTCTCGATCGGAGCGGTTGCCTCTGCGCATTCACTCTCTCTGTGCGCTAGATCTCTCGGACGGCGGATGGTGGTGACGTAAACGGTAAGAAAGGAAAGGCTGATGGCAACGAGAACGGAACGGATACAGGAGATTCTTCGTGGGCTGCGTTCGGCATCGCCCGATATCATCGGCGCTTCAGTGGTGAGCATCGACGGTTTCGTGGTGGCTTCAGTGTTGCCCTCGGAGATTGACGAAGAGCTGGTGTCGGGCATGGCTGCAGCGATGCTGGGTGTCGGGGAGCGGATCTCGAGTGAGTTGATGGGTGCGGTGATGGAGCAGACTTACGTCCGGAGTGGCAAGGGATACGTGGTGCTCAACGCGGTAGGACAGGATTCGGTGCTGGTGGTGCTAACCACCAAGGATGCCAAACTGGGGCTGGTCTTCATCGAGCTCAAGCGTGCCTGCGCGGAGCTGGCGAAGGCGATGTAATAGGGCGCAGAATGGCGACCAATCACCCCACCGTTGTCGGTTTCGACGAGCTGCTCGTCTCGGTGGCAGAGCATCGCAATCGATTGGCGAGTGCTCTCGGTGAGATGCAAGTGC
>CAYNEY010000005.1:0-64660 GCA_964396375.1 uncultured Polyangiaceae bacterium | reverse complement strand
GACCTCGAAAGAGCAGAGCGCTCGGTCATGTCGAGTGGTGAGTCGGAAAGCTTGCTTCGACAGTTGCGACGCAGCAACGAGAAGCTGATCGAGCTTGGTCGGGAGAAGAAGTCGCTGGAGGCTTCCGAGCTTCGTCTTACCGAGACTGTCGAGCGACTGAGTGCGGAGTGTGAACAGGCTCGAGTTGCGGCGAGGCTCGACCAAAAGGAGGCGGCGCGGCACCGAGCAGCCTGCCGAAGACTGACCGACGAGCGTGACCAGCTGGCGAAGGAAGTGGCCGATCATGCCCTTGGTCTTGCCGAGGAGCGAGAGCAATGGGAAACGACCGTGGTTGGGCTGAAGCTCGAGATCGAGAGTGTGCACGAGGCAGCGCGTGCCCTCGAACGACAGTGGCGGCTTCGGAGCGATGAGGGTCACATAGGAGCCAAGGTGGCGAGCGGGGGACTATCTTCCGACGGTCCCTCGAACCAGCGGGTGGCCCAGGCTGAGGCTGTGCTCGGAGAGGTGGAGGCGTTGCGGGCCGAGCGTCCCGCCTTGTTCGCGAAGATTCGGGAGCTGGAGCGCGAGAAGGGTGCGAGCGCTGAGAATGCGAGATTGCTGGTTGAGATCAAGAGTCTCCAGCTCGACAAGTCGCAACTCTTGCGGCACCTGGAGGAGACAAGTGGGTTGGTCGACGAGCTCGATCGACTCCGGACGCGGGTTCGCGATTTGGAGCGCGTCGAAGCTGAGAAGGAGGTGCTGGCGCGCGACCTGCAGAGGACGCGTGCGCGCCTCTACAAGGCGCCGACCAACTCAGGAACCTTCGCCGTCGAAGAGCCATGCAGTGGGGCTCCGACGGAGCGGGGTGGTGTCGAGTGGGCGCTGGGGGAATTGGTGGAGGAGGTGATGGCGCGTGGGGCGGTGGTGGCAGACGCCCTGGGGTTCCCAGTGGTCGCGTCGGGGGAACCGGAGTTGGTGGAACAGCTGGCGGCGATGACCGGGATGGTGGCGCGGGTCGGCGAGCAGGCTCAGAGTCTGCTCGACTGCGCGGAGATCGTGGAGGTGACTGTGCGCGACCGCGACGGTCTGATCGTGCACACGCGATTCTTCCCGGTTGAAGAGGAGGTGATGGCCGTGGGGGTGATGGCGGCGGTACTGCCCGAGCCGGCTAGCGTAGAACGCGTGGTATACTCGACGGTCCGCGGTCTCACCGAGCCCCGCGTCGAGTCACAGGATTCGAACCTTGGAACGACGGCAACCTGAGATGGCTAAGGGAAGACGCTGTGTGCTCTGCGTGGGCAATGAGCTGTGTGAGGATGACGGAATTGGGCTGGTTCTCGGGCGGATGCTCGGGAACATGCGCGGTCTGGGCGCGGAGGTGCATCTGGTTTCTGAACTCTCGCTTGCCGTGCTGGACCACTTCCTCGCCTACTCTACGATTGTGGTGATCGACGCAGAGCTCAAGGGCAGCGCCCCTGGGCGGGTCAGCGTGACCCGCTGTTTGAGTGGTCGAGTGTCACCAGGTTGTGCGGTTGGGCACGCGATGAGTCTTTCCTCGCTGCTCGAGTTGAGCGAGCGCCTGCGGGGAGCGGAGGACTTGCCAAAGGTGCTGCTGGTGGGTATCGAGCCAGGAGTGATGCGGCCGTTTGTGGAGCGGCTGAGCGCGCCGGTGCGTGCGGCCGTTCCGCGTGCGCTTCGGGTCGTGATCCAGCTTCTTCGCGGACCTGGCGTGACCATGCGAACGAGGAGGCCTGCCCTCTTCGCTTTCGGTGTCGGTCGGGGATCACCGCCGCGTGTTCGGACTCGGTTCGGGAGTACGGGAACGCGCCCGCGTCCTTGTGGCAGGTGTCCGTGAAGGTCGGGGCTTCTTGGCTTCGGTTTGCTGGGTCCGGCTGAGTGAGGGATCGGCCACCCCCTCCACTACCCGCGTGATCTCATCCAGCTCCGGATGGCCAAGGAGTGCCCCAGAGGAGGGCAGGCTAGAGGGCAGCGGGGTACTGGAAGAGCTGGCCAAGGTGGAGGCAAGGCGCTCTCGCGCGATCCGGGAGACCTCGAGGCCGGCCTGGCCGATTCGTTGGCCCGTTTCGCTCCCTACGAACTCCCGCACATGCTCGAGCCCAGTCCGGTCGCCGACTGGCACCGCGACGAAGCCAAGGATGGCGAAGAAGGCGGCAGTAAGTCCGAAGAGGCGGCGACCGAGGCGGAAGAGCACCTGTGCAGGGTACCGAGAACCCGGAGCTCGGGAAAATTTGTGGACCCTACAGGTGTTTTCAAGGTGCGGGACGAAACCTCCAGTTGGTCGTATCCTCCCGTGACCATGAAACAGGGATTCTGGACGATTGCCTGCGTCTTCTTGCTCGCCTGTGGGACGGTTCCGAGCCGACAGCCCCAAGCCATGACTGCGGCACCTGCTCCAGCCAAACCCGAAACGGCCCCGGCGGCAGTGCCGGCCTCCTCGTCGGAGAACCTCTCGGTTGAGCCGAACCACCCGCTCGAGCCAGCGGCTTTGGAACCAGCTCCGGACGGTGCAGAATCGCAAGCGTCCCAGGCCTTGATCCCCCCGGCGCCGTCGGTCGACGCGACCACGCCACGAATTGCCCCAATCGAGATCCTAGTCGCCAAAAATACGGCGTTCGTCGTCGACTACGCGAACTCAGGGGCAGCCAGCTTGGCGAAGAAGAGCTGCGAAGAGCGGTCCCCAGCCGATCCGGCCAAACTGGGGGAGTGTCTCACCAAGGCGCGTGCGACATTCGAGGCCGACGTACTGCGGTTTCGCCGGCTGGATTCGGGGCAGACGAAGCTTACCATCTACCGCCGTCTAGGTTCGGCGCTGCCCGAAGTGTACGTTGCGCAGGTGAAGCTCACGGAGAAGGCGCCCGATACCGTTCTGGTGGAGATCACCTCCGAGCAGAATGGGAAGCGCCCGATCCTGCGGACCGCGCGACATTTCGTGATTGAGGTGCCCACCTCCTATTCCCTGGTTCTGGAGGATCCGGTTCAAGGGCGGCTCCCTTACGATGCCAAGGTCGGAATGGTCGACTGAGACTGGAATCTTGGACGCGGGTCGTGTGAGGCCCACACCGGATCAATCCGGGAGTGCTAGAAGGGCCGTGTGGCGCGCCGCAAAAAAGGTGTGAAGGCATTCCGAGGCCGCGGTCGCCAGGGGATGGCTCCTCTCGAACTCGGTGGGATGGTGGTCCACCCTACCCACCGCCGGGGTGAGCTGCTCGGCCAGCGCTACCGGATCGACGGGTTGTTGGGCAGTGGTGGGACCTCGGACGTCTACCTGGTCTTCGATCGAGTGCGGGATGAACGGGTGGTGGCAAAGCAGCTCAACGCGGGCGCAAGCCAGAACCCCGAACTCCGATCCCGATTTCTCGCCGAGGGCCGCGGGCTGCTCGGGCTCCACGATCCCGGAATCATCCAAATCATGGACTGCGTGGAGGCCGAGGGTGAGCGACCGTTCCTGGTGATGGAACTCTTGATCGGTGAGCCGCTCTCCGCGTTGCAGAAGAGGCAGCGCGAGCTACCCGTTCCGACCGCGCTCCTGATCGCGCGCGCTGCCGCCAAAGGACTGTTGGCAGCTCACGAGGCCGGGATCGTGCACCGCGATATCAAACCCGACAACATCTACCTGCTCGGACCGCCTGGTGAGCCATTCGGTGCCAAGATCATCGATTTCGGGATGGCTAAGTTGCCTGATCAGAATGGAACGAGCGGCGTGCACACGATCCTCGGGACCGTCGAGTACATGGCGCCTGAGCAGGTGATGGCCGATCCGGTCGATGGTCGCACCGACATCTACGGTTTCGGGATCGTACTGTTTCGTCTCTTCACCGGCCAGCTGCCCTTCGAGGCGGATGGGGGCATCGACCTGTTGAGCCACCAGTTGTTTTCGCCCATCCCTCCGCCGTCGTGGATCTGCGAGACCATCGATCCCGACATCGAAACGATAATCGTTCGGGCTACGCGTAAGCACCCGGACAACCGCTACGTGAACGTCGCAGCGCTGCTAGCGGATCTCGAGGCAATAGGCACGTCTTCGCCGCCGGTGTGGCGACCGCTTTTGGTCGACCCAGATGTCTATCAACCACGGAACGAGAAGGGGCGTGAGGTCGCCGTGCTACTCGCCGAGCGCTACAGTACGATTGCACCGCCCATCTTCCAGGAGGGTGAGGGCGACGACTCGGGAGCCAAAGTCCCTTTCGATCCCAAGGCGGTATGATACCATAGGCGTATGGTCAAGAACGCAGGTTCGTTCCTCTCCCTGATCGGCGCGGTGTTGCTGACCGTGGCGTGGTCCTGTGGCGGTGAGGAGTTCACGTCGAACGACTCGGACGAAACCCCGGGAGGAGAGGGAGGGGGCAACGGTCAAGGGGAGCCTGGTGGGCTTGGGTTGCCTGGAGGACCAGGGAGCGGTGCGCCGGGCGGTGCGCCGAACTACGACGATTTGGAGCCGATCAGTTCGAGTGAGGCCAATGAGCAGCTCGGGGCGCTCTGCACCACGTTGCTAGCGTGTGAATGCGGCACCATGGAGGAAGCGTCGCTCGGAGATTGCACGAATCTGGTCGGCGCCCTCATGACCGGCGCGGTCAGTGAGAACGCGGAGTTCACTTACGATGGCGCCTGTATCGCCAAGGTGCTGACGGCTCTAGATTACCTCGAGTGTGCGAGCCTCTCGCAGGTGGCAGCCTACTTCGATCTTGCCGTGGCGGTGGCTACGGTCGGGAGCTGCAAGCTGTTTTATGGCACGGGCATGGTGGGTGACGAGTGCACGGTCCTCGAGCAGAGCAATGGCGACAGCTGTGGTCAGGCGCTGGTGTGTGAGGGGGGCAGCTGTGTGGCCCGTCCCCGCACGGGGCTGGAACTCTCGGTCTGCGAGACCCAGGACGACTGTGCCCTCGGTTTGGTCTGTGTACCCGAAGCCCTGGAGTCTGACACTAAGCTCTGTGTCGATCTGCCTTCACGCGGTGAACCCTGCTACCTTGGGGCGCTTTGCGAACTCGGAACCAGCTGTATCGAGCTGACGTGCGAGGAACTGCCCGGGACTGGTGATGCCTGCGCCGCGGTGCCGGATTGGGCCGAGCGGAGCTGTGCGCCCGACGCCCAGTGTGTCGATGGTGAGTGCAAACCCCTGCCTGGTATGGACGAGGACTGCACGGAATCGGAAGAATGTGCACCGGGCTTCGCGTGTGATGGTGAAACGTGCACGGTCGAGAGTCCTGTGGTCTGCGGAGGGGATTCTTTCCCGCTGTTTCCGAACTCTCTCTAGCCGCCGGAGTCCAAGCTTCGGTGGGGGTGCCATCAGAGCTGATGCGGCGGATCCATCAAGGTGTCTCCTGGGAAGAAAGTGGAACTTTCGCTTCTGGTCCTTCGGCAAATGTGGTGAAGATGTGCGAGGGCAGACGGCCCCAATACCGGAAGGAGTGTCATGTCGTACCCAGCTCACCTCGAGGCGAACCAACCATCCCACGCTGAGCTGCCTGCCCTCCCCGGTGACGGTCCACAGATCGACGCCGATCGATTGAGAGCCGCAGGAACTAGTCTCTGGTTGACGCTGGCCTACGGTTTGCTTGGGATCCTCATCGTCGGCAGCTTGGGGTTCCTGATCCTGGGTCTCGTGCTCGGCTACATCACCGATCTCATGCTGAGTCGCCGCACCGTGGCGAGACTTCGAGGCTCAGCGGTCCAGGCTGGCCCCTATCAACTGGCGGCGATCGACGCCTGCGCGCGGCAGTTCTCAGCGCGGCTCGGTCTTGCCGAGGCGCCGACGGTGCTGGTGGCGGAGTCCTCGATGCTGAACGCCGTGGCACTCCGTATCGGCAGGCGCCGCTGTGTCATGCTGCTAGATGACGTGGTCTGGGGTGCGGTGGACTATCAGATCCCTGGCGCGCTGAGGTTTGTGATCGCTCACGAACTGGCGCACCACGCTCTTGGTCACGCTGGGGTGCTGCGCTCCTATTTGCGGCTGGTCTTGCCGCCGCTGTCGCGGCTTGACGAGCTGAGCGCCGACGCGGTGGCGCTGCAGTTGGTCGGAACACGGCAGGCTGCGGCGGAAGGGCTGATGATGTTGACCGTGGGGCCACAGTTGCTCAGGTACATCAACCGCGACGCGCTGTTTGCGCAGGCTCGAGAGGTCGCACAGGACCGCGCCACCAAGAAGGCGGAGCAGAAGTTGACCCATCCTCTTCTGCTGCGCCGCCTGCACGCCGTGATGACCGCCCCCACGGCCAGCGGATGATTCGGTCCCGTCTTTGAACAGCGTTAACGCTGAGAGAGCCGCGCGCTCACCCGAACCAGCTCAGCCTCGGCGTCCTCCACCAGCTCACGGAGAAGCTCAGACATGGGCTTGATCTCATCGACCAAGCCCACGGATTGGCCTGCCATCAGCGAGCCCTTCTTCACGTCCCCGTCGATGGCAGCGCGTCGGAGTGCCCCCATCCAGAATCGCTCGACCGCCTCTTGGGCTTCAGCCTTGCTAATCAGTTCCTGATCGAGCTTCTCGAGGAGCTCGAGCTGGAGCTTCTTGAACTCGATTGTCCCCTCGTTCTGGAGCGCGCGCACCGGCACCACTGTCAGCCGACTGTCAAATTGTGGAGTTGCTACTGCATCGCGAGCCTTGGCGCGTCGGAACGACTCCTTGAAGGCTGGGTGGGCCGTGCACTCTTCGGTCATCACGAACCGGGTTCCCATCTGCACGCCCGCGGCCCCCATCAGCAACAGATGAGCTATCATTTGCCCACGCGCCACGCCACCGGCGACGAAGATCGGCACGCCTTCGAGGCGAAAGAGGATTTGCTGCAGAAGGACGGTCAAAGACACCGGTCCGATGTGCCCGCCCGCCTCCGAGCCCTCGAGAATCAGGGCGTCCGCTCCTTGATCGACCATCTTGTGAGCGAGCACGTCGGTGGCTGCGAAGCAGATGACTTTCGCCCCGGAGTCCCGGGCTCGCTGGATCTCGGGCCCGCGCGGGATGGACCCGGCGAACACGATGGTTGGCACCTGCATCTCGACCACCAGTGACAGATGATCGAGGTAGTTTGGGGCCAGTGTAATCAGGTTGACGCCGAACGGTAGAGAGGTGTTCTGCCGTGTGGTCTCGATCTCGTGGCGTAACACCTCGACTGGTGCGTTGCCTCCGGCGAGTAGCCCGAAGGCTCCAGTGCGCGCGACTGCGCTCACCAGGCGCGAGTCGCTGATCCAGGTCATCGCCCCGCAGATGATTGGATAGCGCACCCCCAAGAACTCCGCGCCGCGTTTGAACAGGCGATCCAGGATCATGTCGGTTCCTCTCGAGCCAAACGTCTATACACGACCGAGGCTGGCCTCGCTACTCCTCGGTCGTGCACCATCACGCCTTTGCGTAATCGCGTTCGCACTCGGTGCCCCGCGCGGCGCTCGGGATCTGTGGTATGCTGGCCCCGATGTCCCCGATCACGCCCTTTTATGACTGGTTGGCCAAGCAGAAGGCGCTGCGCACTCCGATCGGTGAGTTTGCGCGCAAGGCTG
The DNA here is from genome assembly GCA_964396375.1 of uncultured Polyangiaceae bacterium. Lineage (GTDB taxonomy): Bacteria > Myxococcota_A > Polyangia > Polyangiales > Polyangiaceae > FEN-1139. Next base: position 57,172 of record CAYNEY010000005.1, on the reverse strand, counting down.
CCAGCGACCAGGACTTCCCGCGAGCCATGGTGAGCGAGGAAGAGATTCTTGCTTATGTGCGCACTAGCTCGGCCGGTTCCGGCCAGGCGGTGGCGGTCGCGCGTACGGCATACCGCGCGTACGCGCGAAGCATCAAGCCTGCGGCGCGCCTCTGACCGCCGGCTTCGACCAAAAGGTGAGTGGGTCTCTGGCCACGAGGTAGACGCTAGCTTGTCACAACCGCCGCCAAGAACTCGCGGGACCACTCAGAAAGCTGCTTCGTCTGCACAGCGGTGAGCTGGAGGGTGTTTGCCGCTTTTTCGAGCTGCGATCCATCGTTCTCGTCCGCGAAACCCATCCCCGATTCACGGGCGAAGAATTCGGCCAAGTAGGTGATGGCGGCGAGCGGATGGACCGGGGCGGTGCTTGAGAAGGCGAGATGATGCGAGAGCACCAGGCGCAATTCCTCGGGGAGATTCCAGAGGACCGCGAGGTGCAGAGCCACTTCTCCATGGACCATGGAGATGGTGGGCCAGATTGCTTCGAAAGACTCGATCTGATCGGATTTGTCGCAGCCAATGGCCAAGAGGCAACCGGCGATGCCCACGTCGTGCAGAAGCCCGCACAGATAGGCTGAGTCCTCAGGGAAGGCGGTCTTCCCACAAATCAGCCGTGACAGGTCGGCCACCGCGATCGAGTGCTTGCGCAGGCGCTCGAACACGGCCTCGGCACGACTGCAGCGGAACAACTTGGCCTCCAGTGCCGCCCGAAAGAAGAGCTCGGAGGCGCGTCTGAGACCGAGTCTTACCAAAGCTTCATTGATGGTGCGGATCGGGGAGTTGCCTTCAAAGGCACTGGACTGAACGATACGCAGGGTGTCCGCGGTGAGTACCGGATCCTGTTCGAGGAGTGCGGCGATATCACGCATGCGCACAGAAGGTTTCCTCGAGAGTGCGATCAGCTCGACGGCCACCGACGGGAGCACTGGTGGGTGGTAGTCGGGACCGGTGATCCGGTGGAGGAGCTGCATTGGGTTCAACGCCGGGCAGAGGGGAGCTGGGTCCTCGAGGCGCACCAGCTTCCGGCCGTGGTTTGCGGTCTGGCCTGTCTGGTACGACGGGTGTTTGGTGGGGCTCATCCTGGCGACGACCGGAGGGATCTACGTCGGCATTCACACTGGCTTAAGCCAGCTCGTGGGGGATTGCTCCGATGACGAGGGGCCACCGTCTGCGGCAGGTCGCCCGGTTGGATGGTGAGGAGAGCGAGTGTCTCAGCTTTTCAGGTGGAAGAGCTGGGCTGCCAGCCCGGAGCCGTTCGTGAGCAGGTGACACGAGACCCTCCTTCTGGTATCGGCGCGCCCGGCTGTACGCGATGTGGCAGAACTCCTATGACCGGACGTCGATCGGCGGTGTCGACGTTCTGGATCCTCGGATCCGGCGCGCCTTGCTGGCTGCGACCTGGGATGGCGTTTTTGCGACCGTGATGCTCGGGATCGTCGAGATCTTCGGGATCGCGGGGGCAGTCAGTCTCAAGGTTCCCTCGGCGCCGATCTCGCTTCTTGGCCCCTTACCCCTCTGGCTGGGCGCCCTCTTGCAGATCCTGCTCGGTCGGCGTCTGGTGGGGGCCGCTCGCAAACCTTGGGTAGTCGGGGCGGTGACCATTCAGGCCACCACCCTGATCGGTCTCGCTCTCACCTTCTGGGCGCCGAGAAGCTGGGCAGGAACGCTGTACGTTTGCGTGTTCGTTCTGTACGGCGCGTCGAATGCCGCGGTTGGACATCTCTGGATGAGCTGGATCGCCGATTTGTGCCCCGAATCAGTCCTGGGTCGCCACATCGCCTGGCGCAGCAGCATTTTCGCCGTAATTCAGCTGGCAGTGACCACCGTGGCGGGGATCTTGGCGCGAGGCTTCTCGAGCGCAACGGCCAACGCCGAGCTTTTCACCACGGCGTTCTTGGTGGCCGCGCTGGCGCGATATGTGAGCGCCTGGTTTCTCAGCATCCAGTACGAGCCACCCGTTCACGCGCCGCCCGCGATCCGAGAGCGCTTTCGACCCTCGGCAATCCTTGCGCGGTATGCCAAAGGCAACGCTCTCTTTCAGGGCTCAGTGCTGATCGCTCAGCCCTTCTTGGCGGTGTATTGCCTCCGGGACCTTGGCTTCTCCTATTTCGAGTTCGGCATCGCCGGTGCGAGTACCATCGCTGGACAGCTGGTTGCCAATCGGTTTGCAGGACGCCTCGCTGACGAGTGTGGAGCGGTGCGGGTGTTTCGCTTCGGCGCATGGTTGTCGGCGTTGGCCGTGGTTCCCTACCTGTTCATCGAGAGCCCCCTCGCAGTATGGCTCACCAATTTCTGTGCGGGTGTCGCGCTGGCGAGTGTGACCACAGCCTCCTTCAAGTACCTGATCCAGGCTTCCCGTGGGCTTGGTCAGCGACCAGCCATGGTCTATGCCAACCTCTGGCACACCTCGGTGATGCTGCTGTTCGGCTTCTCGGGCGGACTGGTTGCATCGAGTCTGCCCACGCTGTTCAACTGGCCGTTGCAGACGTTGTTCTTGAGTTCCCTCGCGCTAAGGGTGGTGGTGGCCATGATCGTGCTTCGACGCCTGACCGATCTCGACTCCTCGGTGCTGGTTGGAGAGCCGCAGCGTCAAGGATGGTTTTCAGGTTTGGCTGGTCGAGTTCACGGCCTCGGTTGCGGGAGTCAACTGCGAACTTTGCACCGGGAGCCGGCAGAGTGAAAACTCCTGATTCCAACTCTCGAGTGAGAGCTGCTCCGAGGGGCGCCCCTCAGCCATGAGACGACGCCACACTTCGCCGTCTGGACCAGCCAAGAGCGTCAAACACGGGCGATTCAGCGCCACCAATTTCCGATTCTCCCCGAGCAGCGCTGCGGGCTCGGGGTATCGATCCAGCCAGGCCACCAGGGCACGGTGGGCCTGGTTGTCCTGTTCGCGGAGCTCCAACGTGGCCATCGCTGACAGTACCTGATTGAGCGCAAGCCATGGCCGCGTGGCGCGGCCTTCACCCAGACGGATGGCGGCGTCACCGCGCACTCGAGCGTTCAGAACCCGTGCCAACTCGAGTGTTGGTGCCACCAGGTTTCTCTGGAGGAGATGGCGGAAGAAGGCCGCGAGCAGCATCCCAGCCACACCGAAAAAGACCAGTGCCCAGCTCGCTGCGCGGCTCTGGAAGCTGAGAGAGCGCGCGGTGAGTTGGTGTTGTTTGCGGTTTTCCTCGGTGAGCTTGGTGAGCACTCTCACGCTGCGCTCGATGGCGCCGCGATCACGTGCCATAAGGCCAGCAGTCTCGCTCACAAGCGCGTTCGTGAGCTCGGTCGATGGTGGCTTGGTCGCACGGAGCGAAGACAGCAGCCGTGGCAGATCGGGCGGTGGGTCACCCATGCTCGGGTCGAGGAGCCGCGCCGTGGCAAGGAGCGCGACCTCGAGCTGACCCGAGTCCGCGATGGCGCGGTCCGCTACCACCCGGAGCGCCGCTCCCTGTCGGGAAAGCATGGCGATGGCAGAAAGGCAGGTCACGAGTTCGAGAAGCAAGAGAAACCAGACACAAATGTCAACCAATCGGTGAAAAGTCCGCGACATCACTGCCAATGCTCCAACATGCGGGTGACCGAGCCTGGTGCCGAGACCACGATGAGGAGATCATCGAGGTGGAGAGGTGCACGTGGATCGGGGGTGATGACGCCGGGTTGACCGCGGCGGCGGAGGGCCACCACAGTGATCTTGAAGTGTTTGGGCAGTGCTAGGTCAAGTAGGGTCCGCCCTACCAGGCTCTTTGGAACCAGAAGTTCGGTAAGGACCAGATCATCGCCGATTGGAAGCTCGTCGATGATCCCTGAGGTGAGGAGACGCACGGCCATCTTGCTGCCAAACTCCTCTTCGGGGTTCACGACCTCATGGGCCCCGACCAATTGCAGGATGCGTTGGTGTACCGGATCAGTGGCGCGCGCCACGATCCGAGGTGCACCGAGCTGACGTAGGAGCGCTGTGCAGATGATTGAGCCCTCGCGTGACTCGGTGCCCATCGCGCAGACCGCGAGGTGACGGCGATGGGGGGAAAGAGATTGGAGTTCGGTTTCGACGGTGGCGTCGAGGCAGCGGGCCGCTTCCACGACCTGAGAGGCAGCCTCGACCCGCTCCCGGACCTGGTCGACCGCCAGCACCTCGACCCCGCGGGAGCTCAAGGAGCGTGCCAGCGCCATGCCAAACTGTCCGAGACCGATCACCAAGGCCTGTTTCTTCGCCATCGTATCCTCATCCTATCGATAGATCCCGTTCGGGAAGTTGATTGTGAGACTTCTGATCGGCCCTCGAGAGCAAGAGGAGTAGCGTGAGCGGTCCGACGCGCCCTGCGAACATGCACAGCATGATCACCAGTTTCCCTGCCGTGTCCAGTTGAGGTGTGATGCCGAGCGATAGACCCACGGTGGCGGTGGCAGACACCACTTCGAACAGCAGCGCGTCGAACGGCTGTGCTTGGGTGAGCAAGAGAGCAAAGGTGGCCCCGAGGACCGAGCCGACGAACAGAGTGAAGACTGCGGTAGCCCGCGCGATTGCCGTGGGTGGTAGCCGTGCCCCAAAAATGCTGACGGTATGCTGCCCGCGGAGTGTTGCGACTACCGCCAGAACCAGTAGGGTCGCGGTGGTTGTCTTGATGCCTCCGGCGGTGCTACCCGGGCTGCCACCGATGAACATCAGCACCATGATGAGGAGCCGTGTCGGGCCGGTGAGTGCGCTCATGTCGATGGAGTTGAAGCCGGCAGTGCGAGGGATTACCGACTGAAACCAGGCATTGTGGAGTTTGTTCCAAACACCAAAGGGTGCGAGCGTAGCAGACCATTCGAAGGCAAGGAACAGCACCCAGCCTGTCGAGAGCAACACCGCCGTGGAAGCCAGAGTGACTCGCGCCGTGAGTGGCAAGCGATGCCGTCGACCGAACCAGAGTGGTGAGGAGGTGATCACCGCCGGTGAGAGTCCGCCGAGCACGACCAGTGCGCCGATCACATGCAGGACGCCAGGTGACGTGGCGTAGCCCACCAGACTGTCGCTCTGCAAGGCGAACCCCGCGTTGCAAAATGCTGACACCGCGTGAAAGATTGCCCGCCACCAGGCGGTCAAGCTCGGCTCGGTTGCCGCGAAGCTCGGGTACAGGCATGCAGCACCCAGCGCTTCGGTTGCCAGAGTAACGACCAGCAAGAGCCGAAGAGCGCGAAACAGCTCGCCGCTGTGAGCGAGACTCTGAGCCGTGCTCACCGCTTGTTCGTGGCGCAGGCTGAGGTGTCCGCCCAGAAGTCCGAGCGCGGTCGTGTACAGCGCCATGATCCCGAGGCCTCCGAGCTGAATGCACAGGAGCAAGACGATCTCCCCGGTCATGCTCAGAGCGTGAGGAGTGTCGAGGACCGAAAGCCCAGTCACGCACACCGCGCTCACGGCCGTGAAGGCGGCATCCAGCAGCGGCAAGGGTGGTCCTTCGGCACTCACTGGGAGGGCGAGGCCGATGCCGCCGAGCAGACATAAGAGGAGGAAAGAGAAGACCACCAAGCGCGCTGGATGTTCGAGCACGAACCCCAGCCAGGGGACATCTTCGGCTGCGCTCCGACGCACCAGAAGTCCGCACACCGAAAGGCCGAGCACTCCCACGCCGACGGCTGCAACCGGAGCGTTGGTGAGAGTGTAGGATCCGGCGGCGGTAGCGGCGAGAAGGAGAAATACCTCGGCCCGTCGCCTGCGATCGCGCCGCGTGACCAGCACCGCAGCCAGGATCACGCCCCCAGCGATGGCCAGCACCAGGGAGCAGATGAAGAGTGCTGCGGGCGGGCGAGACAAACCGAGCATCGCCGTAACCAGCAGGGCCCCGACGGTCGCGCCGCGGGCGGTCTCGGAGCTTGCCAAGAATCCGAGCCCGACCGATGGGAGCGGCTCACGGTGGGGAAGGAGCACGAGGGAGGTCCCGAGGATGAGCGAGAGGGCCAGCAGGGTGAGTCCTGGGGAGTTTGGGAAGTTCTGCCAGCCGATGCCGGCCTGACCCAGAAGACCGAGCAGCATCAGAGCGTGTGCCAAGCGAGGGCGCCAAGGGAGAAGAAGCCCAGCCAGGCTCACCAGAGCGGCTCCGACCCAGGCCAGGTGAGACAACTCTGTCTGTTGCGGAAGGGCCCGCCCGACGAAGCCGAGAGGGAGCAGGAGGCCGGCCAAGAACGCGCGCCGCTCGACATGGAGCGCTTCGTGAGCGCGTTCGATGTTGCTCTGGATAGGTGGCACGGCCCCGGCAGGCTAACAGAGCCGGAAGGCAAGAGGGGAGACCTCGTGTTATGGTAGACGCCGAAGGAGGCGTTCGGGTGCGCAACATGAAGCGTCTGGTTGGTTTGGCCCTGGGATCTCTGCTCTCTCCCTCCCTGGTGGATGCGGAGACACTCGATTTTTCAGCGGGATCTTCGGCCAGCCGCACAGAGACACGAGCTGCGGAGACCGCGCCCCTACCGGCAGCGGCCCCTGACAGTGGAACCGGGGACAGGGTGGATGGTGCAGAGGCTGCTGCGGCAGTAGTTCCATCGAGCACGGCCACGCCGGCATCGAGCACGGCCACGCCGGCGGCTCCTGCCCGCGAGTCTGGGCGCACGGTCACACACCGGCCGTTGGCGGCGGCGCCCGAGGTGTGTCAATCGACCACCCCGGATGGTTTCTACCTCAGGGTGGTGACCGGCACAGCCCTGCTCTGGATGCGCGGTGTCAATCCCACAGGAACATCATCTCGCATGTTCACGGGCGCTGCGGAGTCGACGATCGCGATTGGTGGCGCGGTAGCCAAGGGCTGGGTCTTGGCTGGAACTCTGCACGCCATCGAGGGTGTGGGTGAACTCTCGAACGGACCCTTCGAAGATACTCAGGTCACGGTTGGTGGGCAATCGATCACGCTCTCGGAGCGTGCCTACGCCGGAAGCTCCTTGCTCGGCGCCATGGTCGATTGGTATCCCAATCCACGCGGAGGATGGCACGTTGGGTTGGCTGCAGGCCTCGGCGCAACCAACCTGATGCTCTCTGCAGACGACACCACGCTGTTCTCGACCGGTCTCGGTGGGATGGTGGCTGGTGGCTATGACTGGCGTCTCGGCCGTGACTTCTGGCTCGGTCTCTCACTCCAAGCCTCGGGGGTGATGCGCGGGACGATGAAAGATGAAGATGGCCGGGACACCCGTTGGCGGATGAAGTCGTTCGGAATCGGAATCGGCTCGTCGCTCGTGTACTTCTGAGTCAAGACCAAGTCTGAGACTCAGTGCTCACAGGCCGATTGCCTCGCGGTACACCCAGCCTTCGCTGCCCTTGGCGTCGTATTTGACGCGGTACCAGTCTCCCTGCCGGGCAGTGACGGCGAGACGAGTACCGCCCAGGATTCGTGCGATGATCGAGCCCGTCTTCGGGTGATCGCGCACGATTGCGGTCTCCCAAACCACCGTAGCGCGACCGCTGGTGCCCACTAGTTGATTGGGGTTCGCGCTCTCACCGGTGCTCGCCGAAGGCTTGGTTGTCGTTTCGTGTCGAGTCTCGGCGGCCCGCGCGCCGAAATCGACCATATAGAAGGCACGATAGCCAGAGTAGCTGTGTTTGTGCTCGCTGAAGGACACGTCGGCCAGGATCTTCTCTGCGCAGGACACCAGCTGGCGGGCACGCTCCGCATCAAGTGTGGTGCTGCGACCGGAGACGAAGTCACTCAGCTTGCCCTCGTTGTAGTCCACGTCGAAGCCGATCGACAGACGGCCCGAGAGTGAGTCCGCGCCATCGCAAGCGATGACTCCCCGCAGTGCCTTTCTCAGGCTCTCACTGAAATCCGGAGTGTCGCATCGCTTGTAGCGCTTCCCGTCGGCATCGACGCAAGCCAGGATCTGCACTTCCCCGACGCTGATGCCCTCCTCGTCACCCGCGGCTGTCCGACTCGGTGCGGTGGTTGCAGAAGGGACCGGGGCTGCGCTCGGTTGCGATGGGGACGGCACCGCGCCTGGCGCTGGTGGTGCGCTTGGTTCTGCCTTCGACTCCGCGTTGGGGGGAGGGGCGACCAATCGGAGCTTGGCAACCGAGGGCCAGGCGACTCCCACCACGAATCCTACCACGGCGATCAGCCCCACCCGGCCGAAGCGCGGTTGCTCGTCCTTCGGGGAAGGAACGCGGATCACGGGACGGCGGTTATGCTGCGGGCGCGCCATGTCGTTCGGCCAGACAATCAAGTCTTCGTCGCATGCTTAGCACGAAGCGTCGACACCGGCGATCAGCTGCGGCGACGGTGTTTGCCCGTTACCAGGAGTTCGCGGACCGGGCCACGCGATGAGGCCTGGCTGTTGATCGGTCGCGTCACCTGCGGGTAGGAGCACACGAAGTCCCGGTACAGCCGGCGTGAGTCAGCGGTGTCCGAGTTCGAGAGCACCACCGCCACTCCACTCTCTACCAGTTCCGAAAAGACCCGGGCCAGGCGCTCGTGCTCTTCGAGCAGGAAGGGATGGCGGTCATAGGCCGTAAACGAGGCGGTCTTCGAGAGGGGCAAGTACGGCGGGTCGAAATAGACGGCATCACCGGGCTCCGCACGTCGGGCGATCTGCTCGAAATCCTCGACCTCGAGGCTGACACTCTCGAGCACGGCAGCAACCCGACGCAGGTTGGTTACGTCGCAGATGGTTGGGTTCGAGTGACGACCGAAGGGGACGTTGAACTCCCCCGATCGATTCACTCGGTACAGCCCGTTGTAGCCAGTTTTGTTCAGGTAGATGGTGCGCGCGGCCCGGCGTGCCAGGAGTCGTGGACGGCTCTCGCGCACCTGGTAGTACTCCTCCTCGGAGTAGCGCATGCTGGATAGCTCGGTGATCAGAGCATCCACATCTTCTTTGAGCGCTCGATACACGTCGACCAATTCTTGGTTCTGGTCGCTCAAGACAGCGCGCTCGAAACGTTGTGTGGTGGCGAGGGCGAAGAACACGGCGCCACTCCCGAGGAACGGCTCATAGTAGGTCCGGATCCGCTCGGGTAGCCGCGGCAGGATCTTTTTCAGCAGCTGCGTTTTGCCGCCCGCCCACTTGAGCACTGGTCGAGCTGCCGAGGTAGAGGCGTAGCGCATCGTCGCCGGTGCCAAATAGCCTGTGAGCGGCCGTTGGTCCAGCGCTATTCATCAAGGAGTCGTCGTAGGAAGGCGCGCACACCAGCCAAGCCCGCCTGTTCGACCACACGCAGCGTCTCCGAGCCGACCACAGCGATCTCGACGCGCCCACGCAAAAAATCGAGGTCGGAGCGTTCCCGCACCCCGAAGCCAAGCGCGAGAGGGAGTGAGGTGGCGGCGCGACAGCGCTCGAGGTAACCGATCAACTCCTCGGAGAATCGCGTGCTCTTGCCGGTCACCCCTTTGCGTGCGACCACGTAGGCGAACCCGCGCGAGATGCGCCCCAACATCAGAAGGCGCTCGGGGCTCGTGTTCGGTGAGAAAATTTGGATCGGAGCCAGGCCGGCAGCCTCCATCGCACCCAGGTATGAAGCACCTTCCTCGAAGGGCAGATCGGGGATGATTGCTCCTCGGACCCCCACCTCACCGAGGTCAGCCACGAACCTCTCCACCCCGCGCACGAAGACACTGTTGTAGTAGCTCATGAACAGAAACGGTATCGGGTATTTGCGCGTGACGAGCTCAGCGAAGCGCAGACAATCCTCGAAGCGGACACCACGGCCAAGAGCGGCCTGGTTGGCTGCGAGGATCACGGGCCCATCCGCCATCGGCTCAGAAAACGGGATCTGCAGCTCCATCAGATCCACGCCGGCCTCCACCATGGTTTCGACCAGCCCGAGCGAGGTTTCGAGATCGGGGTAGCCAATTACGATGTGGGTCATCAAGAGCAGCTCGCGCTTCGCCCGGCGCGCTGCCAAATACTCACCTATCATGGCTGTCTTTCCTTGGGCTGCTTTTGGTACTCTTCGGCCTTGTCGATGATGAAGGCCTTCCATTTGGGATCGTCGAAGGCCTCGGCCACTGTGAAGATATCCTTGTCACCGCGGCCTGACTGATTGATGAGGATGACCTCGCTCGGAGCGAGTCGCGGAGCCTCCTTGAAGGCTTGCGCGAAGGCGTGGGCCGATTCGAGTGCCGGGACGATGCCCTCCAGCCGTACTGCCAACTCGAGCGCTTCCACCACCTCTCGATCGGTCGCCGCCTCGAAGCGCACGCGCCGTGTGTCGTGATGGTGCGCGAGGATCGGTGAGACCCCCACGTAATCGAGCCCGGCCGCCACCGAATGCGTGGTTCGCATCTGTCCGTCGGCGTCTTGCAAAAAGTAGCTGCGGTACCCCTGCACGACGCCTTCGCTCGCCGAGCGTGAGCTGAGCCGTGCCGCATGGGCCTCCGTGTGCAGGCCGTGACCGCCGGCTTCCACGCCGACCAACTCCACCTCGGGCTGGTCGAGGAAGGCACTGAAGACTCCGAGCGCGTTCGAACCTCCGCCAACACACGCGTACACGCGGTTCGGCAACCGTCCGGTCAGCGCAAGCATCTGGCCTCGCGCCTCCCTCCCCACGATTGACTGAAAATAGCTGACCATGGTCGGGAAGGGATGGGGACCGCAGGCGGTGCCAAGCACGTAGTGGGTGTCGTCCATGTTGGCGGCCCAGTCCCGGAACGCCTCGTTGATCGCGTCTTTGAGTGTCCGCGAGCCGACGCTGACTGGGACCACCTCGGCCCCCAAACGTTCCATCCAGAAGACGTTCGGTCGTTGTCGCGCGACGTCTAGCTCACCCATGTAGATCGTACACCGAAGGCCGAATTTCGCGGCCATAGTCGCTGTGGCCACGCCGTGTTGGCCTGCGCCTGTCTCGGCGATCACGCGAGTCTTGCCCATGCGTCGCACCAGCAACCCCTGACCCATCACGTTGTTCGCCTTGTGGGCGCCGGTGTGGTTGAGATCCTCGCGTTTCACGTAGATGCGCGCTCCGCCGAAGTGGCGGGTGAGGTTTTCCGCGTAGCTGACCGGTGTGGGTCGCCCCGAGTAGCTTTGCATCAACCCCTCGAACTCGGGGTAGAACCCCGGGTCTTGGACGGCCGCCTCGAACGCTCGGGATAGCTCTTCGAAGGTGGCGACCAGAATCTCGGGGATGAAGGCCCCTCCGAAGCGCCCGAAGTACCCACGTGAGTTCATGTCTTTTCCTTTGGCTTGGGCAGGCCGCAGGCGCGGCCGAGATCTTGAGCGAGCACCACGCGTTCGGTGAGCCAAAAGCCGAGCGCGACCAGTGCCGCCGGAGCACCTTCGAAATCAAGGTGCCGTTCGATGGCGAGCACGGCATGGCGCCTCTTTACGCCAAGCCAGCGCGCCTGATCCTCGCCCACTGGCGTGACCCGAAGTGCCTGACGTCCCCCGGTGGGGATGAGGCGGTAGTGTTCAGCCACCAGCTGGCTCAAGGGTGCCCGCTCGAGCATGAGCGCGTCGAAGTTTGGGAATACCGCGTCCGACAGGAACATGCGCTCGAAGAGCACCGGTTCTTCTGACAGCACACCGAGCCTGGCGAAGGTGAACCCTGGGCGCTGGCACAGGGGTCCCGCCGCGCTCGAGAGCGATGAGTGCTGCGTCACCGGCTCGACCACTCTGGTCACTAGGGCAACTCCAGCCCCCGCGAAGGCCGCGACCGTCCCTTCCAAAGTGAAGAGATCGACCCGAGGCTGCGGTGGGCGCACGAAGGTACCTGCACCCCGACGGCGCTCGAGCAGTCCCTCACGAACCAGGGTTTCGGTAGCCTGGCGGACTGTGGGCCGGCCGAGCCGGTAGGTGGCCGCAAGCTCGTGCTCCGAGGGAATGGGCGAGCCTGACGGCAGCTCGCCCGCCCGAATCCGACCACGCAGCAGCTCCGCCAGCTGACGGTAGAGGGGACTTGGCAGAGTCGGATCGAGCACGCAGGAGATCTGACCCTGAGTTGTCAAGTTGTCAAGACAGCTTGACAACTCAGACTCAGATCGTGAGCCGTCGCATCATTTTCTGGAGGCCGAAGCGCGAGATCCCGAGCAAATCCGCGGCGCGGGTCTGATTGCCGGCGGTTCGCTCCAACGCGGCGCGGACCAGCTCTGTCGTCAGAAGATCGAGGCGCTCCTTCAGGTTGAACTCCGAGAGCGTGCCGCCCCGTCTCCCGACAGCCAACGCCCGAAGTTCATCCGAGAGGTGCTCGACTTCGATTCTGCCGTCCGCCAGCACCAGCGCGCGGCGCAGCTCGTTCTCGAGCTGGCGGATGTTGCCCGGCCACTCGTGGCGAGCCAGAAGTTCGAGCGCCTCGTGACTCAGCTCGATCGAGCGCTCACCGGCGAAGCGTCGGAGGATGAACTCGCAGAGTGCTCCGATGTCGCCGTGTCGTTCCCGTAGGGGGGGAATGCGCAGGGTGACGACGTTCAACCGGTAGTAGAGATCCTGGCGAAAGGTGCCCGCTTCGACCATCTTCGGGAGATCGCGGTGGGTCGCGCCGATCACGCGCACATCCACTCGCTTCGGTCGGTCACTGCCGACCGGCCAGAACTCGCCTTCTTCGAGCACCCGAAGCAGCTTGGTCTGCATGGCAAGGCTCATCTCGGCGATCTCGTCCAAGAAGAGAGTTCCCTGGTGCGCCGCCTCGAACAGGCCAGCGCGTGTCCGGGCGGCCCCGGTGAAGGCGCCACGCACATGGCCGAAGAGCGCCGACTCGAGCAGCGGCTCGGGGATCGCTCCGCAGTTCTCGGCGACGAAGGCGGCGTGTGCGCGTGGACCGTTGCCATGGATGGCGCGCGCCACCAGCTCCTTGCCCGTGCCGGACTCTCCGAGCAAAAGCACCGGAACCTCGGTCACAACCACGCGATCGAGTAACCCAAGAAGCTCGCGCATTGCCGCGCTGTCCCCCACGATTGCGTCGTACCGAAAGCGCGTCGAGCGGTGTCGCCGTTCGTGCAGAAGCTCCCGCCGGGTCTCGGTGAGTTGGACCTCGCGGACCGCCAAGAGTTCGGCCGATCGAAGCTCGGCGCGGACGGCTTTCTTGGCAGCGCGACGGAGCTGCAAGCGATCGCGGGCCTCTGCGATGGCGATGGCCGCGACGGCAGCCACCAGGCGCACCCAGGCGAGTTCGCGGACACCGAAGGCGCCGCGTCGCACGCGATCGTCGAGGTAGGCCACTCCGAGCGCCTCACCACGGGCGATCAACGGAACCGCGAGCACGCTCCGCAGCCTCAGGGCCAGCACGCTCTCGTGAACGCTCTCGAGCTCGCCGGAGGCATCCACAGCTACCACGGGCTCCTTCTGTTCGAGCGCCCGCTCTGAAAGACTGTGGGACAACTCGAGTTGTGGTCCGCTGAGATCGGTGCGACTCAGGTTGCGTCCGGCGCGGGGCACCAGTCGTCCGCCTGGCGCCCGGAGGAGCAAGAGGCCCCGCTCGACTCCGGTCCAAAGCACCAGGGCATCGAGAACCTGCACCAGAAGTGGTCGAAGCGCGTCCGCACGCCCCAGCGCCCGCACCAGCGTCTCGAGATCGGCCACCTGCTCGGGGAGAATGTGGCTCTCGGTGGGGCCGCAGGCCTCCGCGACCCAGGGGAGGCTGGCGATCCGGGGTGCATGCTCGGGAGACGCGTAGGCGCGGAGCTGCTCCGCATCACCCCGGGCGGTCTCGAGCATGCGCCGTGCTACGTCGAGAAGCCCAAGATCGCGGGCCAGTGCCGCGCCAGCGCAGAGCGCTCGGCCCCGGGCGGGGCGGGGTGCACGACTTGCCGCCAAGGCCGCGAGTTGTCCCGTGATGAGGAGACCATCGCTGTGTTCGCCCTGGGCGTGCGCGCGCCGCGCGCGCGCGCCCCACCACTCGAGTCGGCTGGTCACCGAGCACTCCACGGCCTGTGCCGCGGCGTCGAGCGCCGCTACGTCCACCTCCAGCCTGGATTCGTGGGCGCGCGATGCGGCCATCACTCGGTCGTCGAGCCCGCTCTCTGCCAGAAGATGGAGGGCGCGCTCGGCGTGCTCGCGGCCCTCAGGTGTTCCGCAGGTGATGTCGGCCAGCGCCATGTGAATATGACCGATGCACCGCTGGTCGCGGATCTGCCGCGCCAGCGAAAGCGCGCGCGGCGAAAGCGCGAGCGCTTGGTCACCGGCTCCCACGAGGCCGAGCGCCGTCACCTGGTTGAGCGCGGCGCGCGCGGCCTCGCTGCTACGCGCCAAGATCTCGAACAGGAGCAGCGCCCGCTCCGAGGCTGCCAAGGCCTCCGAGACGCGCGCTGCATCCACCGCTGCAGCGGACAGTCCCGTTAGGTAGGTTGCTTCCTCGAGCACCGCACCCTCGCGGGCGGCGCTTTCCACCGCGCTTCGGAATGCGGTGACCGCTGCCTCTGCGTCTCCCTCGCCGTGCTCAATCAGTCCCAATAGCCCGGCCAGTCGCGCGCGCTCCTCCTCGGTGGTGCACAGGCTGCGTCCGTATTCGGCGTGGCGGCGTGCCTCTCCCCGGTGGTCGCGAGCCAACTCCAAGAGGGCGCGAGCCTCTGCGATCGAGGGCGCGTCCGGTGCGTCGCTGAGCAGCTCGGCGGCCTTCGACAGTTCACCATCTTCCAGCAGCATCCGCGCAGAGGTTGCGAGCAGACGCGCTCGCGCTTCCGGTTCATGAACCTGGTGTTGGCGCGCGCACCAGAATTGGGCGCGCTCGCGATCGGCAGCACGCCGGGCTGTCTCTGCTGCTTCGGCAAAGAGGCGCGGTTCGGTCGCGCATTCGAATACCGCAAGCGCCCGCGCCGTCTCGCCAACGGCTCGGAGGCGCAAGCCGAGCGTGCGTCGAAACATCACTGAGGTGTGCTGGTCGATGGCAGCGGCCTCGGCTTGGGCCAGCACCTGCTGGCTGGGTTTTCCGAGCGCGAGCGCGATGGCGAGATCGAGCGGCGCGTCGAGCTGCTCGGTCACTCGCGGGGAGAGCGGGCTCTTCAGTTGGGCGGGTGTGAAGCCTCGGGGGTCGCAGCGCTCAGCGAGTCCAAGCATCGCGTGCATCAACTCCGAGTCGCCGAGTTCAGCCGGCAGTGACCAGTCAGCAGCGCTCGGTCCGACCAGCGAGGTCAACCAGTTGCGCCGGCCAGCAAACGTGCCATCGCCGATCCGAACCGAGCCTGAGGCAGGCTGAGGCGTGCCACGCAGGTTCACGAGACCGACCAGCGGTAAGAGGGTGGTCTCGACCAGCTCGCGGCAGCGACCCGTAAGTTCGATCGTGACGTGTCTGGCCCGGCTGGCAGACAAGAGCTGCTCGCGGCGGGTCACCAGATACGCTCGCTCGATCCTTTGCCGTCGCTCTGCGACGATATCAGCCAAGCTTGGTGCCTCTCCCAGCCATTCTCGCAACCGTTCCCTGACCCAGCTGGCACAAGGACGAGTGCCGGGGTGTGTGCCGAGTAGGCGCCCCGCGATCGCGGCGAGTGGCTCGGGCATGTGAGCGAGCTCGGTGACGATGGCTTCAGCGGGCGCGGAGGTGGCTTGGGTGAGCAGTTCCCCCAAGAGCAGACCAAAGGCCCAGAGATCACGGGTGCGGCCATCGCCGAGCAAGCTGGGATTCAGCACCTCGGGCGCAAGGTAGCGTCGGGTTCCTCCGCGCGGTACGGGGCTGCTCGCCCCCGACGCGAGCCCAAGATCGACCAGCCGTGCCGAGAGCGCCCCCTCCTGCCCGCAGAGCAGCACGTTCTCTGGCTTCACGTCCCCATGCGAGAGCTGCGCCGCGTGCAGATCTTCAAGGGCGGACGCGATGAAGAGAGCGACGCGCGCGCGATCATGAGCGGAGGTTACCTGAGCGAGCAGGTGCGAAAGGGGACGCCCCTCCACCCATTCGAGCACGAGGATCCCCGCGTCTGTTGGGAAGGTTGTCCTGTCACCCTTCACGTCGGGACAGCCCGCCGCGTGGAGTTGCGACAAGTGTCTGCTGTGGGAAAAGAGCAGGCGTTCACCCTCATCGGCGAGCACCGACCGATCCAGAGCACGGCGTGCCAACTTCACAGCCCGTAGCTCGCCGCTGAGCACACAGCGCGCACGGAACACACGGGAGGTGGCCCCCTGCCCCACTTCCTCTTCGATGAGGAGGCGCGATTGCCCGACTGTCAACTCAATTGGCATCCGCCGTTGGCCCTGCTTCCTCCACAAATAGAGCTCATTCGTGGCCGACTGTCAACTGTATTGGCTCCAGTTCTGACCAAAGGTCAGAAATCCTCTGCCCCCACAACCCACCCGCCCTGGTGTCCGAAGCTTCGGTGAAGAGGCCGACGGATCCCCGGCAAAGTGGGGAGATGGGCAAGTCAGCGCGGGGGTGTTTCGACTTCCCTAAGCCAGATTCGCACCGCGCTCTTCACCGCATGCTGGATCTTGGGACTCACGTCACCCTCACGATGAGAGCGACACAAGAAGAGCGCGTTCTTCAGCGCCGCACAGGCCTCAGTGCAGGCTGGGCAGGTCAGAAGGTGCCGTTCCATGTGTTCACAGTCGAGAGCGTCGAGTTCTCCATCGAGCTTACGTGACCAGAGCTCTGCGATATCGGGACAGGATGGGCCCGGCGGCGAACTCGGGCGAATCAGCTCTGGGTCGAGAGCCTCGCGCAGGGCGGCGCGCGCCCGATGCAGACGGCTTTTCAGGGCCATCACGCTGATGCCGAGGACCTCGGCGGCTTCGGGAGCGGTGAGCGCTTCCACGTCCCTCAGCAGCAGAACCTCACGGTGCTCTTCGGAGAGGCGCCCCAGGGCGTCGTCGAGAGTCCGACCGAGGACCTTCACGCTCACGGCCTCCTCCGGAGAGGGAGCGGCGCCACTCATCTCGGGGATCTCGTCGAGCGGTGTCTTGGGTTGGTTCTTCTGGCCGCGGCGGCGCCGAGTGCAGCGGCTTCGTGTGAGAGAGAACACCCAGCTCGAGAATGAGGAGCGTCCCTCGAAGCTGGGGAGGTGGAGCAGGATGTCGAGGAGGGTCTCCTGGAGCACGTCTTCCGAGTCGTGTGTGTCTTGGCACATGCGCATCCCGAAACGCCGCACCACCGGCGCGACCTCGGTGAGGAGTTGCTCGAGCGCCGCGCGATCTCCCAGTTTTGCGCGGTCGACCAGCTCCGTCGACAACCGTGGGTCAGGGGCAGGGCTCGAGGCGCTCATCGGGAGCTACTCCCCCACCGGAAACGCCGCCTGGCCGGCACCGATGTGCTCCCCATTCAGCAGGATCTCATATTCGATGGGGAAGGCTCGGGAGAGCATGGCCGAGACTCCGCAGAAGCGCGTCTGCGACGCCTCTACCGCCTCACACAGAAGCTTCGGATCGACCTTTCCGCGGACGTCGAAGACCAGGCGTGTGGCGGAGAAGACCTTGGGGTGACCACCCGAGGATACCGTGCCGTCGACCTCGATGGTGAGTTTCTCGAGGGGTTGCCGATGCTTGTTCATGAGCGCAGCCACATCCATCGCAGTGCAGCCGGCGAGCGCCGAGAGCAGCATCGCCTTTGGGGTCATCCCTCGGTTTTTTCCAAGCGGCGGTTGTGCGTCGAGGTCCACCGTGTGACCGCTGGCTTCTGCCACGAAATGGAGTTGCTCCTGCCAATCCAATGTGATTTTCATGTCGACTCCTGGCTCTCTGCCCGCGAGGCGTACCGCGATCGGCCCGCCTTTGCCACGGCTCCTTCAAACTCGCACGATCTCGGGCGTGGCTGGATGAGTCTGAGAGGCGGTGCTAAGAGCAGGGTCGTGACGAGGTATGGTCTCGGCAGGCTGTTTGTCCTCGGCGTCGGGGCCGTGTGCTCATGTGTCATGGGGTGCTCGTCCAAGCTCGTCACCCTGGGGGAGCGGGGCACCACCAGCGGAGAGGGGGGCAATGCTGGGGTGCAGGGTGAGGCGGGAGAATCCGGTGCTGAGGCGCAAGGTGGCGCATCCGCGGTGGGAGGGAGGGTGGGGGCCGGCGGCGGTGGTGACTCGGGCAGCGCTGGAGTGGCCGGTGGCGGTGGTGACTCGGGCGGCGGTGGCGACTCGGGCGGCGCTGGTGACTCGGGCGGTGGTGGTGACTCGGGCAGCGCTGGAGCGGCCGGTGGCGGTGGTGACTCGGGCGGCGCTGGTGACTCGGGCGGCGCTGGTGACTCGGGCGGCGCTGGTGAACCGATCTTCGTCGGCGTGACCCGAGTGGCTGGGGTCGCTTCCGATTACAAGGATGACAACCCGACGCTGACCGATGACCTCTGTGAGATCGTCTTCAGCTCGGAGCGCCCGGACGGCCTTGGGGGCGCGGACGTGTGGAGTGCGCGCCGCAATACCCCCGACGATGAGTTCGAAACCCCGACACCCGTCGAGATCGTGAACACGGAGGGCTTCGACGCCAGTCCGGCCATCTCTGGGGATGGTCTCACCCTCTGGGTCGGCCGCGAGATCGTCGATGCAGGGTTGGGGGGGCTCGATATCTGGCGAGCGATCCGCCCATCCACCAGCACGGATTTCGGTGAGCCCAGCCTGGTTTCGGAGCTCAACTCGGCTCTCGACGACATTCCTCGCCCTGTTGGAGACTATGGTCGCAGTATGCCGCTTGGCTCACGGCGTGAGACCACGATGTACTCGACCTTTCTTGCCACGCGCGCTGCGCCCGATCAGCCGTTTTCGTCGTCGCGTCGGCTCACCGAGATCGAGGTCAGTGGATACAACGCTTCGGACGCCTTTCTGACAGAGGACGGGCTCAGCTTGTACTTCGCGCGGGCGGCCGAGGAGCGGGGGGATCTGTTCGTGGCGACGCGAGCCGACAACGTGAGCCCTTTCGGGACCGCGGTGGCGCTTTCGTCGATCAACCGGGATGAAAGCGACGAGCGTGATCCGTGGCTGAGTCCCGATGGATCCCGCCTCTACTTCTCGTCGGATCGCGACGGGGTGCTCAATATCTACGAGGCGCGGAGGGAACTCCAGTAGGAGCTTCGTGGGCAGTCGAGGCGCGGCAACGGGCAGGCCGCAGCCTGCCTATTTCAGGAAACTCCAGCCGACGTTCGAAGGGATTTCGACCGACAGAATGTAGTCCACGCGGCGGTTGCGTGGTTCGTCGGTGTTGTCAGGAGTGGGCACCAGAAGCTTCGACTCGCCAAAGCCGAAATAGGCCACCTTTACCCCAACGCCGTTCTCGACGAACCAGCGCGCGATGGCTTGGGCGCGTCGGCGCGAGAGTTCCAGGTTGTAGGCGGGCTTACCGACCGTGTCGGTGTGGCCGGCGATGAAGAGTTGGATCCGACCAAGATCCTTGTAGGTCTCGAGGGCCGTTCTGATCACTTCCAGGCTGGCGTTGAGCTTCGGAACTTCCGAATCCCGAACGTGGTGCTGTGCCGTTTCGAAGTTGACCTCCTCGTGGGGGATGCTGAGTGACCAAGGAACCAGCGCGACCGCCACCCAGTTGTCTTCCAGATCGAAGGCGGTCACCTCAATCTTGCCGATCTTGGCGTCCGGATCAGCCTTCCAGGAGAGTTCCACGTCTCCGGTCATGGCCTTGTCTTCGAGTTCCTTGACCTCTTCCGCGAGTACCGCCCCAATATCGTCGTAGACCTTGTACTCGATCCGCTTGGTGGGACGGTTGACATGGATGGTTAGGCGATGTTGGTCGAGCTTGACCTTCGACTTGTCGATGGTGATGGTGAGTTTTTTGCCAAAGGTTTCGGCCAAGGGCAGAGCGCGCGCCGGTTGAGCCAGCATGGCCTTTGGTTCGGCGCTCACCCAAGGGGCAAAGACAGCCAGAACCAGGACAATCGCGGAATTGATGAGCTTCATGGCGCAGGGATCTCCCTCTTGTTTGGCCCGAGAAGGCTAGCACGGTGGTGTGCGGTTTTCGACCAGCTCACCCAAAGCAACAGGCACAGAAACATGAGTCCCACGCGCGCGAGCAGGGCCGTGGCTTCGAGCAGCGAACGAGCTTCGGACGAAGCTGGCACGGCCCAGTCGATGAGCAGGGAGCCGAGTGGCAGTGCCGTGAATGTGAACAGACCCGTTTGTCCCAACCCGGTTTGCCTTGGGCCGAGCCACTGAACGATCGCCATCACAAGGAGCGCAAGCAGTGCATCGCCGAGGGCCTGACGAGCCCCGAGGTCCGTGAAGACGCACCCGAGGTGGGTCACAGCCACCAGCCAGGCGAGGGCGGGGGAGAGCGTGTCGAGGCGTGCTGCGACCAGTCGCGGGTTCTTCCAAGAGGGGAGCACCAGTGCCATGAACGCGGCGAGCAAGCCTGCCCAGCCGAGCAGTCCCCCAGAGGAGAAGTGCAGCCATTCGACCGGGCGTGCGCGGAGCTCCGGATCACAGAAGATGTACGCGAGACGCGCGCCGAAGAGGCCCAGCAGGCCTGGGTAGATCCAGCATGCCTCAGACAGTGTTGTTCTGCTCGTGCGACGGAGGCTTTCGCGGTGACCAAGCAGCACCGTCCCAGCGGCGGCGGCAGCAAGCAGGATACCAAAGCTGGAGGGGAGGAACTCCTCGGTCATGGGGCTGGGAAGGGTGGATAGGTGGGCTCCTGTGGTAGCATCACCAGCCCAAGTCATGCGTCTCGACCCTCGGCTTCTCTTCCCCCTGCTGGTTGTTTCAGCATGTTTGCCTCGCGAGAGCGCGGAGCAGACCGCACAGGCCAGCGCCACCGTTGGACCAGTTCAGCCCTGGCGGTACGGCCAGCACCGAGCGCTTTCGGCCAAGCGAGCCGGGTCACACGCTGTTGCGGCCAACGATATCCTTCTGGAGGGCCCATTTCGTGACACCTTCGAGCGCTCGAAGCTGGGGGACTACTACCGGAGCACCTCTCAGGCTTGGAGGATCGACGAAGGACGGCTTTGCGTCAGCGACGCGAGAAACCAGCCACTGTGGTTGGCCCGC
This sequence comes from uncultured Polyangiaceae bacterium, assembly GCA_964396375.1. Taxonomy (GTDB): domain Bacteria; phylum Myxococcota_A; class Polyangia; order Polyangiales; family Polyangiaceae; genus FEN-1139. Next base: position 36,357 of record CAYNEY010000005.1, on the reverse strand, counting down.
AGGCTTCCACCGAACGCCGAGATCACGTTTTCGGCGGTCAGCCGCTCGAGCCAGGGGGATATCAAGTGCGAGGTTTGGGGTGACGGCGTGAGCTCGGCCACCCAAGCCTCGTACACCAACGCCACCTCCTATCTCATCATCTTCGGAGGTTGGCAGAACCGCATCCATGTGCTGGCGCGGCTCGATGAGCATGGCGATGACCGTCTCAGCCTGGCGGTCGTTCCGGGTGCCGCCGAACCCCGTCGTCGTCCAGTCGAAGTGGGGAAGACCTACCGATTTCGCATTCAGCGCCAGGACAAAAAGACCGTGCGATGGTGGGTGGACGACATCGAGATGCTGGCTTTCTCCGACACAAAGCCTCTCATCGGCGCCGGTCACGACCACTTTGCCTTCAATGACTGGTCGGCTGAGGTCTGCTTCGACGACTTGGTCGTGACCCCGCTGCCCAACTAGTCCATAGTTCAACGACTTCACCTTCCGAGCCCTTCGTGGATACCGCGGAACTCGACATTGCCATCGAAGAACTGGAGACCCGCGTCGAACGGCTGAGGGCGCTCTACGACCAGTATTTCATGGGCATCGAGAAGATGCCGCCTCAGGTGGTCCATAAGGACGTTGATCGGCGGCTCCATGCGTTGCGCAAGGAACAGATCCGCAACACCGGCAAGCGCTTCAAGCTCCAGACCATCATCCAGCGCTACAACACGTTCCAGCAGTACTGGATGCGTATCATGCGGGAGATCGAGAACGGCACGTATCGCCGTCATGTGCTCCGGGCGGAGCGCAGCGTGGGTGTGGTCGATGCGATGAGTGCAGCCGAGAGGCGACGTCTGGGTCTGGACGAAAGGCCCGCGGACGCCCCATCAACGGCGGAAGGGAACGAGTCCCCACGATCAGCCGCCGAAATCCGCGCCGAGATCGAACGCGATCTTGGGCTGTTCCTCGACGAGGAGCCTCCCTCCACGGCTCGGCTTTCGAACCGCGCCCGCCTCATTCGACGGCCCAGCACCGGCCCGGAGTCGCGTTCCAGTCTGGCGCCGAAGAGTGAGAGACGACGCAGTCTGCGACCACCCCAAACGGCCGGAGTTCCGGAGGTGGGTATGACACGTCCCGCCGGAGCCAAGTTGCCGATCGCTTCGGCGGTCGGAGGGCGAGGACTCCCACCACCAGTGCGAGCAGAGCTCCCCAAGGTTCCTCCCAAGATCGATCCGACCAAGCGTGCTACCGGGTCGTTTCCGGTGGCAACCGGTCTTCGCCCAGCGGGGGCTCCTCCCCCCGTTCCTCCGCAGCCACCCGTGAGGCCGATGCCTCCCTCTCTGCGTCGCGCAGAGGATCTGAGCGGTTCGACCGCCCCCGCCCGCCCACCACCGCTGCCAAGTCCCAGGGCTAGGGAGTCGGTTAGCCAGTCGGTTCTCGAACAGCAGGGTCGCAGTCCTTCGGCACCTCTCCCCGTCTCGCCCCCTGCAATCTTGCCGGGCGCCGTGCCACCGAAAATTCCCTTGGGCCGGGGACCCACGCCAGCTCTCCCCTTGTCACCGAATCCGGTCGGCGCCGGCGACCCAGTACGAACGTCGCCCAGGAAGCCGGACTCACCGGAACGACCTGTTCCGCCTCCTCTGCGTCGTCCCAAGTGACGGGTGATCCCCGTTCTGCGTGACAGAGGACAACACGATTCCCCTTCGGCCCGCGGAGTGTCGGCAGCGCCTGCCTTTGTCTCCTTGGGTGAGCCGAGGGTGTAGCGACTCAGGCTCGGCGCCGAAGGGTCGGGGCAGAGGCAGGAGCGGGGATCTGGCTCGGGCGTGGCTCCACCAGAACGTCCTCATCGCAGAACAGGATGGCGCAGTTGCCCCGTCCCATTTCGCGCATGCGGCCACACAGGGCGCCCACGTCCTCGTCTGCATCCACCACGTCACCCTCCAGGGGCTTCTTGGTGGCGACGTCGTAGCGGCAGTTGTCGAGGGCCACCCACATTCCGGAGAACTTCGTCGAGCGACACAGCTCTGACCAAGGAAACGAGGCTTTCATACTGAGCGGTGAGGCCAAGTTAGACGCGGGGGAAGGAGGCAGTCAAGCTCGAGGAATGGTCCTTCCGGCCGGCTCACTTACAGCTGGTACCTTCAAGGTTCTTCTGCAAGGCGGCAGCAGACATGCCCATCCCAGATGCCGCCGTGATCATCGCCCGCGCGCTAGCGCAGTTCTGATTTCTGGCAGCAGTCTGAATGGCGGTGGGAGCTCTGCTTCTCACGGCACGGGAGCAGGCCGCCTTTCCGGCCGTGTCGGTGCAGGAGCGGAAGGAGGCGGCGGCACCCGTGATGTTGCCGGCTTGAGCCTGGGTCAAGCAGGTTGCGCACCCACCGCCTGCTGCTGGAGTACTGCCCCCCGTCGTGGTGGAGCCCGTGGTCTGCCCACCGGTGGTCTGCGTGCTGGTGCCGCCAGCACCTGTCTGGGCCACCGTGCCGCTCGTCGCCGTGGTCGCTGAGCCAGTGGCGTTGCTCGCTGCTGTTGGTTTCGTTCCTGGCTTCGTTCCCGCTCCGGACGTCTTTCCGCCCGCGGGCAGCGCTGCCACCGTGCTGTTGGGATCCGGGTTGGCTGAGGAGGTGTCAGTTGCCAGAGTGGGTGCCTCACCCGTGACTTGGGCCGGTCCGGAGTTAGCGCTGCCCAGGGTGGTCGTGAGCAATCCCACTTTGTCGTCAGATTTTCCCGAGCGCACCACCACCACCGCGATGGTTCCGGCCAAGGCAGCTGCTGCGATGCCGAGACCGATGAGAAGGCCTTTGCCACCACCTCCTCGGCGAGGGGCGGAAGGAGGAGCGGCCACGACGGGAGACACCATGGCACCAGGTGTCGGACCGCCTGGGGGGCTCTGGGGGAGCTGACCCGGGGAAGCGACCATCGGGGTTGCCACTGTGGCTCCCAGCGCCAGCGCTCCGCCTCCAGCACCAGGCACGGCCGGCATCGCTGCCGTAGCCTGATAGGCGATGGGCGATTGTGGTTCGGGACCGAGCGCGGATGCCTCGACGGTGATCCGGGCACCACCCGAAAGCGCGGAGAAGAAATCCCTCGCGCTGGGTGGGCGCTGTTCCCGATCCTTGGCGAGCGCCCGGAGCACCGCCTGCTTGACTGACTCGGGGAGGGCGATGTGGGGTGCCGTCACCTCGAAGGGACGGGGAGGCGCGGTCATGTGCTGTGAGGCCCACTGCCAGGGTGTGTCGGCGTCGAAGGGAAGCTTTCCGGTCAGCATCTCATACGCCATGATGCCGAGCGAGTAGACGTCGCTCCGGGCATCCAGCGGCTTTCCGGTGAACTGCTCGGGGCTCATGTAAGGAGGTGTCCCGAGCACCATTCCCTGCTGTGTCAGCTTCTGTTCCTTCTTCTCATCCGAGGATTCGCTCCGGGCTGCGATGCCGAAATCGAGGACCGTGACGAAGTCGGTCTCGCCGGCGCGCTGACTCAGGATCACATTTTCTGGCTTGAGATCGCGGTGCACGATGCCCTGGAGGTGGGCCTCATCGAGGGCTCCGCAGACCTGGCGCAGGATATGGGTGACCCGCTCCTTCGGCAGCGCTCCCTCGGCGAGCAGCACATCGGCCAGGGATTTCCCGGACACGAACTCCATCGCGATGTAGAGGGTACCGTCCTTGGTTGAACCGAAATCATAGACCTTGATCGTGTTCGGGTGCTCGAGCTGTGCCACCGTCCCGCACTCACGGTGGAAACGGGCCATGACGCTCGCGTCCTTGGACAGATGAGCGTGCAGTGTCTTGACGGCGACCTTCCGGACCGTGGAGCCCATTTGCTGCTCGCCGACGTACACGATACCCATGCCCCCTTCACCGAGCACACCGGTGATGTGGAAGCGGCCCCCGATCACCTGTCCAACCAGGGGATCTAGCCCACCTTCCACGCGTGTTGGCACGGCTGCACCGCAACCAGCACAGAACCGAGCACCTTCCATGTTTTCGTGTCCACAGGCCTCGCACTTCATGGTGGGAGAAGCGTCGCACGAAGCCTGGTCACTCCGCCAGATCTCCCACGCCATCGCCCTGTCCCGGCTGTTCGGCTGATGCGAGCTGCTGGGGAGGGCGGTCGAAGTCAGCGACACAACCCCCGAGCCGCTGCCAGAGATCGACCAATTCTTGCGGGACCGCGGCACGAACCTCGAGCAGGCGCCCGCTCGGCGTTGGAATGCTCAGCCGAGCGGCATGGAGAGCCAGCCGCGTGAGGGATGTGACACTCCCGTCCCGGGCGGAAAAGGCGCGGAGACCACCGTACCGGACGTCACCGAAGATAGGGTGCCGAGCGCGACTCGCGTGGATGCGGATCTGGTGCCGCCGACCAGTCGTGGGTCGGCACAGGGCGAGGGTGGCGGCCAGAGTGGTGCTCTCCTTCGGGCGGCGCAGCTCTGTCACGAGGGTGGTCAGGGGGATCAGCTCAGTTTGCGCGTTTCGGTGGGGTGGGCGCGTGTCCACCGCACCTTGCCAAAGAGTCGGTCGATGCACAGTTCCTTCCAGGATCGCCTGGTACTCGCGGTGAAGCTGGTCGGTCCCGGACAGCGCCTGGAGATGCCGGTGACTCCGTGTCTCCCCAGAAAGCACCACCAGCCCGCTTACCCCCACGTCCAACCGCGTGACCACGTGGAGGGGACGGCGACCGAGCTGCTGCTCGAGGTGTTCTCGAAGGGAGCGGCCGTATCCCGTCGCGTCAGGCTCGCAGCTTGCCCAGGGGGGCTTGTTGCACACAATGATCCCCTCAGTGTCGGCGACCACGTCGAGAGGACCCAGGAGCGGAGGGGCTGGGGCGTGGAGCACCACCAGCGTTCCCGGTTCTAGTCGAGCGGACACATCCTGCGCGCGTCGACCGTTGATGAAGACCCGGCCCTCGCGAAGCGCCTCCAAAGCTAGCTCATCGGCGGTTTCGAGCAGCCCCTGCAAAGTGGTTGGGTGCACGATGTGCCACTCGCGGGTGCGGCACGGAGGGATGCTCACTCGAGGCCCGCGGTCGCCCGGCGCAACAGGTCCATCGTTACCGGGTCGGTATCGAGCTTCTCGCGGAGCACCGATCTCATGAAGTCCAGCTGGTCCGAATCGAGGCGGGTCGTGAACGGTGCCACGGCCTCCTCGACTCGAGCCTCGAGGTACTGGTCTCGTGTGATCTCCCCACGTTGCAGGCGGTTCAGGGGATCCGCCGCTTCAACCCCTGTGGCTGGGGCGGTCTGCTCCACCGTGAACCGCGTGGCTGGTTCGACGCCGGAGGTGGCGCTGGGGAGCGGCGTAGGGGGACCGGAAGGCTTGGAGATGCCGTCGATGGCCATCGCGTCTCCACTCTAGCGCAAATTGGAGATGGCGTTCTTCATCGTGTCGTGTCGGGCCTTCAGCACGTTGGACAATGCTGTGTACTCGCGGTTCTCCGCGCTGATCCGCTCCTGAAGCTGCAGATAGTAGAGGTTCCGGTCAGCCATGCCATCCAGGGAGGATTCGAGGCCGGTCGAGGCTGTGGGCGAGCTCAGCGGATCGGTCGCGGTGGTGGAGCCTTCCGGTGCGGACTGGCCCGCAGTTGGTTGTGCTGGGGCCCGGATTGCTGCGGCCAGAATCGCCCCTCCTGGGAGGCTGCGGGTGGCCGATTCGGCGGAGCTGATCACGGCCCGGGCGCTGGCCTGGAACAGATTGGAGAAGGGGCGTGCAGGGGTGGGCGTGACACGTGGTTGGCTGGGCGTGGTCTGGACGAGTGGTGCTGGTCCATCATTTTCAATCCGGGTAGTCATGGGTTGCCTCCGTGAATAGGGGCACGGGTTGTGCTCATTTGCTCATCGGACACCCTACCGCCCAGTTGCGCGGATTCTCGAGAACGGCTGTTGGTTCGGGAGTGGGGAGGAGAGACGTCCCTTCAGAAGCGCAGCTCGGCGGTCATGGTGGTCTCCGAACGGCCGAACCTGGGACGCAGTGACAAGCCGGCGAGGTCCGTTCGAACGAGTTGACTCTCCGAGGTGCCAAGGCCGACCGTGGTCATCACACCGCCACTGATCTGAAGGATCCCAGAGATGGTCAGGAGCGCGACGATGGTGACCTCGTCGATCGCTGAATCGAGGCATTTTTCCTCGAGATCCTTGAGCTCAACACTTGGATCGTACTGAAGACGGTCGAGATCGCAGTCGATATCACGGCTTCCCATCGCAATGAAGGGGCCGACAATCGGTACCGCCAGCCAACCGGTGCCTGCCGGGAATCCATAACCCGCGGCAGCGACCAGGCCAGCGGCGTAGGGGATCGCCCACATCGAGAGACCCCCGTAGATCAGCCCCGCCTGGCTTTTCTGTTCGATGCGGTACCCTGGTGGGATCGGTTGTCCATGGCGATAAGGGAGGACCGCTGGGGGCCAGGACGCGCTGAGCGGGAGAGCGACGGGAGGCGGTGCTGGCATCTTGCGCCCAGGTGCAGAGATTGAACCATCTGCCACCGGGGCCGGCTGAGGAGACGGAGCGATGGCGGAAGGAGTCGTAGAGTCAGCGGGCTCGGAGGCGAGCCCCTCAGAAACCTCTGCGGACTGCGGAGACAGGGTCGTTGCACTTCTTGGTGTCGGACTCACTCCCCTCTTGGAGGGGGAGTCCGCAAAGGACGCTCCATCGGGTCGTGGGCGGCCGGAGGGGGGGGGGAAGCGCAGGCCTCCAGCGGGGAGGGGCTCGGGGAGCGTTTGGGCGAGTGAAAGGGGGCTCAAGGTGAGTCCGCATCCCAGAACTGCCCACCGAAGATTGGAGGATCGCATCACAGATGGCCCCCATGGCCGAACGAAGCCACCCGGATCAAAGAAAGCCTAGCTGGCATACTCACCTCACACCGCCCACTCCTCTTTACCACGAAAACCCGCGGCTCGGTGGGACAAGGAGCCCTGGGGGAGCTAGAGGCCGAACCAGGGTGCCGGTTCGATGGGGTCGCCCGCCTGCCGGAGTTCGAAGTAAAGACTGGCTCGCCCCTCGTGGTTTCCGAGCAGCCCCACACGCGCTCCAAAGGAGAGATCCTGCCCGACCGTCACCGACACACGTTCGAGTCCAGCACTCACCGAGAAGTAGCCGTCGCCGTGGTCCAAGATCACGGTGCGGCCATAGTCCGCATAACGATCGGCGAACACCACCCGACCAGGGAAGACCGCCTGCACCTCTGCGCCAGCAGGAACCCGGAGTTCGAGTCCCGGTCCCCCTCCCGACGGCCGCTTCGCGAGGATGATTTCGGCGCGCCCGGCGACTGGGAAAGGGAGGCGTCCTTTCATCGCGGAGAACCCAGTGCCCGCCACGGCGCCGATCGCCGGAGCACCGTACACGGCTGTATGATCGGGCCCGCTCCCCCGTGAGATCGCGAAGGCACGTTCGAAGGCCAGCGCTCGCTCCTTCGCCTCTTCCATGGTCAATCTGGCCCGGATCCGTTCGAGCTGCTCGGGCGCGAGTGGGCCGCGCTGCTTCTGGAGGTTGGCAAGCTTCTGCCCTAGATCCACCACCTGCTTCGACAGTGCGCGGCTCTGTCGCAGGTTCTGCGTGAGGCTGTGCTTGAGGCGGGCCATGCGAGCTGCCCGCTCCAGCAGATGATCCAGACCCGCGCTGATCGGAAGTAGCCCAGCGCGTGTCAATCGCACGTAGGCTCGCGTCTCGAGGATGATACGTCGCTCGGTGTCGAGGAGTTCTCCGTGGCGCGCGTCATATTCGTCGCGTGCTTGCCGCTCCTCTGCGGCGAGGATCGCTGCGGCTCGATCCAACTCGCCGGCGAGGGAGGCCCTGAGCAGAGGATTGTCGATGGGAGTCGGCGGGGGAGGTGGTGGGGTGAGGGGTGGAAGTGCCGGCAAGGCGGCCTGGGCACTGGTGCGCAAGGGGACGGAGTCGACGCGTCGTGCCTCGTCGAGGGCGAGCGTGGTTGCGGGGACGGCTGCCGAGAGCAGCAGCAGTCCGAGGCCAAAGGAGTGGGAGCGTTTTGGCATCAGACGCTGAGCAGCTTGCGCAGACTGAGTTCTGCGGCAAGGCCTCCGAGCACTCCGCCCAGGAGCACGAGGCCGAGTGAATGATACCAGGAGAGGAACGCGGGAGAGACACCGACCAGTACCGCCACCTGCTCGCCCATGGGAGCGCGCACGATGAGGTAGAGGATCCCGACCAGCACCAGGGCAAACGAAGCTCCGAGCGCTCCCTGGGCTGCTCCCTCCACGAGGAACGGCCGGCGCACATAGCGGTCGGTCGCCCCCACCAGCTTCAGAACCTCGATCTCCGTTTGGCGGCGCTGCAGGGTGAGCCGCATGGTCGAGCCCACCACACTCACCACCGACAGAAGAACGATGAAAGCGAGGAGACTTGCGGCTGTTACCCCTCCCATCAAGACCGCGGTGAGACGATCCGCCCAGGCCTCGTAGGTCTCGACCGACTCCACGGCAGGCAGACTCAACAGCTGCTGCCGCACCCGTTCGAGGGCAGCGGGGGCGAGCCCCTCGTTGGTCTCGAGCTCGAGGGAAGCTGGGAAGGCCTGATCGGGGAGCGCGGAGAGGGTCTCATCCAGGTTTTCACGCAAGAGATCACGTCGCGCCGCCTCGCTCGACACGTAGCGCACCTCTCGAATGCCTGGCGTTACGCGGAGTGCGTTCTCGATTTCGGTGATGTCGCGCGCCTCCGCGTTCAGGCGCAAGAAGACCGAGATTCTCCCCATCTTCTGCCAGCGCTCCTCGATCCGCGTCACGTTGGTGACTGCCAGTAGGGTCGCCACCAAGCACACGAAGGCGACCGCCACCGAGAACACGCTGATGGCGTGCAGTCGCCACTCGTTTCTGCCACCGCGCAGGGCTCGTTCGATTGCGTTCATGGGCTCACACCTCTCCGCTATGCCGCTCCGAGTGTGCTGTGCTCGAGCCCAGCGGGGACGTCGAAGGCACGCCCCTCGTCGAGGACGACCACACGGCGCGGCCTAACGTCGAGGAGCGACCGATCATGCGTCGCGAAGAGGACCGTCACGCCGCTCTCGTGGATCTCCTCGAAGAGGCCGAGGACATCGACCGCGAGTTGGGGATCGAGATTGCCGGTGGGCTCGTCGGCGAGCAAAATCGCGGGCTCACCGACGATGGCCCGAGCGATAGCCACCCGCTGCTTCTCTCCGCCCGAGAGACGTCCCGCACGTTCCTCGCCGCGCCCTCCCAGGCCCACTCGCTCCAGGGCCTCTCCGATGCGACGGCGGATCAGATGGCGTGCCACGCCAAGCACCTCGAGCGGGATGGCTACGTTCTCGAAGACACTGAAGGAATCCACCAGCTTGAAATCCTGAAATACGATGCCGATGTTGCGGCGCAAGAAGGGCACCGAGTCGGCGGTGAGGCGCCCCACCTCACGACCGAGAAACAGGATCCGGCCCGCGTCTACGAAGTCTGCGGCATAGAGCAGCCGCAGCAGGGTGCTCTTGCCAGAGCCGCTCGGACCGGTGACGAACACGAACTCCCCGCGCTCGATGGTGAGCGAGAAACCCCGCAATACTGGCGCATCATCGCGAAATGCCTTGTGAACATCCTCGAAGATGACGATTGGCCTTTCGGCCGCCCCGGGATCGAACCGCGCCCCGGGTCGGAGCATGGGGCGAAAGGCTGGGCCCGGGACCGGACAATCCATGTCTTGGAGGTAGCAGTGGGAGGGGAAGAGGAACAACTTTTCGGCTCTGTGACCCCTCCCCTGCGCATCGGATACTTCGGCCTGCCTCTTGGAGCGCTGTTGCTCCTCGGTGACGGGCACGAACTTGCGTACGCCGTGCTCTGCCCGGTAGCGCAACCTGGTCGCGCCCGATTGCGACGCCGACTCGATGCGACGCGTCTCGTCGATCGGTTGGTAGGGGGTGATGCGACCGCGCGGATGAGCCGATTGGTCCTCGAGCACGAGGTCGATCTGATCGTAAGCTGGTTTTACACGACCAAGATCCCAGCTTTGTATCTCAGCCGCGCGCGCCACGGTGGGATCGGGGTTCACCCGTCGCTCTTGCCCCGTCACCGTGGCCCCGACCCGTTCTACGCGGCCATCGATGCCGGCGATCTCGAGACCGGGGTCACGGTGCATGAACTCGCGGAGGACTACGACACAGGGCGTATCTTGCTCCGCCGTGCGCTACCCATCGGTCTGCGCGACTCCTGGCAGCTGGCTCGGGCGCTCGACCGTCCCAGCCTCTCCGCGCTCCGCGAGGTGGTCATGGCCTTTGCCGAGGGGCGTCCACCAGCCCCGCTCGAACAGAAGACCGAGGGGGTAAGCTACGCTCCGCGCCCAGAGGGAGAGGCGCTGCGGGTGGATTGGACGTGGCCTACAGCCCGCATCCTTCGCCGTGTGCGTGCCCTGGCGCCCGTTCCCGGTTTGGCGCTGACGCTCCGTGGGGTGGATTTCTTCGTGACTCGAGCCGTGGAGGCAGAAGAGGTGCTTACGGCCCTCCGCCCGTCCGAGGCCCAGCTCGGAGCGAGGTTGGTGATCAGGACTGGAGACGGCGCCATTAGCATCGAACGGGCATGCCTCTGGGTCGATGATGAGCCCACGGAGCTTCTCGGTGACGCCCTCGCGCGGCTCCTTGCAGCGGCCACCGACGAAGTTACCGAGACCGACGAAGTTACCGAGACCTAGGATTTGTGGCATAGAAAGGGGGGCGATCATGGTGGACATCTTGGAATCGGCCCGCTCGGCGCGGACTCAGTTGTCAGCGGGACTCGCGGCGCTCCAGAACCCCGAGGTGCCGGAGCCGCTGATGGTCGTCGCTCGCCCCATTGCCTCCGCCATGGGGGAACTGCACAGCATCGAGACTACGGGTGGTCGCGCTCTCGCCGAGGCGGGCCCGCGAGCGCTCGGGTTCGTGCGAGAAGCGCTCGAACTCCTGCAGCGAGAGGTGATTTTCCATCCCGCGGTCGACACCGCGATCGCATCCGTGGCAGGTTCACTCGGGTTGCTTCACGGGCTGGTCGCAGCACCAGGTCAGGATCCACCGGTGGCGATGCCCGCGTCGGTGGCGATGCCCGGGCCGGTGGCGATGCCCGCGCCGGTGGCGATGCCCGGGCCGGTGGCGATGCCCGCGCCGGTGGCGATGCCCGCGCCGGTGGCGATGCCCGCGCCGGTGGCGATGCCCGCGCCGGTCATTCCCGACGTCGTTGCGGGTCCCCTCGCGCACCGTGAACTCGGCACCCAGCCTTCATCGACGTTTCTTGCCGCATCGCCCCCGGCGGTCGACCTCGGTGCCACCCTGCGTTCGGCGTCGGGACCCGGTTATGTTCCCGAGTCGCATGGGGAGTTCTCCTCGTCGATTTCGAGTGGTGTTCTCGCTCCCGGATTGCTTCAGAGCCAACCGATGCGCGTCTGCGAGGTTGCGCTCTCCGTCCACGGTCCGAGCAACTTCTACCGCGGGGTTCATCACGCCGACGTGATCGATCACGGCGGGCTGTTCATCTCCACCTATCAGCGTGAGGTGGTGGGTCAGTGCCTGATGATCCGACTCCGGTTTCCCGGGGCGCTCGAGTGCGAGGTGACCGGAACCGTGTCTTGGCTCACCGAAGGTCGCGGTGACGCTGGTTTGGCGCCGGGCTTTGGTGTGAAGTTGACATCGGTCACACCCGAGGCGCGCTCGCTCATCCAACGTTTCGTGCGCAACCGGGAACCCCTGCTGTTCGAAGGCTCGTGAGCACCCGCGGTACCTTCCTTGGTCTCGTCCTCGGGCTCATCTTGCTCGGAGCGGACGCGAAACCAGCCTTGGCCAAGGATCCCCGGCTTTCTTGGTACACCCTCTCCACTCCCCACGCACGCATCCACTATCATGCCGGTCTCGAGCCTCTGGCACGCCGTACGGGTCAGGTCATCACTGGGATCCAGGAGAGACTGGTGGAGTGGTTGGGTGTCTGGCCGAGCGAGCCCACCGAGATCGTGCTCTCCGACGGCTCCGAGGACGCCAACGGCTTCGCCAGCGTTCTTCCCTATGCCTCGATCGTACTTTACGCCACTGCCCCGTCCGAGATGGACAACCTCAGCCACTATGACGAGTGGCTGCCGACCCTGCTCGCTCACGAACAGACGCACATCGTGCATATTGATACAGCCTCGGGTGTACCAGGGGCCGTGAGTTCGTTGCTGGGCAAGACCTGGATCCCCAATCAGCTCCTACCACGGTGGTTTCTCGAAGGTTTGGCGGTGCTGGCCGAGACACGCCTCTCGGGAGGAGGGCGACTGCGCTCTGCTCTGTTCGAGATGCAGCTGCGCGCCAACTTCCTCGAGGATCGCGTGGCCACTCTCGATCAGATAAGTGGCACGGTGAGCCACTACCCGGGGGCAGGGCTTTGGTACCTGTACGGTGCGCACTTCGTCGAGTTCATCGAACGACTCTACGGGCCCAGCGTCTTCGGGAGCATCGTGACTGATATTGGGGACGACATCGTCCCGTTCGGGATCAGTCGGGCGCTGTACCGGGCCACTGGGCGTCCCGTCGAGGATCTCTACCGTGCGTTCGTAGAGAATCGTCGTCAGCACTTCGCGCATCAACTGGCGGAGCTTGTGCAACAGGGCCTGCGAGAAGGCAAGCGCCTCAGTTTTCACGGCGGCGCGACTGCGAATCCACGCTTCATCCCGAAGACCTGCGGGACTGCCTCCAGCGTCAGTTACTTTCGCGACGACTGGCGGCAGCGGCCCGGGTTCGTGGCATGGTCAGAGGGTGAAGTCGAGCCGATCCAGCGCAGCTCCCAGAATACGCTCAGCTGGTTTGGAGACTGTCAGGCAGTCTTCGAGGCACTGGCGCCTTCGCCCCGACAATACTCCTTCTCGGATCTTTACCGAATCGATGGTCGCCAACCAAATGCCGATCCGGTGCGGTTGACGGTGGGTCGGCGCGCCAGCGATCCGGATGTCAGCTCCGACGGGCGGTTCGTCACCTACGTGACGAATCAAGCCGGAACCACCACTTTGATGTTGGCAGAGCTCGACGGCACCCAATTGGTCAACGAGCGCGAGCTGGTGGAAAGTGCCCCCTTCGATCAGGTAGGGTCCCCACGGTTCTCGCCGAATGGCGAGAAGATCGCCTATACGGTGTTCAAGAAGGGTGGGTATCGCGATATTCGGATCGTTTCGCGCGGCACCGGCGAGGTGCTCGAAATCACCAATGACCGTGCCACCGATCGCCAGCCGAGCTGGTCACCGGACGGCCGCACCCTGTATTTCTCTTCGGATCGCTCTTCGGTTCCCAATATCTACGCCTTTGAGATCGAACTTGGAGAGCTGCGCCAAGTCACGCGGGTCCGCACGGGCGCATTCATGCCGGAGGTCTCGCCCGATCAGAAAACGCTCTTCTATGTGGGCTACAGTTCGGACGGCTTCGATCTCTACGAGTTCGAACTCGTGCGTTCGCTCGACGCTGAAGTCTCCGACCCTCCCCCAAGATCCCCTGACGCTCCGGACTTCGGGGCCCCCGCGCTCGGCTCGGCGGAGCCCTACCGGGCGTTGCCCTCGCTCAGACCTCGCGCGCTCGAACTCGATCTTCGCCACGATCCCGCGGGTACGCGGCTTCTGCTCGGGATGTCGGGCAGTGACGCCATCGACCGCCACCGATTCTCGAGCGTGGCCACATTCGAGCCAGAGGGCAACCAACCCGATCTGCGTGCGGGCTACCAATATCGACGCTTGCCGGTCGGGTTCGGCATGTCCGCCTTCCGTACCTCGGATCCGGACCTCCGCTACGAGTATGGGAGTGCGGCTTCACGTATCACCGAGACGCGGCTCGGCGCCGAGAGTCGCTTGAGCATTCCCTTTCCAGCCCAGTACGCCGGTGAGTTCGTCGAGCTGGCCTACCGAATGACCCGGGTGAGCTCCGAGCTACCAACCGGCGTCCGCGCTGACCCCTACGGAACCGTTCCGAGCGACCCCTTTCGTGGAACGCTCGGAACCCTCAGTCTCGGCTATAGCTACTCGAGCCTCGAATGGTACGCGGCGTCGGTTGGGTATGAGCGAGGGTTCTTCGTCAATGCCAACCTCGACGTCTCCGATCCACGGCTTGGTGGTGAACTCGAAGGGGTGTCGACCTCCGTACAGACTGGCGGGTACCTTCCACTTTGGCCGCGCGCGCAGCACGTGTTGGCGCTCCGGCTCTCGCTTGCCGCGAGCCAGGGGCGCGCAGGGGCGATTTGGGGTCTCGGCGGGCTGCAACAAACCGATCTCTTGAACGCACTCCTGCGCAATCAAGGCGTGAGTCGCTTTGGATTGCGTGGCTATCCAAGCGCGCGGTTCCGTGGGCGTCGTCTGGTACTCGGGCAGGTGGAGTATCGGTTCCCCCTGCTCACCGTCGATCGCGGCATCAGCACCTTGCCCTTTTTCGTGCGCCGACTCGGTTTGGCCTTCTCCAGCGATTGGGGCGGAGCCTTCACCGAGTTCGACCCTGACCACCCCCTCGAGCCGTTCCATCTCTCGCTCTCTGCCGAGTTGTTCTGGGACATGATCCTCGGATACCGGCGCTCGATGCGTTGGGCGCTCGGTTACTCGCGGGGCACCGATCCAGAGGCCCTGCCTGGTGGTGCGGGTTACCTGGTCATGACAAGTGCGCTCTGATGGGCGTGCCATCCCACGACGATTGTCCGATCACGACGGGTCGTGGTACGAGTGCCCCATGCCTCTCCGGTGGTTGCTGCTGCTCCTCGTCGCCGCCCTCACCACGCTCAGCTGTCTCGGGGGAGTACCCCCTCTGCAGCGGGTCAGCGATCGAGCTCGCGAGCTGAATCTCGCCGCACGGTTTGGGCAGATGGGTGTGGTGATGGAGATGGTGGAGCCCCAGGTGCGCGAGGACTACCAGCTGCGTCGTAAGCTCTGGGGTGGCCAGATTCGGATCTTGGACGTGGAGGTCACCAACGTCAGCCTACGCGATGAGGAGCACGCCGTGGTGGGGGTGAGCTTCTCTTGGTCAAGCGTGACCGACAGTCTGCTCCGCGCGACGAACGTGACTCAAGAATGGGAGAACCGCGTGGAGCTGGGCTGGGTATTGGTGCGGGAGACACGACACGGCGGCGACGTGGGGCTCTTCGGTGAGATGCTGCCGGAGATCGACCGTGCCCGCCCGGATGTGCATCGACCGAGTCGAACGTTGCGTTAGCTCGCGCTTCGCGAACCGCGCTTCTTCGGCGTTGCTGCCGCCTGCCGGGCCTTTCTGACCAGTTCCGCGTGTCGCTTCTCCCGCGCCTTCTTGGCGGTTTGCGCGTCGCGACGCGTCATCTTCCGAGAATTCCTACGATCGAAGTTTCCCATCGGCTCCTGTCTCCACGAAACGGTTCGCTCGAGAACCGAGCCCGCACATAGCCGATGTGCCGACTGAGCGCCAGCCTGAGTTGCCTCGGCAACGACGGCCGGCGTTCGGATCGGAGCCACCCTGCCGCCTTGGTATCAGCCGCTCGAGACGTCGTCCATGGCGGGCGGCTCGCGGTCCCGCACCTCCAACCGATAGCGACTGTTGACGGTCTCGATGTAGAACACGTCGCGACTTGCCAGGCGCAAGACTCGTCGTACCGGCGTGGTCACGTACTCGTGCATTCCGTCGGAGAATTCGATCACGACGACCGAACCCTTCCGCGGGGCTCTCACGAGCCGCCCACTCACGGCACGGGCGCCGCGACCGAGCTTTCTCAGCACCACTTGCACGATACAATCCTAGCAGACAGGGTTTGCCTTCGCATCCAGGGACTTTTCCGCAACCGGGGCTGCGGGTGTTCCAATCAGAAGGAACGGACGGAGGCGTCCTTACCTAAGGGCATGGAGAGACCGAAACAGCAGGCGGAGCCTCTGTCCTGGTGGCCGACCCGCTTCGCTAGGGGGCTTTGGCAGCGCAGTTCACCAGGGAGCTTCACCGGCTGAAAGGCGAATGGGCTCTATTGGCCGGAACTGGCCGGATTCGGCTCGGTGACCTGCGTTCGGTAGGTGCTGGGAGCGCTGACGTTTGGCACACCGTTTTTCGCGAAGTAGCCCCGAAGCGTGTCGCGAGCGAGTTCGCTCGCCTTGATTCGCCATTCGGGGGTGTTCACGACCAAGGCGGCGATGGCAACCTCGGGTTTTGCCGAGGGTGCAAACCCGACGAACCACGTGTAGTGACGGTTCTGTTCGTAGCGGGTCAAGGTGCCGGTCTTGCCTGCCACCTCGATGCCCGGCAGATACGGATTCCCGCGGCGATCGACGAAGGCGCTCCGTGCGGAACCATCCTTCACTGTCGTGTTCATCATGGTCGTAAGCTCGGCCGCCGTGGCTGGCTTGATGGCGCGCCGCACCACCGCCGGCTCGGAGGGGGCCTCCCAGATGGGTTTGCCGGCCTCAGTGACTCGGCTCACGATCACGGGTTGCAGGGTTATGCCGCGGCTGGCTACCGTCTGCGCCAGGCTCACCGCCGACAGGGGCGAGAGGGTAGTGTGCCAGAAGCCTGCAGCAGCTCGGGCGAACTCGAGCGGATCGTCTGGGATCTCGATCTTGGGGGGCTCGTTGTGAACCACGAACGGGATGGGCGCCCCGAACCCGAAGGCGCCGGCGGTTGCCACCACGTCGGCCGCGCTAAGGTGCTTTTTCGCTAACTTCCCAAAGACCACGTTGAGGCTGCGGCCCATCGCCGCCTCGAGGGTGGCGCACGACTTGTCCCGTGTCGGATCGTCGAGGAGCTCGCTTGCCAAGATTCGGCTTCGTCCCCCATGGTAGCATTCGGTGGTGTGCGCGTTCAGCTGTGCACGCTCGACCAACGCTGCTCCTGTGACCACCTTGAAGACGCTGGCCGCAGGGGCCTCGGCGCGCAGGTTCACGTCGAAGGGCTCACCCTCTTTGACATGGCTGGCGTAGACCAGCAGTCTGCCGGAGCGGATGTCCATCAGCACCACGCCGGCCTCGGGGATCTTGTAGTTGCGCATCTCTCCCACAACCGAGCGCTGAAGCTCCGGATCCAGCGTAAGCTCCGCGGTTTGTCCGGATTTGAGGGGCACGGTGACGCCACCCTTCCCGATCTCGGTCTTGATGAGGGAGATTTCTCGAAGATCGGGGGTCTTCTGGGTCGCAAACGGATCCTTCACCCGTCGTGACAGGGCCCGGCTGAGCGCGGGACGATCCAGTCCAGTCTGCATCAACGGTACCAAAGCGGCGCCGATCCCGAGTGCCGTTCCGAGGCCAACGAAGCGAGACCATCTCTTCATGACTGAGGGTTCGTCACTACCGACCGGGGGGCCTCTGGGCCAAGTAATGGAGCTTTACTGACCGCGCGGCCAAAGGTCCCCGGCGACGAGGCTCGGCTCCGCTGGGTTCTGGAGAAGCTGCAATTTGCCCCGCCGACGGCGAGTGAGACCGATGATTCGGTGAGCCCACACCGCCATGACAAAGCCTAGGTCGATCTCGGGGTTTGTCCCTGACACCGTCCCGCCGGACGCTCTCCCGCCGGGGGAGAACTCGCGGATTTGGCTGGCACGATCCAGAAGTTGACACTATTGCGCGCGCCTACTTGTTTCTGACTATGCCCCCGGGTCGAGCGCCCGCGGGGTCCCCCGGATGGGCACGGAGTCGTCGTGACTACTGAATTTGAGAGACTCAGAAATATCGGCATCAGCGCGCACATCGATTCGGGCAAGACCACCTTGACCGAACGGATGCTCTTCTACACCAAGCGGATTCACGCCGTCCATGACGTCAAGGGCAAGGACGGCGTGGGTGCGACGATGGACTCGATGGATCTCGAGCGCGAGCGTGGGATCACCATCCAGTCAGCGGCTACCCACTGCACGTGGGGCGACTGTCACATCAACATCATCGACACTCCTGGACACGTCGATTTCACCATCGAGGTCGAACGGGCGCTGCGCGTCCTCGACGGGGCGGTGTTGGTGCTGTGCGCGGTCGCAGGCGTTCAGTCTCAGTCTCTGACCGTTGACCGGCAGATGCGGCGCTACGGCGTGCCGCGTATTGCCTTTGTCAACAAGTGCGATCGGGCGGGTGCCAACCCGGTTCGTGTCAAGGAGCAGCTGCGTGAGAAGCTCAAGCTGAACCCAGTGTTGGTGCAGTTGCCTCTCGGGCTCGAGGACAAGTTCGAAGGTGTGGTGGATCTGATTCGCATGAAGGCCTTCACCTTCGAAGGCGCGAACGGCGAGAAGATCGTCGAGAGCCCGATCCCGGACTCGATGGTAGAAGAGGCCGCGCGAGCGCGCGAGGAGATGCTGGACGCGATCTCGATGTTCTCGGACGACTTGACCGAGGCAATCTTGGAGGAACGCGTTACCGAGGCGCTCGTAATCGCTGCGCTGCGCAAGGCCACCATTGCACTTCAGGTAGCCCCGGTGATGATGGGTTCCGCCTATAAGAACAAGGGGATCCAGCTGCTGCTCGACGGAGTGAACGCCTTTCTGCCGCATCCCGGCGAAGTGGTGAACAAAGCGGTCGACCTCAGCCACGACGAGGCTGAGGTGCTGCTCGAGAGCGATCCTAAGAAGCCTTTGGTGACGTTGGCTTTCAAGCTCGAAGACGGGCGCTACGGACAGCTCTCCTACCTGCGCGTCTATCAGGGGCAGATGGGCAAGGGCAGCGAGATCACCAATACCCGGAGCGGGAAGCGCCACAAGGTGGGGCGTCTGGTTCGCATGCATGCCGACGAGATGGAGGAGATCGATCAGGCCTCGGCCGGTGACATCGTGGCCATGTTCGGCATCGACTGCAACTCGGGAGACACCTTTACTGACGGTGAGATGAACGTCGCGATGACCTCGATGTTCGTGCCCGAGCCGGTGATCTCGCTCACCGTCACCCCCAAGGACAACAAGGCTCAGACCAACATGTCGAAGGCCCTCCGCCGTTTCACCAAGGAAGACCCGACCTTCCGGGTCGGTGCCGACCCGGAGACAGGCGAGACGGTGATCTCAGGCATGGGAGAGCTTCACCTCGACGTGTACATCGAGCGCATGCGCCGCGAGTATTCGGCCGAGGTGGTGACGAGCCCGCCGCGGGTCGCCTACCGTGAGACCATCACGCGGCGCGTCGACTACAGCTACACCCACAAGAAGCAGACGGGCGGGTCGGGCCAGTTCGGGCGCGTGGCTGGGTACATTGAGCCGTACACGGAGGCACCATTCCGGTTCGACGATCAGATCGTCGGTGGTGCCGTGCCCCGTGAGTACATCTCGTCGGTCGAGAAGGGGTTCCTCTCGATGTTGGCCAAGGGCGCGCTGATCGGCGCGCCGGTGACTGGAGTGTCGGTGACCCTGAACGACGGCGCGTCCCATGCGGTAGACTCCTCGGACATCGCTTTCCAGGAGGCGGCGCGTGGAGCCTGGCGTGAATCGTACCATCGCGCAGCTCCGCACATCCTCGAGCCGTTGATGAAGACGGTGGTGGAGGGACCGAGCCAATTCCAAGGCGGCATGGTCGGCCTACTCATGCAACGGCGCGGGATCATCATCGGTTCCACCGAGGGTGAGGGCTTCTCGCGCGTGGAGGCGGACGTACCGCTCTCGGAGATGTTCGGATTCTCGACTGCTCTTCGGTCCGCGACCCAAGGCAAAGCCGAATTCACGATGGAGTTTTCGCGGTACGCTCCCGTTCCGCAGTCGATCAGTGAAGAGTTGATCGACAAGTACAAGCAAGAACTGGCGAAGAAGGCAAAGTAGGAGGACCCGCCCATGTACCGAAACGAGCTCAACGAGCGAAGCCCGATGCGGGTCTTCGAGAATTCGATGCACGGCGGCCTGGGCCGCGGCAATCTGGGCGTGGTGGCCTCTGGGAAGGGTGTGGGAAAAACCCCGCTCCTCGTCCAGATCGCCCTCGATCATTTGCTGCGCGATCGCCGGGTTTTGCACGTCTCACACGAGCACACCGTCGACCACGTGCGCACCTTCTATACGGAGGTCTTCCATGATCTCGCTGCCAGCACACGGCTGGCAGAGCCAGCGGCCGTCATGCTGGATGTGGAGCGACACCGGCTGATCTTCTCGTTGGTCCCAACCAGCGATAGGGCTCCGGTGTCGCAGGGTGGGGGGGCGACTCCGGTGGCCAAGTTGCGCCAGCTCATCGATTTTGCGCGGAACGTGGCCCACTTCAACCCTGACGTGATCGTGGTTGATGGCTTCGATTTGCTGCGCGGCGGCACTGAGGCGCTCGAGACCCTGGGAGCGCTGGCCAAGGAGCTAGATGCTGAGATTTGGTTGTCGCTCAACACGGAACCGACGGGGTCCCATGCAGAGCTCCCTGCTCCTCTGGGGCAGTTCAGCGCACAGCTTTCGGTGGTTGTATTTCTGGATTCGGACGGTGAACGCGTGCGTCTGCGGTTGCTCAAGGATCACGACAACCCCGACCTGACCGATCTCCACCTTCGACTCGACAGTCCTACCATGCGGATTGTCGATGAGGACGTGCGACCGATCTCCGAGGTTCCTCGCGATCCGCGGCGCTTCCGAATGATTTCCGGTGGCAGCCGGGGCGCGGAAGCGGAGTTCGGTGCTTGTGCCGAAGGCTGGCAGATGGTCGAGGTCAACTACAGCTTCGAGGGCCATCGGGTGCTCGAACGCAATCGGGGAGTTGTCGTGCTCTCCGAGGCGGAACTCAACCAGGGTGACTTCAGCCTCGCCTATGCGTCCAAGCGTCTGAACCGCCAGTTGACCAAGATCCCGCTGGTGCGTAAGGTGCTGATGACCATCTGGCACCAGATCACCAACGCCAATCAGGTGTTTGCGATCGGGGTGATCCAGGAGGACTCCACGGTGCGAGGTGGAACTGGCTGGGGTGTGGAGCTGGCCCGCCTGTGGAAAAAGCCACTGTTCGTCTTCGATCAGGAGAAGCGCGCGTGGTTTCGCTGGAGCGGGCGAGCCTGGGAGATTGTGACCGCGCCGGTCATCACCAGTGAAGCCTTCGCTGGCATCGGTACGCAGAGCCTCTCCGAGGATGGCCGCGCGGCCATCCGTGAGCTGTTCGTGCGTTCCTTCGGCGAACCGAGCTGAGCCTTGGCTTTTTGGTCCAGTGCTCCGGTCCGGAGCGTGTCTGGTTCGGAGTGAACGAAGAGGCGGGGGTCCCGGTGGGGCCCCCGTTTCGAATTCCATCGGCGCGAACCTCTCGCTCTCCAGAGCCCGGTTACGACGCCTCGACCATGTTGAGGCTCAGCTGAGCTTCAACATGGTCACTGAGTGCGGAAGGAGCTCGAACTCGTTGCTCCTCACCGCCATTTCGGTCTCGAGCTGCACCGTGTTCGGCGCATCGAAGGTGTTGTGCGCATTCGGAGCGTGTCCTCGCAACGTACGTCCGCTGAGCGACGTGAGCTCGGCTCCGTGAAGATGGATCCGCAGCGGGTGGGCTCGTTCTGGGTCGAGGTTGCAAATACTGACATGCACGTGGCCCTCTCTGTCACGCGAGGCGCAGGCATCCAGAAGTGGCAGCCGCCCTTCGTGGATCGGGCCCGTGAGACGTGATGGCAGATAGATTGCGTCCTGGTGTGGCCGATACAGTTGATACACGTGATAGGTGGGCGAAAGGAGCATCCGAGAGCCGTCGGTGAGCACCAGCGCCTGAAGCACGTTCACCATCTGCGCAATGTTCGCCATCCGGACCCGCGCGGCGTGGCGCCCGATGATGTTCAGGCTGAGGGCGGCGACCAGCGCGTCCCGCATGGTGTTCTGTTGAAACAAGAAGGCGGGGTTGGTCCCTGGCTCTGGCTCATGCCAGGCCCCCCATTCATCGAGCACCAGCGCGATCCGACGCTCCGGATCGTACCGATCCATGATCCGCTCGTGTTTGAACAGAAGCTCGTCGAGCCTGCGCGCAGCGATCAGAAGATCGAAGTAGTCTCTCTCTTTGAACTGGGTCGCTGAGCGGTTGTCGCAATCGAAGCCGCAGTAGTAGTGCAGGCTAAGGCCTTCCATGTGCGAAGCTGCCCGCTGCATCAGGACTTCGGTCCAGTGCTCATCAAAGGAGTTTGCACCGCAGGCGATCCGGAACAGTGGCTTCTGATCGTAGTTGCGACAGTAACCTGCGTAGCGCAGGTACTCATCGGCGTAGTATTCCGGGCGCATGTTGCCGCCACAGCCCCAGTTCTCGTTGCCAACGCCGAAGTAGGTGAGGGCGAAGGGTTCGTCACGCCCGTTTCTGCGCCGCCGATCCGCTCGAGGTGAATGCCCACGCATCGTCATGTACTCGAGCCATTCGGCCATCTCCCGCACCGTGCCGCTCCCGAGGTTTCCGCAGACTACCGGCGCGCAACCCAGCTGTTCACAAAGATCGAAGAACTCATGGGTACCGAAGTGGTTCGACTCCGTGACTCCTCCCCAGTGCACGTTGACGATGCTCGGCCGACCCTCACGCGGCCCTACGCCATCTTCCCAATGGTAGGTGTCCGCGAAGCACCCACCTGGCCAGCGCAAGTTGGGGATGGCTATCTCCCGCAGCACGGACACGAGGTCTTGCCGGATGCCTCGCGTATTCGGGATGGAGCTCTCTTCACCCACCCAGAGGCCATCGTAGATGCAGCGCCCTAAGTGTTCGGCGAAATGACCATAACAATGGCGGCTGATCGCGTGTTCGGGAAAGGCGGCATCCACCACGAGCTCGTGCATGGTATGCATGACTCTATCCCAAAGCCTGTGCCACGCCTAGCGAGAGCTGGGCCAGCGATTCCACCTCGACGGAACCTTCGGACGGCTCACGCCCCCGACGGCGTGGCTTTCCGAGGCGTCGTGTAGGCCGCGCCAGCACCACCGCATCCAGACGCGCCAAGGCTTCCTCGTCATCTTGAGCGTACAGCTTGAGGAAGCACAGAGCGCGGTACGCCTTGTGGGAGAGCTCCGTCATGGACTCGTTGAGATCGCCCCGTGCGGTTTCGAGGGCTGCCTCCGCCTCGGAAACGCGCGATTGGGCCAGTTCCACACCTCGCAGGCTCTGCTCGAGCACCGCCAGATCCAGCTCAGGAAACCGCAGCTCTGCGAATTGAGAGGCGTACAAGCTTATGAAATCACTAATGTTGTCCGGGACAGGGGAGGCCATGGCCTGAACATTTGCACAGGTGTTTCGACTCGGCAAGTCCGAAGATGCCCGGTCGAATCTGTTAGCGTATTCCTTCCTTCTTTTGGAAAGGGTCAGACGATGACTGTGGGGTCCGATCCCCTCTGGTACAAGGACGCAATCATCTACGAGCTTCGCGTGAGTTCGTTCTTCGACGCGAACGGCGATGGGATCGGTGACTTCGCGGGGCTCACCGAGAAGCTCGACTACCTCGAAGATCTCGGGGTTACGGCACTCTGGCTGTTGCCATTCTATCCATCACCGCTTCGCGACGACGGATACGACATCGCTGACTACACCGACGTGCACCCAGATCTGGGGACGCTGGAGGATTTCCGTCGATTCCTGGATGCGGCTCATGCCCGCGGCTTGCGCGTGATAACCGAGCTGGTGATCAACCATACCTCCGATCGCCACCCCTGGTTCACTCGGGCTCGTACTGCTCCCAAAGGCAGCGCGGAGCGTGAGTTCTACGTCTGGAGTGACACCCCCGAACTCTACGGAGACGCACGGATCATTTTCAAGGACTTCGAGACCTCGAATTTCTCCTGGGATCCGGTGGCGGGAGCCTATTTCTTTCACCGATTCTACTCCCACCAGCCCGATCTCAACTTCCGGAATCCGAGGGTGCTCGAGGCTGTGCTGGAGGTGTTGGACTTCTGGCTCGGGATGGGGGTTGACGGCCTTCGTTTGGACGCCATTCCCTATTTGATCGAACGGGATGGCACCAATTGCGAGAATCTTCCGGAGACCCACGACGTCATCCGAAAGATCCGAGCCCACGTCGAGGAACACTACCAGGATCGGATGTTGCTCGCCGAGGCCAACCAATGGCCTGAAGACACGGCCGCCTATTTTGGGTTGGGCGACGAATGCCACATGGCCTTCCATTTCCCGATCATGCCTCGGATGTTCATGGCCGTCGAAATGGAGGACCGCTTCCCTCTGGTCGATATTCTGGAGCAGACCCCGACCATCCCCGAAGGCTGCCAGTGGGCGCTGTTCTTGCGCAACCACGATGAACTCACACTCGAGATGGTCACCGAGGAAGAGCGTGAGTACATGTGGCGCGCCTACGCTCGCGATCCTCACGCGCGCATCAACCTCGGAATCCGTCGGCGGCTGGCCCCTCTCCTCGGTGGGAGCCGGCAGCGCATCGAGCTGCTGAACGCTCTCTTGCTCTCCTTGCCTGGTACGCCGGTCCTCTACTACGGCGACGAGATCATGATGGGCGACAACATGTTCCTCGGTGATCGCAACGGCGTCCGGACTCCCATGCAGTGGAGCCCAGATCGCAACGCGGGATTCTCTCGCGCCAACCCTCAGCGCCTCTGGCTGCCGGTGGTCATCGATCCCGAATACCACTATGAAGCCTTGAACGTCGAGCTCCAGCAGCAGAACCCCGAATCCTACCTGTGGTGGGTGAAGCGAATTCTCGCCTTGAGGAAGCAACACCCAGCGTTTGGTCGCGGTGACATCACCCTGCTTTCTCCGAAGAACCCGCGGGTCTTGGCATTTTTGCGCCGGTATCAGGGGCGAACCATCTTGATCGTGGCCAACCTGTCACGCTTCGTCCAAAACGTGGAGCTGGACCTCAGGGACTTCCAAGGGATCCGCCCTGAGGAACTCTTTGGGCTCTCGCGCCTACCGCCGATCCGGCGGAGGCCGTATGCGCTCACACTGGGGCCCTATGGTTACTATTGGCTTGGGTTGACCGAGACGGAGCGTCACCCGCGTCAGAGCCAGCGTCGAGAGGATTGGCTTCAGATCTCGGTCCAAGGTGATCCCATCAGTTTGCTGGGTGACCAGGCCGATCGCATGGAGGAGGTGCTCACCGCCCATCTCTCGGTGCAGCGCTGGTTTGGCGGAAAACACCGGCAAATAGCCCGGCTGTCGCTGGTAGAGAGCCTGCCTGTCCCAGGGAGAACCGGATGCACGTACCTCTCTGTCGTCGAAGTCGAGTTCGTGACCGGTCCCCCCGAGCGATACCTGGTTCCTCTTGGGTTCTCGACCGGGATCGCGAGTGAGACGATCGCGAGTCGGCAGCCCGAGGCCATCGTGTGCGAGGTGCTGGACGAAGCCGACAACCACCTTGGACTCTTCTTTGACGCTATGCGCGACCAGGATTTCGTTTTGACCCTGTGCCGCCTGATTGGCGGTGAGGCTGGTCCCCGCACGCCCACGGCGATACTGCGGGGCGAAGCGTTCGAACCGTGCTCGATCGCGCCCAACGAGTACGTGGAAAAACTCGCTGTCCAGCAGAGCAACAGCTCGGTTCGAGTTGGACCCGACTATGTCCTCAAGTTGCTACGGCGCCTCGAGGATGGCATCAATCCTGATCTCGAGATCGGCCGTTTTCTGACGCAGATTGCCCAGTTCCCTGCCACCGCCAACACGGTGGGTGCGCTCACGCTGAAGGATCCTGTGACGCGGCAGAGTGCCACGCTGGGGATCCTTCAGCGTTTCGTGCCCAACGTCGGCGACGCCTGGACCTATACCCAAGGGGAGCTGGCACGCGCCTACCGCGCCGTATCCGCCATGGGACGCATCGAGGACCAGCGCCCACGTCGGCTCTTGGAGCGGCTGGGGCTCAGCCCGGAGCCACAGCTGCGTTCCCTGATCGGCCCCTATCTGGATGCTGCGCGGCTGATTGGTCAACGCACCGCAGAGATGCACCGCGCGCTTGGCTCGACTCGGTCGGAGCCTGCGTTTGCTCCCGAACCCTTCAATGCCCATTACCAGCGCCAGCTCTACCAGAGTTTCCGCAGCACCGCACGCAAGACCATTGAAGCGCTCGAGGCGCGGCTCGAGAGTCTCGCTTCAAACGAGCAGTTGCTCGCCAATCGTCTGATCGCCGCCGAGATCCGTCTGCTCGCCATTTTCGAGCGCGTTCGCGACAATCCGATTCAGGCCGAGCGAATCCGCATCCACGGCGATTATCATCTCGGGCAGCTCTTGTGTACGAATCGTGACTTCGTGATCGTCGACTTCGAAGGAGAGCCGATGCGTCCGCTCTCCGAAAGGCGACTCAAGCGCTCGGCCTTGCGGGATGTAGCGGGGATGCTGCGGAGCTTCCAGTACGCGGCCAAGAACGCTCTCTTGCGAGAGGCACCGGTCGGGCTCGTGCGTCCTGCCGATCGCGAGAATCTCTTGCCCTTCGCCGAAGCCTGGATCGATTGGGTGAGCTCAGCCTTCTTCGAAGGGTACCTCGAGACCCTGAAGGATACCTGCTTCTTGCCGAAGAAACGGGAAGATCTCGAGACGCTGTTGGTCTCGTACTTGCTCGAGAAGGCCCTCTACGAGATCAGCTATGAGCTCGGGCACCGACCAGAGTGGGTCGCGATCCCGCTGGAAGCGACGCTGCGATTGCTCGAGGATTGATCGGCCGGTGGCGACTCTGAGAGCGCGAGGTGGGTTGCCGCCTGCATCGACCGAGGCAGGTAGCGATCCAGTTTGCCGAAGGACCAAAGCACCCCGGCTGTGGCCAGCAAGAGGAGCAGAAGCCAGAGCCAGAATCGTGATGGGCGCTCCGCGAAGGGATCGTTCATGGTCCGCCGTGACCCGGCGGGCAGTGCGGCGACTCCGGTGAGAGAACCACCGAACGGGATGTTGACCCGCATCCGACCGTTGATCGCCCAGCCATTGGCGTCGAGCAGCGGACCCAGGTTGCGCTGCCGGAGCTTGAGCGCAGCGATCAGCATCGAAGGTGCCGAGATGGCGAGCACGAGCACGATCAGCCCGAGCGGCATCCAGATGCCGAGTCCGAGGAACATCCCGAGGATGCTAGAGAGGAAGGTGGCTGCGCCCGCCACCGCCACTCCGATCGCGGCCACCACGCCCACATCCAGCTTCTTGGGAGCCGGCGACGGAGTTGCCGCCGCCGCGGTCTGGTCGGCGGTGGCCGCCTGCTGGGCCGCGCGATCGACCTTCTCGGTGCTGGCCTTCTCCTTCTCGGCGGCGCGCTTCGCGACCTGCTCTTCGATCATGCGTACCAGACGCTTGTAGGGGGAGAAGAAGGCTTGCCGGATGCTGATCGGGTTCTCAACGATGTTGGTGATGCGGGCGTCCCAATCCTGCCCTTTCCGATCGTAAAAAACGCCGTTTCGCCCGACCATCAGGTGGTCGACGTCGCCTGCGGTGAACGCCGCCACGATCGAGTACTTCTCGGCGCCGCGGGTGCACTCGAGGTAAGCGAGATACGCTTTGGAAAGTCCGGCAAGCATGGCGTGCCGGGCGGGATCATTCACCCTTAGCACCAGGTCACAGGCCCGAGTGTCGAGGTAGAGCGTGCCAGACTGAAAGACCGCCCCACGGCGTCGGTAGAAATCAGAGAAATTGACGAAGTTGCGCAGCAAGACCACCAGATCCCGCCTCAGGCGCAGAGCCTTCTCGACCGATGTGATCTGCTCGAACTCACCGGAGAGTTCCTGGTCGCGCAGGATGAGCTCGCTCAACGCCTCGCGTATCTCGGGGGCGAGTAGCTCCCGCAGTCGCGTCACATTCACCTTTGCCAGCTCACTCGAGGGGCGCCGAGCTTGCCAAGCTTGATGGGGCGCGAGAACCTTCGCGATCGTGAGAAACTCGCTTTCCAGAAGCGAGGTTCGTTCTCCGAGGCAGGGCTGCACACAGGCGGTCGTGAATCGGGCGAGCCGGTCCGCCCACGCTGGGTTTTGGGCGGTGAGGAGAGGGAGGGGACGCCCGCTCTCCACTTTGGCAATCGGAAGCGTGGCCAACTTGTCGTGAGACAGAGTCAGAAGCTGCGAGCCTAGCTGTGCGAGATCGTCGTCTGAAGGGTTGAGCCAGGTGGCGCCTCGGGCATCGTAGGTCGTGACACGACACCGCGCGAAGTAGTCTTCGAGCTTCGAGGCAACCGCCTCGAAGGACGCCACGGCCTCCACGGTTGCCTCCTTGAACGGATGGATCTCCTCACTCTGCCCCTCGGCATTCCACGCCAGTTGTGCCTCTCCCTCACTGATGAATCGATCGAGAAGTGTTCGGTCGAGGCCAGGCTTGCCACAGCGGTCAGGGACTGACCCCACCGCCTCGATGATATCGGTGATCGCTTGGGAAAGCTCGGGGCTCGGGGCAGAATCGGCCGGGATGACCCCGTCGCCGTTGAACTTGGTCGAGACGAAATCCGCCTTGAACGTCTCGACGTCAGCCAGGGTGATCCTTGCGTTCTTCTCGTTGGCGCGCTCGCCGAGGATGTGCCGCGCGCTCGCCCGGAGCGCTTTGCCGGAGTCGGTATCGTCACGGAAATCGGTGAGCCGAAGTGAATCCTTGGTGTCGAACAGCACATCCAGGTTCACCAGCACCGACTTCATCCAGTCGATGGCATCGAGGACCTCCGGGACGCGGATCCGTCCGTCGCCGTCCGCGTCGATCAGCTTCAGGCTCACTTCGTCGAGCTCGGTACCCTGGACTGGACAGGCGAGCGCGACCCAGAGTTTCTGGTCGAGTTCACGAAGGGCCAGGAGATCGCGACCGGTCTCGAGGACTACCTGATCGACGCCGCCTGCACGAAAGAAGCTGAAACGATGAGTCGAAGATGCTCCCATGCCGGGCAGGCTAGTCAACCTTGCGGTGGATGTCGACACCGCCCAGCACATCTCGGAAACAGGCCGAAACCAAGGTCTGATGAGGTGAAGTAGTGCAGGCGCAACGCTCAGCTGCTTCCTTTGCGACTGGAATCAGGTGTCTTGGGTCCTGCGACCGGTCTCGGAAACAGGGGCGCGTCTCTGAATCCCGTGGTCAACGCTGGGTGTGTCGATCATAGTGCTCTCCTCCCCTTTCCGAGCAATCACAAGGAACTGCCATGGCCCTTCCGCAGACCCTTTGCGCATCCATCACGCTGCTCTTAACCTCCCTCGTTTTCGCCGGCTGCAGCGACGACAGCAAAGAGGATGAGAATCCCGATACCTGCGGCTGCACCTGCGCTTGTGCCAACCGGCAGACCATCGGCCCGAACTGGATGGAGCCGAGCGAGTGCACAGCGGTCGGTTGCGAGAGCATCTGCCAGGCGGCCAGCGGTCAGTCGGCAATCGAGACCAACATTCAGGGCACTCAGTACCCGGCCTGTCTCAGCACTCGCTGAGCGTGAGAATGTAGGTAGGGGCGGCCATACGGGCCGCGGCCCCGTTGGTGCGGGTGCTCAGCGAGGCACTTCCGGCACCACATAGCCGCAGTTGGTAAACTGCATGGTGGTGTCGATGCGGAAGTTCGATTCAGTGGTGTGACGCTCCGCATGAAAGAGATCAAGGTTGTAGGTCTCTCCCACGGAGAGGCCCAGCTGGTCGAGTTCCACGTCACCGGTGAGCGCTTCATGGACACCGCCTAGATCGATCACCAGCTGCCCATCGATGAACACGAACACGTCGTCGTCGCCGATGAAGGTGAAGACCTCACCTCCGTTGTACACGAATTGGGTGTGGAGCTCGGTGGTGAAGTGATAGTTGTGGGAATTCCCCTCGTTGCCGAAGCCAGCCCCATCCAGCGGGAAGAAGGCATCGGAGTGGAAGGTGTAGACACCGGCACCAGCGCTCGGGTTGGGCATGAACGCGAGCTCAATCAGGTAGGCCTGATTGATGCCGTCTTCGGTGCGGTACCACTCGTCGAAGCTCGCCTCTCCAGTGGAGAACTCCGTGGCTCCGCCCGGACCGTACACGGGCTTCTGATCGGAACCCAGCGCCTCGTCGGCCAAACCCGTGAGCGAACCGCAGCAGTAGTCCTCGAAGTCCGGGTGAGACTCCGGAAAGTCACGCACCACACCCAAGAGGATGTTGACGCACTCTTCAGGTGGAGAAATCGGTGCGTCGGTGACCGGCTCCCCGAGCTTGTAGCCCCCAGACACGCCGCTCGTGAAGTCCGCGGGGACGGTCGGGGTCCCGGTCGAGGAGTTGCCTCCGCCGTTTACGTCGATGCTTGGGGTCCCCGCGTTGCCCGCGGTGCCGCCACCGCCGTCCCCTTCCTCACTGCTACATCCCACCAACGTTGCCGAGATGATCAGGGCCGAAGCCATTGCCGAGCGTGCGATCGAAGACACAGGCATACCTCCGTTTCCCCGGAGTATAGACTCCGCTTACCGTTTTGCACAATCGGAGCTGTCACAAACCTGTGCCAGAACCATGGTATGCCTGACCTCGATGTCGAAATGGTACGTTCTTTCCGTTCTCACCGCGGTGCTTGCCGGTTGTGGAACTGGAGTCGCCGAGCGACCTTGTGCTTCCCGTCTCGCGCCGGCTTCGGTCACACGAGCCGCGCCGCGGAATCTGATCCTGATGCTCGCCGACGGAGCAGGGCCAGAGGCATTCACGCTGGCTCGTTGGGTGAAAGGTGAGGAACTGTGTGCAGACGGTATCCTCACTGGTGCGGTACGCACCTATGGCGCCGACTCGCTCATCACCGACTCCGCCCCCGGCGGCAGCGCCTATGCGACCGGGTTCAAGGGTGTGGACAAGACCATCGCGGTGGGGGCAAGCCGGGTCACCATCGAGGCGGCTCGGCCCTATCTCGGCGTGCCCAACCAGCCCGCGGCCACGCTGCTCGAGGCGGCGCTCGATCGGGGGCGGGCCGTCGGGATCGTCGTGACCTCCGAGCTCGCGCACGCCACCCCGGCGGCGTTCTCAGCCCACACCGAGGATCGGAGCACACTCGCTGACATCGCCGAGCAGCAGGTCTACCTCGGGCTGGATTTGGCGTTCGGAGGTGGGAACGCCCAGCTCTTGCCGATGGGTGGGGGCTTCGGTGCGCGCGAAGACGGCGAAGATCTGCATGCGGTGCTCCGTGAGCGTGGGACAGAGGTTGTGACCAATCAGGCTGGTCTGCGCGCCCTTACCCACACTCCAGCCTTCGGCCTGTTCGCTCCAGGGCCTCTGTCCCCGGAGCTCGATCGGACGCTCCTGCCCTCCGAAGAACCCAGCCTCGCTTTCATGACCGAGCGTGCTCTCCAGCTGCTCGAAAGGAGCCAGAAGGGACGTGAACGAGGCTTCTTCCTGTTCGTGGAGGGTTCGCAGATCGACTGGGGCGGCCACCAGAACGAGCCGGTGTACGTGAGCTCGGAGCTGTTGGCCTTCGACGCGGCGATCTGTGTCGCGCGGCGCTTCGTTGCTGCCCACCCCGACACACTGCTCGTCATCGTCTCCGATCACGCCACGGGTGGGATGTCGATCGGTGTCCGAAACCAGCCCAACTACGCCACTACCGACGATGAACCTTTGCTGGGCACTCTCCGCCGTGCCAAGAGCACCTCCGAGGGGTTGGTGCGGCACAGTCAGGCGGTCACCACCGCCGCGGAGATGAGCCAACTGATCGAGTCTTTGTATGGCTTCACGCCGACCACCGCAGAGCTCGAGAGCCTGATGGAGGCGCTTCGAGATCCGAGCGTGCAGAAGAAGACCATCGCGTCCATGCTCTCGGAGCGAGCTGGCATCGGCTGGACTACCGGTGGCCACGTCGGACACGACGTGTTTCTGTTCGCCGAGGGACCCGGGAGCCCCCGGGGCCTCACCGAGAACGCTCTGCTCGGTCGCCGTCTGGCAGAGCTACTCGGGCTCGATCTCGCCGCGTCCACGCGCGCCCGCTTCGTGGAGCTCACCCGTGAGCCACGGCTGGCGCAGGCGGGTTTCACGGTGCGCGTCGACCGTCGCGAGCCGAAGAACCCGGTCGGTGTGGTCGAAGGTCCGCGCGGTCGGTTCGAGCTTCCGGTGGGCAAGGATCTGCTGCTCACCGCGGGACGCACCGAGCGCCTGCCGGGTGTCACGGTGCTCATCGCCTCCACGGAAGCGCTGTTCGCGCCTGAAGCGGCCGTGCTGCGGATGCTTAGTCGCTCGGCCGCGATCGCGACTACCGGAAATTGATCACCGCCCAGCCGCCGAGCGAGCTGAACCCGCAGGCTACCCGGGTTAGGTACTGTGCGCTCATGTTCACGTAGTGCCCACACTGCTCGCCGGTTTCCTCGCCGTAGAAATCGCAGTTGGGGCAGTCGGAGGTGTACTCCTCGGCGCAGGCATCACAGCCAGCGCACCCGGGTTGATCCTTCTCTCCCCACATGCTCTGAAGGCAGCGTTCGAGCCGGTCTACGCCGCCACCCAAGCACTCGTTCTGGGCCTGCTCGTCACAGTCGCCAAAGGCTCCGTGAGCGGAGCCGCTGGTCTCGTCCGAGGTGGCCTGCCCATCGCTGCAGGCCTCGGCTTCCGTCCAGCGCTCCAAGGGCACAAGGCCCTTTTCGGCGCGAAACTGGTTGATGGTGTCCACGCAGAGCTGCCGCGCCTCCGCGTAGGGATCATTGGGATCGGCGCCGCCCGCCGTGCTGCCACCGAAAGCTGAGCCCGAACCGCCGCCGCTGCCGGTGCTGCCGCCGGCTGGGACATTCACCCCATCATCACCTCCTGAGTCGTCACTCTCCGACGAGCAGGCCACCGAGGCGAGGAGCACGAGTGGGATCAGCCGAGCTGTGAGGGAACACATCGGACAAGGATACCACTTCTGCCGGGTTGCCCCCACAGAAACGAAAACGCCGACCGGGCGAACCCGATCGGCGTCTTCATGGCGACTTCTTCCTACCCTAGGGAGTTGGGAAGTTCCCCGTCATCGCGAGCGCGGACAAGAAGCCCACGCTGGAGGGGAAGTAGGTGTGGTTGAAATCGCCGTTCTCGAGGATGTCGAGGATGGTGCGGAGCGCCCGGTCACGCATCAGATCGTTGCCGGTGGCCATCGCGCCCACGCCGAGCGGTCCGATGAAGGAGCCTTGCATGTCGGCCGCGGTCGCGCCGTCGCTCGCCCCTGCGGGCTGGCCCGTCTCCTTGATCCAGCCGCCCTTCATCAGATCGATGGTGGAGCCGCCGTCGTACAGGTTGGCGAAGTAGCCAACGATCTGACCGAGGACCCCGTTCGCGTCGGTACCCGTCTCGCAAGCGTCGAGGCCGAGCCGCCAGGGGACGCGGGCCGCATCATAGCCGTAGGCGGGCTTATTGAACTTGGCCGTGACCGAGCCGATGGGCATGATCGCGCCGCCGCTCATGTCCGTCCAATCCGTGGGGAAGTTGCTCCCGGTGTTCGTGTCGGTGAGCGAGTAGCCGCTGGTGATGACCGCATCCATGCCCCCAAAAACTCGGAAGTACGAGGGGGCGAAGTACGAGGGATTGAAGCCTACGTTGTCGCCCCAACCATCCCCGGGCCCGAGGTGGGTTCCGCCATCGACGTCATAGGTATTGATCGCGCTGATCATCGCGGTGGCCTCGGCCCCGTAGTTGCCGCCCCACTTCTGTCCAGCTACGTAGAGGGCGTAGGCGATGTCGACGTCACCGTCGGTCGCCGACCCAGTGCCGGTCGAGATCCAAGTCATGAGACCGTTGCCGTTCAACTGCGTGTCCACGTAACCCCAGAACGCGTCGAACTGGGCCTGATCGCCCATGGCGAGCGCGATCAGCATGCCGTAACCCATCGACTCGGAGGTCACCACGCCACCGTCTTGCTCCACCGCCACCACGGTGTTGCCGTTGCGGACGAAGTTCTTCTTCCAGCGATCGTAGGCCTGGGAGAGGGCGTTGTTGTATTTGGCTGCGCCCGTGGCAGGCTCGCAGGTGCCGAGGGCCTGGTTGGTCAGCGACGGATAGGCGGTTGAGTTCGGGCACTCTCCCTCGATGAACTCGATGTCGTCGACGTAGAAGTCGAACGGGAGGTTCTTCGCCAGATCTTGGTAGTCGCCCTCGGTTGGGTACTGGCTCACATACCAGTCCTTGCCCTGATTGAACTGGAACTGCAGCTTGGTCATGGTCTGCGGCAGCGCATCACGTTGGGCATTGGTGAGGATGCTGGGCAGAGACAGCGGGTACATGTCGCGATCGAAGCAGAGACTGAAGGTCTTCCACTCCGAGGTGAGCTGCACGTCGTTGTAGGTGGTGGGCTCATAGCCGGAGACCACGTGCAGGAAGCGCCCCATGTGCTGCCAGCAGGGGGTGGCGGCACGGGTGGCGGTGGCGGTGGTGGCGACGCAGGTACCGGCCGGGGTATTGGCCGAGTTCTCCTCGCTTGCCGGAAGCGCGATGTTGACGCGGACCGGAGACTTCGGATCATGGCCGGGACCGACCTTGGCGCGGAACCGGATCCCAGCGTACTTGCTGGCATCGTACGGCTGCGGGTCAGTCGCCGTGGGATTGCCGCAGGTCCCGTTTTCCACGAAGTTCACGCTCACACCCACGTAATCACCCCAGCCCGCGGCGGAGGTGCCGACGGCGTGGAGGTAGTAGTTGTTGCAGGGATCGGTCGAGGCCGCGTCCTGCTCTACGTTGAGGGTGAAGTTGGTGGTGGTGGTTCCCTGGAAGGTCTCCCAGCAACCGTGCCGACCATCTTGTTCGATGGCGATAGGGAACTGACCGGCTGCCGGCACGCCCTCTTCGAAGTTCGAGAGCACGAAGGGCTCCGCCGCACAACCGGTGTTGCCACCCTGGCCGACCTCGGTGCTGCCACCCTGACCGACCTCGGTGCTGCCACCCTGACCGACCTCGGTGCTGCCACCCTGGCCGACCTCGGTGGCGCCGCCCTGGCCGATCTCGGTGGCGCCGCCCTGGCCGATCTCGGTAGCGCCGCCCTGGCCGATCTCGGTGGCGCCGCCCTGACCCACGACGGTATTGCCACCCTGACCGACGACGGTGTTGCCGCCCTGGCCCACGACGGTGTTGCCGCCCTGGCCGACGGAGGTGTTGCCGCCAGCACCGGTCGCACCGCCCGTGCCGCCGCCAACGCAGCCGGCGGCGGTGCAGGTTTGACCCGCGCTGCAGACCACGCCGCAGGCGCCGCAGTTGTTGAGGTCGTTGGCGGTGTTCACACAGTTGCCGCCACAGAAGGCGTAGTTCGGGTCGGCGCCGCAACCGCAGACGCCTGCGGTGCACACCGGACCTTGGCCGCTTGCTGCACAGCTGACACCGCAAGCGCCGCAGTTGGAGGAGTCGCTCTGGTAGGTGGCCGGGTTGATGCAGGAGCTGCCGCAGAGTTCGGTGGGCGGCGTGCACGACGAGGTGCACTGACCGTTCTGGCAGAAGGGTGTTGATCCGGAGCAGACGTTGCCACACACCCCGCAGTTGGCGGAGTTGCTGTTGGTGTTGACGCAGGCTCCGTTGCACTCGATGGTACTGGCATCGGCGCAGACGCACTGGCCGTTGCTGCAGAGCTGGTCACCGCGGCAGGCGGGCGTACAGGTGGCCGTGCTGGTTTGCCCGCCGAGGCCCGGTGCGCCGCCGAGCACCCCGGAGGTCATTCCGCCGGCACCGCCCGTCGCATCCGTGGGGCCAGGGGTTGACGAGTCTTCACTGGAACAACCAGCGAGCAGCCACACCAGCGTGGCAGCAAGAGCTAAGCGAGAATGAGTCAATGGCATGACAGAGTGTCCTTGCAGCTAGGGGTTAGAGCGTCCATTGCGACGCCGAGTGAACCACCGATTGCGGATAACTTAGCCGATCTCGTAAGGCCGCGCGAATGACAAGCGTGTCGTGCGTACCAAGTGATCCAGGTATGGTGGCAAATTACGGCGATGGCCTAAGCGAGTCCTGCCTCGTGAAAGTGTGTTCACCTCAGGGATCGACGCGGGTCGGGCACCGTTGCTTCATCCTCAATCCTGCACGATTTGATGGTGAGAGGTCCGTGGTTGCTCCATCGTCCAGTGTGGAGCACGGATTGTCAAATCCTGCGCAGCGGACCGAGATGCGCAAAACCCCGTACAGATTGTCAGCGGTGTGGGCCCCGAGGTGTCATTGTCACAATCCGGATCGCTGTGGTCTTTCGGGTGGCGTGGCGGTGGATTGGAACCCATTTTGGAAGATCCGGTCTCGGGCACCCCGCCGGCCGACTGAGAATTTGCCGAGTGTTTTCTTGGCTCCAGCGAATCAAAAGGGATCTTCGGCTTGTTGCGGAGGAGAAGGTCGGAAATAGTCCCGCCCGATGGACACTGGCCTCACTCCTTGCCCACCTCCCGAGCTGCCCCTCCGTGTGGATGCGAGCGGTGGGCGTGAGGGGATCTTTTTGTCCCTCGTGCTGCCGACGCGCAACGAGGCTGAGAACATTCGCCCGATCCTCGAGCAACTGGGGGAGCTGCTCGAGCGTCGGATCCCTGGACGCTTCGAGCTCGTGGTGGTGGACGACGACAGCCCCGACCGCACCTGGGAGGTGGCCGTCTCCCTTGGGTTGCCCTTCGTGCGCGTGGTCCGACGGCTCGGGGAGACGGGCCTGTCTTCAGCAGTGATTCGTGGTTGGCAGGTGGCTCGCGGTGAGGTGCTGGGGGTCATCGATGCGGATCTCCAGCATCCCCCCGAGACGCTGCTCGCGATGCTCGACGAACTCGAGCGTGGCGCGGAGCTGGTGGTGGCGAGTCGCCA
>CAYNEY010000004.1:150761-167202 GCA_964396375.1 uncultured Polyangiaceae bacterium | reverse complement strand
GGCCTGTGACCACCGCGCCGCCTTGGCCTGTGACCACCGCGCCGCCTTGGCCTGTGACCACCGCGCCGCCTTGGCCTGTGACCACCGCGCCGCCTTGGCCTGTAACCACCGCGCCGCCTTGGCCTGTGACCACCGCGCCGCCTTGGCCTGTAACCACCGCGCCGCCTTGGCCTGTAACCACCGCGCCGCCGTAGGCGGCGCTGGTGCCCGAGGTCGCCGCAACGAAGCCGCCCGAACCCGCACCGAAACTGCCGCCCGATTGCGCCAGGGCCAGATCGGACGTGGCGTTCTCAGGGGAGCCACACCCCATCACGCTGACCGCAAACAGTAAGTGAAACGAGCTTCGCTGACGATGCAACGCGAGCATATGCAGAAGGGGTAGCATCCCGTCCGAGTGGTCGCCAAGCCACCAAACCGCATAGAACCCGGCCTATTTCGGAACTTTGCGTTCCGGGTGGACCCCGCTCTGCACAGGGTGTGACTTTCCACACAGCGCGCATTTCCGTCTGATGTGTCAACGCGTCCGACAAAGCAAGAGAGTCTCGAGACCGCTGTCCCGAGACTCTCCATCGCTTGGTCGCGAAGCTCAGTTCTGACCGCGACCGCCGACACCCTTGGTGTCTGCGGTGATCACGCGCGCTGGCTCCTTCGGACGGAGTGAGCGCGTGGCCTTGCCCGCAAGCCACAACTCCGAGTTGCCGAGCTCGGAGAGCTCCTTCTGGAGCAGCTCCTGATAGTTCGCCCCACCCGTCGACTCGAGCACGCGTTTGGTTTCTTCACCCGAGGCCACGCGACGGTACAGCTCCTCGAACACAGGCATGGTGGCGTCCCGGAACTTCGGGCGCCAGTCCAGCGCGCCACGTTGCGCGGTGGCAGAACAGTTCGAGTACATCCAGTCCATCCCGTTCTCGCCGACCAGACGGATCAAGCTCTCGGTGAGCTCCTCCACCGTCTCGTTGAACGCCTCGCTCGGCGAGTGGCCGTGGTCACGCAGCACCTTGTACTGGGCATCCATGATCCCAGCCAAAGCGCCCATCAGAACACCCCGCTCACCGGTGAGATCGCTGAACACTTCCTGCTTGAAGGTGGTCGGGAAGAGGTAGCCGGAGCCAACCGCGATACCAAGAGCCATGCAGCGCTCACGGGCGCGCCCGGTGGCGTCCTGCTCGACCGCAAAGCTCGAGTTGATCCCCGCGCCCGACAGGAAGTTCCGGCGCACGCTGGTGCCCGAACCCTTCGGGGCGACCAGGATCACGTCCACCTCGGGGGGCGGCACGACACCGGTCTGATCGCGGTAGACGATCGAGAAACCGTGGGAGAAGTAGAGGGCATCGCCCTTGTTGAGGCAGGTCTTGATGAGCGGCCAGATCGCCTTCTGTCCGGCGTCGGACACCAACATCTGAATGACGGTGCCACGCTTCGCGGCTTCCTCGATGTCGAACAGCGTCCGACCGGGCTCCCACCCGTCGTTCTTGGCGCGCTCCCAGTCACGCGCGAACTTCTGGCTTTGACCCACGATCACGTTGAAACCGTTGTCGCGCATGTTGAGCGCCTGCGCGGGGCCCTGCACACCGTAGCCGATCACCGCGATGGTCTCGTTCTTCAGGACCTCGAGGGCCTTTGCGACCGGAAACTCCTCGCGAGTCACCACTTCTTCCTTCACGCCACCAAAGTCGATGATTGCCATGTCGTCGGGTCTCCTTCAGGAACCGGCCAGCGCCGGTCAGCCCCAGGTTGGGGGCCGGAAGGATTGAACCAACTCCGCGTCTTCGCAAGCCTTGGGGCCCTTTTCCCGCGGAAACGCCGGGGAGCCCCCTTCGCGTGACGGCTTTGCTGCGTCGCTCGGCGCCGCCGGGCCAGGCTTACGCCGCGCTCCTTGTGGTATCGGGGACCGAAGGTCCGGCATGTCCCTCATCGACATCACATGGCCCCTCGACCAAAGGCTCCCGGTCTATCCCGGCGATCCGCCGTTCACGTGCCGAGCGCTGCAGCGGCTCGCTCACGACGGCACCGCGACCAGCCTGCTTACCATGGGCTCCCACACTGGAACCCACCTGGACGCTCCCTGTCACTTCATCCCCGAAGGATGGGATGTGGCCAGCATTCCTCTCGAACTCCTGGTGGGTGAGGCCTTGGTACTCGACTTCTCGGGTCACACCGGGCCGATCGAGCGGCGAACGCTCGAAGAGAACCCTCGATTGCGCGCAGGTTCTCTGCCCAAACGTCTGCTCTTTCGCACCGCGAGTCACCTCGCTCCCAAAGAGGCTCTGCTTGACCCAAGCCTGGGCCTCACCCTGGATGCCGCAGCTAGGTTGCTCGAGCTCGGTGTCAGGTTGGTGGGGATCGATCGATTGTCGATCGAACCTCTCTCTACCGAAGATTTCCCGGTCCACCGTGCCCTGCTCGGAGCCTGCCCGCCTTGCGTGATTGTCGAGGGGCTGATGCTCTCGGCGGTCCCCGAAGGGTGTTACGAGCTCACCTGCCTGCCTCTCCGACTGGAAGGCGGAGACGCTGCCCCAGCGCGTGTGCTGCTCCGCGGACCCGCCGTTCCCGCGGTTGACAGGGAACACGACCTTCACCGATGATCGAGGCTTCGATGCTCCACCGTTCGACCCTTGGGGCGCTCTTGCTCCTCCTCTGCGCTTGCGAAAGCAAGTCCCCCGCACCCGCGTCGATCCCTTCGGCACCGGCCAGTGAGGAGCCGAGCAGCCCGCCGGCCCCCGCAGTCACGGCACCGCCCTCCTATCCCACCGAGCTCAATCCGAAGAGCGTCGAGTCGGGCCTGGATTGTCGCTCGCTCGTGCACAAGCACGCCTGCCGGATCTGGAAGGAGTTCTCGAGCGTCGAGGGTACGCGGTTCACCGGAAAATCGCCCTCGGGGGAGAGTCGCTGGTTCGGACGCGGTTACGTGGTCGAGAAGGGAAAGGAGCGGTTCCGCTACCTCGTGCTCACTGTACGTCCCGTCCCCACCATGCGGGTTGGACCGAGCAGTCTGCCGCTGATGATCGGCCTCGCCCCTCTCCCGCCTGAGCTCGAGCGGGAGGGAGACGCGTTGTGGCGGCGCATGTCGGGTCCGCGACACCGAGGCAACAGAAAGAACCTCGCCTTCAAGTTCTTGGAGGGCTTCACCCCGAAAAACGAGCAGGGCGCGATCAACACCACCGGCATCTCAGTACAACTCATCGCCGCACCGGGCGCGGACATTGGATACCTCCGCCAGCCCGAACTCAAGCGACTGCTTCTGGTCCAACCCAGCCGTGCCCTCGAGGCCACGACTGGTGATGGGACCTACGCCGAGTTCTGGCAGGCAACCTGGTAGCGGAGCGCTCAGCGCTTCGCGCTCACCTCTTCGGGGAGCGCCAACACGGCGCCGTCGCTCGCGCTCCGCACCATCCTGCAGTACCGCCCCAGCCAACCGCGGCTGATCTTGGGCGCCTTCGGCACGAAGCTCTCCCTCCGCCGGGCAAGCTCCGCGTCAGGTACCAAGAGGCTGATCGCACGCTTCGGGATGTCGATCCGGATCCGATCCCCGGGCTCCACCAGGGCGATCGGTCCGCCTTCGGTGGCCTCGGGGCTGACATGGCCCACACAGGTGCCTGCCGTCCCACCCGAGAAGCGTCCGTCAGTGACCAAAGCGACGTACCGACCCAAGCCCTGGCCTTTGATCATGGAGGTGGGCGACAGCATCTCGGGCATGCCTGGCCCCCCCTTTGGTCCCTCGTAGCGGATCACCACCACATCGCCCTTTTTCACCCGACGCTCCGCGAGCGCAGCCAGGCACTCGTCTTCAGAATCGAAAACCACCGCTGTGCCCTCGAACACGAAGCACTCGGGATCGACCCCCGCGCTCTTGATCACCGCCCCGTCGGGCGCGAGGTTCCCAAACAGCACCGCGAGTCCGCCATCTTCACTGAAGGGCTGCTCAACGGGATGGATGATGGCCGGGTTGGTGATGCTCGCTTTCGCGATGTTCTCACCCAAGGTCTTGCCCGTGACCGTTGGACAACTACCGTCGATCAGCCCCGGCTTTCGGCTCACCTCGGCCAGGATCGCGGAAATCCCTCCGGCCGCATCGACGTCTTCGATGTGCACGTCAGGCTTGGAGGGTGACACCTTGCAGATGCACGGGGTCTTCTCCGAGAGCTGGTTGAGGCGGGTCAACGGGTAGTCGACATGGGCCTCCCGCGCGATGGCTATGCCGTGCAACACGGTGTTGGTCGAGCCGCCCATCGCCATGTCGAGCACGAAGGCGTTGTCGAGGGATGCTGGGGTCACGATCTTGCGGGGCGTGAGGTTCGCCGCAACGATCTCGAGGATCCGTGAGCCGGCCTGCTCGGCCAGCTCCAGCCGCCGCGGATCGACGGCCGGGATCGTACCATTGCCGGGCAGCGCCAGGCCGATCGCCTCGAGCAAGCAGTTCATGGAATTAGCCGTGAACATGCCGGAGCACGAGCCAGCGCCAGGACAACAGCTGGCCTCGAGCTCAGCCAGGGCAGACTCGGCGAGTTCCCCGCTCTGCACGCGGCCCACACCCTCAAAGATGGTGATGAGATCCCCGGCCTTGCCTCCCGAGTGGCGCCCGGCCTTCATGGGCCCTCCGGTGACAAAAATGGTGGGGATGTCGAGGCGCACTGCCGCCATGGCCATGCCAGGGGTGATCTTGTCACAGTTCGAGATGCAGACCATCCCGTCGAAACCGTGGGCCATGGCCATCGACTCAACGGCGTCTGCGATCAGTTCGCGGCTGGGCAGGGAGTACCGCATCCCGATATGCCCCATGGCGATCCCGTCGCAGATGGCGATGGTGTTGAACTCGAAGGGCACGCCACCTTGCTTTCGGATCGCGTCCTTGACGCGCTCGGAGAGCTGCCGGAGGTGAATGTGCCCCGGCACGACGTCCGTGTACGAGTTGACGACGGCGATGAAGGGCTTTCCGATGTCCGCCGCGGTGAGCCCACAGGCCCGGAGGAGACCTCGACTACCAGCCCGTGCGAGTCCGCTCTTCACGATGTCCGAACGCATGATCCACACACTCCTTCGCGAGTTTGCGGGTCGCGTGTACCATGCCATCGGGGGGTCCACCAGAACCAGAACATCTGGCCCTCGGGCCTTCGGGTCAGAAGTCTTCAACGGACTTGGTAAGCTCGGTAACGAAGCCGGTGCGGGGCCGGATCAGGGTGACACGCTTGGGTGGCGGGCGCAGGCGGTAGAGATCACCGTTGGCCAAGAGGTCTTGTCCGAGCAGTTGCTCGTCATCGAAACGCATCGAGTCACCCTCGTCGGTGATCCTGCGCTCGACGACCTCTGCGAGGGTCGGGGAAGCCAGGGTCACGAGGGCCATGAGTGCCAGGCTGCCAATGAAGAAATGTCGCGTGTTCATGAAACCTCCTTCGGCTGAATCGACTCCCCAGCGTCGCTTCCCTTGGGATCCTCCGGCGGAGTCTCCGAGAAACCCCTGGGCCGCCGAGCCAAGACCGGCAAACAGCGGACGGTTGCGCTACGGTCCCCGCCACCCATGAACCTCACCCGCTCCAGCCGATTCGCGCTTCCGCCAGGTCCCCTCGTCACCGTCATTCTCGACGGGGTCGGCATCTCACCCCGTGAAGACGGTGATGCCGTGAAAGCTGCTCGCACCCCGGTCCTCGACGGCCTCCTCGCGCGTTTTCCGAATACCCGACTGAGAGCCCATGGAACGGCCG
This sequence comes from uncultured Polyangiaceae bacterium, assembly GCA_964396375.1. Lineage (GTDB taxonomy): Bacteria > Myxococcota_A > Polyangia > Polyangiales > Polyangiaceae > FEN-1139. Next base: position 161,503 of record CAYNEY010000004.1, on the reverse strand, counting down.
TCGGCATGCCGAGCGACGAAGACATGGGAAACTCCGAGGTGGGTCACAACGCCTTCGGGGCCGGTCGGGTCTTCGCCCAAGGTGCCAAGCTCGTCAACGAGTCGATCGCCACACGACAGCTGTTCGCGGGGCGTGCCTGGAAGGAAGTGGTGGAACAGGGACGGGCTCACACCCTACATTTCATCGGCCTTTTCTCGGATGGCAACGTCCACTCCCATATCGATCACTTGAAAGCCATGTTGGCGCAGGCAAAAGCCGAGGGCGTGCGGCGCCTCCGCGTGCACATCCTGCTCGATGGGCGGGACGTCGGCGAGACCTCGGCACTCGATTACGTCGATCCGTTCGAGTCATATCTGGGCGAGCTTCGCGGCCCCGACTGCGACGTGTGCATTGCCTCGGGAGGCGGGCGCATGGCCATCACCATGGACCGTTATGAAGCCGACTGGCAGATGCTGGCGCGCGGTTGGAAGATCCACGTGCTCGGCGAAGGTCCTCGCTATCCCTCGGCACACGCGGCCATCGAAGGGCTGCGGGCCGCGAGGCCCGGCGTCATCGATCAGGACCTTCCGGGGTTCGTGATCGAACGCAACGGCGCGCCAGTTGGACCTATCGTAGACGGCGACGCGGTGGTGTTCTTCAACTTCCGCGGCGACCGCGCCATCGAGATCTCGCGGGCCTTCACCGAGGAGACGCTCTCGACCTTCGATCGTGGTCCCCGACCCCAGGTCGTTTACGCGGGCATGATGCAGTACGATGGTGACACCAAGATGCCGGCACGGTTCCTGGTGGAACCGCCCGCCATCGATCACACGCTCGGTGCCTACCTGGCCGCGGCCAAGGTCTCTCAATTCGCCATCAGCGAGACCCAGAAGTTCGGGCACGTCACCTACTTCTGGAACGGCAACCGCTCGGGAAAATTCGACGACAAGCTGGAGACCTACGTGGAGATCCCAAGTGACGTCGTGCCCTTCGAGCAGCGCCCGTGGATGAAGTGCGCAGAAATCACCGACGCGCTCATCGAAGCCCTCCTCTCGGGTCGTCACCAGTATCTGCGAGTCAACTATCCGAACGGTGACATGGTGGGTCACACTGGGAATTTCGAAGCGGTGATCACCGCCATGCAGGCCCTCGATCTGTCCCTCGGCCGCCTGCTCCCAGTCCTTCGGAAGTGCTCGGCCACGCTCATGCTGACCGCGGATCATGGCAACGCCGACGAGATGTTCGAGTTGGACAAGAAGGGGGCGGTCAAGCGCGACCAGGGCGGCCACACCAAGGCCAAAACCGCCCACACCCTGAACCCCGTACCCTTCGTGCTGGTTGGGCCGACCTCCGAACCCAACTTTCAGCTCCGGACCGACCTGCCCTCGCCTGGGCTCTCCAACGTGGCGGCCACCGTGCTGAATCTGCTCGGGTTCGAGGCGCCTTCCGACTACGATCCGAGCCTGATCCTACCCCGCTGAAAGCCCCCCGTTGGGGCCCCAACTTTGCTAGTCTCCGGGGGCACCGGTCATGGCCGATTTACTCCAGCTGAGCGATCTGCACATCGGGAAGTCCGCGGAGGTTACCGCGCGCGCTCGGCATTGCCTCGCGGAAGTGCGCCGCCGCTGGCAGAGCATCAACGAAAAACCGCTGTTGGTCATCACCGGGGACATCACCGACGATGGCCTCGATGAGCAAATCGGGATCGCCGCGGACGAATTCCGAAAGATGCGCGAAGCAGGCTTCGAGGTGATGGTCTTGCCTGGCAACCACGATTATGGAAGCGGTGGTACATTGGCCGATCCGGCGCGCTTCCGCAGCTTCTGCGAGAAGGTGTACCTGAGCCCGGTGGTGGAGTTCCCGGTGCGGCGGGACCACTCCGACTTCGTGGTGCTCGGTCTCGACTCGATGCAGGCAGAGTGCGGACCCATCGACGGGTGGCTGGCAGACGGAGAACTCGGACCGGCGCAACGAAACCGGTTGGATGCGCAGCTCACCGCGCTTCAGGAGGAGCGTCGCCAGGGCAAGCGGGTGGTGGTCGCGCTCCATCATCATCCCTTCATCTTCAACACCAAGAACCCCTTGCTCCTCTTGATCGATTGGTTCGGTCACAGCCTGAAAGATGGCCGCGCGCTCCGCCAGGTGCTGCGAGGGCGGGTCGACGCCCTACTCTTCGGCCATGAGCACGTGCAGCGCAATTTCTCCTCGCCCAAGGAGAAGATGGCCAAAAAGCTTCAGATCCCGGTCGTGCTGAGCTCCGGCTCGAGCAGCGCCTGTGGGCACCGCGATCCGATCGGTCGTGGCTGGTTGCTCCGCAGCACGACCACCACGGTCGACATCGAGTCTTTGGTGTTCTAGAGGGTGAAGGTTTTCGGCAACGCCATGCCAACCAAGAAGAAGAAACCCGAACGTCTCCCACTCACCGAAGCGGAGCGGGTCGTCGAGCCCGCGGAGCGAGGGGATGACGATCGTTTCGATCGGGTCTTTCGTCCCCAAACGCTGGGCGATTTCGTCGGCCAACACAAACACAAGGACAACCTGCGGGTCTTCGTGGAGGCCGCACGCAACCGGCATGAACCACTCGATCACATCCTGTTCTGTGGTCCCCCCGGGCTAGGCAAGACCACGCTCGCGCATATCCTAGCCAATGAGATGGGTGTTCAACTCCACGTGACCAGCGGTCCCGCCGTGGAACACAAAGGGGTGCTGCTCGGCCTGCTCACCAAACTGGAACGTGGCGACATCCTGTTCATCGACGAGATCCATCGCCTCTCGGCGCCGGTGGAAGAGGCCCTCTATCCCGCCATCGAGGATTTCAGGATTGACGTGATGATGGGCGAGGGCGCTTACGCCGAGAGCATCTCGCTCGATATCCGACCTTTCACCTTGGTCGGCGCGACCACGCGCACCGGGCTCCTCACCAAGCCCCTGCAGGAACGTTTCGGTGTCACGCTGCGCCTCGACTACTACCCGGTCGAGGAGTTGACGAAAATCGTCGAGCGTAGCGCGGGGCTGCTCGGAGTCCCGTGCACGTCTGCTGGCTCGAGCGCGCTGGCGGCACGGAGTCGAGGCACGCCCCGAATCGCCAACCGCCTGCTCAGGCGCGCGCGTGATTTCGCTGAGGTGGAGGGCCGAGGAACCATCGATGAGGCATTGGTCGAGCTGACGGGGACACGCCTCGAGGTCGATGTGCTCGGCCTGGACGAGATGGATCGCCGACTGCTGCGCATGTTGATTGAGAACTATGATGGAGGGCCGGCAGGCATCGAGACCTTGGCGGCCGCCCTCGCTGAACCGCGTGATACGCTGGAAGATGTCTACGAGCCGTACCTGCTCCAGCAGGGCTTTCTCGCGCGCACACCGCGCGGTCGCGTCGCGACCCGTCGCGCTTACGAGCATCTCGGGTTGAGCGAGCCTGCCCACCGGCAGCGGCAACTGTTCTGAGCCTGCTCCGGAGCCGTCCGATCATGCGAGTTCGCGCCGTTGCAATCGCCTCCGACCTCACCAACGTGATCGGCACGGTGGAACTCGCCGCAGAGCCCCGAGGTCTTTGTGTCACCTACCTGGATGCGGCGCAGGTGAGCCGGGGACAAGTGCCCATCCCCTTCGTGCCGGGCAGCCAGAGGAGCTTCGGGTGGGAGCGCGTCCGGGACGCGCGCACCCTCGGCCACTCGCTGTTCTTGGCGCTGGATGCCCATCCCAATCCGGTGCAGACGCTGCGTCTGGTGCGTTTCGCGAGCGGTGACGAGTTGACGTTGAAGGAATTGCGCATCCGTCGGATCGTGCTCCGCCTGTTCGCGGTGGCTGCGATCGCGATTGGGACACTGCTTTCGTTCTTCGCTGTTCCACGGCTCTCACCCGGACAAGGTCCGCTGCTGACGCTGGCAGTGGCGGTGGTGGTGGTGCTGGTCGCTTTGCTGCTGAGCATCGCCGCCGATCGGCACCTGGTGACCGGCGGACAAGCAGCAGGAATCGTCCGTGAACTCTTCGTCGCAGAGTTGATGGGCATGCTGCCCAATGTGCCACGGGAACCCGCGCCTCCACGACCCTGGCTTCGGCTCTCCGTACCCTCCTTCGATGGAATCATCCCTCGCACGACTCTAGCCATCTCGCTCACCTTGATCGCGGGACTCCTCGGACTGGTGGTCTTGGTGCGTTGGACGCTGGGCGGCAATCACGACCGTCCCCTCCCCCGGAGCGCACGAGCGCAGAGGGAGCGAGCTATTCAGACCGGCGACGCCACTCACCCGGCTTCGCTCTCTCCACCCGTCCCGCCGAGTCGAGACACCAGCCCAAAAGGAGCAACCGCGGCAACGTCGTCAGCCACCACCCCTGCCTCCTCCGCAGCCGTCGCGGATCTGCCGATCCAAATACCTAACGCCTGCACCTGCACCCGCGCCGACAGCCTGCTTTGGGCCCGACCGCCGCTCGTGGTCAGCCCACTCGTGCTCTCGTCACGACGTTTTCCCCACAAGAATCACGAGGACGTGGAGTTGGAACTCGCCATCGTCAACAACGGCGAACGGCAGGCCTCCCGGATCGGACTTCTGGTTCAGTTTCTGGAGGCCGATCGCAGCGAAACCGCCCGGCTCTCCACCACTGAGACTCGGGCCGTGTACCACGAGGGACCGCTGTTACCGGGGCATGCCATCAAGTGGCACCTGGAGGAGCGAGGAACCGCCTTTGAGATTTCTTCACCAAACAGTGAAGGCAAGACACTCGACCAACGCGTCGGTCCTCGTGGCGAAGGGGCCGCCCCAGCCTCGGCGTTCCTCGAGTTGCTCGACGCCAATCACCGCCCAGTGCGGCTGCACGCGGCCATGATGCTCGCCTATCTCGGCGACGACCGGGCCCGAGAAGCCATCAGCCGCTTGAACGAGGGGGGCTACGATGGCGAGAGCCTCACTTTGCGTCGATTGCTCGACGCGACCGCCGAACAGATCGTGTGTGATCACCGGCTGAGCGGAACAGGACCAGCTCGTAGCCTTACCGCCTGCGTCATGAACCGTTCGCCTCTGGCCCAGCCCAACCTGGCACTGGTGCTGCGGATCCTGGACCGCGAGCTGAGTGAGAGCGATCCGAACGGGTCGGGCGCTCAGGTGACCGAGGAACTCAGCCTGCCGGTGCCAGTCAGCCTAGGTCCGAAGAGCGGCCAACGCTTCACCTTCGACATCCCATGGTCCAACCTGCCCGCGATCCCCCCTGCGCTCGAGCTGGCCGTCGCGCCCAAGGCCCCGCTCTAGGGTCCGATTTCACCACTTTTCACGCAACTCGACCAGGCGTCGTCCCGACTTGTAGGGAGCGATGCGCCTCGTCCATGCCGCTGATCTCCATCTCAATCGCCCCCTCGGTCCACTCCCCGAGACCGACACCGTCGATCTTCCTGCCTTCCGCGGCTCAAGCTTCGCGGCTCTCACCGCCCTCATCGATCTGTGCCTGGTCGAGCAGGTGTCCCTGTTGGTGCTGGCAGGCGACCTGATCGATGCCTGGGATCGCCATCACGAGGTGGGGATCCGGCTGACCAACGAGCTCTTGAGGCTCGAGCCCCATGCCATCCGGGTGTGCGTGGTGCGCGGCAACCATGATGCCGAGAGCCGCGTGATCCGGGATCTGCTCTGGCCCGGCCACGTCAAAGAACTCGGTCTCACTGGCTGCGAGAGTCACGTCATCGAGTCTCAAGGTGCGGTGGTCCACGGGCGCAGCTACGAACGGCGAGCCACCCACGAGAACCTACTCACCGAGTACCCGCCGCCTGTGCCAGACTGGATCAACATTGGGGTCTTGCACACCAGCGCCGAGGGCTCCAACGTACTCGGCAGCTACGCTCCTTGTGGCCGAAGGCAGCTCGCCGCCACAGGCTACCAATACTTCGCCCTCGGGCATTGCCACACCCCGCTCAGCCTGTGCCGGGGCGATCGGGTGCGCTACTCGGGATGCCTGCAGGGCCGGAGTTTGCTCGAATCTGGCATCCGTGGAGCGTCCTTGGTCGAACTCGACCTTGAGGGGACGATGCGCGTCGAACACCGTGCTCTCGACCGCGTTCGCTTCGGCGCGCTGCGCGTCGACGTGTCTTCACTTGGTACCCTCGATCATGTGTGCGAAGAGGTGGCTCTCCGCGCCCACGAGCAGCTCCAAAGGCACGCACCCCGACGGCTGGTCGCGCGACTCATGCTCACGGGAGAAGCCGGTGTGTCCGCGGTGCTCGGCCATGCGCCCCGGGTACGAGAGCAGGCCCTCCGCAGCGCAACCCGTGATCGCGACGGTCATTTCTGGCTGGAGAGCATCTGGGGCACTGCATCCCCTTGGACCGGCACATTCCGACTTGACGACCCCCGTGGTCCACAGGTCTCGCTCGCCGGATAAGTGTAGCTTCTGTGTCAGAAGTACGGTCAGTCGAGATCGCGGCAGCACCTAAAGCCCAAATGGTAGTTGCGGTGACTATTCGGATCCAAAACGCGAGTGAGATGCCAAGGCGGCGCACGAAAGCGACAGTCGTCCTCGTGAGGTTGGTAAACATCGAAGCCAAACCAGCTGCCCTTCATCTCGGTTTCGCCACTTCCACCACGGCTTCCCAGCTCTGAGGGCGCCGTGGGGAAGCTCATGTGCTCGGCCAGGTTTCCGTGGAGATCGTAGACACCGTAAGGACTCACGCAGTCCGGAAACGAACCGGAAGGGTAGCTGTTGGTCCCGCAACCCCCGAAGGTCGGAACCAGACAGCCCGGGCTCTTCTTGGCGCTGGTCGCGCATTCTCCCGGTGCTGGGCGGTGCCCCGGGGCATATTCGATCTCACGGTGCTGATTGCGGAACAGATTCGACGTCAGACGCGTGAGATCGAAGTCATAGCCACGCTCGGCTGGCCACAGCTCGCCGGCGCACGCTCCTTCCCACTCGTGAGCGTCGCACAGTCGCTTGTCGAGGACACGGCACAACGCAGCAGCCTCATCGGCGCGCACCCAAGCGATGGGATACTCACAAGGCACGTTGGGGAATTCGAACTGGTCCATGCACAGGCGCGCGTTCTCGACACCCTGGTCTGGGGTGAACACCGTAACCATGTGCGGTGCACCACACAGCGCCGTGTCACTTTCGACCAACGGACGCAGTTTCCGCCGCCGCTGGCACTCGGCACGGGACAACGGATGCTCGGTGGCGCTCGGACTCCCGGTCCCCATCCAATCAGAGGCCTCCACGATCGCGCGCACCCGGGCCAGCTGCTCCGAGGAGAGTTCGAGCTGCTCGAGCAGAAGCGTGTAGAGGTGCTGTCGCTGCTCGGTCTGTTCGCGCTCGAATTGGGCCGAGCGCGGCTCCTCCGAAAGCTCGAAGGGGCTTGCGTCCGACCCCAGGCTGGCCTCGTCTGAGCCCACCGTCTGACTGCGCAGCGTCTCATCGATGGAGGCGACCAGCGCGCCAACCCGACCGATGAGCCTCGGGGGCAGCTGTCCCACTCTCGTGCTCGCGGGCTCATGGAGCCGAATCACGACGAGCGCACCGAGCGCTCCAGCGATCAGACCGGCGGCGATCCAGCTCAGTTTGCTTCGCGTCTTCCCCACCTCGCCCCCTCATCCCCTCCTGGTCGGGCGCTGTGCAGCTCAAGCGGAAAAACGCGCCAGAACCCAGTCAAGGAGTGGTCGGTCCGAGGGAGTCTTGGTCAGAGCCACCGGCACCGGCACGAGTTCCCAAAGCACCCCAAACGGCTCGCTGCTGGCGCCAGGTGGGAGCCTCTGGCACGCACCTTGGGGCTCGATCTCCACATAGGTGTGGCTCGGATCGGCATAGAGTTCGAGTTCGGCCTCACCCGGTGCCGCTTCACCCGGCTCGAGATCGGGGAACCGGTGCACGAGCAGAAGGTCGCCACTTCGGTGCGCCACCCAGCCACGCGCATCCGCAAATGACTTCTGCCCCTCCCTCGTCACGCGCGCCGCATCGTAACGATAGATCGCGAGCCCGCCCTCCAGGACGATCCCGAGATCGTCCCGGTCGACCCCACCGCTCCCAAGAGAAAACATCGTGGTTCCCCCGCTCGGGACGCGGGTGATCTGCCAGGGTGCCAGCTCGACCGTGCGCTCGCCGGCATTGGTGATCTCAAGCTCGACCCAAACCGCCGAACCATCCTCCGAGAGCTTGAAGCGCTTGGTCAGGGTGATGGCGGTGCCATCGAGCAGCAACCCGGCACCAGACTCAAGAATGAGCGTCGAGTCTTGGATGTGCGCGCGGTAGGCTAACCGATCGAGCGGAGCGGGCGGTGGCCAGCCCCAGGCGGTCTGCGGACTGGGCCAGAATGTCGCGCCGAAGTTGTTGGCGTTGGCCGTGCCAGCCACCGCCGTGGCAGACAGCAGCGCTTCGGACCCACCCCGTGCGAAGCTCAGGATCCTGCCACCCACCCTGGGGTCAATCGACATCCGAAGGTCGTCGCCCTCGACGATGAACAGCCCGTCATGCTCGAGGATTGTCATGGCTCTCCTTCCTTTCTCACTGGACACGATGATCTGCGATCATGGAAGCTTCTGGGGCAACGGGATCTTCGTGCCCCGCCGCACACTCTCTGCGACGAGCACGCTCAGCTTCTTGTCCGCCTTCTCGCAGGCAGCGCTCACCTGACCCATGGTGGCCCCCTTGCATTCCCTTTGCCGCGTCCGATAGCCCTCGCGCACCACCTCGTCTTCCTTCAACGCCTCCTGGATGTTGGGGTCGAGAAAACGCCAGGTCACAGCCGAGTTTTTGGGGGAAGGGGGGCGACTCGTGGTCACCTCACCGCCCGATAGTGAAACACAAGAGCCGTCCCAACGCAGGGCCTCGTAGGATTCGGTCGCGCCAGAAACCTGAATCCCGTTCGGGTCGGCGCGGCGCATCCGCAACATCAGCACTTCCTCGTCGAACTCCAACCATCCTTCCATCGTAGCCCCACCGGAGGCGTTGATCGCCGCAGTCTTACCGCGGAGATACAAGCGCTCCCAGGGCTGCCCGCTCTGAAACATGTAGAGCGCGAGGCCCGGGTGGACGTCCGCACACAGCTTCTCCACCCACTTGGAGGGGGGCCGGCATGGGGGATCCCGGTGCGCACACTCAGTCGGCACAGCGTCGTCGGTCGCGCTCGCAGTCTCCGAGGGTTCCCCCGGGGGAGAGTCGGCCTCAACCTTTGCAGAGGTGCGCTCCGAGTCCACGGGGGCGGCGTGATCCGCTGGCACCTTGCTAGCCGACGGTGTGGAGCCACCACAGGCGAGCCAAAGCGGGCCGAGGAGAGTTGCGATCCAGAACCGAGAAATCATGGCGCCTAGCCTACTCCACGGTCACGGTTTTCGCGAGGTTTCTCGGCTGGTCCACGTCGGTGCCCTTGAGGTCGGCCATGTAGTACGCGAGCAGCTGCAGGGGGATGATGGTCAAGAGGGGCAGGATCTCTGGCGCGGCTTTCGGTATGCGGAGCTCCGCTTGTGCGATGCCATCGGCCTCCGCGTGGTCTTCACTCACCACCGCGATCACCTGCCCATCACGCGCCCTCACTTCCTCGAGGTTCGACAGTGTCTTCGGGAAGTGGGCGTCATTGGGGAGCACCACCACCACCGGCATCGACTCGTCGATCAAAGCGATGGGGCCGTGCTTCATCTCACCGGCGGCGTAACCCTCAGCATGCGCGTAGCTTATCTCTTTCAGCTTCAGGGCTCCCTCCAGGGCGATTGGGTAACCGAGCCCCCGACCCAAGAAGAGCATGTGCTCGGCATGCAACCAGCGCCGAGCGATGCTCTGGGCCGGCACCCGGCACTCGAGGGCACGGCGCATCTTGCTCGGAGCTTGGACCAGCGCTTCGAGTACCCGGCGAGCCTCGCTTGCGAACAGGGTCTTCCTCCGGCGCCCAAGCCACACCGAAAGCAACAGCATGGCCGCGAGCTGGGTGGTAAAACACTTGGTGGATGCCACACCTATCTCCGGCCCAGCGTGGGTGTAGAGCGCCCCCCGACTCATCCGCGCAATCGCGCTGTCGAGGACGTTGCAGATCGCCAACACCTGGGCCCCCGCCTTCCGGGCGACCTCCAAGGCCGCGATGGTGTCTGCAGTCTCGCCGGATTGACTGACCGCTACTACCAGATCTCGTTCGGTGAACACGGGCTCGCGATTCCGCGTCTCGCTCGCCAGCTCGGCCTGGGCTGGCACCCTCGCCAGTTGCTCGATCCAATAGCGCCCACACAAGGAGGCGTGAAAACTGGTGCCACAGGCCACGAAGACCACACGATCGATGGTGTGCGCGAGCTCGGGAAAGAGGCCCATCTCCTCGTCCACCACATCACCTTCCTCGAGCAAGATCCGGCCGCGCAACGTGTCCTCGACGGCCCGCGGTTGCTCGTGGATCTCCTTCAGCATGAAGTGCTTGAAGCCCTCCTTTTCGGCCAACACGGGGCTGATGTCGACCATCCGAGGCTCACGCATCACGCTGTTACCGGAGGCGTCACTGATCCGAGCACCGGTCGGAAAGAGCTCAGCGATCTCGCCATCCTCCAGCACCAGGATCCGGCGCGTTTGGCCCAACAGCGCCGGGATGTCACTCGCGCACAGCATAGCCCCCTCCCCGTAGCCAATCACCAACGGCGAGGATTTCCGTGCCACGACGATCAGCTCAGGCTCGCTGTTCGAAACCACCCCGAGCGCGTAAGCCCCGCGGATCTGCCGCAAGGCCTCCCGAACCGCGGCGACGAGGGAGCCCAGCCGCTCTTTGGCACGAGCCACGAGATGCGCGACGATCTCGGTGTCGGTGTCGCTCGAGAACACAGTGC
>CAYNEY010000004.1:131934-150751 GCA_964396375.1 uncultured Polyangiaceae bacterium | reverse complement strand
GCGCTTCAAAGCCACATGGTTCTCGATGATCCCGTTGTGGACGACCGCCACATCCCCCACCATGTGAGGATGAGCGTTGAGCTCGGTGGGTCGCCCGTGGGTCGCCCAGCGTGTGTGACCAATCCCGGTCTTGCCTTCTGGCCGAAGGTCGGCCACCAGGGCAGAGAGGTTGTCCAGCTTGCCTGCCGCGCGGATCAGGCAAATCCGGTTATCGGTGAGCAGTGCCAAACCCGCCGAGTCGTAGCCTCGGTATTCCAACCGCCGAAGCCCCTCGAGCAGGAGCGGCGCCGCTTGGTTCGATCCCACGTATCCGACGATTCCGCACATCGTTTCGTCTCAACTTTCGGCATCCACCCACGGCGGACTCCGAGCCGGGTCAGTAGCCCCGGTTTTCGCACCCAAACGCTGTTCGGGCCACTTTTTGGCGACGTGGCAAGGGACGTCGTCCCGCGCATGGGAAACGTAGCGTTTCCGCGGTGGCTGAAGCTCGAGAGCGTACCCGCGAGGGGCGCCAGCATCATGGAGGTCTAGCGCCTCGAACGAGGGGAGAGGCGAGGTGCGGTCATCAACCGCACAACCGGCCACATGCCAACCAGGTTTCGCAGGATCTGTTGGCGGTCTGGGTGGAGCTCCCCCCTGATCGCGAGCTCCACACCCTCCCCACTCCGGTAGCAGCTCACCACCACCGGACCACCACCTGCCACCTCCAGCGCCTCCCGGAGATCGCCAAGCAGCCGCGGCGGGATGCGCCCTTCTGCCGTCGTTGTGCCCCTTTCCCGCCGGATACGAAAGATCAGCCGCGCCCGTTGGGCCGAGACGACCAGGACGGCAAGCAGGATAGCAAGAACAACGAGGGCAACAAAGATTGCGAGGCTGGACAGGGGGTGACCTCCCCGGCTCAGCATGGCAAATCAACTCGGCTCGAGCAGCTCCAAACGCCTTGAACTCGGCGGTTCCTCAGGGTAGGAGCGGTCGCTCGCCCGACACAGGCACGGCCATGCAATTCTTCAAGTATCACGGACTGGGCAACGACTACCTGGTGATGGATCCGGCGCGGCTCGGGCGCGAGCTCCGCCGCGAGGAGATTGAGCTGATCTGCCACCGCAACTACGGCGTGGGCTCCGACGGCATCCTCTTCGGCCCGCTCCCGACCTCGGAGGGGGATTTTCGCCTGCGGATCTTCAATCCAGATGGGAGCGAAGCCGAGAAGAGCGGCAATGGTCTCCGCATCTTCTCGGCGTTCCTCTTCGATCAACACCTGGTCGGCTCAGAGCCCTTCTCGATTGTGACCATGGGTGGCACCGTGCGCTCTCGAGTCCACCCCGGCGGGCAGCTGGTTGATGTGGAGATGGGTCGCGTTACCTTCGACAGCACCAAGATCCCAGTGCTCGGCGCGGCGCGCGAGGTGCTCTCGGAAGCGTTCCGAATAGATGGTGAAGAGCTCACCTATTGTGCGGCGAGTATCGGCAATCCCCACTGCGTGGTCGCAATACCAGAGCCGACGCCGGAGCTAGCCCGCCGCTTCGGCCCGCTCATCGAGTGTGACCCCCGGTTCCCCAACCGCACCAACGTTCAGTTCCTGAAGATCCTCGATCGAAACACGATCAAGATCGAGATCTGGGAGCGCGGCGCTGGCTACACACTGGCCTCTGGTAGCAGCAGCAGCGCTGCCGCGGCAGTGGCCCGCCGCCTCGGCCACTGCGACCGCGACATCACTGCGCACATGCCCGGTGGAACCTTGAAGATCACCGTCAACGACAACTACTCAGTGGAGATGACCGGGCCTGTGACACGTGTGGCAGAAGGGACGTTGAACCCGGAGGCGTTCTCGAGCCGGATCGAAAGGAGCTAAGGCATGGTGCGGACAAACCCCTGGTACGACAAGCTAGCCCAAGGTTACCTCTTCCCGGAGATTGCCCGCCGGGCTCGCTCCTTCACCGAGACCCATCCTGGCGTGGAGCTGCTCCGGATGGGGATCGGCGACACCACCGAGCCACTCACGCCGACCATCGTGGCCGGACTGCACGCTGGAGTCGACCGTCTGGCTCACCGTGACACCTACACCGGATACGGCGATTACGAGGGCGAACTCCCGCTCCGTCAGGCCATCGTCCACGATTACGCCGAGCGGGGTGCGGAGGTGCGTCCAGACGAGGTTTTCGTCAGCGACGGCGCCAAACCCGACACCGGCAACATCCAGAGCATCTTCTCCGCGGATGCCCGCGTGGCCATCCAAGATCCGGCCTACCCGGTGTACGTCGACACCAACGTGATCGGGGGACGCGCGGGGAGCTACGATCCAGAGCGCGGGCTTTACCAGGGCTTCGTCTACATGCCGTGCGGCGAGGACAACGGCTTCTTTCCGACACCACCCTCTGGAGACGTCGATCTCATTTACCTCTGCAGTCCGAATAACCCGACTGGCAACGTGGCAACCCGCGCTCAACTCGAAGGCTTCGTTGCCTACGCCCGCGCACACCGCGCCATCATCCTTTTTGACGCGGCCTATCGAGATTACATCCGCGATCCTGAGCTCCCGACCAGCATCTATCAGATCGAAGGAGCGCGCGAATGCGCGATTGAGTTCTACTCCCTGAGCAAGGGTGCAGGTTTCACGGGCGTGCGCCTGGGTTGGGCGGTGGTTCCAAAGACACTGGTCATCGACGACCCCGAGCCGGGCAAGGTCAATCGCCTGTGGATGAGGCGCCAGAGTACGTTCTTCAACGGTGCATCCAACGTCGTTCAAGCCGGTGCGCTGGCAGCTCTCTCACCGGAAGGGAAGCGCGAGTGTCAAGCGATGGTCGACTACTACATGACCAACGCGTCCCTGATCCGAAGTGGGCTGACCCAGATCGGACTCACCTGCTTCGGCGGCGACAACGCGCCGTATATCTGGCTGCAAACCCCGGGCAAGCTGCGGAGTTGGGACTTCTTCGACAAGCTCCTCGATGAAGCGCATGTGGTTGGCACCCCTGGCTCCGGCTTTGGCCCGAGCGGCGAGGGCTACTTCCGGCTCAGCGCCTTCGGTCGCCGCGAGAGCATACAGGCCGCGATCTCGAGCATCCAGAACAACCTTCGCCTCGACTAGCCCGATGAATCCTCCGCCCTTCTCGCCGTCCCCCGCCCTCCTCGAGCGCGCCGTCGCGCTCGCTGGCACTCCCGTCTACCTGTACGATGAGGCCACGATCATCGACCGCTGTCGCCGCGTGCGCGCGATGCCCAACGCCTTCGGATTGCGCGTCGCCTACGCGATGAAGGCCAACAGTAACCGCGCCATCCTGCAGCTTGTCACGGGCCAGGGCCTCGGTATCGACGCAAGTTCTCTGAATGAGGTGCGACGGGCGCGTCTGGCCGGTGTGGCAGACCAGCGGATCATGCTCACCACCCAGGAGGTTCCGGAAGGTGACGACCGCGAGGAGCTCGAGCAGCTGATGGCCGCCGGACTCGAGTACAACGTATGTTCGCTCCGGCAGCTCGAACTCTTGGCGCGGTCGGCCACGACCGAGCAGTGCGCCATCTCGATCCGGGTGAATCCAGGGGTGGGCACGGGCGAGAGCCGCACCCGCAATACTGGCGACAAATACTCGAGCTTTGGCATCCACCTCGACGCCCTCCCAGAGGTGGTGAGGCGGGCTCGAGCGCACCGAATGCCAATCGTCGAGGTGCACACCCACATTGGCTCGGGCGGTGCGCCGGAACTCTGGCAGTCGAACATCGACCGCGTGCTCACCATCGTGGAGCAGTTCTTCCCGGAAGCGACCACCGTCAATCTGGGAGGTGGGTTCCGCGTGGCGCGCATGCCCGACGAGAGTTCGGCTGACATCACCGCGCTCGGACGCTACGCCGAGCGGCGATTCAGCGAATTTTCGGCGCGCACTGGTAGGAAGCTCAAAATGGCCGTCGAGCCCGGGACCTACCTGGTTGCCAACGCCGGTGTGATCGTGTCGCGGGTGCTGGACAAGAAATCCTCGGGTCCGGATGGCTTCGACTTCTTGATCCTGGACGCGGGCATGGAGACCAACACACGGCCCCTTCTGTATGGTTCGCGCCACCCGTTTTCGGTGGTAGCCCGAGATGGTCGAGTACTCTCCGATGAGTTCGCACTCCCGTCTCAAGCCCTCTTGCCACAGGTGGTGGTCGGTCGCTGCTGCGAGACTGGTGATTGCCAGACCCTCGACGAACAGCACACCGTCATCCCGCGGCGTATGGCCGAGCCCGAGATCGGTGACTATGTGGTCATCGGCGGCGCCGGTGCCTACTGTTCGAGCATGTCGCTCACCGGTTACAACTCACACCGGCAGGCTCCTGAACTCCTTGTGCGACCGGACGGCTCACTTGTCACCATCCGCGAACGCCAGAGCCTCGCCCAACTGGTGATGAACGAGCGTTCACTCCCAGAGCCAGCCTGAGCCGACTCCGTGTCGCCGGCACGGCGGCACGGCCGTCCTGTCCTGGTCTCGCGGGAAGCTCAACCCAGAAGTGAGGTCATTTGCCTGTGCTATTGGGCGGAGCTTCTGTAAGCTAGCTCGACCATGACAAGCTACGGAAGGTTTGACGATCAGCGTCGCGAGTACGTCATCACGCGTCCCGACACTCCCCGCTCCTGGAGC
The DNA here is from genome assembly GCA_964396375.1 of uncultured Polyangiaceae bacterium. Taxonomy (GTDB): domain Bacteria; phylum Myxococcota_A; class Polyangia; order Polyangiales; family Polyangiaceae; genus FEN-1139. Next base: position 146,141 of record CAYNEY010000004.1, on the reverse strand, counting down.
AACTACCTCGGTTCCACCGAGTACGGCGCGATCATCACCAACAACGCGGGAGGCTACAGCTTCTTCAAGTCTGCCGCGCAGGGCCGGTTCACGCGCCTCCGATTCAATGCCATCCCAATGGACCAGCCGGGCCGCTATTTCTACCTCCGCGACCGCGCCACTGGCGACTACTGGAGCAGTTCCTGGCAGCCAGTCGGCAAGCCCCTCGAACGCTATCAGTCGGCGTGTCGTCACGGCACCGCCTACACGATCATCGAGTCGAAGTACGGTGGAATCGAGACCCATACCACCTACTTCGTGCCGCTCGGTCGACACTACGAGGTGTGGATGTTGGAGGTCACGAACCGGAGTGCAGAGCCGCGCACCCTCGATGTCTTCTCCTACGTCGAGTACGCGAGTGAATACAATGCCTGGCAGGATCTCTTCAACCTACAGTACTCCCAGTACATCGTCGATTGCAACTTCGAAGATGGTGTCCTCCACCACGGGATCTCCACCAATCTGCCAGAGGCTCCGAACCTGTTTCAGATGCGCGATCAGAGCCGTCACAGCTTCCTCTGCTTGGTTGGGGCAGAGGTCCGCGGCTTCGACACGGACCGCGAAGCCTTCATCGGCCCTTATCGCACCTATCAGAATCCGATCGTTGTCGAGACTGGCCGCTGCACGAACAGCCGCGCTCACGGGGACAACGCCTGCGGTACGGTGACGACCGAACTGGTGCTCACCCCAGGTGAGACCAAGACCATCGCGGTGTTGATGGGAGTTGGCTCACCCGCGAAGGTTGCCAAATCCGCTTTGGCGGAGATGGGCAGCATCGAAAAGATCCGCGCGGCGCTCGAAGAGGTGCGGGAGCACTGGCACACCCAACTCCAGAACCTCAAGGTCGAGACGCCCGACGCCGATTTCGACCACATGATCAACGTGTGGAACGCTTACAACTGCCTCATCACCTTCGCCTGGTCCCGTGCTGCCAGCCTGGTCTACTCGGGGGAACGCGACGGTCTTGGCTATCGGGACACGGTTCAGGACATCCTCGGGGTCTTACCGGCGATCCCCGAACAGGCGCGCGAGCGGCTGGAGCTGATGCTGACCGGGCAAGTGGCGAACGGTGGGGCCATGCCGGTAGTAAAGCCGTTTTCTCATCACCCAGGCGAAGAGAACCCTCCCCCTCTCGAGGAGTACCGCTCCGACGACTGCCTCTGGCTCTTCGATACGGTAGTGGCCTATGTCAAGGAGACAGGGGATCAGGGTTTTTTCGACAGGATCCTCCCCTTCGCCGATCAGGGAGAGGCTAGCGTGCTCGGCCATCTGCGACGCGCCATCGAGTTCAACTGGGAGCGCCGGGGCGTTCACCAGCTCCCCTGTGGCTTGGCAGCGGACTGGAATGACTGCCTGAAACTCGGCTACCGCGGGGAAAGCGTGATGGTGACGTTCCAACTGAGGCACGCACTCGTCACGTATCAAGAGGTGACGAAGCGACTGGCTCGACCGGTGGAGCTGGCTTGGGCCACCGGCAAGTTGGCGGAACTGGATGCCGCCATCCAAGAGCACACCTGGGATGGTGACTGGTTCGTCCGAGCTTTCCGAGAGAACGGCAGCATCATCGGCACCAAGGCGGATCCCGAAGGTTCGATTTTCCTCAACAGCCAGACCTGGGCGGTGATCGCCGAGGCCGCCACCGGCGAGCAGGCCAAGAAAGCAATGGACTCCTGTCACCGGCACCTTTCAACCCCCTACGGCCTGATGCTCTGCGATCCTCCATTCAGGACCACCGCCTGCGAAGAGGTGCGCGCCGTGCTCTTCAACCCAGGCATGAAGGAAAACAGCGGGATCTTCTGCCACCCGCAGGGCTGGGCGGTGATCGCTGAGGCCAAACTCGGCCGTGGCAATCGCGCCTACGAGTACTACCGCGCCTACATGCCGTCAGCTTACAACGAGCGGGCAGAGCTCCGGCAGATCGAGCCCTACGTGCATTGTCAATCGACCCACGGCCGCTACAGTCGGCGGCACGGAGCGTCACGTCTTCCGTGGTTGTCCGGCACCGCCACCTGGTCCTACGTCGCCGGCACTCAACACATCCTCGGGATTCGTCCGGATTGGGACGGGCTCCGCATCGCTCCGGTACTCCCCTCGGCATGGGACGGCTTCGTTGCCGAGCGGCGTTTCCGCGGCGCCACATACCGGATCACCGTCAAGAACCCACGGCATGTGGAGAGTGGGGTGTCAGAGATCACGGTCGACGGAAAGCCCGTGCCCGCCAATGCGCCTCTGCCTCTCCTCCCCGCCGGAACAGTGGCAGAGGTGGAGGTCACGCTCTGAAGCGTCCTTTTAACCACCAAACGACGGCCGGATAAGGCAGGCCCAAACCTTGAAACCCGCACCACGGACCTCGTCCCGCGGTGCGCCGCAGCGAAACCTCGTACGTGCCTGCTCCTCACCTACGCAACGGTGTTGGTCTCCGTCAGCCCTTGAACAAGGGCAAGAAATCCCGCTCCATCACCGTCTTCCTGCCGTCACGGGCGGCATTCTTGATGGCCTCGATTGCCAGCCGCCGCAGGTGCTGGGAGAGCGCCGAGAACACGGTGTCCGAGGTGTTCATCTCCGACTGCTCGCGGATGAATTTCTTCAGTTTCGAGACTACAATCAGGATCTCGTCCTCATCCTTCGAGGGCTCCTCCGGGCGCTGCCCAGAAACACCCGTGATCAGGCGCGCCCTTCGGTGCACCACCACTCCGTCACAATCCGCGCTGCTCGGCTGCGGGATCGGAGGGGGACGCTCAGATATCAGCGTCACGGGAGGCTCGGCGCTGTCTTCTTCGGGTCCCGCCGGCGCCATCCTCGGCTCGGCCCAGGCGTCGCGGTGTCGAGCCTCAGGCACATGCGCCTCCCAGCAAGGGAGGCTGCAGAAATACAGGGCAAGCCGGCTCCGATTGCAGGTGGAGACACTGCACACGAAGTACTCGGCTCCATACTCGATCGGGGCCTTGCAGGTGCTGCACTTCTTGTACAATGAAATCCTCCTCGGTACGCAGCCCTAGCCTAACAGAGAGAACCGAAGGCGTCACCAGCCGACCGACCCATGCCCAACCCTACCGATCGACTGGTTCGCCTCTATGGTCCGCCTGCACTGGAGCGGCTGCACCGAGCGCGCGTGCTCGTGATCGGCGTGGGTGGCGTTGGTTCAGCCGCGGCAGAATCGCTGGCACGTTCTGGGGTCGGAACGTTGACCTTGGTCGACCCCGATCTCGTGGCCCCCAGCAACCTGAACCGTCAGATCCAGGCCACCGCGGACACCCTAGGTCAGAACAAGGCGGAAGCGCTGGCCGTACGGCTGAGGCGAATCGCCCTCGACGCCCAGATCGAGGCGGTCCCCGCCAAGTTCGAGCGAAGCTCTGCCCTGCCACTCCTCGCCCGAGGTCATGACTTCGTGGTCGACGCCATCGACAACCTCACCGATAAGTGTGAGCTGATCCGGCTCTGTCGCGAACGCAAAGTACCCTTGGTCGTCTCGCTCGGGGCTGGTGGTCGCACCGATCCTTGTCGTGTTGCGCTCGCCGATTTGGCACGCACCCGACACTGTCCGATGGGCGCCATGGTCCGAAAACTGCTGCGTCAACGCCACGGGTTGCCCCGTTCAGGACCCTTCGGCGTCCCCGCCGTCTACTCGGAAGAACTCCCACGCCCACCACACGGCGAGACCGAATCGATGAGTTTGGTCACGGCTCATGACAGAGAGTCCTCTCCCGATGAGCCAGCCAGCCCCTCCTCGAGTGGCCGCGAGCGGATAGTCCGCGGTACGGTGAGCTTCGTGACCGGCACCTTCGGGCTCTTCTGCGCCAGTGTGGTCGTGCGCCGCCTCCTCGAGCTGCCGATCGCCGAGCTTGATTGAATCCGGACCGACACCACCGCCGAGCTTGATTGAATCCGGACCGACACCACCAAGGCTGCAGGATCACCCCTTTCCGTCACTCCAACAACACAGCGACGGACGGCCAGAGATCCGCCTGGTCCCTGACCGTCCGCCCTGCTTCTCACCACGCCCCAATGCAGTCCAGCATTGGCGCCGCACCAGAGTAGAGAACCACCCAAAACTTCTAGATCGCGGTCGCGCCTCCCGTACCCGTTGCACCTGAACCCGGGTCGACCACCACACCACCGTCGGCTCCGCCAGAAACAACCGAAGCGCCACCGGCGACACCAATCACGCCGCTCGAGCCTCCGGTACCCACCGATTCGGCACCACCCACACCCTCGGCGGTAGCTCCGCCGACACCGGTTGCGCCCCCCTCACCCGTGTACCACACGTCGCAATAGCCAGACTGGTACTCGGTCGCAGAGGCAAACACCATCCGCGCGTGCACCTCACTCGGGTTGCTCGCGTCGACCGAAGCGATGCCACGTTGCGCGATGGCAAACAGCGTCTGATCGAAGAACACGCTGCGTGACATCAGCGACTGTGCATCTCCCCACTGATAGCAGCTCTCACTTTCACTTGCTTGCGGTAGGCCGAGGACGAAATCGCCATCCACCTCACCCAGCTTGGTGATGCCGCTCACCAGATCGATCTTGAAGAGCATCATCGAACTGAGTGGACGACCTGAGTAGCGAGCAAATGGGATCGCCAGCAACTTCTGCTCGGGGTAATAGGTGAAAGCCTTGTAGTCACTGAGAGAAGACGACGAGCCATCGCTGGAGAGCGCTAGCTTGTGCATCTGATCCGGAGCGGTGGGCTGGGAAACATCAAAGATCTGAATGGCCGGTGTCCAGCCATCGGCGTCGTAGCCAACCGTCAGCAGGTGCCCCTCGTCGAGCGGGTGCAAGTAGGTCGAAAACCCAGGGATCTCAGGGGTACCCCCGAGGAGTTCCGGGGCCTCTGAATCGGAGACATCGAGCACGAACAAGGGATCGGTCTGAAGGAACGTGACGACATAGGCACGCTCTCCGAGGAACCTCACCGCCTTCACGTCTTCGCCATCACCGATCCCGTCGACCCGCCCGATCTCCGAGAGCAACCCAGAGTCGTCCACCTCGCGCAAAACGCTGAGGGAGTTCCGTTGCTCGGTCCACCAGCCCTCAGAACTCACCACCCGAAGGTCATCACCTGCCACATCCAGAGAAAACTGGTCCTTGATCCGCCCCAGCATGCCAAGAGAAGCCGCATAGGAGATACCCTCGGCACCCAGGTCGAAGCGGTGAACGTAGGCAACCTCATTCCACATCCCAGTCTCAGGATCGATCTCACTCTGGTTCGTGCCGAGCACCAAAGCCCCGCCACCACCGTACAGGATATGCGACTGCCCGAGAATGGCCGCGCTCCCGGCGTCCCCGGTCGGCTCATCGAGATCGATCTCGGCCAGATACGTGACGCCACTCACCGAAGAACCCGCACGCGGCATGAAGATGTTCGAGCACTCGAGCTGAGTCGCGGTGACCTCGGAACCCTCGAGCACGAAGCGGCGGGGTAAGTACTCCGCGGCGGTGAGCTGGGCTAGGGTTGCGTCTTGATCCTCCAGGATGCCATCGACCAGCTCCGAGGCCACCATGTCCTCGAGCTGCTCGGCTGGGATATCCGCGATCTCCTTGCCGTCATCGAGCAGCCGCTCGATGACCAACACCTCCGCCTTCACGCGATCGGCGTGGGAAGGGCACACGGCAGGTGCTGGCCAGTTCTTCTGAATGGACAAGACCAGGTGAAGCCGCTCGCCGGTACGCCGCGACGACTGATAAGCACCATCGTAATACGCTTGGGATTCGAGGCTGAGCGAGGTATCGGTGGCCTCGAGCACCGTGACCTTGGTCATCGGTACCGCGCCCCAACCGCTTCCGCTCAGCCCCACGGCAGGTCCAGTCGGAGCGGGCGCCACCACCACGCCATCTTCCAGCACCCATCCACTCGGGTAGATCGAGGCGTTTCCGGTGCCAGCGGTGGGGAGAGCGGGATCACTCGGGGTGCCGCCGGCGCCGACCGCGATCGCGTCGACTTCTTCGACAGGTGCCTCCGCGTCAACCATGATCGGACCGCTGCCCACCGCGCCAGGCTGGAAGGAGCCCGGACTGGAGGATGGAACCGGGATTTTGGCGGCGTCGTAGACCAGTTCACCCGCGACGTCAGCAATCACCACCACCTGGCGAGTCGTGGCGTCGGCGTTGCCGATCACGTACATCTCCCGCACCTGTCCCTCGAGCATCACACCGGCAACGCTGGCCATGGCTCCCGAGGTCGACGCCTGAACCATCTCGAGAATGTTGTCGTGAAGGACGTACAGGTTCCTCCCGTCGGTCTTCACGATGTCACCTTCGTCGACGCCGCTCACCTGCACGTTGGTCCCGGTAACGGTCTCTGGACGATCAGAACCATCCGCGACCAATCCGCCATTGTCGCCATTTCCTGGCGTGGATGGGGCGCCTGCCGCACCAACGGTGCCCGAACCTCCCGCACCCATCACCGGGCTTCCCTCGCCTCCCAAGTCAACGGCCCAGTCCCCATCGTCGATTCCAATCGATGGCATCCCGACCCCGTTCCACGGGGTGGTCGCGCATTGGCCAGTCGCAAACAGCCGCTTCAGATCTGCGCGGAACTGTGCCGCGAGCGCGTCGTTTACATCCTCGCAGGTCTCGGCCGCAGCCATCAGCGGCGCGCCGGTGACGCCCAGAGTATCGTCGACCGGAGAGCGGGGATCTTCTTCGTCAGCCGCACAGGCGACTGCGAGAACCAGAGCGACGGCCGAAAGTGGGTGGCACCGAAGGGCGTTTAGATGGGTCATCGTGGAACCTCCGCCCGCACACATGCACTAGCCATGCCATCTGGGGATCAGGCAATTTTTCTGAATTTTCTGCCCCTTGGCGGGGCTGTGCCACACCTGTTGGCACACTCTCGGCAATGGCCGCCCCCCTCCACCCACGGCTTCAGACACCGGACGACAGCTCCGCGGCCCCTCCACCCACGGCTTCAGACACCGGACGACAGCTCCGCGGCCGCTCCTGCGAGAGCCTAAACGTCAGGGCATCGGATACGGCACAAGCAGCTCCGCCGGCAGCAGCCCCGTGTGAAGCTTGCCGTCGACCACGAAGCTGGGAGTGCCCTCGATCTTGAGCTCGATGCCTACCTCGATGTCAGGTCGGATCAACGCATTGCCCTTCTCCTCGACGCAGCGGGTGAGTTCCGCAGCCGGGAGATCCAACGCTTTGGCCAGGCTCGGGATGGTCACGGCACCGGGTGTTCGCCCGTGATCGAAGAGATAATCGTTGGCTTCCCAGAAGCGCCCCAGTTCACCCGCGCACGCCGCGAGCCTCGCATAGTGGCATGCGTGCGAATGAAACGGGGTCGTTATCGCGGGGTTGCAGTCATTGTCGAGAGGGTAGTGCCTGTGAATCAGCCGAATCGCATCGGGGTAGCGCGCCACCAAGGCCCGAAGGCTTGCGTGTTTCTTCGCGCAGTGCGGGCACTGGTAGTCAGAAAACTCAGCGATGGTGAGCTTGGGTGACGCCGCTCCAACATAGTGGTGACCGCGATCATCGACCCCGCGCGACAACTGACTCGTGGGGGGAGCCGAGCTGGTGGGCGGTGACGCCTTTACTACCGTTGATTCCACCGCTTTGGTGCCGGTCTCTCCCTCAGCTGGAAGTACCACCAGAACCACGCCCACCACCACGATCAGCGCCACAACCCCCGCCGCTACCACCGCCGGATCCTGCGCCAGGAAAGCTCCCCACTCGTCCCGAGAGCGCCGCAGCCGCCCGCACCGCGCAAGATGGAGCGCCATCCCGGCCAGGAGCAGATCGACACCCCAAGTTGCTGCGCAGAGCAAACACAACGAGTCAATCAGAAAGAACGAGACAGCGAAGAGACCGATGCTCGCGACACCGCAGAACCATGCCAGTACGACGAACGGGAGGATTGGGCGCGCCGTTTTCGCCAGCAGCCCCCACACTGCGATCGCGCCAATCAGCGCGTAGCCGATGATCCCCCACACGCTGAGGGGCACCCCGAAGAGCGTCGAGAAGTCACTGGTGGCCACCACGTCGCAGTTGACCTTCTGGCTCACGTTGCAGAAGCTCTGGTACTCTGGATCCGCGACCAACCGGTCGTGGATTCGAGTCAGCTCGATCGAGAGTCCGACGCCCAACGCGGACACGATGAGCCCCAGCGTAAACGGCCAGCGAGGAACGGGAGGTGGGGGTGCCACGGTCACGGCCAATGCCTACCACAACCGATCCGTGCGCACGACGATCGCTGGAGCCAATTCACTGTCGTTCCGGTTCGGCGACCGAGACACCTCGACCCGCCTCAGCCCTTGAGCGCATTGGCACCACCGATGATTTCCATCAACTCCGTGGTGATGGCCGCTTGCCGCGCGCGATTGTACTTGAGGGTCAGGCGATCGATCATCTCACTTGCGTTCTTGGTCGCCGAGTCCATCGCCGTCATGCGAGCACCGAGCTCGGAGGCCATCGACTCGTAGAGGGCGCGCAAGACCGTGATCTCCACATAGGTGGGCACCAGCTGCTCCAACACCACCTCCTTGTTGGGCTCGAAGTCGAACTCGGGCAGCGATCCTCCCTCCATTTCCTCCGCTACGGGCTCGGAAGCCTTGAGCGGGAACAGAGGTTCGCAGACCACGCGCTGACACATCGCGCTCTTGAACTCGTTGTACACCAGGTAGATCGCATCGAGTTCGCCGCGCACATAGGGGCGGAGGATGGTCTTTGCCACCAGCTCCGCTTGCTCGGGTCCGAGTCGCTCCCACACGTGGGAGAAGACCTGGGCAACTGGACGCCGGCGCCGATTGAAGTAGTCGCGACCCTTCCGCCCAATGGTGGCAAACGAAACACTCTTGCCTTCGGCCAGCAAGCGCTGACCCTCGGCGTCCGCAAAACGGTTGATGTTGGTGTTGAACGCACCGCACAGTCCACGGTCGCTGGTGATGACCAGCAGAAGCACGCGTTTTTCTTCACGTCGCACCAGAAGCGGATGCTCGACCTGCGCGCCCTCGGCGCCCTGCATCCGCAAGGAACTCACCTGGGTCACGTCGGCGAGCATGCGCCCAGTTCTGACCGCATACGGTCGGAGCGCCAGGATCCGCTGTTGAGCGCGGTTCAGGCGCGCGCCCGCCACCATCTTCATGGCACGGGTGATCTTCTGCGTCGATTTCACGGACGCGATGCGCTTTCGGATGATCTTGAGGTTAGCCACGGTGTTAGTTCCGGCTGGCGACGAACTTCTCCGTGAACTCGGTGAGCACGGCCTTCAAACGCCCCTCGATCTGCTCGCTGAGCTCCTTCTTCTCCCGGATATCCGAGAGCAAGCTCGCGTGTTTGTCTTCGACGAAGCGGTAGAGTTCAGTCTCATAGTCGCGGAGCGAGGTAAGTGGCAACTTGTCCACGAAACCGCGGGTACCAGCGTAGATCAGCAGCACCTGCTTCTCCACGGGAAGCGGCACGTACTGCCCCTGCTTCAAAAGCTCGGTGAGCCTCGCACCACGCTCCAGCTGCGCGCGCGTCGCGGCGTCCAGATCACTCGCGAACTGCGCGAAGGCCGCCATCTCGCGATACTGCGCCAGCTCGATGCGCATGGATGCGGCGATCTTCTTCATGGCCTTGATCTGCGCGTTGCCTCCGACGCGGCTGACCGAGATACCAACGTTGATGGCGGGACGCACCCCCGAGTAGAAGAGGTCACCCTCGAGGAAGATCTGACCGTCGGTGATCGAGATGACGTTGGTCGGGATGTAGGCCGAGACGTCACCCGCCTGCGTCTCAATGATCGGCAGAGCAGTGAGAGAGCCTCCCGAGTGGGGATCCTGAACCAACTCGTGACCGGCGCCGAGCTTCGAAAGCTCAGCCTCTGCCACGTGATGCCCCTCGCTTCCAAGATAGACGCGGCCATCCACCCCACGGAAGTTGGCGTCTCCGGCGGGCACCGTCGTCCCAGAGCGCACCACAAACCAGCGCTCAGCCATCTTCGCGGCGCGCTCCAGCAGGCGAGAGTGAATATAGAAGACATCTCCCGGGTAAGCCTCGCGGCCTGGAGGCCGGCGCAAGAGCAGTGACAACTGCCGGTACGCCACGGCCTGCTTCGAAAGGTCGTCGTAAATACAGAGCGCGTGCCGCCCGGTGTCGCGGAAGAACTCGCCCATGGTCACGCCTGCATAGGGCGCGAGGAACTGGAGTGGAGCGCTCTCGACCGCCGTCGCGACCACGACGGTCGTGTATTCCATCGCGCCGTGGGCCGTGAGCTTGTCCACCACTTGCGCGACCGTAGAGGCCTTCTGTCCTACCGCCACGTAAAAGCAGTAAACGCCCTTACCCTTCTGGTTGATGATGGTGTCAATCGCAATGGCGGTCTTGCCGGTTTGTCGGTCACCGATGATGAGCTCGCGTTGCCCACGCCCGATCGGGATCATGGCATCAATCGGCTTGATGCCCGTCTGCAAGGGCTCCTTGACCGGTTGGCGGCTGATGATGCCAGGAGCCTTGAGCTCGATCTGTCGACGGGCTTTGGTCTCGATGGGACCTTTGCCATCGATGGGTTGCCCCAGGGCGTTGACGACACGGCCGACGACGGCCTCTCCCACCGGCACGTCAGCGATGCGCCCGGTACGCTTCACGGTGTCCCCCTCCATCACCGCCGTGACCTCGCCCAGCACCGCCACGCCTACGTTGTCTTGCTCGAGGTTCAGCACCAGGCCGAACACCGATCCCGGAAACTCCACCAACTCACCAGCCATGGCTCCGGAGAGCCCGTGAACACGCGCTATCCCATCGCCACTGGTCAGCACGGTGCCTGTTTCGCTGAGCAGAGCTGACCTGTCGAAGCTCTGGATTTGCTGCTTGATGATCTGAGAGATCTCGTCGGCGCTAAGCTGCATGGTGGCTCTCCGAATCCTTCAATTTGGTCAAGGGACGTTCCGATACCGATCAAGCATTGGGCAAGTCGAAGAGGCGCCGCTCGAGTTCGTCGAGGCGCCCCCGCACGCTGGTGTCGACCACATGATCCGCAACCCGAGCGATCCAACCACCCAAGAGTGACGGATCGACCTCTTGGTCGACGAGAACGCGCTTCCCCGTCAAGCGCTCGAGTTCGCCGCGGAGCTGGGTCGTTTGCTCCGGGAGCAGGGGGGTGGCGCTGGTGATTTTGGCGCGAATCACCCCCGCCCGCTGATCGGACAGCGAAACCAACTCGCGCATGATCGCAGCAAGCTCGCCCATCCTGCGCCGGGTCGAGAGGAGTCTCAGGGTTTTCTGCGCCAAACCCGAGAGACCAAGCCGGACCGCGAGGGCTTCGGCAACCTTCTGCTGATCGCTCGGATCGACCAGAGGATTGCTGAACAACCCGCGCAGCTCGGCGTGTTCCTCGAGACACTCCGACACCTGTCGGAGCTGCTCGATCAACGGGCTGAGGTCTCCCGACTCCACACCCAGCTCGAAGATCGCGCGTGCATAGCGGACGGCAACCGGGGACCTGTTCATGCCTGACCTCCCAAGGAACCGCTCCGAAGCTTCTTCAGGTCACTGATGCCCTCGTCGAAGAGCTGGTGTTGAGTCGAAAGAGAAACCTGCTGAGAAATCAGGATCTTGGCCCATTTGAGGGCCTGGGCTGCCACCTCGCGCCGCAGCTCTTCACCAGCTGCTGCGAGTTCGGTCTCCACCAAGCGACGCGCGTCACGCTCCATACGCGCGCGGCGTTCAACCGCCTCCTTCAGGATGCGCTCGCGCTCGAGCTCCGCGGCACGCGTCATCTCGGCGCGCACCCGTTCGATCTCTTGACTGATATTGGCAAGCTTCGCCTCGTATTCGGCGAGACGGGTCTCCGACTCGGCCTTCATCTTAGCCGCGGTTTCCATCCCTTCCACGATTTGATCACGACGACGCTTCAACGCGAGCGGGAGCTGCTTCTTGCCAACCCAAACGATCAGCCCCACCAGCACACCCCAGTTCAGCAGGGTGGCGAGAAAGGGTGCGGGCATCCCCTTCGGGCGGAACATGAGGCCGGGCTCGCTGGTGTCGCTCTCGCCGAGCAGACCAGTAGCCCAGTTGATGTCCGAGAAATGAGGGACATGCTCGGCACCATGCCCCGCCGCCGAACTATGGCTTCCTTCAGCCGGATGGTGCGCGTCGGCAGGCGTCGCAGCCGCAGCCGCGACCTGTTTCGGGGCCGCTCGTTCGCGTCGCTCCTTCTTCGAGCGCCGCGGCTTTCGCTCAGGGCGACTGAGATCCTCGGACGCGCCCGAAGCCTGAGCTTCCGTCGCCTCCGCATTCACCACGGGTGCGTCCGTCTTCTCGAGAACGCGACGCTTCGGCGCCTTCTTCGGACGCTGACGCGCTGGGACCGCCTCCTGTGTGGTGGACTCGTGCACTTGCGAGCTCGCCTCCTCGGCATGGGCAGCGGACACCAACCCGCCGTCACAGAGCAGGCCAACCGCAAGCACAGCGAGCAGGGCAAGGGTGAACCGTCTTGGGACCATCACGACGCCTTCCTCCCGATCGCGGAGGCAACGATCGCTTCGCCGAGGACCTGAGAACGCCCGTCGAGCAGAGCTCGAAGCTTGTTCACCTCCACCGCGATGCGCTGACGCCCCTCCTCAACGGTGCGATTCGTTGCCTGCTGCGCCTCCTCGATGATCTTGGTCTCGAGTTTCAGCGTGTCGGCACGCACCCGCTCTCGCTCTTCGGCCGCCACCCGCTGCACCTGCTCGAGCTCGGCTTCATACTTCGCCAACACCTGCGCCGCCCGCTCCTGCATCGCCCGAGCTTCAGCCCGTGCACCCTCGGTCCGCCGCTCGCGCTCATCGAAGAGGCGGAGCAGTGGGCGGAAGAGCGTGGGCGTAAGGATCAGGATCAGGGCAGTGAACAGAACCATCTGGATCCAGACGGTGCGATCGAAATCGATCGTGACGCCGCCGGAGGCCAGGACCGAAGCCGTGGACGCGAGGAGCTGGTCTGGAATCGACATAGGAATCACGGGAGGAATTCCGTGGGAGGTGGAAAGCCGATCAAACAGGCCAACTGACCGAGGCGAACGGTTAGCAGGCCGTTCGCTCGTACCATTGGCCGCCGGAAGTGTCTAGATCCACTGACAATCTGGCGAAATTGTCGGGAAATCGCGAGGCGCGACGGGGGCCGAAGGTCTCTCAAAAAACGGCTTCCGGCCTCCGACAGCACTGCGCCACCCGAGTGGGGAGCATCATCCCCACACCCAAGCAGTCATCGTGAGTTCATGAAATCGACCAACCAGGTCATGGCCGGCCGCATGCGACCATCAGAGTACATGATGCCTGTGTTATCGCGCCAGGTTGCATCCACGATGTAACCCCAGAGCGTGATCCCGCGGATGCTGCTGTGGTTCCAGTACATGTTCATCTGCGACTCCATCACGTCACGCTGCTGGTTGTCGTCAGCCAACCCGATGTCGTACTCGGTGATGTAGAGCGGCAAACCGATCGCGGCCAAGGTGTCCAGATGTCCCTTCACGGCATTGGTGTCGAGTTTGTACGCGTCATGCGCCTGGCACCCGAGCGCGTCGATCGGCGCCCCGGCATCCTTGACCGCGCGAGCGATGTCGGCGAAGTGGTTGACCTGATCACCGTACTCGATGTTGTTGTAATCGTTGAGCACCAGGATCGCGTTCGGGCAGTACTGCCGCGCCAGGTGGAAGGATTCCACGATCCAATCCCAACCACTCGCTCCGCTGCCACCGAGCGCGGCCGTGAACGGCGGAGTGGTGTGCGGCGGAGGTTCGTTGACCACGTCGATGATGGCCATGTCGTCGCCATAGCGCTCGCAGGCGAGCCTGATCCACTCTTCTACCTCTTCGCGCTGCTCATTCTGGGAGATGCCACCGACCCAGTCCGGATACTGACTTCCCCACACGAAGGTGTGCTGCTTGAAGAGAATGCCGTGCTGCTTCGCGTAGTCGTGAATCGCGTCGAGCCCTCGCCAATTCATCTGGTCGCGCGTGCCTTCGGTCGACTGCCACTTGCCCTCATTCTCGGGGGTGATCTGATTCCAGTAGGTAGCAAAATCGCTGCGAACAGAACCGTTGGTGGTGATGTTGCCGATGAACCGGGCATGCGACCCCGTGCCGCCGCCTTGACCAGGGGCTCCACCTTCACCAGGGGCTCCACCTTCACCAGGGGCTCCACCTTCACCAGGCGCTCCACCTTGACCAGGGGCTCCGCCTTGACCAGGGGCTCCGCCTTGACCAGGGG
>CAYNEY010000004.1:77284-131834 GCA_964396375.1 uncultured Polyangiaceae bacterium | reverse complement strand
CGCCTTGACCAGGGGCTCCGCCTTGACCAGGGGCTCCGCCTTGACCAGGGGCTCCACCTTGACCAGGGGCTCCACCTTGACCAGGGGCTCCGCCTTGACCAGGGGCTCCGCCTTGACCAGGGGCTCCGCCTTGACCGGCTGTGGGGATGCAGTTCCACGTCCCCGCCGGCTGACAAGTACATTCTCGGGTGCTGCGGACGCAGAGCTCCATGTCCACCAGCGGATCACAAGCATCCCCGGATTCGACTCCTGGAACACAGCTCGAGGTGCCCGGAGCTCCACCGTTGCCAGGCATTCCCCCCAGCCCCGGGGCGCCTCCAATGGCTGCTGCTCCACCGTTGCCAGGTGCACCACCCGAGGCCGGCAAGCCTCCCGCTCCGGGACCGCCACCGCTGCCTGGTGCTCCACCGCTGCCTGGGGCGCCACCCGAGGCCAGCGAGCCTCCCGCTCCCGGGCCACCCCCGCTGCCTGGTGCTCCGGATTGCGCCATTCCCGAGCCACCGATCGAGAGGCCCGCCCCGCCCGAACTACTCGCCGCGCTGTTGCCGCCCGTTGCCGCAACCGAGTCGGTGCCGTCTCCGACATCACCGCACCCGGTCGTCACTCCCAGCAGGAGCGCCGGCAGAGTGACGATGAGGGGCAAGAAACCAAGCTGACGATGGGTCATGAATGTGCTCCGAGGCAAAAATGGGAACTCTGGTGGGAGTGGCGATGACCACGCGCGTCACGCTCGGAGCCTCCCTCCGGTAGGCGCGAAGGGATCGAACGCGGCCTTTCGAGCGGCCGTGCCACGATTCGACAATTCCCGGATAGGCCTACTGTGATCAGCTGGGACGCCGGACATTGGGGCCTGCCTCCCGCCGTGACCGTCGCCTCCCCCATGGTATGGTCACGGGGTGCTTCGCCAGCTCCCTTCGGGCCTTGCCGTCCTCGTTCTCCTTTTCGGTGCGGGTTGCCGTCGCGGTGAGCCGACCCCCCCCGATCACGGGAAAGTCGCATCTCCCACTTTGGAAAACGTTTCCGCATCAAACAGCCCCCCAAAAGCTCGCGTCGGGCCTGCACTCGATGCCTACAACCTCTCGAAGCCGAGCGCCGAACACAAACTGTCGAACCGGCTCCGTGAGATCTCGGGCATCGTTGCGATCTCATCGGACGAACTCGCCTGTGTGCAGGATGAGAGTGGCTCCGTATTCTTCCTGTCGCTCGATGGTGACAAAACTCGTGACCGCATCAAGTTCAGCGAACGGGGAGACTACGAAGATCTCACGGTGGCAGATCGTGATCTCTATGTGTTGCGGAGCGACGCCACGCTGTTTCGGATCGCGGATTATGCCAAACCAAACCCTTCGGTCACCAGCGCCCGCCTCGATATCCACGCCATCGAGTCCGAGGCGCTCACTTTCGATCCAGGCACGCGCCAGCTTCTGGTGGCGCCGAAGAGCCGTGTCACCACCGAGGAAGACTCAGACGCCCGCCCCATCTTCGCGTACGCTCTCGCAACCTCCCAGCTCCTCGCTGCTCCCCGATTAACCCCAACCACGGACGCGCTCCGCTCCTTCGTCAGGAGCCGCGGGATCGGCAAGAAGAAGGCCAAGCAGGACATCCCACGCTTCCGTCCGTCGGCGATTTCCATCCACCCCTTCACCTCCGAGCTCTTCGTGCTCTCGGGGGCGGATCACATCCTTGCCTCGTTTGACGCTAGTGGACGGGTCACGGCGCTAAAGCTGCTCGATCCAAAAGACTTTCCGAGAGCCGAGGGGATGACGTTCCTTCCTAACGGTGACCTCTTGCTCACGACCGAAGGTGTCGACAAGCGAGCCCGCTTGTACCACTTCGCTTGGGAAGACAAGGCGCGGTGACCAAGACCAACGCCATGCGGATCCTGGAAGCGGCCCAGATCCACTTCGATACCCGCTCCTACACGGTTGATCTGGAGGATTTGTCGGCGGAGGCGGTGGCTCTCAAGGTGGGCCTTCCATTCGAAGCGGTCTACAAAACGCTCCTGTGCCAGAGTGACAAACATGCACTTGGCTTCGCGGTCGTCCCGGCAGGCCGGAAGCTTTGCCTGAAAACCCTGGCGCGCGCCCTTACCGCCCGCAGCGCGACTCTGGTACCGGAGAAGGAACTCCGAGGTTTGTGTGGTTACGTTCGCGGCGGGGTAACGGTGCTCGGCTCGAAGAAACCCTTCGCCGCGTTCATCGATAGCCTCTGTCTGTCGCTCGAGACCCTGAGCGTCTCGGCGGGTGTGCGCGGTACCCAGATCCTGATTCGTCCCTCCGACTACCTGAAGGTCACCGGGGCAATTCCGGTAACGGGCCTCTCGCGCCAAGCGTGATCACCAGCGCAACGCGGCACCGAGCCCCACGCCTGCCATCGTGTCCCACCCGTTGCCGAGCCCGGACTCCCGCAGCCCCACGCAGAGCCGTGGACGAACCGCCCAGCGATGGAGCAGAAGCTCACCTCCGAGCATGAGGTCGGCACCATCCAGTCCCAGATGGCCGGGCCCAGGCACGTTCCATGTGAGATGGTGGTTCGAACTCACCACCCAGCCAAAGCGCGTATCCAGCCCAAGATGAGCGCGGAACAGCCGGAGCCAAGGACCGAACGAGGTCTCGACGCCGATTCGCCCAAGCCAACCCCGAAACCGATGGTCATGACTCATGCCAGCCTCGAGTTGGGTCGCGGTGAGCCCGCGGCGCGCGTACAGATCGAGCGCGGTCCCGAAGGAGACCGTGAGATGTTCGGTCTGCGGCAGTGCAACGCCCACTCCCAGACTGTAGATGATGGTGTTGCGCACGGTGTCGCGGCCATCTGCGAGCTGACCCAGGGCCTGCCCCGACACCCGAAGCTCTCCCGCATGATGGTCACGCGCATCCATCTGGTCGGGCGCCGGACAAAGGGGCATGAGGTCCCCGGTTCGTCCTGGGAAGATCGGCGGCGTACCCTCCACGTAGGCCCAAAGCACCTCGGCGAGCGCCGTCGCCACCGCCAGGCTGGCATGGCGTAGGTGGACCTGGTTGTCCACATCGTAAAGATACCCCTCGCCGCGGGCCAGCCAACTCTCGCGAAGAACGGCCTGACTCTCCGGCTCGACGCGCTCGATGGTCATGAGTGTCCAACGTCGGTTGTGGGCATCATGGATGCTGGTGGTGACGAAGGGATCCAGATCGTCGCGCAGAGTCGCATAGAGGTGCCCCGCGGCGAAGGCGTCCTCGAGAATGTGCAGTGCCTTCGCCTCGTGAAGCACGGCTCGAAACAAGAGGTTTCGATCGGTCGGAGCGTGACTCGCCAAGACCGCAAGTCCGAGCGCACTCTCATGCAGATTGGCAAATGCAGGCCGGTTCTTGGGACAGAAGTGGCTGTCCGCCATCAAGGCTTGGAGCGCCGTGTTGGCGAACGATCGGCGCAGATCCGTGAGTGTCAGACAACGCCGGGAGCTCGCTAGCACGTCGGGATCATCCTCGTAGTCGAAAGCAGCAACCGCAGCGCCCAGGTCGAAACGACAGGGTGGCACCGCAGATATTCCGATTTCGGCCCCTTGGTGCAGAGGACCGCATTGGACCGCACACAGGCTCTGACGAAGGATTCCAATCCGCTGGGCGCGCGGACTGAGGGCTGTGGTTTCATTGCCGTGCATCAACGCCAACCGCTCACAGATGGAGGCGAGGACGTCGCAGGTCAGGCGATGGTGCTCCCGGGCGAGGAGGGCCCGAAGCTGCCAGGGAACCGCCAAGACGAACAGCGCGAGCAGAAGAGCGGGCCCAATCGGAGACACTCGCCTCGTTCCGAGAGGGACCGCCCCTGCCCCTTGCTTCCCCTTCTGACGCTGGTTCGGCCACCAAGCCACGCGGACAGTCTACGCGGGGTTGGTCGGGTCCACCATGCCCCACCCTGGAAATCCGAGTCAGAATCGAATATGAAGCGGAGGAGGTGGCCGGATCTGTCAAGAAAACGGAAGCTCCCTACCCGCGGCGAGGTCTCGTGGTGGCTACGGTGTGGCTCGTGCTGTCCGGCTGTGACGGAAGCGCCTTCACCAGCAGTCCCGACTGCCGGGCTCTCAACACCTGCGATGATTCCACCGCTGGTGATGGAGGACAGGCTGAGGGAGGTGACTTTGGCAGCGCGGGAACGAGCGGCACCGAAGCGACGGGTGGCAGCGCGGGAACGCCTGGTGCTTCGGGGGAGAGCTCGAACACTGGCGGAGGAGCAGCGGGAGCAGCAGGGCACGCCGCTTCAGCCGGCACTGCCGGTGACGAGGGCGTCGCCGGTGACGGAGGCGCCGCGGGCATAGGTGACGGAGGCACCGCGGGGGCGGAGGCGGGGGCGGAGAACGCTTCCGGCGCTTCGGGCACCGCCGGCGCTTCGGGCACCGCCGGCGCTTCGGGCACCGCCGGCACCGCCGGCAGCGGGGATCCTATCGAAGTCACATGCGATCCCAACGCTCCGACGGATGCATGCTCGGCACGCGCGGTTTCCGCCTGGTTCGTGGCGCCCAGCGGCAGCGACGACGCGGAGGGCACGGTCGAGGCACCGCTCCGAACGCTCGAGGCGGCCATCCTACGGAGTGGGGAGACACCCCGACCGATCCTGGTGTGCGCCGGCGCGACCGAGGTGTACGCCGAGTCGCTAACCATCACCGACACCCAGACGCCCATCACTCTGCTTGGAGGGTTTGACTGCGAAACCTGGCACTTCAGTGCCACACGCCAGACGCGGCTCGAAGCGGAAGGACCCATCGCGCTCACCATTCGCGCAACAGAAGGGACGGTGCGGATCGCGAGTCTCTCCATCTCGGCCCAACCTGGTGGAGTCGAAGGAGAGAGCAGCATCGGTGTCTTGGCGGTCGGCGCTGCCGATGTAGAGCTCCATGGAGTCACTGTCTCCGCCGGCCAAGGACGCGATGGTGCATCACAACTCCCCTTCGACATCCCCGCTCCATCCGGACTCGCATCCTTTCCTGGCGTCGTCGCCTGCTCCGAGGACAGTCAAGCTGGAGTCGGAGCGACAGCGCTGACGCTGGAGTGTCCAGCTAGCGCGAGTTCGACGGGCGGTCGTGGTGGGCACGGTGGTACAGCAACCCGCGCGCCCACCGGCGGCGGAGATGGTCTGCCACCAGACGAGGACGCGGCGGTAAGTGGTGAGGGATTGGGCGGTCTCGCCCAATCGGGAAGCAGTTGGACCTGCACCACCCACGGCGACGGAAATGCCGGTGCGCCGGGAGCGGATGGTGAGGAGGGAGAAGGGGGCGCCCTTGCCACCTTCGACACCACAGGGCTGTATGTGGCTGGTCATGGAAACGTTGGGGGTTCGGGTGGTCCAGGACAAGGGGGCGGCGGGGGCGGCGGTCAGGTGGTCCCCTCCAGCTGCACCGTGACCACACCGAGCGGAGCAAGTGGGGGCAGTGGCGCGACCGGCGGTTGCGGCGGCGCAGGCGGCCCAGGAGGGACGGGGGGAGGCGCGAGCATCGCGCTGCTCTCCATCGACTCGCTGGTGTCTCTGTCCGCAGCCACGCTGATCGCAGGCTCCGGCGGCGACGGCGGTGACGCGGCCCTCGGCCAGGCAGGAGGCGACGGAGGTGTGGCCGCGTCACCACTCGGGTCGTGTCGAGGCGGACACGGAGGCCGCGGAGGTGATGGCGGACCCGGCGGGAGCGGGTCGGGTGGTCACTCGGCGGCGGTGGCCTTCCTGGGAACGGAGCCCCTCTTTGACCACGAAGATACCACCTTCAGCTACCAGAATGGCGGGCTCGCCGGCGAGATCGCCGATGGGGCCTCCTCGACCACGCGCGGCGAGGCCGGGATCGCCACGGACGTGCTCGATCTCACTCCAGTTGGCAGCCGGTAGGACCGTGCTAGCGTGCCGCTCCGTGTCGAACCCCATCGCGCGTTGGGTCCTCGGGCCTTATCGTCCTCGCTCACCGCGCGTGACTCGTTATCGATTGTCACGAACCTGTGAGAGATCCCGATGAGCCGTTATTTATTTACGTCTGAATCCGTGAGTGAGGGCCACCCCGACAAGATGTGTGATCAGATCTCGGACGCGGTGTTGGACGCCGCGCTGGCCCAGGATCCGAAGAGCCGTGTTGCCTGCGAATCGCTGTGCAAGACAGGCTTCATCGTCCTGGCGGGAGAGATCACCACCACCGCTTCTCTAGACTTCGGTCGGATCGCCCGCGGGGTGGTGCGCGATATCGGCTACACCGACTCAGCGATGGGCTTTGACGCCGACACCTGCGGCGTGCTGATCGCCGTCGAGCCCCAATCACCGGACATCTCTCAAGGGGTGACCGAGGGTGAGGGGATGTTCAAGGAGCAGGGCGCAGGCGACCAAGGACTCATGTTCGGTTTCGCCTGCGACGAGACCCCCGAACTCATGCCCGCGCCGATCATGTACGCCCATGATCTGGTGCAAAGCCTGGCCAAGGTCCGCAAGAAGAACCAAGTGGACTTCCTCCGCCCCGATAGCAAAAGCCAGGTGACGGTGGAGTACGAAGACGATCAACCGAAGCGTATCGATGCGGTCGTGGTCTCGACCCAGCATTCTCCCGACGTCAAATACAAGGATCTGAAGGAGGCGGTGATGGAGCTTTGCATCAAGCCCACGCTGCCTGCCCGCCTCCTTGACAACAAGACCAAGTACTATGTGAATCCGACGGGTCGCTTCGTGATCGGCGGTCCGTTTGGCGATGCCGGCCTAACTGGGCGAAAAATCATCGTCGATACCTACGGTGGGATGGGACGTCACGGAGGCGGCGCCTTCAGCGGCAAGGACCCCTCGAAGGTTGACCGGAGCGCATGCTACTTCGCGCGGTATGTCGCCAAGAACATCGTGGCAGCCGGACTGGCTCGCCGCGTCGAGGTTCAGGTCGCCTACGCAATCGGGGTAGCCCAGCCCGTCGGTGTCTACGTCAACACCTTCGGAACCGCAGCGATCGACGAAGCCAAAATCGCTGCAGCTGTCCAGAAGACCTTCGACTTCCGTCCCAAGGCGCTGATCACCGAACTCGATCTGCTCCGCCCCATCTACCGGAACACCGCCGCCTACGGCCACTTCGGCCGCACCGAGTTCCCCTGGGAGAGACTCACTCGGGCCGAAGATTTGGCTCAGGACCTACTCGGCACCTCGGCCCGCTTCGCCGAGAAGCCCGCCCGGAAAGCCGCTCCGAAGGCAGCCCGGAGTAATGGAAAGCCAGCCTCACCCAAGAAAACGGGCAAGAAATCGAAGAAGTGACAAGGTCGAGGTGCCCCCGATCGTGACCGGGGGACAGACGACAACATCAGGAGAGCAGGCCTGCGGAGTTTCGGCGCCGCGGGCCTGTCCTGTTTCGTGCCGGGCGGCTGGATCCGTCCTCTTGCCTTACCCCAAACCGCTTCGGTTATAATGTGAGCAATCCGCGGCCACGCCACCGCGGGAGTTGGACCGGATCTCGGCGAGGAGCAATCGAGCCATGCCCAAGGGACAAGAGAAACCAAAGACCAACAACAAGCCGAAGCTCAGCGTCAAAGAGAAGAAGCAGAAGAAGAAGGAGAAAGCCGCAGGCAAGTAGGGTTGCGGCCGCGGCACGAAGGGACGTGGGGCCCAAACGACGCCCTGGCGCCGTCAAGGCTCTGGGCCGTTTGGGTCCACCCCACCGACCCGTCGAGCCGCCGATCTGTGACTCCGAATTTGGGCGCTGCGAAAACTCGGCACCGCCCCTCCGGGCGAACCCACTTCAGATCGCCGAATCGCCTCGTTCGCCGGTTCGGATACGAACCGCGTCATCCACCGAGAGGATGAAGATCTTTCCGTCGCCAATCCTGCCAGTCTTGGCGCTCTTCTCGATGGCATCAATCACCGGACCGAGCATGTCGTCCGTGACCACGATCTCGATCTTGACCTTGGGCACAAAATCCACGACGTACGCCGATCCCCTGTACACTTCCTTCTTTCCACCAGTCCGACCGAACCCCTTGACCTCGGTCACCGTCATTCCCTGAATGCCGACCTCGGAGAGAGCGTCCTTGACCTCATCCAGTTTGAACGGCTTGATGATTGCTTCGACCTTTTTCATGACGGTTCTCCCACTACGCTGCGCGCCCTTGTGAGTCCCAAATCTGTTCTCGACCGCCCTGACTTTCTTGGGATCACCCGGGGCAGCGAGGCACGGTTCACTCTCTTTGCCTAACGGGAGAGAGGTTTCCGAGATGTTTCACAACCGAGTCCATCGCTCATCCCTCGACGATCCGCCAACGGATTTTTCGAGGGGCTCGGCGCTTTCCCCTCTGGAAACGCTGAATCGCAGCCATGATGTCCGATTCCGATTGGCCGTTCCAACGCCTGTGCGGAAGCTGAACCCACTCATCGCGAGCAGCGAGGAACCCTTCTGCGCCATGGTGGGGGGAAGGGCTCGGTGGGGTGCCGAACCTTTCCCCGAACACGATGACTCGGAGCTGTCCGAGCTGTGGCTCAAGGACGATGGAGCGATCCACGATGCCTACGGGGGCAACAAACCTCGCAAGCTCCTTCCCCTGCTCGCAAGGGCCCTCGATGCGGGAGCCCGGCAGCTTGTCACCTTCGGAGCCGCGGGGTCTCACCACATCCTTGCCACTACCCTACTCGGTCGAGCTCTGGGGCTGTCCACGCTGGCGTTCGTGGTACGGCGTCCCTGGTCCCCCCACGCCGAACGCTGTCTCACCCGCGCTCTTTCTCATGAGGCACAGCTCATCCGCGTGGGGAGCCTCGCCGACGCTTTGCGGGCTGTGGGTGGCCTAGCGCGCCGCAGAGACACCTTCATCGTCCCACCGGGCGCCTCCAACGTGCAGGGCGCCGAAGGGTATTTCTGGGCGGCAAGGGAGCTTCTTCTGCAGATTGACGGCGGACAGCTCCCCGTTCCGGACGCGATCGTGGTTGCGCTGGGCAGTGGGGGAACCGCGGCAGGTCTTTTGGCCGGTCTCACCGAGCTTTCCAATCCCATCCCGGTGATCGCAATTCCGGTACTGCGGGTACCACAGCTGAATTGGTGGGTTCTCAGCCTCGCGCGGCGCCTCGCTCGCCACATGGGCGTGCGGCCACCAGACCGAAAGCACCTCATTATAGACTGGGACTGGGTAGGTCGAGGGTATGGCCACGCCACACCCGAGGCCGAGCGTGCGGTCCGACTCGGACTAGATGTAGGACTTGTGCTGGAAGAGACCTACACGGGCAAGGCGTTCGCGGCCGCGTGCACCCGGTTGAGAGCACTCCCTCCTCGGTGTAACGTCCGGGCGGCTCGAGATCCCTCGCGGCCCCGACCCAAGCTCCTCTTCTGGGGTACGCTGTCGACGACCCCCGACTCACCGGCAATTCCGCCCCCCAACGGAACCGATGAACGGGGCACGGAGGCCGGGGCTGCCGTCTGGTGGACGCCGAGCCAGCGCGCGTGACCGGATTTTTTCCCGAGTTCCTTCCCTGATGCCAGCCGCCAGCTCCCATAAGCCGCTCGTCGGAGCCATTCTGGTCGAAAAGTACCGGATCACGCGTGAGATCGGGCGAGGCGGGATGGCTCTGGTGTTCGAGGCCGAGAACGTCGCGATCGGCAAGCGCGTCGCGGTGAAGGTCCTGGCGGCCGAGCTCATCACCTCACGGGTGGTACGAGAACGCTTCCTGCGCGAGGCACGCGCGGCCGCTGCGGTGCGCAGCCCGTACATCTGCGACGTCTATGACGTCGGTGAGTTCGAGGATCGGCCATTTCTGGTGATGGAACTGCTCGAGGGCGAGAGCCTCTATGACCGGATGACCCGAGAGCGGCGGCTCGACATCGCATCCACGCTGCGCATTGCGACCCAGACCGCAAAGGGTCTGGCGAAGGCTCATGCGGCGTCGATCGTGCACCGCGATCTCAAGCCTGAGAACCTCTTTCTGACCAAAAACGAGGAGGGAGAGACCGTCACCAAACTCCTCGACTTCGGTCTCGCGAAGTTCTACGCGCCGACCGCGGCCGATCAAGCACAGGTGCGCTTGACCCGCGAGGGTGCGCTGTTCGGCACACCCGCGTACATGAGCCCAGAGCAGGCCAAGGGACACGGTGAGGTGGATCACCGGACCGATCTCTGGGCTCTCGGCTGTATCGTCTACGAATGCCTCACCGGGCACACGGTGTGGAGCGTCGACCAGGGAGTAGCCATGATCCTGGCGCAGGTCGCTTCTGCACCAGTGCCGGTCCCTTCTCGGCTGCGCCCGGAGCTACCTCCCTCCTTCGACGCTTGGTTGGCCCGAGCCCTGGCGCGACCCGTCGAAGAGCGTTTCCAAACCGCTGCCGAATTCGCAGTCACGCTCACCGAGGCGCTCGCACCAGGCACGACCGCGGGGATCCAAACCCCCTCGTTGCTCGTGGATGTCGATCAACTGATCGCCTCCTCCCTTACGTCGGATCCCCCAGCACCACCGCTCTCCCCAGCACCGGCTGAAGCGGACACGGCCGCACCCTACGCCGCCACGTCCATCTCTTCCTCCCCCTCCGCGGTCGTGCCCCCGAGCCCTACCAGCGGACCGGAATCCGCCCGGCGCCCTCCCCCTGTTCCGGTGATGCCAAAGCGGAACCGCACGCGGTTGGTGTTTCTCTCAGTCTTGGCCGTGGTGCTTCTGGTGATCGGCGTCAGCACCTACCAGAACTCGCTCTTCGAGTTCGCACAGCGCCGTGGATGGTGGCTGCCGGCATCATGGGTTCGTGACAAGTCAAAGAAGGCGACCCTCTCATCGACTGGACCGAGACGCGACGATCTGGAGAGTGTCCCCTACGCCCATTTGATCGATGAAGCCCAGCAACTGCTCTTCGAGGGCAGGACGGAAGACGCCCTCAGCCGCCTCGACCTCGCGATCAGATCAGGAGGCGATGCGATCGCGACCAACCTCACTTCGCACATCAAGGCTGCGCTCGAGACCCCCGATGCTCCCTGTCGTCTCAAAGCACTCGGTCGCCCGCGCCCCTTTCACGTGACGGTACGCGCAGCCCGGCCTTCACTCCTGTTCGGGCCCCTCGGAACGGTGGTGACCTGGGTGGACGGTCACCGCGACAAGACGCGCCGGCAGGTGTTTACGGTCTTGCTCGATCCCGCCTTGCGACGGCTCACCACCCCCTTGCTCGCCCTGCCAGAGGCTAACAACGCGAGCTTCGTGCAGTTGGTTCGCGACAATCAAAGGACCCTTCTGGCGGCGTTCAACGTCGATGGCAAGCGCGCCTCCCTCGCCACCCGTTTTCTGGATCTGGAGGGGCGCCTCGCGGCCGGCCTGACAGAAATTCCCTCGCTCGCCCGCGGCGACGGCGTGCCAGCCCTCATCCGTGACCCTGACGGTTCATTCTGGGTATTGGGAGAGGATGACGCAGCGGACGGCGCTGAGGATCTGCTCCTGATCCATCTCGATCCCTCTCTTTCGCCCAAGGGTCCCCCCATCCGCCTCACCGCACTGCGGCCGGATCGCGCGCTCAAGCCTGCCGCTGTCCGCAGCCATTTGTCGATCTCGAACGAGTCGCTCCGCGTGGTCTTCACACTTCGCTACGGCACCGCACGGCGCGTCCACCAAATGGTGGTGCCACGGTCGAGCAGCGAACTTGGGAGTGGGGTGGTCGCCCCATCTCCCCCAACCGAACATGTGTTCCTCAGGAACGCTCAGCCCCTCGGAGCCGAGGGCAACAACACCGATTCCGCGCGGATCTCCTGCAACACCGAGCAGTGCAGCGTGATCTGGGTCGACGACCGTGCCGGAGTGGTTCTCACATCGATCGATCCGCTCACGAACCAGCCCATCTTCCATCAGATGGTCGCCCCGCGCGGTTCCGCACCAAACGTTCTGTCGCGGCCCGCCGCCACCCTAGCAACTTGGCAGGAGGCGGGCAGGATCCGGGTGGCGCGGGTCACCAAGACCGGGGTTGGTCCGGTGAGCAACGTTGGCAAGGTCAGCGGCAACCAGCCGCTCGCTGATCTCGGCGTTGGCGTAGACATCAACGACTGGTTCTTGGGCTGGCAGGACTTCGAGGCCGGTCACTTCGAGGTCGTGGTCGCCCGTGTTCGGTGTGAAGCTCCACGCTAAGCTCGGCCGAGCCTCATCATGCTCAGTATCCCAGCCCGCCCCAACCTTTCACGGTCACCGTTGGTCACGCCACGCCTTGTGCTGCGACCACTCGAGCAGACAGACGCGTCCGAGCTGTGGAGCGCCGTCTCGGAGAATCGCGAGCACCTGAAGCGCTGGCTCCCCTGGGTTCCCTACAATGACTCACAGGAGGCCAACCAGCGCTACGTCGAGGCCTGTCTCACAGACTGGGACATCGGTCGTGCTCTGCGGTTCGCGATCCGGCTCGCCGAAACCAGGCGTCTGGTGGGGTTGGTTAGCCTCGACAACTGCGTTCACATCCACCGAAACTGTGAGCTCGGCTACTGGTTGTGTTCAGACGTTTGGGGCAAGGGATACATGACAGAGGCCTCACGGGCCTGCCTCGAGTTCGCCTTCACCCGCCTCGGCGCGCATCGTGTCCGTTGCGCGGCCGCAACCGAAAACCACCGGAGTCTAGCGGTAATCGCACGGCTCGGCTTCCGCTTCGAGGGAATCGCACGCGAGGCCGAATACGTCGACTCTCGGTGGGTCGATCATGCAGTCTTCGCCCGGCTTTCGTCGGATCGATGATCCTTCCGCTCCCCGGCGCTCTAGGCTAGCGTCTCTGCGTGCGGTTCCTTCCCCGACTCCGCTCTCTGCCCCAGGTCACGCCACTGATGGTGGTGGTGCTCGGGCTGGTAGCCGCGCTCGGCTTCGGATGGCTCGGAGTGAGCGAGATCCGCTCGCGGAGCGATGCCAGCGCCGCCATGACGGCACAGGTGCTGGGTCGCACGCTCTCGGCCCGCCTCCGCGCGATCCCGAGCGACCAGAGGAGTTTCGTAGTCGAGCGGGCAGCCCGTCGGGCAGGGATCGAGCTTCTGCTCACTGATCCCGCAGGGAATGTCCTGGTAGACACCATGCTGCGCACCCCCTCGACATCCTGGGTTCGCGATCTCTTGGTGCGTGGCGAAGGCACGACCACGACCCAACTCGGGCGCGTAAAATACCTGATGCTTCCGGTCGCGTCAGCACGCGAGCTCTCCAACCTGCTGGTCTTCGTGCCAGCCCCAGAGACCCCCACCGCCGTGGTCCCGTTGGTTAGCTCACTGACCTTCCTCGCAACCCTTCTGGTTGGTGTGGCCGCAATCGTGGCGCTCGCATTGGCCCGCGACGTCCACGCGGACATCGATTTCGTGCGTGATCGCATCCGGAGGATGGCCACCAAGGAGAAGACACCCTCGGGACAGCCGATCCATGTCCGCTCCGCGGACGGTGTGGGGGCGCTGATCTGTGCCTTCAATGAGTTGGTGCGGCGTTTCGGTGACGCCGAGCGACGCTACCGAGAGAACTTGGCGCGAGCGCTCAGCTACGATCGCGATCGCAGCGCCTTTTTGGCTGCGCTCAGCCATGAACTCCGCACACCTCTCAACGCCATCCTCGGCTTCACCGACGTCCTTCTGGCGGAAGTCGACGGTCCGCTCTCGATGGATGCTCGCGAATCCCTGGAGATAGTCCGCACCAGCGGGCGCCACTTGGCATCGCTGATCGACGACATCCTCGATCTCTCGGCGCTCGAGTCTGGCCAGCTCCGCCTCACCCGCTCCTACGTCGACGCGGCATCCATCGCTGAGGCGGTGGTCCGCGAAGCACAGGTCACGGCCGAAGCCAAGGGGCTTACTCTGACTCTCTCGGGAAAGCACGCGGCCGTGTGGGCCGATCCGCGGCGGCTGCGGCAGATCCTAGGGAATATCGTAGGCAATGCGGTCAAGTTCACCAGTCACGGCCAAGTCGATGTGACCGTCGAGCACACTTCGGAGTCGACCACCACCATCACCGTGCGTGACACAGGACCGGGTATCGCCCCCGACGAGCAACTCGCCATCTTCGAAGAGTACCGCCAATCCGGCGAGGAGCGTGTGCGGCGCAGCGGAACCGGACTTGGACTGGCCATCACCCGACGGCTAGTGGAAATGCACCGCGGCCAGATCCTCCTCGAGAGCCGACTCGGTGAAGGCTCGACATTCCGCATCACACTTCCCTCGGAGTCCGATCTCGATCGCGAGACAGAATTCACGCCACTCGAACCGATCACGGTTTCGCGGACGGAGACCCTCCCATGATCACGGGTGCCACGCGGTTCGGTCAGCAACTGGTCGCCACCACCCTCGGGGTCACTCTATCCGCCGCGCTAGCAGGAACCTCAGCGCCATTTCTACTTCTGCTCGAGGGCGATGTAGCGATGGCATCGATTCGCCTGTTGTGGCAGGGCGTTCTCCTCGGTGGGGTGGTGGCACTGGGCTGGAGTCTCTTGGTCTGGCGCCGCCACCGCTTCTTGCTGCGTTCCCTGGCCCTCGGCTCTACCGCCATACGGCTCGATGGATTGGCGGAGCTCTCCACCGAAGGAGGGCGGACAGCGCTGCTCTGGCTCTTCTCGACCGTGACAGGCGTGGTGCTGTCAGCCGTGTTCGCCCGACCTGCCTTCCTCGACCCAGCGACCACCATGGCCACCACGATGGTGGGGCTGGTGGTGGTCGCCGCTACCACCTTACCTCTCTACGTTGGGGTCCGCCGCGCCGTGATGCGTACACTCGAGAACGCGGCGCCCGAGGTGGCTCAAGAGCTCGTCCCTCCCCGCCTCGCGCCCTTGTTGACTCGGCGGGTAGAACGTCGCTTGATCTTCGCGCTGGTGGCGCCGGTAGTCTTCTTCACGTTGGGCTCCACGCTGGTGGTCACGGCCCAGCTCCGTCGTGCGGACTCGGTGCAGCGTGATGCCATGGTGCTCTCGATGGCACGCGCCTCGTTCGAGACCATGCCTGGGCCCATCCCCCACGCTGGATTGCGCGACGCTATCCACGCTGCCGAGTCCTTTGACCTTGGTCCACGCTACAGCTCAATTCCTCAACAATACGCCCGGATCCAGAAGCCCGACGGCAGCGTCGAACTGATAGCACCCCTCGACGAAGGCAGTATCACGGTGACGTTCGCGGCGTCCACCTACCACACCCCGAGCCCGGTCGCGTGGTTGATCACAGCCTTCGCGATCCTGACCGCGGCCTTCCTCGGACAGCGGCTTGGACGCGCCTTGACTTCGGACCTCGCGAGCGCGATGCGCGGGGTGCGTGCCTTGGACACCGATACCATCCTCGAGGGAGGGATGCATGTGGTTGGCCCCACACGCTTCCTCGTGGTCACCGAACTCGGCGTGGCGATCGAGAATTTGGCCGACCGCTTCCGAATCTTCGCACAGGCTCAGGAACGCGCCATCTTGCTGCGTGAGGCCACCACCAGGATGCGCGGACTCTTCTTTGCAAGCGTAAGCCACGACCTCAAGACTCCACTCAACGCCATCTTGGGCTTCGCTGCGCTGGTCCGGCAATCCGAGGAGCTGAGTGACGGTCAGGACGAGAGTCTGGCGGTCATCGAGCGAAGCGGCCGCGAGCTCTTGGCGCTCATCGAGATGATTCTGGACGCCGCCCGCGTCGAAGCCCATGAACTCAAGCTGGTGCGCGACTCGGTGACGGTCGGAACGCTGATGCAAGATATCATCGAAAAGGGACGGCATCTCGCCGGCGACAACCCGGTAGAAGTGGTCGGTGACATCGCGAACGGGATCGGTGTCTTGGTCGTGGATCGGGTCCGGCTTTCAAACGCCCTCGCCACGTTCGTCGGCCACGCGGGGCGCACGGTGCCGGGGGCTCTCGTGCGCCTCCAGATCGTCCCTCTGGAGGAGGGGCAAGTCGGATTCGCGTTCGAACTCCCCACCCCGCCGACACCATCTCCAACCGCGTCCAAGCGTCGCGGTCGGCTCCCCGAGAATGAACGCGATATGCACCGTGGCTTGGCCCTCGGTATGGGGCTCGCGCGCTCGGTGATCGAGCTTCATGGCGGCTCGGTCAAGCTGCAGGAGCGCGGAGACAAGGTGCGCTTCGTGGTGCGCATCCCGGTGCACCCCTCGACCTCACCCCTCCCCCCCACACCGCTCTACTCCACCCCGTTGCCTCCGCGCAGCACGCACCCGAGTGGCTAGGCGGCTGGTGTGGACGGCTGGGCATCCAGGCAGCACCTTGTCGCCCATGTCTGCACCTCTGCCCCTCGGCCGGCTGTGGGTCGGAGGTGGTCGAAGGTCGGCAGTTCGCCCACTATTCCCGAGCCAAGGAGGTCTACAGGGTTGAATCGCGGGAGCCTTCGGCGGTAGTTTAGCCCAGTCACACGGAGGAAAAATGAGAGTCCTCATTGGATTATTCGCAGCATCGACACTGAGCTTCGCTCTGGGTTGCGGCGGTTCGATTCCCGCCCCCGCACAACAAGTTACCGAAACCGAAGCGGCAATCCGTGCCGCGCAGGAGGTGGGTGCGCCAGGCGTGCCCAAGGCAGCCTTGCACCTAAAGATGGCCCGAGACGATCTGGATCGAGCCCAACGTCTGATCGGTCAAGACGAAAATGAGGAGGCCAAGCTGGTGCTCGAACGAGCGCGAGTCGATGCCGAACTCGCCATTGCCCTCGCCAAGGAGTCGGCGCTCCGTGCCCAAGCCGCCGACGCGCTCGAGAAGGTCAAGAAACTCAAGGCTGAAGCCGAAGGCGCGAGCTGACCCAGACCAGAGGACGGAGACTAATCATGAAGCGTAGCGTACTTTTCTCGATGCTGAACCTGACCCTCGTTGGTCTCTTGGGGTGCGGCACGGCCGCTCCCACAAAAGAACTCCGCGACGCGCGCGCGGCGTACCAGGAAGCCAGCCACAGCAAGGCGGCCGAGCTTACTCCGGACAAATTGTTGAGCGCCAAGCAAGCGCTCGATCGCGCAGAAATCGCCTTCGAAGATGATCCTGGAAGCTACCAGGAACGCAATATGGCCTACGTTGCCCAGCGGATGTCGGAGCTGGCGATGGCCTATGCCGGTCAGATGCAGGCGCAAAAAGATGTGGTCGATGCGGACAAAGCCTACAAGCAAGCTCAGGAAGAGCGGATCAAGGGTGCCACGAGCAGCCTTGATAAGGCGCGCCGTGAACTTGAGGCGAAAGACAAGGATCTCCAGGCGGAGCGCGCCGCACGCGCAGAGGCCGAGCGCAAGCTTGCTCTCGCCATGAAGAGCCTAGAAGAAATCGCGAAGGTCAAGGAGGAGCAACGCGGCCTGGTCATCACCCTCGAGGGTGCAGTGCTGTTCGTCTCCGGCAAGAGCGAGCTTCTGCCCATCGCACAGGACAAGCTGCTCAAGGTGGCAGAGGTGTTGCAGCAACAACCCGATGAGAAGCGGATCATCGTCGAGGGGCACACGGACTCGGTGGGCAGCGACGGCGACAATCAGCGACTCTCCCAGGCGCGGGCCGAATCCGTGCGCAGCTTCATGGTAAGCCACGGGATCAAGGCCGATCGAATCTCAGCAGTTGGTAAGGGTGAGAGCACGCCGGTGGCTGACAACAAGACTCCCGAGGGTCGGGCCAACAACCGACGCGTGGAGATCATCGTCAAGTAAACGACGTGGCACGACGGTACGACGAGGCTCCGCCCCCCAGGGGTCGGAGCCTCGTTGGCTTTGTGCAGTGGGGAAACCGGCCAGTGGGGATGAGGCAGATTGGAATCATCCACGGCCGAAAGCCGCGTTGATCTAGGAAGATGCAACCGCTTCGACGCACGTCGACAGACTGGGGTCACAAGTTTGACTGCAGCAATCCTCATTTGCCGAGCAGACCTCACCGAGTTCGAGGCACGGCCCTAAAGGCAAAACACAAGCTCCCGTTTCACAAATGGCGTCTTCACAGCAGTCGCGATCATTGACGCAGCGTGCCCCAAGGTCAGCACAGGTCTCGCTGCAGGCGCGGTAACCGCTGTCATCCGGGAGGCAGAAGCCGCCACAGCACTCGGCAGCCTGCGCGCACTCAGCACCTGTGATCTTGCACGGACCACGCGGCGTGCAGCGGGTGACACCGTTCGATCCAAGCTCACAGGCTTCGGTACGTTGCTCACCGAGCTGCCCACAGCAGGGCGGACGTGTCTCGTCACACACCTCCCCCGAGGAGAGGCACGTGTTGGCTGGTGAGCACCGGAAGCTCCTCGACCAGCCGTCGTAGGTGCAACTGAAAGAGCAGCAGTCGCGGTTGTAGGTGCAGAATTCCCCGAGCGGCTGACATCCGTCCAACACCTCACACCGCCCGCCGCGGCAATCTTGCGAGCAGCACTCCTCGTCCGCGTTGCATCTGCTCGAAGCGGCCGAGCAGCTGAGCGGTGGACACTTCCCGTCCATACCGCAGAAACCGACGCAACATGGCAAGTCATCCGCGCAGACCAGACCCGTCGACACGCACAGTCCGGCCTGATTGGAGCAGATCCCGTGTTCACAGCTCCCACCGCAACAGTCGAAGGAGTTCTCACAATCCTCGCCGAGATCAGCGCAGATCGTGTCGCCCCCCTCACCGAGTTGCCCCGCGCTCCCAGCCGTGTCCGCGCTGCCTCGACCACCTTCCCCGTCCGATCGACCACCTTCGCCGAGGAGCCCACCGGCGTCTTTTCCATCTGAGGCGCCGCTCTGACCAGCCTGGTCGCTCGTACTCTCAGGCTCTTCGCGCACAATGGCCCTAAGCGGCTGTTCGGTGCAGGAGCCGAGAAGAACGGCAAGGAGGGCCAGCGCGAGCCAGATCCGCCGAGAGCAACCCGAAGCGCCAAGTTGGCACTGAACGCCGCAGAAGCGGTGCGGGTTCGGGAAGGGAGGAAACCGGGAACTCATATCTCGAGGGATAGTTGGGGTGTGTGGCTGGGTGGGCGGAGTGGAACGATGCGAAGGCCTCATCCTAGGTTACGGCGGCGTGCTCCGGTACGAGCCCTGTCGTCGCAGATCCCATGTCCGAGCAGTGTACGATGGGCTGAAGGGTGGCTCACTGACCCTCCAACCAAGGGTTCGGTCTAGAGCCGTACACCGAAGCCTCCCGTCACGGCGAAGAGCCATGGTGTCGGTGTGATTACCGCAGTACGGTCGAACTCCACCCGCGGCTGCTGCAGTCGCACCATCGCAGCCAGGTCAGCAAGAAGCCACCATCGCCCTGTCCGCGGCCAGCCCAACCCGGCACCGGTGCCAGCCAAGAGTGACCAAGCGGTCAAGCGGCGGGAGACGAAAGGTGGCTTTGCCTGAGCGCGTACCCCGAAGCGGGACACCCCAGCCCCAGCCCAGGGTTCAAGAAACAGTTGTTCACCGAGGTCGATGGGAGCTCCAACTCGAAGCAGGAAGAGTTCCTGATCGAGGTCCGCCGTGCCCACGTTCGACTCGATGCGGTGGAAGAACGGGGCCATCGCCCTCAGATCGACGAACCAGCTCGGCGAGAACTCCAGTCCAACCCGAAGATCGATGCCAAACCCGAAACCTAGCTCGTCTGGAGCCGCAAGGGAGCTGCCATTGAGACCAAGGCGGATCCGCGGCCCCTGCTGGTAGATCTCAGCATTGAAACTGGCGTTTGGTTTCTCGGGCGGGGATTTGGGGGATTTGTCCGAGAGTGAGGATGGCTGAGTCGAATCGATGGGTTGCACGGACACTGTCGGCGGTGATGGAGAGACGGCCTCAGGCTCCGAAGTGGCCGGCTTTGGCTGGCTCTCTCGTGCACGCCTCACTTGCTCGAGCTCCAACCGTGCACCACGCCATGCTTCGACGGCACGGAGTGCGAAGACCGTCACCAAATCGCTCTGTGTGGCGGAGACGATGACTGGGCGCACGATGTCGAGGTCGAGGTGCGGCGCTTCCACCCACACGGTACCTCGTGCCCCTCGCTCGTCGAGAGCCACCGAAATGGCGGCGGTCGCTCCAAGCCTCCGAGCTAAGAGCCGCAACTCCGGCAGCTTGGGGGGTGTGGCGGGGTTGGCGATCACCGTCTCGGCATTCTCGGTGGCGAGTTCCGAACGGAGCCGGAGTTCGAGTGGCCCCTTGTCAGCAGCGGCTTCCGAACTCACGACCACCAGCACCACCGAATCGGCCAACGCCATCTGCGGCGAGCCGAAGACCCACGCAAAGCAGAGCCACACCCAGAGGATCGGGGCGAAGAAGCTCGAGCGGCGCGCTGGGGGAGGCCTCAAGGAGCTGCAATCTTACGCGCAACCCCGGCGTAGGCACCATCTGGGTAGCGACGAACATACTCCTCGGCCAACCGCTCTGCCTCAAAGCGGCCACCACGGTCACGAAGCAGCAGCATTCTGCGTCCCATCGCTTCCGCCGCCAACGGCCCCGCCGGGGCCTCGCGCTCGTACCGCTCGAACCACTGACGCGCCTCACCAGGGGAGCCAGATTCCATCAAACGTCCCATCAGGAAGGCCGCCAAACTTGCCATCTGCGTGCCTGGAAAGCGCCGACGCAACACCGTGTAGCCCTCGCGACCGATCTCCACCCGACCGAGGAAACGTGCCGCATTGGCCAGAGCGAGCAATTCTTCGGCAGAAACGCGGGCCATCACCTGTGGCACCCCCTCAGCCTCCGCCTCCCGCAGGACCGCCGCGTATTCCCCACGGCTCACACGCGATGCCCAGTTCTGCCTCGCATCCCGGGGCACGACCTTGGAAGCCATGGCGCGCGGCTCGTGGTCCTCGAGCGAAGCATGCTCGCCAAAGAGTCCGCCACCACCACCCGAACCATCAGCGACCGCCGGCTCCTCTCCCTGCACACTCGCGATAGGCACCGGCTTCGGATGCTCATCACCCACTCGGTGGACGAAACGCTGAGCCCCGCGGATTTCGATCGGCGTGCTGATCCCTGGCCCTTCGACCGTCACCACCCCAGACCGCATGGAAAGCTCGAAGAGCTGGGTCGCCGGGTCGAAACCCACCGTAAACGACGTGCCACGGACTCGCACACTGTATGCGCCGGCAACGATACTCCACTCCGCCTTGGGACGGTGCACCACATCCACATTGGCGTGACCGGTCTCGAGCAACACAGTCGCTCCCCGCGCCGAGGTAGCGGCCACACGAGCCCGAGCCCCAGGCAGAAGCTCGATCACACTGCCTTCGCTGAATCGGAGATCGAGCGGGATATCCGTGACTGGTGCCACATAGGCACCGACCGTACCGAACCCCATCCCTGGATCGAGACGAAAACGAATCGCCTCAGCCTGCGGCGCGCTGCCGAAGCGCGCCACGCCAACCGCAATGAGCACCGACGTGGCACCAACCGCCATCACCGCCCCCGCAAGGCGGCGGCGTCGGCGACGCTCACCCGAGAGAGCTATGACGCGCTTCCTGAGCACCGCATCCGAACCATCGCGTTCAGGAACTGGTGCGGTCACCTCAAGCCACAATCCGAGCTCGGTCCGGTCCGTCGAGCTCATGGCTCACCTCCCGAATCCAAGCCAAAAAGTGAACCTTTCTCACTGCGCGCGACCTGCCTCAGCTTGGTCTCGGCACGAACCAGCCAGCGCTTCGCCGTGGACAACGAGCAGTTGCAGGCTGCGGCTACTTCCGACAGCTCATAACCCTCCACGTACCTCAGCACGTAGGCGACCCGACAGCTGGGATCCAACCGATCGAGAGCAGCATAGACGTTGCGAAAACGCTCCGCTTGAACGGCATCGTGCGCTGGCGCGTGGAACACCTCGGAGGCAGTGTCGAGTCCCACGAAGCGACGGATCGCGCGTTTTCTCAATTCATTGCGGGCGAGTCGCATCGCGACACTCACAACGAAGCTGCGGAGCGCCGCTGGATCGCGCAGGGTGTGGCAGCGACTGAGGACGGTGACGAAGGTGTCTTGCTCGAGATCGTCCAGATCGTAACTGCTCCCGAGAACACGGAAGAGACTCCGACGAACCATGGCCCCGTAGGAGTCGATCAAGCGACCGACCGCCACGGGATTCTGCTCTTTCAACTGCTCGACGAACTCCGCGTCACCAACCAGTCCGGGACGCAGCTTGACCACGCTGCCAGCGAGGGATTCGCCCGCAGGAGTGGATGCTCGGAGTTTCGGCAAGCTGCTCACCTTTTCCCTCGGTACAGTGTGGTGCTTTCCCCTTTACGGCTCAACCTGGTGCAAATCTTTCGGCCAGTCCAAGGAGACCCCGTGGCCGGCCGCGGCTCTCGACGGAAAGTGGTATCCCAAGGTCCCTGTCCATCCGCCTGTTTCTGGAGGAATTGCTTGCGCCGGCCCAGACCCGGCCCCTGGGCCCAACAGCCCAGCCACGCCCCACCTAGGAGAGCCAGCCCCGACTCCTCATCCACAAGAGCATGACTGGCGGCCCCAGCACGCACCCCAACACCACAAGCAGCATCAACCACAGGCTGTCGAAGGGCAGGTGCCTGAAATTCTGCCCGAAGAAACCGGTCAGGAACGTGAGTGGCATGAACACCGCGCTCAGGATGGTGAGACGTTTCACCACCTCGTTGGTCCGCTGGGAGACCTGGGTCGCGTGCATCTCTCGGAGGTTGCCAATGTGGTCGCGTGCCGATTCGATCACCTCGGTGGTCCGGAGCACCTCATCGTAGATCATGCGAAAGAACGGACCGTTCTTCTTCCCGATGATTCCGAGATCCGGGCGCGCCAACACCGAGAACACCTCCCGCTCTGGCCCAAGGTAGCGGCGCATCGTTCCGAGGAGACGGCGCAGTCGATACACCGCTGTCAGTGAAAGCTGTCCTTTGCCTGGCGCGAGCAGATCATCCTCGAGATCCTCGATCTTCTCGACCACGTCCTCTAGCCACGGAATGATGCTCGTCACTACACCGTCCGCCACGAGATAATACGCAAACGCAGGACCGCGCTTGGCTGCCTGTGGCTCCACGCGCAAGCGGCGGAACACGGCATCGAC
The DNA here is from genome assembly GCA_964396375.1 of uncultured Polyangiaceae bacterium. Lineage (GTDB taxonomy): Bacteria > Myxococcota_A > Polyangia > Polyangiales > Polyangiaceae > FEN-1139. The sequence goes on along the minus strand of CAYNEY010000004.1, from coordinate 109,023 downwards.
GGAGGCAATCGATTGATTGTGAACCGTGACCAAAAATTGGCCAGAAAGGAAGGCGTGCAGCTCCCGAACCTCGAACTCATCCGACAAACTCGACGCCCCTCGGACAAGTGCGTGGATCACGACGAACAGATACTCGTCGTAGGCCTCGAATTTTGGGCGATGATCGACACGAGCACAGTCTTCGATGGTGGCGGGGTGCAGGGCCAGGCGCTCCGCGAGAAGGCTGAGTTCCTCCCGGCTCGGTTCAGTGCAATCGATCCAGAACCACCCGCCACCTGATCGGGGCGCGAACTCGAGCGTTGTGAGCGCGTCGTCAGTGCTCCGCCGCTCTTCCTGCCGTCCATCTGCGCTGACCTCGAGGATCCGAAGCATGGTCCCTCATCATACAGAGCTTTGACCCGAACGTGCTCTGAGGATAGCGAGGTGAGGAGGTTTGCCCCCCAGCCATGCTCTGGGAGGCTCTGTGATTACTCTCAGCGGGCCCGTCGCCCCTGCCACTTGCCTCGAGCAACCGATTTCGGCTACCTCAATCACCCATGCAACAGGTCAGCAACCTCGGGTCAGAAGTGCCTCTCCTTCCGTTCCACGCCTTTGCCCTGAGACCCCCAATGGGCTGGAACAGCTGGGACTGCTTTGGCACCAGCGTGACCGAAGAACAGGTCCGGGCACAGGCCAAGTACATGGCCACACATCTCCTCGAGTTCGGCTGGGAGTACGTGGTGGTGGATATCCAGTGGTACGCGCCGTCGGCGCAGGGACACGGCTACACCCCCGGTACCGAGCTGTGTCTCGATGAGCATGGCCGGCTCTGGCCTGCACCCAACCGTTTCCCGTCGAGTCGCGGTGGAGCTGGATTGGGGCCGCTCGCAGAAGAGATCCACCGATTGGGTCTCAAGTTCGGTCTCCACCTGATGCGCGGGATCCCTCGCCAGGCCGTGGAGCGAGATCTTCACATCCTTGATTCGCCGTATCGTGCAAGCCAGATAGCTGACCGCGTCAACGTCTGCCCCTGGAACCCTGACATGTACGGGGTCAACATGAGCCATCCGGGCGCTCAGCCCTACTACGACTCAGTGTTCGCTCTGCTCGCCGTTTGGGGAGTCGACTTCGTCAAGGTCGACGATATCGCGCGACCCTACCAGAACAGGCTACCCGAAATAGAGGCAGTACGACGCGCCATCGACCGCACCAAACGCGCGATCGTGCTCTCCTTGTCACCAGGCGAGACAGCCCTCGAGGCCGCGGCCCACGTCGAGCGACACGCCAACCTCTTTCGCATCAGCGACGATTTCTGGGACAACTGGCAAGCACTCCGGGAGCAGTTTGGGCGGCTATCCCGCTGGAACGCGATCCGGCATGCTGGGGTCTGGCCCGATGCAGACATGCTCCCACTCGGGCTCCTCAAGCATGGGCGCCATCGTTGCCGCCTCAGCCAGGATGAACAAATCACCCTGATGACGCTCTGGTCCATCGCACGCTCACCCCTGATGTACGGTGGCGATCTCACGGCGACCGACCCCTTCACCGAGTCACTGCTCACCAATCGCGAGGTACTGTTCGTCAACCAGTTCAGCGAGGGCAACCGACCCGTGTTCGAGCGAGACGGACTGGTGGCGTGGATCGCGACCGATCCCGAGAGCCAGGATCGATTCCTCGCCCTTTTCAATACTCGCGACCCGATCTCCCTCGGACCCGAGACAGCGATCGCCATGGCCGAGCTGGTGCAGGGAGACATGCCGATGGCAAAGACGCTCAAAGCAGCGCTGGTTGATTCCGACCGACTGGTGATCATGCTGGACGATGGCGAGCAGAACCGTGAACATCCCTCGGTAACCCTCGGCGAAGCATGGCTCGAACTCGCCAGCGGGCGCAGGCTCCCTCTCTTCTCCCTGCCCCGGGAGTCAGAGAGCGCCTGGTGGGGCGACCCGCCCAGCTCGAGCAACCTGGTGCTCGACGGGCATCCCGTGGCCGACGGGCTGGGCGGCTCCGTCGCCCTGCATGTCACAGTGAAGCTCCCGAGCGATGCCACCGAGGTTCGGTTGACCTTCGGCTTCAGTGATGCTGCGGCCACCGCACCCGGAACCAGGCTCCGCTGCCAGCTCTTTGCCTACCGAGCCAACGTACCGAATCGTCCCAGACAGCTCCCGCTCAGGGTGACGGCAGAGGAGCTCGGTATCACCGGTCCCTTCACGGCCCGCGATCTCTGGACGGGGCAAGAACTCGGCACCTTTTCAGGCTCCTTCTCGCGCGACCTCGCCTTCCACGCAGCCGCCCTGGTCCGCCTTTCACCCAGCCCGAGCTAGCCCAAGGGAGGCGAGGCACTGGCATGACGATGGCGCAGCTTTGGACCGGAGACGGCGCCGGACCCTCGCGAGGCACGTACCTCGACCAAGCCCGGCGCCGTCTCCGATCACCACCACCACACGCCCGCGTGCGCAAAACGCCGTCACCAGCAGACCCAAACACGCCCAGCATCGTGCGGCTCATCGCCGCTCGACGCGTGGTCGATCACGAGCTTGCGAGTTTTTTTCGTTACGATCACGATGCCCCGGTACCGCGGCGAGTGCTACGGTCCGGTTTTGGATTGGCTCCGGAGGAACAATCTATGAAGTATCGTCTTTTACCTGCTGCCCTCGCCCTGGTAACCCTGATTTCTGGCTGCGACGATGACGACGACACGGCCAGCGCACAATCAGGAACGCTCAGCTGCGAATCCTTTGAGGCCTGCGGTGGTGATCCCACTGGCTCCTATTCGATAGAGGCAGTCTGCGTGGAAGGCTTCGACGAGTCCTTCCTCGCGACTATGCCCAGTGAGTGTCACGAGGGTCTGCTCGACGCGAGCCACACGGCCACTGGCACCACTAACTTCGACGAAGATGGCAGTTTTGATTCTGATGTCGAGATCATCAGCTCCGTTCAATTCCGCATCGACACCCCCTGCTGGCAGGCACTGAGCGGCCTCGCCACAGAGATGGACGAGGACACCTGTGAACTCATCGCTCCGCAGCTGTCCAACTATGGTCTGACCTCGGGAACCTGCAGCTTCAGCGAAGCAGCTTGCAACTGTGATGGGGAGCTGATCACTGCCGAAGCGGATGCGGACAGCTATGAGGTGAGCGGCACAGAGCTTCTGATCGGTGACGCCGACCCGATGAGCTTCTGCGCCACGGACAGCCAGATTGCCGTCCAACAGATCGATGAGGAAAATGGCGTGACCATTACCTACATCGGCGCACGCCGCTGAGAGAGCGGGCTTCTGGCCGTGGGCGGATGCGGCGCCCACGGCTCCGGCGCCCACGGCTCCGGCGCCCCCTAGGTCGCCGTATCCGCCGAGGCCCCTCGGTTGATGGCCTCGCGGATGCGGACGAGCAGTGTGGTCATGTCGTAGGGTTTTGGGAGATAGGCCACGCCCGCGGCGAGACGGCCGCGCTGGGCGAGCAGCTGGTTCGAGTACCCCGAAGTGAAGAGCACCGGGAGAGTGGGACGACCAGCGGAAATCTCCCGAGCGAGTTCCGGTCCGCTCTTGTCCGGAAGGATCACATCGGTGAGCAGCAGCCCAAGTGACGGCAGAGCTTCGTGAGCAAGACGCAGTGCCTCCGCCGCCGAATCGGCCACCAAGACTCGATAGCCGTGCTGCAGGAGCACCTTGGCGGTGAATGCCCTGACCAACGCATCGTCCTCGACGACCAAGACAAGCTCATGACCGCGGAGGAGCGGCGCTGCCTCTCCCTTCTCGGAGTCCACGACCCGGGACTCCTCGAGCCGCGGCCAGTAGGCACGAACACAGGTGCCGAGGCCGACTTCGGAGTAGACGTCCAGCGAACCGCCATGCTGGTGAACGGCACCGTACACCACCGAAAGCCCTAGGCCCGTCCCTTGTCCCGCCGGCTTGGTCGTGAAGAAGGGCTCGAACGCCTGCTCCAAGACCTCCTTGGACATGCCAGTCCCGGTGTCGGTGACACTGAGAAGCACGTAGGGTCCCGGGGTCACCGTCGGATGCCGAGCAGTGTATCCTTCGTCGAGTTCGACGTTGCTCACCTCAATGACAAGCTTACCGCCCGCGGGCATCGCGTCCCTTGCGTTGATGGCAAGGTTCATGACCACCTGTTCAACCTGGTGCGGATCGACCAGACAGGATGACAGCTCGGGATCGACGCACACTTCGAGTTTGATGTCTTCGCCGATGATGCGACCGAGCAGCTTCTCGATACCATAGACCAACTCCCCGAGATGGGTCGGAACCGGGGCTATCACATGCTTGCGCGAAAAAGCGAGGAGCTGGCGCGTGAGGTGGCCGGCGCGATCCGCAGCAGCCATGATTCCATCGAGGTATTCTGGGATTTCTTCGCTCTTCGGATCCTGGACAGCCAGCGATCCGTAGCCCTTGATGGCGGTAAGGAGGTTGTTGAAGTCATGGGCAACTCCACCTGCCAAGCGACCAATCGTCTCCATTTTCTGGGCATGGTGGAGCTGCTCCTCGAGCCGCGCTTGCGTGTCCTCGGCCCGGCACTGCTCGGACACGTCCAGGACTTGCAGAATCACACCGCGCACACCACCCTCGATGTCGGCAAGTCGAGTCGCCGACACCGATGCCTGCCAGGTACTTTGATCGGAACGCACAGCCTTGATCCGCAAGGGCACTTGGAGTTCACCATCGCCGAGAGCAGCGTCGATTCGAGCTGCCAGCACCTCACGATCGGACTCGTGAACCCAAACCAAGAAGTCACGCTCGAGCGCGGAGAGCGACCAACCAAAGGCGGTCACGGCTCGGGGTGGGACATAAAGGAGGCTCTGGTCCTGGGCCAGCATCAAGAGCACTGAGGGTGCCGACTGCACGACAGTCCGGAACTGTTCCTCGCTCCGCAGAAGCTCGAGCGATGCTGCACGCACACGCCGAAGAATCACAGCTCCGAGCAGAACTGCCAGCATGACCGCCAGGCTCGAGACGCCAAGAAGCCGGGCGGTGGCCATCCGACTCGTCGACTCCGCCTCACGGGTGGCGACCTCGAACCTTCGCTGGGTGGCATCGAGAATGGTAGCCACGGCCCCCTCCCACTCGATTGGTGCGCCGTGCAAGGGGTCGTGGATCCGCTCGTGATCCTCTAGCAGCGTTCGGTACGCCTGCTCCTGCCCGAGCACCCCGAGTTCGCGCAATCGCGCCATCAAGAACCCTCGCTCGGTCCGCACTCGCTCCCGTTCGCGAGCGAGTTGCTCGCGGGCTTCGGGATCGCTCGCAGCCTCCAGCTGATGCTCGAGCACGATCTCGGAGCGAAACAGGCGGCGCACATGCGTTACCGTGAGCAGGCGTTGAGCGTCGATCCGCGTGACCTCCCGGAGCGTCGCACCAATGTGCTCCAGACCAAGCAGACCCGCGCTCACGCTCACGCTCACTGTCGCGAACAGGACCACGAGAAGTATGACGAAAGGACCACGCACCCGCAGTTGGGGCGCTGGGGGCGAGCGCCTCGCTGGATCATGCTTGGCAATGGACATGGGGGCATACCCGGAGGAGCCAAAACTCCCCAAGGAACCAAGGGTTGCAACAAACCCGGCGCCCTGTAAAGTTGTCTCCCCAAAGGGGGCATGATCGTTGAGCTTTCTTGGCTCCGGTGCTGCCGAAGCGCACTGCCTCCAGCTGTTGGCGGGAGTCGAACCTCGACCTTAGCCGTCGCGGTGCGCGCGCCGCAGGTCCCGCCGCAAAGTGAGGCGCCGCAAGGCCACCGACTCCATGCGACACACGGAGTCACGCGGAAGACCGAGCAGCGTCGCGACCTCTTCGGTGGACAGGCCACCACACTCTGCGAGCCCGAGCGCACAGGTATCCGGGAGTGCCGCGATCAGCTCGGCGCGATCCTCCGCATCCCACAGCGCCAGGTTCGGCCAGCTTTCGAGCACCGAATAGCGGCACATTGCATCCTGACACTTGCCGCTCCCAAGATGCGTGCACTCGGGCACATCCAAGAATCGCGGGGAGATCACTGGTAGTTTGAGGGCGGCAGTCATCAGTGCATCCTTTCTCCCGCTTTCTGCTTCGAAACTGCCAGAAGCGGGCCTTCGACTCAGTGATAGCCACCCAAGGCCGAATCGCCACCGACACGCCCGACACTCCTGATCGACTCGCAAGTAATTTCGAGCACTTGAGAAGTACCGGATCGTTTCTCGAGTTTCCAATGAATTGTTTCCGCCATGTTTTCGACATGAAACGGAAACACGTGGCCGAGCCCTGCGCGGACTCGGCGCGCCGAGCGGAGAGCCCGTCCCTCACCCCGAGGGGATGCTAGCCTACCCCCCGCTCGTCAACCTCGAGCAGCCCCGCCTCCAGCGCCCCGCGGATCCCGGCGAGCAGCGCTGCCTCACCAGCCTCTCGGATCCGCGGCGAGCGCTCCAGCATACCGCGGATCGCCTCACCCACACTCGGCGCACGATCGACCTCGAGCAAGAGCTCGGCACCTGAGCGTGAAGTGACGACCGGTGCGACCAATCTCGAGGGGGGCAACTCGACACGCACACTCTTCTGGTCCTGCTCGAGGAACTTGGTATCGCAAGGAACCACCAAACATGACTTCATGAGCGCGGCAGGACCGGCACAGAGCAAATCCTGCACAGCAAGGATGCGATCGATCTGGCTTCCGGTCGGCTCCGCCTGGAGTAAGGGTCTGGTCTCGATCAAGCGCGAAAACCCAGCCCCCTCACCTCTACGAATCACAATCACACCCATGCGCAGCTCGCTGATCTGACGGCGCTCGAGGTGGCTCCGCTGTGCCAAGACGGCCTCTCGAAAGCTCTCACCAAAATCCGGGCACATGATGCTGGCGTGGAAGGTCACATGGGCATCGAGATCCTTCGGGGTGCCGAGCAAGACCAGGAGATCGAGTTCGGGACTCGCCAACGCACCACGGAGTCGCTCGAGTACGGGAGTCTGGTCGTAGGTGGGGAGATCAGCCAGCAACACGGCCCGCCCCCCCTGATTGAGACGACTGGGAAGCCCTCCCAATAATCGCAGCAAGAACTCGTCACCGCGTGCTCCACCGTGGAGGAAGGTGATGGATGTGACCTCCTCCGGGCAGGCGACGAAGGGCGGCTGGGCCACGATCAGATCGAAGGATTCACCTGGCAGGCCCGAAAACAGATCCGATAGCTCGAACCGCACCTGGCGCGCATCGGCCAGAAGCGCATTCAGCCGCGAGATAGACAGAGCACGCGGATTGATATCGACCCCACAGGCCTGCTCAGCGACCTTGGCGAGGAAAAGCGCCACCGTTCCTGCCCCGCACCCCAGATCGAGCATGCTTCGGACCGGCCGCGTCGGCCATGCCGCCTGGATCAGCGCAGCCGTGGTCGCCCCTGCACCCATCACGGCCTCACCCCCCACGGCGAGGTTGTCGCTGAACACGAAGATCTCGTTGACCAGGTTGAGACGCAGCGGACAGACGAGCGCTCCGCAGCCCTCTTCCGTCAGCAAGCCAGCCTCGCGCAGGGCCCGGAAGAGGGAGGGATCACCGACTGCCTCGGCAAGCTCGACCTCAGGCACTGGATCCCCGAAAAATAGTGCCCGAATCAGCGGTCCGCGCGGCGACTCGACGCGACGAAGGTGAAAGGAGCGGATCGGTTGGCGCAGGGGCTCCGGAAGCTCCTCGCAGATCGCAGTCAGAGCACGGAGGGCGGGCCGGTCAATCCCGACCTGACGCAGGCGCTGCACCAGGGCTTGGGCGTGATGGAACGTGAATCGGTCGAGGAAGGGCAGAGCTGGGAGCTGCATGAGGGCGCGCGAACGTTACCCTCACTGCCTCTTCCGTCGAGCTTTTTCAAGTCAATCAGCGACCAAGACAGACGTTCTTGGCCTGAGTCGCGCGGGTTCGGCAAGCGCGCTGGGTGGAGATGCACGAGTTTAGCGCCGACCCGCAGCTGTTTGGGTTCCGCTGCCCTCCGCACATCCGGGAGTCGGGGCACACACGGCAATGGCAAGCATCAAAGGCGGTCTTGCAGGCGCGCACGTCACCTTCAAACCGCTGCTGACAGGTCAGGGTGTCGGCCCGAAGCCCTCCCGCCACACCAAAAGCGAACAGGAATCCTGCGAGCGAGGTCAATTTCCACATCTGCGTTCTTCCTTTCCCAGAGGGGGGTGAACGGTTTTTTTCGACCTGACTTGAGCCTCGATCCGTCACGGACTCTCCCAACGGGTCAGCCTTCTAGCGAGAGCAGAATCCCACCGTTGGGTCAACCGCGCTATCCTCCGCCGAAGTGTCTGGGCCGGTCGTCTTTCAGATTGAACTCACCACCAAGGAGCACCTGCTCGCTCTCTACGAGACCGAGCTCAAACATCGGCGTGCCTTCATACCCGGCCAGTTCTCTCTCGAGCCACGGTCTTCGTGCCGGCTGCTCCTGGTCCACCCCGACGGCGAGCAGCTTGAATTTGAGGCGGAAGCCGTGTTCGTCAACGCTGACCCGCCGTTCGCGGGAGTGGGGCTGGAACTCGTCGCTCTCCCCTCCGGTATCCTCCAAGACTTCCTCAAACGCCCCTTCGCGACCGAGAACCATCACACAGAGATCGAACCAACGATTGCCGCGACCAGTCAAGGAACAAGCCCACTCGAGCGAGTGCGACAGCTCTCGCTCCGCGAACGCGACCAGGTGGCGCGGCGTGGACCATTGGTCGAACGCATCGCCCTGGAGCGGGTGTTCGGGAGCCTAGTCTGGGAGGCGTTGCTGGATAATCCACAGCTCACAGTGCCCGAGGTGGCGCGTATTGCCAAGAACGGCACCCTCTCATTGCCGCTGATTGCCATCATCGTGGAGCACAGTGCCTGGCTGAAGAGCGGGGAGATCCGCCGCGCGCTGCTCGGCAATCCCCGGGTCTCCAACCTCCATGTGGAGCGAGTTCTGCGGGCGGCCCCGCGCAGCGAACTTAGACAAATCGCCACTCTCTCACCCTACCGACCGATGGTGCGCAGCGTCGCCAAACGCCTCCTCGACGAATAGCGCGGGCGAAGTTATGTAGTCTCGGCACACCTCCACGGGGGACTTGAGACCACACCGTCTAGAAGCTACTCTCTTCCACCACGCTGCGTTGTCACCGCGCGACCCATGAGCAAACTGACGGGAACCCAGAAAGCCGAGCGGGTACTAACGTTCCTGCTTGGCCTGCGCAACGCCGAGATTTCCTCGCGCATGTCCGAGGCAGGCTTCTCACTTGACGATCTCGAGGACGGCTGGTCACGGCTGCGACAAATGGCGAGGGTTCGCCTGGACAGCTTCGATGCGCTCGAGATTTGCGATCCGAGCATCTTGGCTGATCTCACGCGCTGGCAGAACCGCTGGTTTCCCGTGGTCGAGGTCACTTTGTCTCGACACCATCCAGAGCTGGCGCAACGCGTGCTCGATGGGCTGACTCAATGTGAGGGGCCGGCGGTCGTGGTAAGCGTCAGGCGGCTGCTCAATTGCCTGCAACAGCTGATGAACGAGCCCGGGGAAGAATCCGAGAGCGCCATGACCCACTTGATGAACCGCGGAATCACCCCCAAGATCATGGACCAGGCTGCATCCCTTCTCTTCGCGCTCCCCTCCCTCGATCCCAACACCTCGTCCCACACGCTCACGTCGGAATCGGCGACGCCAAGCGCCGAACATGAGCTGTGGGAGTGGTACCTCAAGTGGAGCGCCGTAGCGCGGCATGCCATCCTGGAGTCGAGTCAGCTCCGCTCCCTGGGCATCTCGGAGCTGCGTCAACACCCCGAGGAGGGTGAGGACAGCACCTTCGAGATCGTCCCCACCACCACCAACATCCACTAGCGCCCGGGCGGCTGGCAAATCCCTGAGCCAAACTGAGGGATCATCCCGTGCTATCCTGGTTGGGTCTCGACCATGAGTCACCCCACGCCGGAGCTCCGACCACCAGAATCTGTCCCAGACCAGGGAGATGTGGTGCCCGTCGACCCAGCCAAAGAATCTCCAGCATCCGACATCGAGACCGAAGCCAAGGCGACGACTCCCGAGGTCGAACCCTTACCCACCATCAAGCAGGGGCGCTACGCGCTGCTCTGCCGACTCGGCCAGGGCAGTCAAGCCGAGACTTTCCGCGCCGTAGACAAGGCTCTCGGTGCCGAGGTGGCGATCAAGCGCTTCGACGTGCGCGAGGCGAAGGCCTGGAAAGATGTCGAGCTCGCCGAGCGCGAGGCGCTCGTGCTTCGCAGCCTGTCCCACCCGAACCTGCCAGCATACCAGGATCACTTCGAGGAAGATGGCCGTCTCTACCTCGTCACCGAGTATGTGCCCGGCATCGATCTCGGTGAGCTACTGCGCAGCGGAGGAAGGCTCTCGAACCCTGAACTCTTGGTACTCACTGCCACATTGGCTGAGATTCTGGCCTATCTGGCCTCGCGAACACCGGTGGTGGTGCACCGTGACATCAAACCTCGAAACATCATCCGCACTCCCGAGGGCCGCTTCGTCTTGGTAGATTTCGGGAGCGTGCGCGATGGGTTGCGCCCGGAGGGTGGGAGCACCGTGGCTGGCACCTTCGGCTATATGGCCCCCGAGCAGTTTCAGGGTCGAGCGCTTCCTGCAACCGACGTGTATGGAGTTGGAGTGACCCTGCTGGCGTTGCTCACCGGTAGCTCGCCCGATCAGTTCAGGCATCGAGGACTCGAGATCGATCTGGAGGCAACCCTCAACCTCGGCGCGCACCCAGCATGGGGACGCTTCCTCGCCCCACTGCTCGAGCCCAACCCAGAGCAGCGCATCCAGGATATCCGCCCATTTCTGGGGCAGCTCGCCGCCGAGCTTCATGCCACCACCGCTCATCGCACAGCTTCTCCAGCCCATCCCTCTTTCGGGTCTGCCCGTGCCATCAGGCAGGCACCACCCTGGTTCTGGTTGCCACTCTTGGTGATACGCCTGGTGATGCTCCTTCTCTTCGAGGTAGCTCTCCCCGTCGTGTTCAACCTCCTCGCAGTGGTGGGTGGCCGCTCCCTCCGTCAGGCACAGGAGCGCATCAGTCTCCTCAGCTACCGCGCCCGCGGTAGGTTGGCCCGCCTGCCCGAGAAGTGGGACACCGCCCACGGGCACCGACAGTCGATGCCACCGGACCGCCGGCGCCCACAGGGTTCCCAGCATCGCGGAAGACCTCGTGAGCGAAGGCGTGGTGGGCGCTAGGACTTGTCGCGAGTCTCAGGTCGCCGTTTGGCGAGTTCCGGAACCACACGCGCCACGCGCTGATCAACGACCTCTTTTACCATCGTCCAGAGAGCTTGCTCGTCGTCAGTCTCCGCAAGCACGCCGAGCGGAACCTGCACACCGCCCTTGTCGGCACGGCCACCACCGTATGGCCTTCCCTGATTGTCCTCACCGAAGGCGTTCAGCATGAACACCGACGGCTCGACGCTCGGGCTGCTGGTGCGCAGGCTGCCGTCGATCCGACCGTCTACGATCCCGTACACGAGCACGGTGTCGATGTCTTCGCGTCGCATGATGAAGTCAGCCGCCATCGGGATCGCGTCGCGGTTCACAGCCGACACCCTCCCGACTCCCGCGATCGCGAAATCACGGATCACCTCCAGATCGAGCAGTGCGCGCTTCAGCACTTCCATCGCCTCGGCAGTCATCTGCCGGCGCCCCACCCGACTCAAAGCCTCGGCGTCGCAGTGGGGCTTCAGGTACGCCGCCGCCCGAAAGTCAGCCGGGGTAGCCAACGCGAAATCGTCCGTATCGGTCTGGATCCCAAAGAACATCGCCGTGGCGGCGGTGCTGTCGCTGCGTCCGCCGCCATTGAGTGGAGCCAGGCCGTGCTCCATATACTCGGCGTACAAGCTGCAGGTCGCTCCCACGTCGTGCCGGATGTCGACGAATGGGGCCTTCGGGAGATTGGCGGGACGGTGGTGGTCAACGACCGTGAGGAGCTGCAGGTGCTTGGGAAGCTCGATGGTCGACTCGCTCGCACTCGCGTCCACCAAGGACAGATAATGGAAATCGTTGAGGTCCTCGGTTTCGGAGATCTTGGTCATGCTCACGTTGAGCACCTTCACCAAAGCGCGATTCTCCGAGCGCGAAAGCGGCAAAACATGTGCGATGGTGGAGGCAACACCGAGGTGCTCGCAGATCCGCTGGTGGGCCATCGCGCTGCCGATCGCATCAGGATCGGGGTGACCCCCAAGGAGGATGATCAGCGGCTTGTCTCTGGCCGTCACAAGGACGCGCTCGAGCTCTTCGGACTTGGCGGAATTGGGCATGCAGGGTTTGCTCCGATCAAGCGGAACGGATGACGGCGGGTTCTCGAGGGGGATTATCTCCCGGATTGCCCGCGTGGGAAGGGAGGAAGCGACGAACGCCTCTCCCACCCGCGAGCCACACTGGGGCTCTCAGAGTGGCCAGGGGTAGGGTCGGTCAGTAAGAATGTCAATTGGTTTCCGGAGGTTGTTGGAAGAAGAGCCTCTCGAGATGGCCTTTCTTCCGCAGATGGTCGATTTGCCACTTGACCGCTCCACCGCCGCACATAGACTAGGTTGACCGTGAAGCTCGAGTTTCCCCCCTTCCCTCGCCCCTGCACTGGCTGCCGCAGCTTGCGGTCGCTTCGTGCGGCTTTGGGACTGATTTCGGGACTCGTGGTACGCGTATCCAGGAGGAGCGCGGCGGCCGCCTGACCCTTTCTCAGCGCTGTTCATGGCCCCCGCTCCTCAAAGGTGCGGGGGTTTTTGATTTTGGAGCAAACGTTCTGCTGATCGTCAAGAGTTCCTGGAGACAATGACCGTGACTTCATTCCTATCGAACCCAGCTCACCAACCTGATTCCCTAACCGCGAACCCCAACCCACCCAGGGGAGTCGATTCCTCGGCCGCTCCCCTCCTGACCGGGTCGGAGATCCTTTGGGAGAGTGTCATCGCTGAGGGCGTGGAGGTACTGTTCGGCTATCCGGGCGGCGCTATCATGCCCGCCTACGACGCCCTGCCGAAGTACCCTGCCCTTCACCATGTGCTGGTGCGGCACGAGCAGGGGGCAGCCCACATGGCCGACGGCTACGCCCGCGCTTCCGGCCGCGTCGGTGTGGCCGTCGCGACCTCGGGCCCGGGAGCCACCAATCTTACCACCGGGATCGCGAACGCCATGCTCGACTCGATCCCAGTCGTGTTCATCACGGGCCAGGTTGCCTCGCCGTTGCTCGGCTCCGATGGCTTTCAGGAGGTTGACATCACAGGGGTGACGTTGCCCATCACCAAGCATAATCTCCTCGTCACCCGCCCCGAAGACATCATGGTCGCGATCAAGCAGGCTTTTCACATCGCCCGCTCGGGTCGACCTGGTCCCGTGGTGGTCGACATCACCAAAGATGCCCTGCAGAAGCGGGCCAACTTCGTGTGGGATCCGACGCCAGTGGTGCTGCCGGGTTGTCGGGAAAAGAAGGCGGTCCTCGATCAGGACCTGCGCCGCGCCGTCGAGATGTTGAAGAACGCCAAGCGACCGATCATCTTCGCCGGGCACGGTGTGGTGCGTGCAGGTGCCTCCGGGCTCCTCCTCGAGTTCGTGAAGAAGACCAAGATCCCGGTGGCGAGTACCCTGCTCGGCCTGGGTGGCTTTCCGGCAAGTCATCCCCTGGCCCTCGGCATGATGGGGATGCATGGGGAGGCCTGGGTCAACAAAGCGATCCAGCAGAGTGATCTGATCATCGCGCTTGGGATGCGCTTCGACGACCGCGTGACCGGCAACCTCGCGACCTACGCGCCGCTGGCGAAGAAGATTCACGTGGAACTCGACCCTGCCGAAGTGAACAAGAACGTGATGGTCGACCTGGCCCTGATCGGAGACGTGAAGGACGTTCTCGGGCGCATTCTCCCCGAGGTGGGAGAGGTCGATTGTGGCGAGTGGCGTACCCAGATCGATGCCCTACGCGGAGACACCGCCGTGATCGACGTGCAAAGGCTCCCCGACACCGGAACGTTGCTGGCAGCACATGTGATACACGACCTCTGGCGGATCACGGAGGGCCGTGCGATCGTCGTCACCGACGTCGGACAGCATCAGATGTGGGAGGCCCAGTATTATCGGCACGACCACCCGGCGAAACTCATTACCTCTGGCGGTCTCGGAACCATGGGCTTCGCGCTCCCTGCAGCCATCGGTGCACGCTTCGCTTGCCCAACCGACGAGGTCTGGGTGATCGCAGGAGACGGAGGGTTCCAGATGACCCAAGCCGAACTCCAGACGCTTGCTCAGGAAGGAGTCAAGGTCAACATCGCCATCATCAACAACGGGTACCTTGGCATGGTCCGGCAATGGCAAGAGTTCTTCTATGACCGCCGCTATGTCAGCACCCCGATAACCAGCCCCGATTTCGTCAAAATCGCCGAAGCTCACGGCCTCACCGGCTACCGCGTGACCGAGCGCGCGCAACTCGCAGACGTGGTCGAAAAGGTGCGTTCTGCCCCCGGTTCGGCGTTGGTGGAGTTCTGCGTCCTCGGCGAAGACAGCGTCTATCCGATGGTTCCGAGCGGGGCCGACCTGGCGGACATGATCCGCCGGCCTACTCCTCCCCAATCCTGAGCCTCTCCCCCATCTTGTGCATCGATACTCTTCCTAGAAAGGTCTGTGACATGAGCAACGGCAACCTCCGAACCTTCGTGGCCTACGTCGAGGACAAACCAGGCGTTCTGAATCGTGTGGCGTCGCTCTTCCGCCGCCGCGGCTACAACATCATCTCCCTCAACGTCGGGCGAACGCATGAGCCGGGTGTCTCCCGGATGACCTTCGTGGTCGAGGGTGACGACATCGTGGCCCACCTGATCCGCGCCAATCTCTACAAGCTGGTCAACGTCTTGTCGGTCGAAGACATCACAGGCAAACCCTGTGTGGTCCGTGATCTCGCCCTCATCAAGGTGGCCCTGGCACCAGAGCGCCGGCAGGAGGTGCTCCAACTGATCGAGGTGTTCCGGGGCCGCGTGGTGGACATCGGGCCGAATTCCTTGATCGTGGAGATCGCGGGCTCACCCGAGAAGATTGAGGCTATGGTCGGCTGTCTGGCCCCCTTCGGCATCGTGGAGATGGTCCAAACTGGCCAAGTTGCCATGACGCGCGGCGTCGAAGGCAGCGCAGCCGAGGAGGCCCGAGGACAGGATGGGAAAACGGTGGTAACCGCGGCATGAGCCTCGGGGCCCGGGACTCGGAGATCCTACGATGACCAACCAGAGCACGGCAGCCAATTCCTCCAACGTGGTGCGCATCTTCGACACGACCCTGCGTGACGGAGAGCAATCGCCGGGCGCCACGCTCACCTCCGAGGAGAAGCTCGAGGTAGCACGCGCTCTCTCGCGGTTGGGAGTCGACGCGATGGAGGCGGGTTTCCCCGCCGCATCCCCCGACGACTTGGAGGCGGTGCGTTGCATCGCCGAGTCAGTCGGCTGCGAAACGATGGTAGGCCGACCCTCCTCGAGTCCGCCAATCATCTGCGGATTGGCGCGCGCCAATCCGAAGGACATCGATCGCTGTTGGGAGGCAGTACGCCCGGCAGCCCACCCGCGCATTCACACGTTCATCGCCACCTCGCCCATTCATCGTGAGCACAAACTGCGCATGACGCGCGAACAGGTGGTGGCTCGGGCCACGGAGATGGTTACCTACGCGCGTAGCTTGTGTCAGGACGTAGAGTTCAGCCCCGAAGATGCAGGACGAACCGAGCCGGAGTTCTTGTACGAGGTGCTCGGGGCCGTGATCGCGGCCGGTGCCACTACCCTCAACATCCCGGACACCGTAGGCTACACGCTACCTCATGAGTTTGGCGCGTTGATCGAGGGCATCGTCCGGCATACCCCGGGTATCGAGCGCGCCATCATCAGCGTGCACTGCCACAACGACCTGGGGCTCGCGACCGCCAATACCTTAGCGGGGATCCTAGCGGGGGCACGCCAAGCCGAGGTCACCATCAACGGCATCGGCGAGCGCGCCGGCAACACCTCCCTCGAGGAGATCGTGATGGCCCTTGCCACCCGCAATGCTCTGCTTTCACTCACCACCGGCATCGACACCACGCAGCTGTGCAAGACCAGCAAATTGGTGAGCGCCCGAACCGGCATGTTGGTGCAACCCAACAAGGCCGTGGTCGGTGCCAACGCCTTCGCCCACGAAGCGGGAATTCACCAGGATGGGATGCTGAAGCACCAAGCCACCTACGAGATCATGCGCCCCGAGGCGGTGGGTGCGGCCAAGACCCAGCTCGTGCTCGGCAAGCACTCGGGCCGCCACGCTTTCAGCGTGCGCCTCCGGGAGCTCGGCTTCGCTCTCTCCGACCAAGCCATCGAGGCGGCTTTCGCGCGCTTCAAGATCCTGGCCGACAAGAAGAAGAACATCACCGACGCCGATCTGGAGGCACTGGCCGCATCTGAACAGGCTCGTGGCCCCGAACACTTTGCTCTGGATGCGGTTCAGGTAACCTGTGGTTCGAGCGGGCTCCCAACCGCCTCGGTGCGCCTCCGCGGTCCGGATGGCCAACTCGTGACCAGCGCGGCGATCGGCACAGGCCCCGTACACGCCGTCTTCACCGCCATCGATCAGGTGGTAAGAGCACCAGCTGAGTTGGTCGAATACTCCATCAACGCAGTGACCGAAGGCATCGACGCACTCGGCAATGCGAGTGTGCGGGTGCAGTCCAAGGCCGAAGACGCGCATCGTCCCAACCCACAGCACGCGCCCCAGAGCGGCATTTTCCACGGTCATGCCGCTGACTCGGACATCCTGGTCGCCAGCACCAAGGCCTACCTAGCCGCCCTCAATCGCCTCCTATCGGCGCTCCAACAGGAAATACCAAGAAGCTACTCCGATCCCCCGAGCGCCGGAACCGGCGTTTAGTCCCCGAATCTGAAGGACCATGAGGTATGAGCAAGCATCCTCCCGAGAGCCCGCGTTCTTCGCGCGTGCGGATCTACGACACGACGCTCCGCGACGGAACACAACGCGAAGGGATCTCGCTGACTGTCCAAGACAAGCTCCGGATCGCTCGTAAGCTCGACAACTTCGGCATCGACTTCATCGAGGGGGGCTGGCCCGGTGCCAGTCCGAAGGACGCGGAGTTCTTCGCTCGCGCCAAGGATCTAGCCTGGAAACACGCGCTGATCGCTGCCTTCGGCTCGACTCGCCGCTCCAAGATTCCCGCCGCCGAAGACCCCAGCACGGTCGCCTTGATCGAGTCAGGGGCACCGGTGTGCACCGTCTTCGGTAAGACCTGGAACCTGCACGTCACCGAGGTGCTCCGCACCACGCTGGACGACAACCTTTCCATGATCGAGGACACCATCTCGTTCTTGGTAGGCCAGGGTCGGCGCGTGTTTTACGA
Organism: uncultured Polyangiaceae bacterium; assembly: GCA_964396375.1. Taxonomy (GTDB): domain Bacteria; phylum Myxococcota_A; class Polyangia; order Polyangiales; family Polyangiaceae; genus FEN-1139. The sequence continues at coordinate 91,712 of CAYNEY010000004.1, read as the reverse complement.
CGCGGAGCACTTCTACGACGGCTACACGGCTGACCCGAGCTACGCACTCGAAACCTTGCGCGCGGCAGTCCGGGGCGGTGCGGAAGTTGTGGTACTCTGTGACACCAACGGGGGTGGGATCCCTTGGAGAATTGAGGAGACAACGCGACAGGTCGTCGATGGTCTCGGTCACCCGGTGGGGTGTCACGTCCACGACGACACCGGCTGCGCCGTCGCCAACTCCTTGGCCGCGGTACGGGCTGGGGCACGCCATGTCCAGGGAACCATCAACGGCTATGGTGAGCGCTGCGGCAACGCCAACTTGAGCATCATCATCCCCAACCTCGAGTTCAAGATGGATCTCCGATGCGTGCCGCAATCCTCGCTGCCGGAGCTCGGTCACTTGTCGAACTTCGTAGCCGAGGTTGCGAACGTCGCTCCCGATCATCATATGGCGTACGTTGGACGCAGCGCATTCGCCCACAAGGGCGGAGTGCACGTCGCTGCCATGCGGCGTGCCGAAACTAGCTACCAACACGTGGATCCAGCCCGAGTCGGCAACAAGATGCGGGTGGTGATAAGCGAGCTCTCTGGGCGCGGTAACGTGCTCAGCAAAGCCGAGGAGCTAGGGGTCACGGTCGACGCCGGCACAGATCGCGACGCGCTGCTTGCGATCAAGGAAGCGGAGGCCCGCGGCCTCTCCTACGAAAGTGCCGAAGCCAGTGTGGCGCTCCTGCTCCTGCGTCGTCAGGCTGACTATCAGCCGTTGTTTCGGCTGCTCGATTACCAGATCATGGTAGGCCAACGACAGGGGGCGGTGCCCTTCGCCGAGGCGGTCGTCAAAGTGCAGGTTCACGATCAGATCATGCACACAGCCGCCGAGGGTTCAGGTCCCGTGGGAGCGCTGGATGCGGCACTGAAGAAGGCTCTGCACACGGTCTACCCGGCCATCTCCGAAATCACGCTGGCGGACTACAAGGTCCGAATCCTCGACGGTTCCCGAGGGACCGAAGCTGTAACCCGGGTCTTGATCGATAGCCGCACTGCAACTCGGGAATTTACCACGGTCGGCGCTTCCTCAAACATCATCGAAGCCTCGCTCGAAGCGCTGGTTGACAGCATCGAGTACGGCCTTCGCGAGTGCGGCGTCAGCCCGGCTGACGCGCTCGATGGTTCACCCCATGTTACCCGCAGCGCTCCGCCACCGAGCGGGCGCTCCTGCCGTACGGATCCCACATGAAAGCTCGTATCTTACTTCTGCCTGGTGATGGAATCGGCCCGGAGATCGTCGCCGAAGGTCGGCGCATCCTTGAAGCCGTCGCGCGACTCTTCTCCCATGATTTTTCATTCGAGACACGCTTGATAGGCGGCTGTTCCTTGGACGCCCACGGCGAACCCTTCACGGAAGAAGCTCTCAACACGGCACGCGCCTCGGACGCCGTACTGCTGGGGGCGGTTGGTGGTCCCAAGTGGGACGACATGAAAGCCCTGACCCGCCCCGAGGACGGACTATTCCGGATCCGGAAAGGGCTCGGCCTCTACGCCAATCTTCGCCCCGTGCGAGCGTTCGCCTCACTCGCGGAGGCCTCTCCGCTCAAGAGTGACCGCACCGCGGGAACTGACCTTCTGATGGTGCGCGAACTCACCGGTGGACTCTACTTTGGCCGCCCTCAGGGGGAGGAGCAGACACCGGACGGACGACGCGCCATAGACACCCTCATCTACTCCGAAGCTGAGATTCGCCGGGTTCTTTGCCGAGCATTCGAGCTGGCGCGCAGCAGACGACACCGAGTTACCTCGGTGGACAAGGCCAACGTGCTGTCGACCTCCAGGCTTTGGCGCCAGATCGCCATGGAGGTCGCCCGCGAGTATCCTGACGTGACGCTCGAGCACCAATTGGTCGACTCCTGCGCGATGCGCCTCGTGCTCGCACCGTCCAGTTTTGATGTGATCGTGACCGAGAACATGTTTGGCGACATCCTCTCGGATGAAGCGGCGGTGGTGGGTGGCAGCCTGGGACTGCTTCCGAGCGCGTCCTTGGGGGACAGCCGACTCGGCTTGTATGAGCCCATCCATGGTTCGGCGCCGGACATCGCCGGAAAAGGCATCGCGAATCCGCTCGGAACCATCCTGAGCGCGGCGTTGCTCTTGCGACACAGCCTGGCGCTCTCGACTGAGGCGGCAGCGATCGAACGCGCGGTCGAAAAGGCACTCGACGCCGGGATCCGCACCGGTGACCTTTCCACGAAGTCTCCCGTCTCAACCTCGGAAATGGGAAACGCCGTACTGGAACGCCTTACCGTCGGCTAGGTTTGGTAACCCGCGGACGATCGAGCGGCGCTGGGCAGAGCCGGCGCAGACGACAGCTCGCGCAGTGCTGACCGGTCCAAATCGCGTCAAACGACGCCTGGACTCGGTCGAGCAGGACGTCGTCGTCAGTCACGATACCAAGCTCGAAGTTTCGACGCTCCTCCGCCTTCGCGCCCAGCCCTGCCCCGGTGACGTTCGCGGAACCCAAGTACAAGAAACCACCGTCTACCACCACCACCTTTTGGTGGACCCGCGGACACCGACGCAGCATCACCGCGGACTCCGCTGCCGAGCGGAGCCGCACCTGGAGCGGACGCGAGGCCGCTCCAGCATGCAGAAGCCGCACCTCGACGCCGCGCCTTCGCAGAGAGACTAGCTCGTCGAAGAGAGAAACGTAACGTCCCCTGGCCCGGTCCCGCGTACCGATCGGCGCCATCACCCTTACGTCTTTCAGGTTGGCGGTGGCGATCCACACCTGGCTCCTGGCGCCTAGGATCCCGGCCTCGATCACCTGGCTCGTGTGCTCACCATCCTCGATCAGGCGGAGTTCTACCCGCCTCGTCTGCGCGGTGGTGATCCGAATCCGCCTAGGCATGGGACGAGTCTACTCGCGGCCGAGGCACCGGTCACCCCCTCGGTCAAGTTCGAGTCAGGGCCGGTTTGGTGCTAGTGCCGGAGCGATGGTGACGATCCCCGACGGAGAATCCCCCCTCGGCTACCTCCTATACACGCTGCCGCCGCGGGGGAGCGATGTGCTCGGGGAGGCCGTGCTCGATCGTTTTCTCGACTACACCACGCACCTGGGTGTCGAACTCTACGAGGCCCAAGAGCGGGCCTTGGTCGAGATCTGCGCGGGAAACAACGTCATCCTCTCCACTCCAACCGGTTCGGGCAAGACGCTGGTCGCAACGGCTTTGCATTTCTTCGCTCTGGCTCGCCAGAGTCGCACCATCTACACCGCGCCGGTCAAAGCGCTGGTCAATGAGAAGTTTTTGGCCTTGTGTCGGGAGTTTGGGGCCAAGAACGTGGGATTGGTCACCGGGGACGCATCAGTCAACGCAGACGCTCCCATCGTCTGCGCCACCGCGGAGATCCTGGCCAACCAGGCGCTCCGGTACGGTGCTGACCTCGACTTCGAAGAGATCGTGATCGACGAGTTTCACTACTACGCCGATCGCGATCGCGGAACGGCCTGGCAGATCCCACTTCTTACCCTGCCTCGGGCGCGTTTTCTGCTGATGTCCGCGACTTTTGGCGATCCCCAGCCCTTCGTCGACGTCTTGACCCGAAGAACTGGCCGCACCACCACCGTGGTAAGCTCGAAGGAACGGCCGGTTCCACTCGATTTCGAGTATCGCGAAACCCCACTCCACGAGACCCTGAAGATCTTGGTCGAGCGCGAACTCGCCCCCATTTACGTGGTGTGCTTCACCCAGCGCTCCGTGGTCGAGGAGGCCCAGAACCTGCTCAGTGTGGACTACTGCAGCCGGGAGCAGAAGCGAGCCATCGCCAGTTGCTTGGTTGGGGTGCGCTTCGATACAGCCTTCGGGCGCGATCTTCAGCGCTTCCTCCGCCATGGAATAGGTGTCCACCACGCAGGCATGTTGCCGAAGTACCGACTACTGACCGAAAAGCTGGCACAGACGGGTCTGCTCAAGGTCGTGGTCGGCACCGATACGCTGGGAGTCGGCGTCAACATTCCGATCCGCACCGTGGTCCTTACCCGCCTGTGCAAGTACGACGGCCAACGCACGGTCTTGCTCGCCGCCAGGGATTTCCACCAAATCTCAGGCCGCGCCGGGCGTCGAGGCTTCGATACCCGCGGGCACGTGGTGGCACAGGCGCCCGAACACGTGGTTGAGAACGCGCGACTTCTGGCTCGCGCCGGTGGGGATCCGGTGAAACAGAAGCGGATCGTGAAGAAGAAGCCACCAACGCGCGGCTATGTTCACTGGGATGCTCGCACCTTCGAACGCCTGGTCGACGCTCCACCTTTGCCTCTACGTTCTTCCTTCACCGTTTCGCATCAGATGATCGTGAGCGTCCTGTCACGGCCGAACGGCGGTTGTCGTAGCTTGGCTCGGCTAATCTACGACTGCCACGAGCCACGCCGCAGCCGCCGTGCCCTCGGACGCACGGCCAGCGCGATGTTTCGCTCCCTGGTCGACGCCGGGATCCTCGAGCTTGCTTCGGACGGTGGCGTCACGTTCCGAGAGGATCTTCAGTCAAGCTTCTCCTTGCACCAGGCGCTCTCGTTGTATCTGGTCGAGGCAGTAGAACTCCTCGACCCGGATTCGGAGACATATGCACTGGATGTACTCAGCCTTACCGAAGCCGTGGCCGAGGATCCGCACGCGCTTCTTGAGCGGCAGTTGGATGTCCTGAAGACACGGAAGCTGGCTGAGCTGAAGGCCGCTGGAGTGGAGTACGACGAGCGGATCGCCGAGCTGGAGAAGCTAACCTATCCGAAGCCAAACGCAGGTTTCATCTACGACACCTTCAACGACTTCGCTCGACGACATCCCTGGGTCAGCTCAGACAACATCAAGCCAAAGGGTCTGGCTCGAGAGATGGTCGAGGAGTTCTACTCCTTCAACGACTTCATTCGCGAATACGGCGCAGCACGCAATGAGGGTTTGCTGCTTCGGTATCTCTGCGACGTGTTTCGAAACCTCACCCGCACGGTTCCGGCGCGCGCCCGGACCCCCGAACTCGAGGAGATCATCGCTTTCCTCGGCGCAATCGTGCGCAGCACCGACAGCAGTCTGCTCGATGAATGGGAGCGACTGGTGGCACGGTCCGAGGTCATCCCGACACCTGCCTCCTCCGAGAGCCCATCCCTCACGCTCCCCGAAGCAGACCGGGAGGACGTGACCCGCGATCTGCCAGCCTTCCGCATCCTTGTGCACAACACACTCTTTTCCCTGCTGCGGGCACTGGCGCGGCACGACTACGAGCTGGCAAGCCAGCTCCTCGATCCGAGCGTTGCGAAGAGCCCGGGGTGGTTGCGCGACCAACTCCGCGGCTACTTCGACTCTCACGGAGAACTGCTGGTGGATCCGAAGGCCCGCTCCAAGGGGCGGCTCAGGCTCTCCTCAGAGTCGGACCGGGCACTGCGCTTCGAGCAGGTTCTCTCCGACCCCTCGGATCACTTGGATTTCTTCCTCTTCGGCACCGTCGATCTGGACGCTTCCGCCCAATCGGGCCACCCCGTCATCACCCTCATGGGTGTCGAGAGCTGACGCGTTGTCATCCGGCTCCGCCTCGGCCGAGCGGTCGCTCGCGGACACGGTCCTTGACAATAGTTAACCATGGTTCACTATCTTCACGTGCCCGCGACCACTGACGTACACGAGGCGATCGCTGTGCTCCGGCGTCTCTCGGATTTGTTCGTAGAGCGGCGTCACCAGCTCGCCCACACCGTCGGCCTCACTGAACAGCAGTGGGCGGTACTGGAGGAGATCTCGGCCGAGCACTTCATGCCAAGCCTGTTCGCCCGACAACGAGCCAGCTCCGCGGCTGCCGTGTCCAAGATCCTCCGCCAACTCCTGGACAAGCAGCTGGTTCGGGTCCGTTCGGTTCCGGAGGACGGTCGGCAGCGTTGCTATGAACTCTCGGCGAGCGGTCAACGCCTTCTTCTGCAGTTGGCACAGGAGCGAGAACACGCCATCAATCGAGTTTGGAAGAGGTTCTCGGCACCAGAGCTGAGGGCCTTCGTCGGATTCGGAAACCGCCTGACCGAACGCATGGAACGCTACGTCCATGCCGTCGAGCAAAGAGAGTAACCTGACATGGGCAAGACGCTGTACGAGAAGGTGTTCGAAAATCACGTTGTGGCCAAGCTGCCATCTGGCCAGTATCAGCTCCTCATGGGGCTGCATCTCATCCACGAGGTCACGTCGCCTCAGGCCTTCAGCATGCTCGCAGAGCGGGGGCTGCCCGTGCGATTCCCTGAGCGCACATTTGCCACCGTGGACCACATCATTCCTACCGACAACCGCCTGCGTCCACTCTCGGACAGCCTGGCGGAGCAGATGTGGCTGGCCTTAGAGGCCAACGTCAAGAACCACAAGATCCGCTACTTCGCTCCGGAGAACGGGGAGCAAGGTGTCGTTCACGTGGTCGGGCCCGAAAATGGACTGACTCAGCCGGGCATGACCATCTGCTGCGGAGACTCTCACACGTCGACACACGGAGCCTTTGGCGCCATCGCCTTTGGGATCGGGACCTCTCAAGTGCGTGACGTCCTCGCAACACAGACCCTCTCCATGGGCAAACTGAAGGTGCGAAGGATCGAGGTCAGCGGAGCGCTGCAGCCCGGCGTCACGGCCAAAGACGTGATCCTGTTCATCATCAATCAGCTCGGGGTGAACGGCGGCGTTGGCTACGCCTACGAATATGCAGGAAGCACTATCGAGGCCATGAGCATGGATGAGCGCATGACCGTGTGCAACATGAGCATCGAAGGTGGCGCACGCTGCGGGTACGTCAATCCCGATCAGACGACCTATCAGTTCCTCAAGGGCCTCAAATACTCGCCGACCGGCTCGGCCTGGGATCGCGCGCTCGCCTACTGGGAGAGCATCAAGAGTGATCCGGACGCCAAGTACGACGACACCGTACGCTTCGATGGAAGTGCCATAGAGCCCATGGTCACCTGGGGCATTACCCCTGGTCAATCCGTGCCGATTTCGGGCACCATCCCCACCGCTCTGTCCTTCCCACCCAGTGAACGCGAAAGCGTGGCCGAGGCCTACGAGTACATGGGCGTGCGCCCAGGGCAGCCCGTCGCCGGTCAGAAGATCGATGTCGCATTCATCGGCAGCTGCACCAACGGGCGGCTGAGTGACTTCGAAGCCGTGGTGAAGGTGCTGGAGGCGCACCCGTACCGCGTGGCGCCCCACGTCACAGCACTGATCGTCCCTGGCTCGCAGCAGGTACAGCGCGAGATGGTCGAGCGCGGTTGGCACCGAATCCTTGAGCAAGCGGGGTTCTCCTTCCGTGAGGCGGGCTGCTCGATGTGCCTGGCCATGAACCCAGACAAGCTGAAGGGCAACCAACTGAGCGCCTCATCATCGAACCGAAACTTCAAAGGCCGCCAGGGGTCACCCACCGGTCGCACCTTGCTCATGAGCCCGCTGATGGTCGCCGCCGCAGCCATCACAGGCGAAGTCGCAGACGCCCGCAAGGTCTTCGGGACCGTCCACTGACCGACAAGGAGTCGTATCATGCAAGATTCTAAGCGCATTTCCCTCTCTGGCCGCGGCGTCGTGCTGCGAGGTAACGACATCGATACCGACCGGATCATTCCTGCCCGCTACCTCCGCACCGTGGTCTTCGACGGTCTCGGCGAGCACGCATTCGAGGATGATCGCGCCCAGCTTCGCGCCCAGGGCCAACTACACCCCTTCGATGATCCTCGGTTCGTCGGAGGGGAGATTTTGCTCGTGAACAAGAACTTCGGCTGTGGCTCCTCTCGGGAGCACGCTCCCCAAGCGATCAAGCGTTGGGGCAAGGGCATCAAGGCGCTGATCGGCGAGAGCTTCGCGGAGATCTTCTTCGGCAATTGCGTGGCACTCGGGATCCCCTGCGCACAGGTCAGGAGCGAGGACATGGAGTCGCTGATGAGGGCGGTTGAGGCAAACCCCTCCGGCACGGTGGTCGTGGACCTCGAGCGCATGCTGGCAATCGTTGGCTCCCTGTCGGTCCCACTGGATATGCCTGACGGCGTCCGCACCCAGTTTCTGCTCGGACGCTGGGATACCACCGCAGAGTTGCTGGCCAACCAATCCGCGATTGCCGCGACCTTTGAGCGCCTGCCTTACCTGCACAACTTTGCCTGAGTGTCCGCACAATCACTCGGTTTTGCTGGGTTTTCGGGGCTAGTACCTTCCTTTCGGTCTGGGTTTTGTGTAACGGAAGCATATGGCTTTCCACCCCGATAACGTCATCGAGATCGCGATCCGTGGCACGGGAAGCACTGATCGCGGCCGGCGGCGTGAACTCAATGAGGATCGCATCCTGGTCCGTGACGATCTCCGGGTCTATGCGGTGTGCGACGGCGCGGGCGGCCACAACGCGGGAGAGGTTGCGGCCGCTTTGGCGGTGCGGTCCATCGCTTCGCACATCACATCGACAGCCCCTCATGCCCGTGAGCAGCCCGAATTCGATCGGTTCGGTCTTCCCGCCGGAGCCCGCCGTATCTCGGCAGCAGTCCATCGTGCCAACCAGGATATCATCGCCATCTCGCGCGTTTCCGATCAGCACCGTGGGATGGGCACGACCTGCGTATCCACGCTCTTCTCCCCTCGCTCCGGCCTGGTTCATGTCGCAAACGTGGGTGACAGTCGGTGCTACCGACTTCGCGCGCGGCACCTCGAACTGTTGACCCAGGACCACTCACTGCTCACGGATGTGGTGGAGAATCGCCCAGAGCTAGAGGACGCCGCACTAGAACGCCTTCCGCGCAATCTCATCACGCGGGCCCTTGGAGTCGAGGATGAACTCCGTGTCAGTGTCCGCTCGCATGCGGTGATCGCTGGAGATCGCTACTTACTCTGCTCCGATGGCCTTCACACCGTGGTCGAAGCGGAACAAATCGCTGAGATGCTCGCTGCGTCGATGCCTCTCGAGGACGTCTCGAGGTCGTTGATTGACGCCGCTAACCGACGTGGTGGCCCCGACAACATCGCGGCGGTGGTGGTGGACTGCCACGCCGGGCCGACACGGGCGCTCCCCCTCGGCAGCACCGCTCCTCCTCCCCCAGATTTCGGCGAACAGGCGTTCGATCCAGAGTTTCTCGTGCTCGGTCACCCAGGATTGTCCTTGGACTCGACCGCCAGCCATAAGCTCCTCGAGACTCTGAAGCAACTGGTTGCCAAGAAGTAAACATAAGATGGATTTTTCGATCCTGGATCATGCAGCGCTCCCCATCGAACCTCCGACAGTCTGTGCTGATTTGCCTGGAGTGCTAGGGCGGATTGGGGAGGAACCGCCAGACTTCTGTGTCGATGAGATCCCCGCGTACTTGCCCTCCGGGAACGGCGACCACCTCTACGTGCGCGTGCAGAAATCGGGGCTTACCACCCCTGAACTGGTGCACCTCCTCAGTCGAGCCGCAGAGGTCCCGGAACGGGAAATCGGTCACGCCGGACTCAAGGACAAGCACGCCATCACCAGTCAATGGCTGAGCCTGCCGGCGCGCTGCCGTCCGGTCCGTGAATGGGAGCTGCCTGCGAATGTCGTGATCCTCGAGGAGAGTCGCCATTCCAACAAGCTTCGCACCGGGCATCTCCGCGCCAACCGCTTTCGAATCCGACTGGTCGATGTTCATAGCGAGAGCGCCGTGCGCCTTCAGGCGCTGGTGGCCCGGCTCTCGAAGGGGATGTTCAATGCCTTCGGCATCCAACGTTTTGGTCACCAGGGCAGAAATCTGAGCGATGCACTCGCCTTTCTCCGCGGCGGTGCCAGGTTATCCCCAAAGAAGGCCCGTCTGCTGTCCAAGCTCTTACCCAGCGTGCTGCAATCCGAACTCTTCAACCGATATCTGTGGCTGCGCCAAGCTCGCGATCCCGGGCAGCTGATCCGAGGCGAGGTGGTGCGCCTCCAGGGAAGTGGCTCAAACTTCGTGGTGGAAGATCTGGCCGAGGAGCAGCCCCGCTATGCTGCGGGCGATCTTCATCCTCAGGGACCAATGTTCGGACCAAAGATGCGCGCCGCTGCCTACGATGCCGAGGAACTCGAGCGCACGGTGCTCCGACAGTCGGGGCTCGACGACGCCACTCTTTCGGAACTGGGCCGCCACGCGCCCGGCACACGACGCGACCTTCTGGTTGTCCCCGAGGGACTCTCAGCCACAACCTTGGGAGACTCCGCGGTCATGGTCGAGTTCACGCTCCCAGCGGGCGGATACGCGACCCAGGTGGTGCGTGAGTTGACCAAGAGCCCATGGTTCCCGGCCTCGCTCCCTTCCTCCAGCCCCCTGCCACCCGAGACACCTTCAGGATCCGAAGGGACCGAGACATCGGATCTGGGATAGTGGCATCACTTGAGCTGACGGTTCGTCACACTAGGGCGCTCTGAGAAGCCGCCCAAGGATGCGTTTCGTGAAGGACGCGCGCAAATAGAAACCACGCGGTAAGCGAAGGACTCGCACCCCGTCTTCATCCAGCCCCCATCGTCTTGCCTGGGAATCACGGGCCTTCGGGCGCACCTGCAGAACATGACCCATGTGACCGGTGATACGCTCCACGTCACCGCGACCAATCCAACCGGCCAGAGTATCCCAATCGAAGCGCAGCGCTGCGTCCTCTTCTGGGTCCGGTGTCCAGAGACGGGGCACACCAACGCGGCGCCGCCCAACCGGTATGGAGCGCTCTCCCTCGATAGGCAACCACAGCACGCGGCGGAGCTTTCTATACACGCGGGACCCCTCGTACTCGGTGTCGGCAACCTCGAGCAACGGGATGGTACACACAAAGGTCGACTCAGCGGGGACCCCTCGAGCATTGATGGGCAACGTCTTGAGCTCCACACCGATCTGCTCGAAATCGGGAACGTCGCGCGAGCCCGCTGTTGCCCCGAGGATCACCTCCACCAGATTTCCAACCCACCCCTTATGTCCGCGGAGATCTCGAGGGACAGTGGAGCCGGAACGCTCGGCAAGCTCGTCGAGGCAGAGCCCCGCGCAGGCTTCGGCGCGCTCCAAAAGCTCGCTCTCGTCTCTCGGGGGTGGCAAAGTCACAGACGGCCCAGTCTAGCCGCGACGACGGTCCGCGAAAAGGTTGCTAGAGTCGAGTCCATGCGCCGCACCGGACTCATGCCCTGTCTCGCCCTGATCGCTGCCTGCGACGGGGCGAGGACTCCGCCTCCCACCGTCCGCTCGGTCACGTCCATAACCTCATCGGGCTCATCCTCGCCGGCTCCCTCGCTCGGGCCTTCGGTTTCCGTTACCTCCGCAGGCACATCTCGGGCCTCGTCCAGCGCCATTCCCGCCGCGTCGTCCATAGCCGATAGTGGCAAGACAGGGACGGCCCCGAATCCAACTCCAGCGCCCGTCTCCACCTTGAGCATCCTCGAGCGCGCCTTGGCTTTGCGTCCTCCCAATTTCGACCGGAATGCCCTTCTGGCACGAGCACGTCCCACGGACACGGGCCGACTCTACGTGCGGAGTCGGCACGCCTGGATCTACCCGATCCCCGACATCAATTCGGAGTGGATTGGCTTTCTTTGGACCGGGGGCAGCGTCGCCCTCCGCGATCCCAAGCCGGTGTACGGCATCGGATGCACGGCCTTTCACGCCGTAGCCCCGGAAGGCTTCGTTTGTGCGGACGGAGGGCGCGTTACCCTCGACCCCGACGACCCGGAGTACGCGGCGGTGTTCCCCTATTCGCCCCACGTAGAGTCACCGTTCTTGCACCGATATGGGGAATCGCGCGGGGCTCCTTTGTATCGGTCCCTCCCGACGGACACCCAGCAACGGGGGAGAGAAGCCGGACTCCTCGCTCACCTCGAGCAGCTCGAGGCCGGGCGGACTCATGGAGTCGACACGGGCTCACTCGCGGGCATTCTGCTCGATGCCGAATCGACGACACCCATCGTCTTCCCAGCTTTGCGCCGCAACATCCACGAGGCACACGATCGCCTGGGACCTCGTTCGACGGTAGCCTATTCGGCAGGTGTCAGGCACCTGAATCGCGATTTCTGGCTCACCTCGGACTACGCCTATATCCCAAAGGATCGGGTTGCACCCTACCCAACCACCGATTTTCACGGGGTTGACCTCAGAGCCACGGCTTGGCCCGTGGCCTTCGTGCGTGACGACGGTAAGTCAGCCTACCGGCGCAACGCGCAAGGGGTGGTTGAGGTCGCTCGGATCCTGCCCCGACTCTCGATGATCGAGCTCGGCTCGACACGGGAGACCCTGGAAGGCGTGGAGTATCTGACGACACGCGATGGAAGCCTGATCATGGCAACCGATGTCGTACTCCCATTGCTGGCAACCCACACTCCCTGGGGCACTCCCCTCGCTGGCTCTTCGGATTCGAAGCAAACTCGCCCTCCCACCGGACGGCGCACCTGGATCGAGGTCAGCATTCTCGGCGGCTGGCTGGTCGCTTACGAGGACACTCGACCGGTGTTCACGACACTGATCTCACCCGGTCGCGGAGGACTGCCCATCCGAGGGCGCGACCCGCTTTCGACTGGCGCGACACCGCTCGGGCGATTCAACATCACCGGCAAGTTCACCTCCTCTACGATGGTCGCCCCCAACGATCTGATCCACTCCGAGGTGCCCTATGCCCAGAACTTCCAAGGGCCATACGCCCTTCACACGGCCTACTGGCACGATCGCTTTGGTCACCCCATGAGCGGCGGATGCATCAACCTCGCCCCAATCGACGGGTTCTTCATGTACCACTTCACAGAGCCGCCGGTGAAACCCGGTTGGTACGGCCAACGCTGGCTGCCCAGGCAGGAGCCCTCGAGCATCCTCGTGATCAGGCCCTAGTCGAAGGCTAATTCGCCAGCATCAATCGGTAGACCTCAGTGCCTGCCAAGAGGAAGCAGCCCACACCGTAGTCCTCGAAATTGGCGGTGGTGGTAGGGCCAAGGGGTACGGTGCCGGTGCAGGGTCGATCCCCGGTATCTTGTACGTAGCCAACCAGCCCATCACTCTGAAGCGCAATGGTCGAGAGCCCGGTCCATGCGCGCTCCAATACCGGACCATAGATCGCCACATCCAGATGTCCGCGACGAAGGCCCCAAGCCAGGCCGTAAGCGAAAAGCCCAGTACCACTGGTCTCAGGCCCATCTCTCCCTTCGAGTCCAATCGAGGTGCAGTGTGTCGGATCAGTCAGGCTCTCATGCCAGAATCCATCCTCACGCTGAAGCGGCACCAGCGCCTCCGCCATCGCCCGAAAATCCGAGAGGTAGGTCTGATAGTGGGGATCACTGTCGGGCAGGATGTCGAGGACCCGCACCAGAGCCGCCATCACCCAGCCGTTCCCGCGCGACCAATACATGTTCTCCCCATTGGGTGCGAGTACGTAACCATCCGTATTCCGCGGGTAGCGGCTGGAGAAGTTGGCGTGGATGTCCGCGGTCATCAATACCGAGGTCTGCCCCGCAGAGAAGTGAAGATCACGCCACCAGAGCCCCTCAGCCTCGTTGAGGAGGCCACCACCAACCGTATCGCGCGTGTCCGAGTAGTACTCCCACATGGATTCAAAATAGCTCGGGTCGTCGAGCAACACGCCGAGCTTGGCGAAGATCGGCATCGACATCTGGATCGCGTCTATCCACCACCATGTGTCGGATTGGAAGTTGTCTTTCATGTAGTCTACGCTGGCCTTGATCTGGGCAATTCGCACCGACTCGGCCTCGATCTGATACAGATCGACATAGGTCTGTCCGCAAGCCTGGTTATCAGCGTTGCGATTGGTGTTCGCGCCTTCTTCGGTGATGTACGTGAGGGACCAAGGCCCACCTGCCCAGCTCTCAGTCTCACCCCACTCCACCGCGTACTCGTAGTAAGCTTGTTTGAGCGCCGCCTCCGGCTCGATGGCGTAAAGAGCCATCAATCCCTCATAGTACAGGGCACGCGTCCAAAGGTTGCTGGGACGCTGCCGATCCGTGCCCGGAATCAAGGCCGAGGGATCGGGATATGCGTTCACGAACCAGTCGTTGGCGCGCCGCAATTGTTCCAGAATGATCTCGGGCTCGAATCCGGCCGTCGCTCCGCCGACACCAGCATCGCCACCAACTCCGCCATTGCCGCCAACTCCGCCATCGCCACCAACTCCACCATCGCCACCGGGCCCGGTCTCTCCACCAGCACCCCCTTCAACCGAAATACCACCCGCGCCCACTGCACCCCCGTCCGAAGCACTCCCGCCCGGAGCATCACCGCCAGAGCCCAAACCTCCCCCGTCGCCCGACTCCCCACCCAAACCCGGGAGTCCTGCGTTGCCTGACTCACCCCCGACTGCCCTGCCCCCGATTCCAAGCACGCCGCCCTGGCCCTCGACGGTGCCCCCTCCGCTCGGAGCTCCTCCGGAGGCACTGCCACCGCTGTCAGCACCACCAACCGCACTTGCGCCACCCTGGATGTCGGTAGACAACCCACCCTCACCGAGCG
>CAYNEY010000004.1:70544-77234 GCA_964396375.1 uncultured Polyangiaceae bacterium | reverse complement strand
TGCTGCCGCCACCTCCCAAACTCGCGCCACCCCCCGAATGTTGCAGGTTTGGTTGGTCTTCTCGGGTCTCGGAGCACGCCGAGCCAAAGGCGATGGTGGTACTCGCGGCAAGAATCCAATAGAGGAAGGAGGCAGGCCGAGATGCTGTCATGGGCGTTCGCTCTACTCGTTGGGTTCGGGGAGCTCTCTCGATCCGGTATCGTATCACATCACAGCTCGAGGATCGGCACTAATCGAATCGGTGTACGTCGCGCTGCTGCACGGTCAGAGTGATTGGTGATTGGTTGTTGACGCTTGCGACACTCTTCCCCGAGAGCGGGGCGCCCCGTTTGCGTCAGGTATCAACGAGCGCGCCTTGGTCGCTCGATCCCCAGCCACGCCCCGGTGCACCCAAGGACGAAGGCTACTGGACTTGCCACGAGCGCGAGCACCCCTGTCGCAGGCGAAAGCATGAAGGCAAGCACTATCAGACAGGCGATGGTCGCTGCCATTCCAAGGCCACTCTCGAAGAGGCTATCGGCACGACTGGCGCGAGCAACCACATATCCCGACACGAGAAAGGATGTGATCGCCCCCCCAGTCAAGAGCAAAATGGCTATCCTGGCCGAGGTGTCGCTCGCGCCAACCTCCGAAAGATCGATGCCCACCCGATGCGCCACCAACACACTGAGCAGCAAACCCGCAACGCTCGCGCCGAAGCTCACCACCGCAGCCCCCAGAATCCAGTGTAGGAGTGCCGGACGATGCGCGTGTTGAAAGGCCTGGCGAACCCGCTCGAATCGCGCTGAATTGGGCAGAAGTTCGCGCAAATGGGCCTCGGTCCACACCATCGACTCACGCACCCCTCTCAAGTTACGGGCGGTCAGTGTGGCCACCACCACGACCACAGCCAGCACCGCGACCAGCACCGCGGTCGCCCATCCTGCCCTCGAACTCGACAACCAGTGGACGCTTCCGTTCAGCAACACCGCGCCAAACCAACCCAGAGGCAACCAACGCCTTAGCCCGGGCCTCGACACCGTAAGCAGCGCGCCCCAGCCGGCTGCGCTGCTCACCAGCACAACCGCTGCGGTGATCGCAGCCACCGGTTCCAAACTCGCTCCCACGCTCACGACTGCCATCACCGATCGCGCGACTGCCAAGCCGAGCCCAGCCAGCGCTACGACCAACACAGAAGTACCCATCCTAAGCAGCTTGTGTCCTCTGACCTGTGGCCACACCACAAGCGCGATGGTGGCCTGCTCGCTCGGCGAGGTGATCAAAAACGCCGCCTCGAGCGCCGAAGCTGGACCTTTCCAACCGAGCGCCTCGAGCAGGACATCCCGAGCCAAGACCACAAAGGCACCCGTGGCGGCCGTCGCCAGCACGATTCTGAGTGCGCCGGCGAGACTCAGCCACGCTGCCTCTTTCAATCCTTTGAAAAGGAGAAGGAACCCTGCAGCGCCCACGCAACCGATGACAATGAGACTTGAGATCACGTTCTAGAAATGAAGACCGATGACGCCGGTCAGAGTGCCGGCAGTGCCAATGCTCGAGCCATCGAGTGCGTAGAAATCTGCAGCCCGCTCCTCGGCGGCGGTAGGATTCTCGGGGTCATCCAGCACTTCATCGGGATCAACGGCAGCTCGCGACAGGAACAGCACCTCCCCAGTCAGATTGGCCCCCACGGAGACCACCTTCGATACGAACACGTCGAGACCGAATCCAGCGCGGACATTGAAACCACGGATCGTCACCCCCGCTCCCTTCAGATCGACACTGGTGTTGCCCGGATCGAAGCTACCAATACCGACATAACCACCACCGAGCGTGAAATAGGGTTCAAGCACCGGGTGAACGGGAAGGTGCAAACCGGCCTCGGCATTGAGAGTGAACAGCTGCCAGTTATCGAATGTGCCAAGGCGAAAGCGGGCGCCCAGACTGAACTTCGCGAGATAGACCCCAGCACCGAGCCCGAATACAGGACCTTCTTGACGACTCTTGACCAGCTCACGGTCAACCAGATCCTTACCTTGAAACGATTGGAGTCCAAGAAACCCGAATCCTCCCTCGCCGTTCAGCCAAACGAAGTTGAGTCCTCGTCCCGAGTCTTCAGCCGCTGCGCGATCCAGGCTTTCGGAGGTGGGATCGGCGGACGGGCTGTAGCCGTCTCCGAAGGTCGAACTCCCGCTGCCGGGAGGAGCGAGCCCGCCCGTTTCCAGCCCTGAGGCAGGTGCAGCGTAGGGGTCCACCTGACCCAACGCTGTGGCAGATGCGCCAAGTAGGGTGAAGAGAACGCTCGCCAGCCCGGGTACAAAGGCCTTGATGGTCACCGGCATAGGCTAGCAGATGCCCAGGCTGGATTGGAATGTTCCTCGAACCTTTCGCGACGATTGGTAGATTGGTCCCATCGAGCCCTCGGGCACGAGCTTCCTATGGCATCTCCACCCATTGCGCGAGTGTTTGGCACTGCCCTTGCGGTCCTCCTCGTCTCGCACGCACAATGGGTTCGAGGAGACGAGCCTGCCGCTTTGACATGGCCGGTGCTGGTCACCGATTCGCAACCTCTCTATCCACAGAGCGAGCTCGAGGGCAGAGCACCGTCCCCGGTGGCCGTCCCCCTGCGCCTGCTGGTCGGTGCGGACGGTGCCGTGGAAGATGCGGAGGTCGAAGGCTGGGTTCTCCCAGCTTTCGCCGAGTCGGCCCTCGCAGCAGCACGTCAACTCCGCTTCGCCCCGGCGCGCCGTGACAACCAGCCCGTGCAGGCCCGAATCCGCCACGGGTATCTGTTCGTGGCGCCACCGGCACGACTCATGCTTCGCGCTGTCGACGCGACGACGCGGGCATGGGTGAGCGCCCGGTTGACCGTGCGCAAGGACGGTGAAGTCTTGCTGCTCGACGCATCCTCCCAAACCGCTGAGAGTCCTCGAGGTGGGCGCTTCGTCGTCTTGGCGAGCGCACCGGGTTACGCGTCGAACCGCGCGGAACTCGAGGTGCGACACGGCGAGACAGTGGAGTTGACACTGCCTCTTTTAGCCCACGTGCCACTGCACCCAGAACTCACGCCAGCCGAGCACACGGGACCACTCTCTTCACCCGCTCAAACCATCGAAGTCACTGTGTGGGGGGAGCGCCCGGCGCCCACCGTCCGAACTCTCTCTCGGGGGGAAGTGCGAGAGCTGCCGGGTGCTTTCGGTGATCCCTTCCGAGCCATCGAGAGTTTGCCTGGGGTGACGCCCATCGTCTCCGGACTCCCCTTCTTCTTCGTCCGGGGTGCACCGCCGGGAAACCTTGGGTACTTCCTCGACGACGTCCGCGTTCCCTATCTTTTCCACCTGATGCTCGGACCATCGGTGGTGCATCCCGGATTGGTCGATCAGGTCGACCTGTACGCCGGAGCCTACCCGGCTCGTTGGGGGCGTTTCGCAGGTGGGGTGGTGTCGGCGGTGACGCGTGCGCCAGCTACCCGACCACGCGGGGAGGCCAACCTGCGCGTCTTCGATGCTGGGGCGCTGGTCGAGTCGCCCTTCGCCGAAGGACGCGCGACGGCCCTGGTGGGGGCTCGCTACTCATACACTGCGGGGATCCTCTCCCTGGTCTCTCCGGAGATCGATCTCGATTACCGCGACTACCAAGCCCGGCTGACCTACGACCTCTCGCAGACCGAGAGACTCAGCTTCATGGGCTTCGGTGCCTATGATCTCTTGACCACGAGGGAACAGGGGTTCGAAAAGGTTCTGTTCGGCGCGGAGTTCTACCGTGCAACGCTCGGCTACACGCGGGAGGATGCCCTCGGAAGGTTGCGCGTCCAGCTGACACCAGCTTACGACAGGACGCTGATCGACGAAGGTGGCTCGGGTGAATTGCGAGCACTCGGCCTGCGCATCGATGCAGCACGGCGCCTGCACGACCACATCATACTGCGAGGAGGACTCGACGGCTCAGTCGATGAGAACCGCCACCTGCCTAGCAACTACGCCGATCCGGACGATCCTGGGCAGGGGACGCTCGCCGCCCTGTTCCCGTCGCGAACCGATCGCGTGCTCGGGCTCTACGTGGAAAGCGTTCTCGACGTCGATCCCTCACTCGAGGTCACCCCCGGACTACGGCTGGATCTGTACCAGATCGACGCGAACACAGCGCTTGCCATCGAGCCCCGCGTCTCTACCAGGTATCAGTTATCACCACGGGTAAGCATGGTGCACGCCTTCGGTCTTGCCCACCAGCCTCCCGCATTCGTGGTTCCCATGCCCGGGCTGAACCGGGGCGACATGTCGGGTGGATTGCAGTGGAGCGCCCAGCTGAATTCGACCGTTGAATTCGGACTCACCGCCAATACCCAAATGACCACCACCGGGTTCTACAATGCCTTTTTCGACCTCACCGACACCATCGGCACCGCATCACGCGACAGCGACGATGAAGAGATGCTGACCCGCCGCTCGCGAGGATTGGCCATGGGCCTCGAACTGATGCTCAAGCGAAAGTTGACCGACCACCTGGGTGGATACCTCGCGTACACCTGGTCTCGCTCCACGCGCAGCATCGGGCGTGAACACTTCTATGCAACGTTCGACCGCACCCACGTCATGAACGGTGCCCTCGCCTACGACCTCGGCCGTGCCTGGCGCGCCGGAACGCGCCTGGTCTTCATGACAGGGATCCCGTTTGCCAACCTGGCCCCATCACCTGTCTCCGGGACGCTCCGCAATCTGGATACTGAGCGCACCGATGCCTTCTTCCGCTTGGACCTTCGACTCGAGAAACGTTGGCTCACCTCTGGCAACAGCCACCTCAGCTTCGTAGCCGAACTGATGAACGCCACCCTGAGCCGCGAAATGATCGGAAACGAAGAGATCGGACCTGTCACCATCCCCAGTCTCGGTCTCGAAGGAGGATTCTAGTGGAAAAATCCTGGTTCTGGTCCCTGCTCTGGCTTGCCCCCGCTGTGGGTTGCCTTCCTGACGATGGCGGCCCTGAGCCAGGAGAAGCCTTGGTGACGTTCTCGGGGCGAGTCCCGTTTTCGACCACGGGATCACAGACCGGGGATGGCTGGACCATGAGCTTCTCGAAAATCTTGGTCAGCCTCGCCTCGCCGGAACTCGAAGAGGTTCCCGGCTCGAGCTGCACCGTGTACTCGGAGGCGAGCTACGGTCGGATCTTCGACGGTCTTCGGACCGAGCCCGAGAAGCTCGCACTACTCTTCGGGCTCGGGGATTGTGGGTTTGGCTATTACCTGCAGGGCCCTGACGATGACGAGGTGGTGCTCTCGACCGGGACCACGGAACATGACCTCGAACGGATGCGCCACCTTGACCCAAACCTCTTTGGCCGCGCCGAACCGATGAGTCTGCTGGTGGAGGGGCAGGCAGAGCGTGGGCTTGCCGTGAAGGCGTTTGTGTTCGAGCTCCGCATCTCGAGGTTCTTCTACGGGTGTCGCTCCCTTGGAACCGGAAGTCCAGCTCCCATTCAACTCGCGAGCCGGTCGAAGGTCGAGGTTCCTCTTCGGCTGTCGGTGGAAACGCTGTTCTCATGCGGGCCCCTCGAGACTTGTTTCGAGCCTTTCGCCGCAGCCGATGACAACTTCGGCAACAGCGACGGTATCGTGACTCTAGACGACCTTCTTCTCGACCCCTCGGTCGCAAACCCAATGGACGACACACCCTTGACACGCCCGTACTATCTGGACCTGCTCATGAGCAATGTCATACAGTTCGGAGAACTCGGGATCTGCAACGTGGCGCCGGCGAGCGACCAGTACCGCGACTAACCCCTCCACGTCGGTTCAGTCTGCAAACAACATTACGACCACGATGAAGTGGTGTCGAAACGGACATCTGCGCACCCTGGGCGTCAAACCGCACAATCCCTGGCGACCATGAGCTTTCACCCATTCACGCCGTCATTAGCCGCTCTCATCATCGTCGCCATCGGCTGTTCCGAGACATCGGATCCGAGACCTCCGATTGGACAGGCCGCCCAGGAGTTGGACATTTGCGGGGAGTCGGTGCCAAACGAGCACTGGATCGATGGCTTTCCCGCATACGCTCAGTGCTCCTTTGCACTCGAAGGCGGCGTATGGTCAAACAACGGAGTAGATACGAGCCCTGTCTCGCTCGGTGACGACTGGATTCGCACCCAGTGGAGTGGAGGTTACCAGTGCACCGAGTGGGCCCATCGCTACATGCTCTTTCGCTTCGGGATCGACTACACTCATGGAAATGCCAAAGACTGGTGCGACGGTGAACTCCCCGACGAGCTTACCATCACCGCCACCCCTGTGCATGGCGACGTGATTGTCTTCGCGCCCGGTTCCTGTGGTGCGGATCTCACCTATGGCCATGTTGCCGTGGTGGATCTCGTGGATATGGGGACAGAGCGGGTCACGTTCGTCGAGCAGAACAACGCTAATCGTCGCTCTTGCGCCATCGACACCGCGCGCTGCTTCCTGCACGCCGTAGCAAATACAGACGGCGGCGCAGGCCAAGGCGGCGCACCAGGCCAAGGCGGCGCAGGCCAAGGCGGCGCAGGCCAAGGCGGCGCACCAGGCCAAGGCGGCGCAGGCCAAGGCGGCGCAGGCCAAGGCGGCGCACCAGGCCAAGGCGGCGCAGGCCAAGGCGGCGCAGGCCAAGGCGGCGCACCAGGCCAAGGCGGCGCAGGCCAAGGCGGCGCAGGCCAAGGCGGCGCACCAGGCCAAGGCGGCGCAGGCCA